>JANQPC010000106.1 GCA_028285485.1 Paracoccaceae bacterium | reverse complement strand
TTCTTCATCCACGGCCAGCGCGGTGTCGCCATCGCCCTCGGGCTCGACCACATCCATTCCGGGGATCGCGGGCGCCTCGTCCGCCCCGTCGCCCTCGGGCAGCGCCACGTCCTGGGTTTCCACCGCATCCGCCGTTTTCGCGGTTTCGGCCTTCGCGCGGCCCCGGCCGCGGCCCCGGCGCCGCTTGGGCTTGGCATCGGCATCCTCGGCCTCCGCCTCGGCGCGCGCGATCTCCATTTCCTCGGCCAGCAGCGCCTCACGGTCTGCGACGGGGATCTGGTAGTAATCGGGGTGGATTTCCGAGAAGGCCAGAAATCCGTGCCGGTTGCCGCCGTAATCCACGAAGGCAGCCTGAAGCGAAGGTTCGACCCGCGTTACTTTCGCGAGATAGATATTCCCGGCGAGCTGGCGCTTGTTTTCGGATTCAAAGTCGAACTCCTCAACCTTGTTTCCGTCCACCACCACAACGCGGGTTTCCTCCGCGTGGGTGGCATCGATGAGCATTTTCTTTGCCATATGTGCTTTCGGCGCCGAACATCCGGTGGCGCGCCAGGGGGCGCGAGCGTTGGGTATCGGCGGCTTGCTGAGGCGATGGGGTGGCCGGAACGCGAAGGTGCGGGGCGGCGCGCGCCCCCTGCCCTGCTCAATCCCGTGCCCACTCGCGTCATCGCGTTTCTTCTCCGATGCCGTTCGAGCGGCACCTGTGATCGTTGCCCGCCACGCACCGCAACAGGGCGGCGGGGGCAATCCTTCGGCCTTGCGACCTGACTTTTGCGTTTTGAAACAGCCCGGTATCTGCCGTGACGCATTTCAAACTGCGAAACCATAGGCGGGCGGGTCCACGCGAAACCGTGACCCGCCCGCTCTCCCAACATAAGACTCGCCGCCCGGTTTTGACAATCACCAAATTCGCGCCCGCCGCCGGCCCTTCATCTTGGCGGAAATACTCCCGCCGGAGGCATGGTGCGCCTCACGCGGCGGGCGGGGCGGCGAAATCGAGGATCAGCGGGCGATGATCGGAAACCTCCGGCGTGGCGGGCACGTCGAAGGCCGTCACCTCTGCTTGGGCATTCACCAGCAGGTAATCGGCATAGCGCTGGGGCTTTGGGTAAAGCGAGGTGCGGGTGTCGGTATGCCCGCGGGTGGTGACGAGATCGGTGAACCCCGCCTCTGCAAGCGCCGCGAAGCTGCGGCTTTCGGGGAGGAGGTTGAAATCCCCTGCAATTACAAAAGCCTCCCCGTCGTGGTGGAGCGGCTCGACAAACCGCAAGAGCGTTTCGCATTGCCTGGCGCGTTCGGCGCTATCGCTCTTGCCTTGGCCGCTGTGAAGGCCATGCACATTCGCAAAGCCCACCCGGGCGCCGGAGCGCGGATCGAAGATGCGCGCTCCGTTTATGGCCCGCGGGCGCGGCAACGGCCCCCAACCATCGGCGCGGTAAGACCCGTGCAGATAGCCCTGGCGATAGTCCAGCACGCTCAGATGCGGGGCAATCCAGATGCCCTGCCCGTGCTCGCTTGCATACTCCCGGCCCGCATCATCCTGCAGGCTGCCCCGCGCCGAGGGCGCGAAGAACGATTGGTATCCGGGCAGGCAGGCCGAAATATCGGAATATAGATCCGCCCGTTGCGCCAGCCTGCGTTCGGCATCGGTATAGGTCAGCCAGTCGGGCGCGCGTTCGGGCGCGCGGATCACCTCCTGCAGGCAGAGAATATCGGCGCCGATCTCACGAACCCAGTGCGAGAGTGCGGGCCATTCCTGCCCGCCCCAGGCATTCAGGCTGACTAGGCGCATGCCTCACAGATAGTCGGAGCGCTGCAACCCGTATTTCGCCATCTTCTCGTTCAGCGTGCGGCGCGGCAGGCGCAGCTCATCCATCACCGCCGAGATCGAGCCCTTGTGCCTGCGCATGGTGTTGTCGATCAGCATGCGCTCGAAGGCTTCCACATATTCCTTCAGCGGCTTGCCCTCGGTTGTCATCGTGGGTTCCACGGCCTCGTTATCGGCCATCAGGAGCGAGGCGATGGTGCCCGAGCCGCGGCGGTTCTGCAGCACCGCGCGTTCGGCGATGTTGATGAGCTGGCGCACATTGCCGGGCCAGGGCGCCTGGAGAAGCTGCGCAGCCTCCTGCGCGCCGATCTCGGGCGTATCGCAGCCGTATTCATCGGCGAACCGTTCGCTGAGCTTGGTGAAAAGCATCAGGATGTCTTCACCGCGCGCGCGCAGGGGCGGCAAAGTGATCTTCATCGCCGCGAGGCGATAGTAAAGATCGGGGCGCAGCACGTCTTCGCAGCTCTTGCCCTGCTCCTGCAGGTTCGAGATCGCGAAAATGCGGGTTTCGGCGGGCGAGCCCTGATCGTTGATCCAGCTCAGAAGCCGGCCCTGAAGCGATTGCGGCAGCGCATCGATATCTTCCAGCACCAGGGTGCCGCCGCGGGCCTCTTCCACCAGCGGCAGAAGCCCGCCCTCTTCCATCGGGCCAAAGAGGCGGCGGCCAAGCGCCTCCTCGTCCTGGCTGGCGCAGGAGAAGATCACGAATTTGCGGCCCGGGTTCGCACCCACGGCGTGCAGCGCGTGGGCCACAAGCGTTTTGCCCGTGCCGGTTTCGCCATCGATCAGCACGTGGCCGTCGGCCTGGCCAAGATCGAGGATATCCTCGCGAAGCCGTTCCATCACCGGCGAGGCGCCGATGAGCTTTGACATCATGCCAGAGCCGTCGGACAGCTCGCGCCGCAGCGCGCGGTTATCAAGGGTGAGGCGTCGGGTCGTGGTGGCCTTCTTGGCCAGTTCGGTCATCCGGTCGGGGTTAAACGGCTTCTCAAGGAAGTCGTAGGCGCCGATATGCATCGCCTCCACCGCCATCGGCACATCGCCATGGCCGGTGATCATGATCACCGGAAGCCCGCTATCCACGCTCATCAACCGTTTGAGGAACTGCATTCCATCCATTCCGGGCATCCGGATATCGCTGACCACCACACCGGGGTAATCGGCGCCCACCGATTTCAGCGCGTCCTCGGCGCTGGAATAGGTTTCGGTGTCAAAGCCCGACAGCGCCAGCCACTGGCTGATCGACTGCCGCATATCCTGTTCGTCGTCGACGATTGCGATCTTCATCGCTTGCGTCATGGGTTCCTCACTCGGCCGCTTGCGGCTCTTCCTTGTGGATGGGCAACAACACTTCGAACACTGCGCCCGCGGTGCGGCCGTTCCGGGCAGTTAGCCGGCCGCCAAGATCATTCACGATGCCCGAGGAGATGGCGAGGCCAAGCCCCACCCCATCGCCCGGGGCCTTGGTGGTATAGAAGGGCTCGAACAATGCGTCGAGATCGTCGATCCCCATGCCGTTGTCGCGCACGGAAATAAGCGCTTTCTCGCCGCCGGTGACGAGAATCTCGATGGCTGGAACATCAACTTTACGTGTGGCATCAAGGGCGTTGCGCATCAAGTTGATGAGAACCTGTTCGAGCCGAATCCGGTCTGCCATCACCACCACGGGCTCGCGCGGCAAGGTGCGGGTGATCTGCACGTCGCGGCTTTTCAGCTGCGGCTCCATCATCTCCAAAGCCGAGCTCACGGCGGCGCGGATATCGACCGGTTCGAACGCCTCCCCGCCCTTTCTTGCGTAACTCTTAAGTTGCCGTGTTATCGAGCCCATTCGCTCAATCAGGTCATCGATCCGCTGAAAGGAACTCAGCGCCTCATCGGGGCGGTTGCGATGAAGCAGAAGCTTGGCGCCGGCCAGATAGGTTTTCATCGCGGCGAGCGGCTGATTGAGCTCATGGCTGACCGCGGCAGACATCTCGCCAAGGATCGCGAGCTTGGAGCTTTGCTGCAGCGTTTGCTCGGCCACTTCGAGGTTCTTTTCCGCCTTTTCACGCTCGGCAATTTCCCGCTGCAACGCTTCATTAAGCAAGCGAAGCTCTGCCGACTCCTGCTGGTAAACAACCGATCGCGTCTGCGCCCGGCGGCTGACCACGTAGAACGCGCCCGCCAGCAGAATCGAAAACAGCATGATTTCGAGCGCGATCACCGTGTTCACGCGCTCGCGCACGCTGGCATAGGTGGTGAACGAGGTCATCCGCCAGCCCTGAAAGCCGATAAGCGCTTCCTGGCGCAGCACCGCATCGGCGCGCAGGAACGCATCCACCGGCAGCGTCGTCCAATCCGCCGTCACCTCAACCGCGCGCTGGATCGCCGTGGGGGCAGAGCGGGCCGCAAGCGCCTCTTCCTCCGTCAGCCCGCGCCAGCGGTTCTCGGTGGTCAGGATGATCTCGCCCTGGGAGTTGGTGACCATCACCGCATCGGAGAAGCCCGACCACGCGGCTTCGAACTTCTCCAGATCCACGCGCACGACGATCACGCCCAGCGTTTCACCCCCCACATCGATCCGGCGGGAGTATGAAAAGCTGATGCGCCCGCTATCGGTGCGCGAGGTGGTGAAAACAGTATCATTCGAACGGAGCGCGCCCACGAAATAAGGCTCCGAGCGCCGGCTGCTGCCCAGCAGGTGCCGCTCGGTCGCCGCCACCGTGCGGCCATCTGAATCGAGCAGAACGATATCGGCCGCGCCGATCTCATCGCGGTAGCTGATAAGCCGCGGGGTGGATTGCGAATAATCGCCCGAATTGAGCGCGCCGATCAGCGTGGGGTCGCTTGCCAGCAGAAGCGGCACCACCGAGTTCCGCTGCAATTCGCTTTGCAGGTTGCCCGAATACAGCGCCAGCCGCACCTCGGCGCGGTTGCGCGTGGTATCGGTGAACCGCTGCGTCAGAAAGTAGTTGGTGATCCAGACAACAGAGACCGCAATCGCGATGAACACGATGAAGATGATCCGGATGCGCCAAATGGCGCCCGGTTCGATATCGCCGCGCGCGGTTGCCTGCTCAGCCATGGGTTTAAGAGTATGCGCGAACGCCTTGGCGCTCAAGCATCCACAAGCGCGCGCGCAAGGCTTTGAAACATCGCTGCACCATCGGTGGAGGGGTGCGTTTCATGCACCGCGCGCTCGGGATGGGGCATCAGGCCCAGAACCCGGCGGTTTGGCGACAAGATCCCTGCAACACGATCGGTCGCGCCATTCACCTCTTCGGTGTAGCGGAAGGCGATCCGGTCTTCGGCGGTCAGCGCCGCAAGCGTTTCGCGATCGGCGATGTAATTGCCGTCATGATGGGCCACGGGAACGGCGATCTCATCGCCCGCCGCGTAGCAGGCCGTGAACGCGCTTTCGGCGGTTTCCACCCGAAGGCCCACCGTGCGGCAGACGAATTTGAGCCCGGCATTGCGCATCAGCGCGCCCGGCAGCATTCCGGTTTCGGTCAGCACCTGAAAGCCGTTGCACACGCCCAGCACATAGCCGCCCCGCGTTGCATGGGCCGCAAGGGCGCTCACGATGGGCGAGCGGGCCGCGATAGCGCCGCAGCGCAGGTAATCGCCGAAGGAGAAGCCGCCGGGCACACCCACCAGATCCACGCCCTCGGGCAGCGCGGTGTCTTTGTGCCAGGCCATCGCCACATCCATGCCCGCGCCGCGGAAGGCAACGGCCAGATCGCGGTCGCAATTCGATCCGGGGAAAACGATGACAGCGGCTTTCATGGGGCGAGTGATGCCCCGAAGCGCGGCGAAGCGCCAGCGGAAACCGCGGTCATGCGCAGGCGCTCAGCCGCAGCAGGCCGTCTCCACCGCCCCGGCCCCGCAGCAATGCGCCGCTTCGGGCCCGAACGCCCGCACAGCGGGTTTGCACAGCGCGCGTTCGGGCGTGAGCGTCACCATCGCGCGGCCGCGTTCCACCGCAACCTCCCCGAGCGCATAGATGCTCATTCCCGCATTGCCATGGGCAAACTCCACCCGCAACGGCGCGGCGCTGAGCCCGGGCACCTGCGTTACGGATTTCGCGGTAATCGCCAGGAATTTGCCGACCGCCATGTGATCGCGCCCGCCGCCATCGAGAAGTTGCAGGATCGCCTCGCCCCAGCGAGAGACCACGCCGCCGCAATCGATCCCGGTGATCTCGGCATGGCGGAGCTCGGTCACGTGATAGCCCGCGCCGATTTCGCCTTTCGATGTGGCGAAAACGAGGGCGGCCTCTTGCGGCGCGTCGGCAAGCGCGGTGAGAAGGTCTGTCAGCGTCATCGGCCCCTCTTTCATTTCAACCAGAGTTGAAATATCAATAGCCAGCCGCGACACTCATTTCAAGAGAAATTGAAATATGGATGATCCCGACGCGCTCGCCACGCTTTCGGCGCTCGCACACCCCGCGCGCCTTGCCGCGATCCGCGCGCTTGTGCGCGCCGGGCCCGAGGGGCTTGCCGCCGGCGCGCTGGCCAAGGCCATCGGCGCCACGCCCTCCAACGCCTCGTTCCACCTCACCGCGCTGTCCGAGGCCCGGCTCGTCACCGCAGAACGGAATGCCCGCGAAATCCGCTACCGCGTGGCCTTCGCCCGGATCGGTGCGCTGATCGACTATCTGATGAACGATTGCTGCGCGGGCGATCCCGCGCTGGCAGCCTGCTGCGGGGTGGCCCGGCGGGGCGGGCCTTAGCCAGCCCGCCGCCGTTACGCCAGAAAATCGGTCACAACCGCCACCCCCGGCGGGGTGGGCCCGTTGAAGGCGCGCAGCTCGTCCGACACGCCCGAAAGCCCGATCTCGCGCGCGATCATCGGCGCCATATCCACCCGCCCGGCCTCGATCAGCCCCAGGAGCGAGGGGTATTTCCACGCCGGCATGCCGCGCGTGCCGTAAAGCGCCAGGTTGCCCTGATAGACGGCGCTCATGTTGATCTCCATCCGCGCGGTTTCGCCCACGGGCATGCCCACCTGCACATGGCGGCCCAGCGGGCGCAGGCATTCGATCGATGCATTGGTGGTGGCCGCGATGCCAAGCGCCTCGATGCTCACATGGGCGCCGCCGCCGGTGATCTCGCGGATCTGCCGGGCCACATCTCCGCTGCGGGCATCCACCGCGGCTTCGGCGCCGAGGCCCATGGCATGGCTCAGCTTTTCGGCCACCACATCCACCACGATTACGCGGGCCCCCATGGCCCGGCCCAGGATCAGGCAGGCAAGCCCGATGCCGCCCGTGCCATGCACCGCCAGCCATTCGCCGGGCGCCAGCGCGGCGCGGCCCGTCAACGCATGCCAGGCCGTTGTCACCCGGCAGCCAAGCCCCGCGGCCACGGTGGGCGACAGGCTTTCGGGCAGGCGGGCGAGGTTGTGATCATGGGGCACGGCCACGTATTCGGCGAAAGCGCCGGGCTCCACAAAGCCCGGCAGGCGCTGGTTGCCGCAGGTATTGCTGTCGCCCGACCGGCAGGCGGGGCACTTGCCGCAGGCCAGAATAAACGGGGCCACCAGCATGTCGCCCACCGCATAGGTGGCCAGCGGCCCGGCTTCGACCACCTCGCCGCAATATTCATGCCCGCCGATCTGGCCGGGTTTGACGCGCGGGTGCTCGCCCACCCAGCCATGCCAGTCTGACCGGCAGACGCCGCAGGCGCTGACCTTCAGCACCACGCCATCCTCAGGGCAATCGGGCTCCGGCACATCCTCCAGCGAAAGATCGGCGTTGTAATCGCGAAGCACCGCAGCGCGCATCAGCCCATCTCCACGCGATAGCTTTCGATCACGGTATTGGCGAGCAGCTTCTCGCACATCTCGCGCACAGTGGCTTCCGTGGTGCCCTCGGCGAGATCGAGCTCGATCACCTTGCCCTGGCGCACGCCCGCCACGCCCTCAAATCCAAGGGTTCCCAGCGCGTGGCGCACCGCCTCGCCCTGGGGGTCGAGCACCCCGTCTTTCAGCATCACCACCACTTGCGCTTTCATGCCGTTCCCCCGCACGCCGCCACGTTCGGGCCCGTGCTAGCGCCGCGGGGCCCCACGCGCAACTCTGCCTTCATCTTGGCAAAAATACTCACCCCGCGCGCCCGCACCCCGGGGGCGCGTCAGTTGATCAGCGTGGGCTTTGTCGCATGGGTCACGTTCGAGGGCAGAACCCCCAGTCGGCGCGCCACTTCCGTATAGGCATCCGACAAAGAGCCCAGATCCTTGCGGAACACATCCTTGTCGAGCTTCTCGCCGGTCTCGATATCCCAAAGCCGGCAGGAATCGGGGCTGATCTCATCGGCCACGATCAGGCGCTGAAAATCGCCATCCCATACCCGGCCCACCTCGATCTTGAAATCGACGAGCTTGATGCCGACGGCGAGAAAACAGCCGGAGAGGAAATCGTTCACCCGCAGCGCGAGCGCCACCATATCATCGAGATCCTGCTGCCCGGCCCAGCCGAAGGCGATGATATGTTCCTCGCTCACCAGCGGATCGCCCAGCGCATCGTCCTTGAGACAAAACTCCACGATCGGGCGCGGCAGCGCGGTGCCTTCGGCAATGCCCAGCCGCTCTGTCATCGAGCCCGCGGCAAAGTTCCGCACGATCACTTCAAGCGGAATAATCTCCACACTGCGAATGAGTTGTTCGCGCATGTTGATGCGGCGAATGAAGTGATTCGGCACCCCGATCTGGGTGAGCCCCTTCATGAAAAACTCCGACAAGCGGTTGTTGAGTACACCCTTGCCGTCAATCACATCCTTCTTCTGGGCGTTGAAGGCCGTCGCATCATCTTTGAAATACTGCACGAAGGTTCCGGGTTCGGGGCCCTCATACAGAATCTTGGCCTTACCTTCGTAGACCTTCTTGCGCCGTGCCATTGGCTCTCCAGAAAAATGGGGACGGGGCGGCCGGATCGCTCCGCCGCCCCCTAACACCTGCGCCCTATAGGCCAAAGCGGGGGGGCGGGCAAGGACGGGCTCTTGGCAATCGCCCCGCTCATAGGCATATGGAGGGTGACCATCATTACGCCGGGGAGAGAGGCCGTGAGCACCTTCGACGAACGCGAAAATGCCTTTGAGAACAAGTTCGCCCATGACGCGCAGATGCAGTTCAAGGCCGAAGCGCGCACCAACAAGCTTCTGGGCCTCTGGGCGGCAGAGCTTCTGGGGCTAACGGGCGAGGCGGCCGACAGCTATGCCAAGGATGTGGTGAAGGCCGATTTCGAAGAGGCGGGCCACGAAGACGTGGTGCGCAAGGTGCTGGGCGATCTGGGCGACAAGACGACGGCCGAGGAAATCCGCGCCAAGCGGGCCGAGCTTGTGCCGGTGGCCAAAGAGCAGGTGATGAACGAGGCGGGCTGACCCCGCTCTTTCAACCTTCCTCATCATTTTCTTGATGAATATGCATTTGCCTCATGTCCACCGCGCGTGGCATGAGGCGCCCATTCGCCGCCGGCCTGGCCTGCGGCCGTTTTCTCGTGAGGACACTCCATGGCCGATGCGCTGAGCCGGATGCTGGCAACCCGTGACTGGATTCTGGCCGACGGCGCGACGGGCACCAACCTCTTCAATATGGGGCTCGCCTCGGGCGACGCGCCTGAATTCTGGAACGTGGACCGGCCCGACGATATCCGCCGCCTCTATTCCGGCGCGGTCGAGGCGGGCAGCGATCTGTTTCTCACCAATACCTTCGGCGGCAATGCCTCGCGCCTGGCGCTTCATGACGGGCAGAGCCGGGTGCGCGAGCTGAACCGCGCAGGCGCCGAGATCGGGCGCGAAGTGGCCGATGCGGCGGGGCGCGATGTGATCGTGGCGGGCTCGGTTGGCCCGACGGGGGAGATCATGGCGCCGATGGGCGCGCTGACCCATGAACTTGCCGTCGAGATGTTTCACGAACAGGCCGAGGGGCTGAAGGAAGGCGGCGCCGATGTTCTATGGGTAGAGACGATCTCTGCGCCCGAGGAATACAAGGCCGCCGCGGAGGCCGCACACCGTGCTGGCATGCCCTGGTGCGGCACGATGAGCTTCGATACCGCGGGCCGCACGATGATGGGCGTGACATCGGCGGCGATGGCCGCGATGGTCGAAAAGCTCCCCCACGCGCCCGTGGCCTTCGGGGCCAATTGCGGCGTTGGCGCCTCTGATCTTCTGCGCACCGTGCTTGGCTTTGCGGCCCAGGGCACCGAGCGGCCCGTGATTGCCAAGGGCAATGCGGGCATCCCGAAATATGTCGATGGCCATATCCATTACGATGGCACGCCGGAGCTTATGGCGGATTACGCCGTTCTCGCCCGCGATTGCGGGGCCACGATCATCGGCGGCTGCTGCGGCACCACGCCCGCGCATCTCGAACAGATGCGCGCGGCGCTGGAGACGCGCGCGCCCGGCCCGCGCCCCACGCTGGAGGCGATCACCACCGCGCTCGGCGCTTTTTCCTCTGCCTCTGACGGAACCGATGGCGCCGCCGCGCCCACCCGCCAGCGCCGCCGCCGCGCGCGCCCGTAGCCGTGACCGGCCTGCCCATGATCCCGCGTGCCGCGCCTACCGGGCCGTGGCACGCGCAGGCCGGGCGCTCCGCTTCCGCAAATGCACGCCCGGTGCAAGGGTCGGCTGGCTCAGAACAGCTCCAGCTGATCCCCCGCCCGCGGCGGCGCCGCGAAGAGATCGGTGCGCAGCCCTGGCAATTCCTCCACCAGCCCCAGCCGCTTGATGGCGATCTTGAAGCGGTGGCGGAAAAGCTCTGCAAAGGGCCCCTCCCCCCGCATCCGCTTACCGAAGGCGGGATCGTAATCGCGTCCGCCATGAAGCTCGCGCACCCGCCCCATGATCCGCGCCGCGCGGTCGGGAAAGGCCTCGGCCACCCATTCGCGAAACAGCGGCGAAACCTCGGCGGGCAGGCGCAGCAGGATCGAGCTTGCGGCGACCGCCCCCGCGGCAGCACTTGCCTCCAGGATGCGCTCAAGCTCATGGTCGGTCAGCGCCGGGATCACGGGCGAAACCATCACGCGCACCGGGCAGCCGGCCTCCGTGAGGGCGCGGATCGTCTCCAGCCGCCGCGCGGGATGCGGCACGCGCGGCTCCATCGCCCGCGCCACCGCCGGGTCGAGCGTGGTGACGGATATGCCAACGCGCGCAAGCCCCATGCGCCCCATCTCGCCCAGAATATCGGCGTCGCGCTCGATCAGCGTGCCTTTCGTGACCACCGCCACCGGATGGCGGTGATCGCGCAGCACCTCCAGAAGGCGCCGCATGATTCCATATTCGCGCTCGATCGGCTGATAGGGATCGGTGTTGGTGCCGATGGCGATCACCGC
>JANQPC010000077.1 GCA_028285485.1 Paracoccaceae bacterium | reverse complement strand
GATGAGCGGATCGGGCAAGGCCGCGAAAACGCGAAACAGTTCCTTAAGGAGAATGGCCGCATCGCCTTCGAGATCGAAGACAAGATCCGCGCTCGCCGCCTCTTCGGGGCTCATGTCGAAATCAAGCCCGTGGGCCGCGCGGATCTTGTCTTCGATCTCGAAGGCGATGCGGCCATTCTCCTTAAGGAACTGTTTCGCGTTTTCGCGGCCTTGCCCGATCCGCTCATCGCCGTAGGAGAACCAGGCGCCGGATTTCTCCACCACGCCGGCCTTCACGCCCAGATCGAGCAGCTCACCCGTTTTCGAGATGCCTTCGCCATACATGATATCGAACTCGACCTGCTTGAACGGGGGGGCAACCTTGTTTTTCACCACTTTCACGCGGGTGGCGTTGCCCACCACCTCGTCGCGATCCTTGATCGCGCCGATCCGGCGGATATCGAGCCGGACGGAGGAATAGAATTTCAGCGCGTTGCCGCCCGTGGTGGTTTCGGGCGAGCCGAACATCACGCCGATTTTCATGCGGATCTGGTTGATGAAGATCACCATGCATTTCGAGCGGCTGATGGATCCGGTGAGCTTGCGCATCGCCTGGCTCATCAGCCGGGCCTGGGCGCCCACGGTGGCATCGCCCATATCGCCCTCAAGCTCCGATTTCGGGGTAAGCGCGGCAACGCTATCGACCACCACAAGGCTCACGGCGCCGGAGCGCACGAGCGTATCGGTGATCTCAAGCGCCTGTTCGCCGGTATCGGGCTGCGAGATCAGAAGCTCGTCGAGATCCACGCCGAGCTTCTTGGCATATTGCGGATCAAGCGCGTGTTCGGCATCGACAAAGGCGCAGACCCCGCCCTTTTTTTGTTCTTCGGCCACGCAGTGAAGCGTGAGCGTGGTTTTGCCGGAGCTTTCGGGGCCGTAGATCTCCACGATCCGCCCCTTGGGCAGGCCGCCGATTCCCAGCGCGATGTCGAGCCCGAGCGAGCCGGTGGAGGTTGCCTCGATCTCCTGCGCGGGGCTGTCGCCGCCGAGCTTCATGATCGATCCCTTGCCGAACTGGCGTTCGATCTGCGCCAGCGCTGAATCGAGCGCCTTCTGCTTGTCGGTGCTGCGCTTGTCGCTCATGTCGAGAATGCTTGCGGTGGCCACGTTCTGTGCTCCTTATTCCATACCCATGTTGGCGCGGCAATCGCCGCTCCGGCTGCCTCAAGTGTTCGCTTTGTGTTCTTGTTGCGATGCATAGGATCAAAACAAGAACATGGCAACCGGTTTGTTAACTCCAGCTATAGGGGCGCATGGTTAACAAGGTGTTAGCGTTGCAGCGGCGCCGCATGCGGAACGGCGGGCGTGTGGGCCCTCGTCTGCGCATGATTTGCTGTGGATGAGGGCCGGTCGGGCCCGCTGGCGAGGCGAGCCCCTCAGTGAAGCTGGCGCTGAACCGTCTCCGTCAACTGGTTCAGCGAAAACGGCTTGGCCAGGAACGTTGAATGCGGGATCTGCGCCTGATTATTGGCAAAGCTTTCCTGGGCATAGCCCGAAACGAAGACTACGCGCGTATCGGGCCGCTGCTTCAGCGCCGCGCTCACCCAGCTTGGCCCGTCCATCCCCGGCATCACCACATCGGTCACGAACACATCCACCGCCAGGCTGTCATCGCTCAGCTGATCAAGCGCCTCTTCGGCGCTCGCCGCTTCCAGTACGGTAAAGCCCTGAAGCCGCAGGGCGCGGGAGGCGAAAGCGCGCACCGGCGCCTCATCCTCCACAAGCAGCACCACACCGGCTGGCATCGCGCCGCTTTCGGCCAGAACGGGCGCCTCGGGCGCCGCCTCCGCGCGCAGCGAGGCTGCGCTCGCCGTCTCGTCCGCCGGGAAATAGAGCGAAAAGCACGTGCCCTGGCCGGGCGTGCTATCGGCAAAGACGTAGCCGCCTGTCTGCTTGACGATGCCGTAAACCGTGGAAAGCCCCAGCCCTGTGCCCTCTCCGGTGCGCTTGGTGGTGAAGAAGGGTTCGAAGATCTTCGGCAGATGGGCTGCCGCGATCCCCTCGCCCTCATCTTCAACGGTGAGAACCGAATAGATGCCGGGCGGAACGATCGCGCGGTCGCGCCGCAGCTCCGATCGCAGCGTTTCGGTGCGCGAGCGGATGCGGATCGTGCCACCCTCTGGCATCGCATCGCGCGCGTTCACCACGAGGTTCACAACCACCTGTTCCAGCTGCCGCGAGTCGGCGCGCACCGGGCGCACATCATCGGCTGGGCTGAGTTCGAGCGAGACCTTTTCGCCCACCAGCCGGTTCAGAAGGTGGGTCAGTTCGGTCAGCGTATCGCGCAGATCGAGGGTTCGGATTTGCAGAGTCTGCTTGCGCGAAAACGCCAGTAGCTGGCCCACGAGCGCCGCGGCCCGGTTTGCGTTCTGGTTGATCTGTTCGAGATCCGCGAAATCGGCATCGCCGGGATCGTGGCGCAGCAGCAGAAGATCGCAATGCCCCCCGATGGCGGTGAGCAGATTGTTGAAATCATGCGCCACCCCGCCCGCAAGCTGGCCGATGGCCTGCATTTTCTGGCTTTGCACGAATTGTGCCTCAAGCGTGGTCAGCTCGGTAGCATCGCTGAGCGCCGCGATCAGTTCCGGGCCGTCCGGCCCCTCGCGCAGCTCCAGCGTAACCTGCACATAGCGATCCTGCGCCACGCGATGGGCGCGCACCCGCTCGGGCTTGCCCGTGCTGTGACCCGCGGCCACATCGGCGATCCAGTCCTTCACCGGGCGCCCGAGTTCATCGACCAGATCGGAAAGCCGCGCGCGGCCCCCTGGCGCATAGCCCAGAAGCGCCTGCGCCGCGCTGTTGGCCTCCAGCACCGTGCCATCGGTGGACAGGCGCATCAGCGGCACCGGCAGCCCCTCAAACTCCGCCACCGGGCCCGATCGGGCGGTGCGCACGGGCACGAGATACAGCTCGCGCCGTTCCGCGGCCGCGTTGACCTCAACAACCTCGCTTCGCAACGGGCCCTCGGGTGTGGAAATCTCTGCGATATCGCCGTCGCGCACGGGAAGCTGCTTGAAGATCCGATCAAGCGATTTGCGCCGCCCGCCCACAAGCCGCCGCAGCGCCTCGTTCATGAAGAGCACTGTTCCGGTTTTGGAAACGGTCAGCATCGGAAGGCTGATACTGTCCGCGCCCCGGCCCATGCCCCGGTCGGCAATATCCTCCAGGCGCCAGAGCAGCGCGCCCTGCCCGATTCGGTGCACCGCCAGGCGCAGGTGGCCGCGCCGGGTGGCCACATCCTCGCGCGCCGCGCCCTTGGCATCGGCCCGGTTCTGCAGCCGGAAAAGGACTGCGGCGGGCGAGGCGAAATGCCCGCCCAGCACGGCCACGAGGGTCGCGCCCTCCTTATCCCCGAACCGCTCGCGCGCCGCTGCGTTCTGGTAGCCGATCACGCCCTCTCCATCGGTGGTGAAGCTCGGCGTGGCATCCAGCTCCACAAAATGCGATACCGCGTTGAAAAGCGTCTCTTCCGCACGGCTGCGGCGGCGGTGGAGAAGCTGGGTAAGCGCCGCGAGGGCCAGAAGCGCCACCCCGGCGGCGAAGACACCCGCCGCAATCGTGGGCTCGCGCAGAAGGTGCGAGGCGATCAGGCACGTGGCGCCAATGCCCAGAAGCTGCCCGGACCGTGCGGCCAGGCTGTGTTTGAGCTTTGCCGGGCGCCGTTTCGCCCCTGCGGCCATCGTCACCAAAAATACGCCCCCTTCGATCGCGATTCTCTGCCGCGCCATTTCGGGTGGAATTCGTTAATCCGCCCTTAAGCACCTTTGAGAATGCCACCTTAGGTTGTGTATCCGCCGCCGGACAAGCGCGTCAACTGCGCCAGATAGAAGCCGTCGCCGCCGTCAAGCGGTGTCAGGCGCAGATCATCTGCGGCCCTCTCCCAACCCGCATTGCGTGCGAGAAAGGCCTCGATCTGCGCATGGTTCTCGGCATTCAGCAGCGAACAGGTGGCGTAGGCGAGCCGCCCCTCGGGTGCCACCCGCGCGGCGGCGGCATCGAGAATCTCGGCCTGGATGGCGGTGAGCGCCGCGAGCCGTTCGGCGCTGAGGCGCCACTTCGCCTCCGGCTGGCGCCGCCATGCGCCGCTCCCCGAACAGGGCGCGTCTGCGAGCACAAGGTCGAAGAGGCCCGAAGCGGCCCCGGGCGCCACCGTGGCGATCCGCGCGCCGGCCCGCGCGGCGCGCGCCGGAAGATCCCGCATCCGGCCCGCATCGGCGTCATGCGCCGTCACCTTTGCCCCGAGAGCGGCGAGCGCCAGCGCCTTCCCGCCGCCGCCTGCACAGTAATCGAGCACGCGCGCGCCACCGAGATTATGGGCGAGCGCGGACACAACCGCCTGGCTCGCCGCATCCTGGATCTCGACAAGACCCTCGCGATAGGCGCGCGATGCATGAACGCGGCGCGCGCCCTCGGTCACGTCCAGCGCCGTGTCGGAAAGCGGGTGCGGGGCCGCGATGATCCCGTCATCGGCGAGGGCCGCGATGGCGCCCTTGCGATCCGTCTTGAGCAGGTTGGCGCGCAGAAATACCGGCGCGCGGTGCCGCAAGGCGCGGGCAACAGCGGAAACATCAGGCCCAAGGCTTTCTGACAGAGGGCCAAGCAGCCAGTCCGGCAGATCAAGCACCTCGCCCTCGGTTTCTGGCGCGGGCTCAAATCGGCGCTCGGCCTCTGTCAACGGCGCCGGCGCAAACCTCTCTCCACTGAACACCGCATCGGGATCGGCGCCATCGGCCCGAAGCGCCCCCAGCATCAAGGCGCGCCCGCTTTCACCACCGCCAAGCCGCGCAAGGCTTCGGCGCCGGCGCAGCGCATCAAACACGTGATCGCGGATGGCCGCGCGATCGCCCGAGCCCGCAAACCGGTGACCGCGTGCCCAGCGGGTGAGCGCGCGTTCGGCGGGGGCGCCCGCCCCGATCTCATCAAGGATATCGATCGCCGCGGCGATCCGTGCGGCAGGTGTCATGGCCGCAGGGCGCTCAGTTCCCGGGCTCCGGCTGCGGCAGCGCGCTGCCAAACATCCGGTCGGCCAATGTGGGCGGCAGCACTGCCGGTGCGGGCGGCGCCACGGGCACGGGCCGCGCCGCTTGCGGAAGCGCCCGGCCAGAGAGCCAGACCTCAAGCGTGCCTTCGGCGGGCTTCGGGGAGAACCCGGTGAAATCCCGCACCCTGCCCCCGAAGGTGGCGGCAACGGCCGTGGCGGCAAAGGCATCCGCGGCGTGGTAGTAACG
>JANQPC010000039.1 GCA_028285485.1 Paracoccaceae bacterium | reverse complement strand
TGCGCGGCGCCGCGAAAGAGCTCTGCGCGCAGGGCTGCATCTTCTGTGACCCCGCCAAGCGCCCAGGCGCCGGCCAGCGATGTGATCACCCGCGCCGCGCGCGGATCGCCCGCGGCAAGCCCGCGCGCGCATTCGTGCAACAGATCGTGCAGAAGCGCGGTAACGGCGGCGCGGGCGCGAGGCAGTTTGGCGGCATCGGTCAAAAGCTGGGCGATCCCGGCCCCGGCGCCGAGCGTGGCGGCATGGCGGGGGTCAAGCGCGGCCTGGGCGAGATACTTCAGCCCTGCGCGCAGCGCGCCGGGCGCCGCATCGCTGCGGGCGCGCAACACGGCCAGAAGCGGCGCGGCACGGATCACCTCGGCAAAGAGCGCCTCTTTCGATTCGAAATGCGCATAAAAGGCGCCGCGGGTGAGCCCGGCAGCGGCCATGAGCTTATCCACCGGCGCGCCGTGATAGCCCTCGGCCAGAAAAACGCGCGCCGCGGCGGCAAGGATGCGGGCGCGCGTGCCCTGCCCCGCCTCTGCCGCGCCGGGCGTTCCCGATGCCGCGCTTGCTGAAGCGGCCGCCTCTGTGCCTGCCACCACGCCCGGCCCAGCATTCTGCGCCATCGCCTGCCCCCAACATCGCCACCGGGGCCAATGCGCCCCAAGGGGCCAGAAAACAGCCGATCCCCTAAGGAATGATTGCCATCATCGCAGAAAGCTGCGGCGGCATGACCACCATCTGTGGTCATATGACCCTCATCCTCGCACCATGAGGGGCTTGCGGCGCCGCGCCCTTCCGCCGAAAATCAAGGGGTTGGCCCGCGCCGCAGGGCCTGCGGCGGGCAAACCCCGGGGGGGCGCGAAGATGGCAGATTGCCTCTGCATCGGTTCGGTGCTGTGGGATACGATCGGGCGCGCGCCGCGGGCGATGGCGCTTGGCAATGATGTGCCCGGGCGCATCACCCGGCTGCCCGGCGGGGTTGCCATGAACATCGCGTTTACGCTTAAGGGCCTGGGCCTTTCGCCCACGCTTCTCACCGCAATCGGCACCGATCCCGAAGGCGATGCGCTGATCGCGGCCTGCGCGGGAATGGGGCTCGACATCACCCATGTGCTGCGCGATCCCGATCTGCCCACGGATAGCTACATGGCGATCGAGGGCGCGGGCGGGCTTGTGGCCGCAATCGCCGATGCCCATTCGCTGGAAGCCGCCGGGGCACGGATCCTCGCGCCGCTTATCGACGGGCCGCTGGGCAGCGCCACCGATCCATATGCGGGCGATATCGCGCTTGACGGAAACCTCACCGAGGCGCTTCTGGCGGAGATCGCGGCCCATCCCGCCTTTGCCGCCGCCGATCTGCGGGTCGCCCCGGCCTCGCCCGGCAAGGCCACGCGGCTCACGCCGCTTTTGGCCTGCCCCAATGCCTCGCTTTACGTCAATCTCGAAGAGGCCGGGCTGCTTCTGGGCACGCCCGTGCCCTCCGCCGAGGCCGCCGCAGAAGCGCTTTGTGCGCGCGGCGCGGCGCGGGTGCTGGTGACCGATGGCGGCGGTGTGGCGGCGGATGCCGGGCCCCATGGCTGCACCATCGCGCGCCCGCCAAGCGTTACCGTGCGGCGGGTCACCGGCGCGGGCGATACCTTCATGGCGGCGCATCTCGTGGCCGAGCGCGGCGGCGCGGGCCCCGCAGAAGCGCTTGCGGCAGCCGTGGCGGCGGCGGCGCGCTATGTCTCGGCGCCCGAGGGGTGACTGTGCCCGCAGCGCGGTCTTGAAGCCCGGGCCGCATCGGCGCATCAGGGGCGCGTTCCCCTGCAGAAAGGCCCCTGCCCGATGACCGCCCCCCTCCCCCCCGGCCTTGCGCTTTCCGATGACGTGGCTGCCGCCCGCGCCGAGGGCCGCCCGATCGTGGCGCTGGAATCGACGATCATCACCCACGGGATGCCCTCCCCGCAGAACCTTGAGACGGCGCGCGCGGTCGAGGCCAAAGTGCGCGCGGGCGGTGCGGTGCCCGCAACCATCGCGGTGATCGACGGCACGCTCCATGTGGGCCTGAGCGATGCCGCGCTGGCCGATCTGGCGGGGCGCAGCGTGGTGGACAAGCTTTCGCGCGCCGATCTGGCGGTGTGCATGGCCCGGGGCGGAACGGGGGCAACAACCGTGGCCGCCACGATGATCGCCGCCCATGCCGCGGGGATCGCGGTATTTGCCACCGGCGGGATCGGCGGCGTGCACCGGGGCGCGGAGACGAGCTTCGATATCTCGGCCGATCTGCACGAGCTTGCCCAAACGCCGGTAACCGTTGTGGCCGCAGGCGCCAAGGCGATCCTCGATCTGCCGAAAACGCTGGAAGTGCTGGAAACGCTCGGCGTGCCGGTGATCGCGGTGGGGCAGGATGCGCTGCCCGCCTTCTGGTTGCGCAGTTCCGGCCTGCGCGCGCCGCTTCGGGCCGATACGGCGGGCGAGATTGCCAGCGCGCACCGCGCACGGGCCGCGCTGGGGCTGCCGGGCGGGCAGCTTGTGGCGAACCCGATCCCTGCGGCTGACGAGATCGCGGCCGATGTGCTGGCCCCACTCATCGCTTCTGCCGAGGCCGAGGCGCGCGCTTCGGGTGTGGCGGGCAAGGCGGTGACACCCTTCCTTCTTAACCGGCTGTTCGAGATGACGGAGGGCGCGACGCTGACCGCCAATATCGCACTTGTGCTGAACAATGCGGCGCTGGCCGCGGAAATCGCCTGCGCGATAGCGTCGGGCGAAACCGGCTGACTGAGCGCGGTGGGGCCATTGTGATCGCGGGGGGAACCGCCTAAGTGTTAGGCACGCCAGCTCCGGAAAACCGGCCCATGACAACGCCTTTTGACGATGCCACCGCGCCCAAGAAGCGCCGCCACCCGGTTTTGGGCGGCCTGCGCAACAGTTTCCTGGCCGGACTGATCGTGATCGCCCCGATCGGGCTCACAATCTGGCTGATCTGGACTGTTGTGGGCTGGATTGACGGGTTCGTGCTGCCGCTGGTGCCCGACCGGTTCCTTCCCGAGCAATATATCGGGATCAACCTGCGCGGTGTGGGGGTGATCTTCTTTCTCATCTTCACCGTGCTGGTGGGCTGGGTCGCCAAGGGCTTTATCGGGCGCTCGCTTCTGCGATGGGCGGAAGGGGTGGTGGAAACCCTGCCGGTGGTGCGTTCCGTCTATTCCGGCCTGAAGCAGATCGCGGAGACGGTGTTCAACCAGGCGGATCGGAACTTCGACAAGGCCTGCCTTGTGGAATATCCGCGCAAGGGGATCTGGGCGATTGCCTTCATCTCTTCCACCGCCAAGGGCGAGATCGATCAGGGCATTCCGGTGAACGAGCAGAAAGTCTCTGTCTTCCTGCCGACAACGCCGAACCCCACCTCGGGCTTCCTGCTGTTCCTGCCGCGATCGGATGTGATCGAACTGGATATGACGGTGGAAGATGCCGCCAAGCTCATCATTTCGGCGGGGCTTGTCTATCCCTCCGGTGTGGGCGAAGCGGGGCCACGAGAAGTGCGTGCGCCTGCGGCGGCCTCCGCACCGCCGAAGGATGCCGCGAAAGACCCCGCGAACGACGCGGTGCCCGAGCGGATCGAACGCGTCAGTTAAACATCGCGCGCAGATCGACGCTGGCTTCGCGCCCGATTTTGGCGCGGTGATCGGCCAGGAATGCCTCCGCCGCCGCCCGGCCCGCCGCCTTGAGATCCGCAAGCACGGAGGGCGAGGGCACGAGTTTCGTGGCCACGCTGAGATCGCGCATCAGATCGTCATCGGCGATCATGTGGATCAGCACATCCTTCATCGCCCCACGCTCCACCTTTCCTTCCGAAAGAAGCGTGCGCGCGAACTGAATCGCGCGCAGCTCGCGCAGAAGCGAGGAATTGAAGCTGATCTCGTTGATCCGGTTGAGAATTTCCTGCGGCGTGACCGGAAGATCGGGCCGCTCCAGCGGATTGATATTCACGATCACGATGTCATCGGGCAGATCCCGATGGAACAGCGGGAAGAGCGCCGGATTGCCCGTATAGCCGCCATCCCAATAGGCCTCGCAGGTGCCCGTTTTCGGATCGCGGATCTCAACCGCCTGAAACAGCGTGGGCAGGCAGGCAGAGGCCAGGATCACATCGGTGGTGATCTCTTCATGCTGGAAGACCCGGATCTTGCCGGTGCGCACATTGGTGGCGCCGATGAAAAGCGCAGGGCCGGTTTGGGCGCAGACCTGTTCGTAAGAGAACCGCCGCACGATGCGATCGAGTGGATTGCGGTAGAACGGCCCGTAAGCATAGGGCGAGATCACCCGCGTGGCGGTTTCGGCCAGCGAATAGGGCAGCGAATATTCCAGCGCGCGGCTCACGGCGGCGGGCGCCGGGCTGAAGCTCGCCATCCAGGTTGGCAGACGCATATCGTTGATCGCGCCCACCTGCCCCCAGAGCCAATCGAGATTGGCGCGCGCCCCCTCGCGCCCGCCCGCGATCATCCCCGCCTTGAAGGCCGCACCGTTCAGCGCGCCCGCCGAGGTGCCGGAGATCGCGGCGACCTCGATCTCATCGTCATCCAGCAGCCGGTCGAGCACCCCCCAGGTAAAGGCGCCATGGGCGCCGCCGCCCTGCAGGGCCAGGTTGATCCGCATGGGAGGCTCCTTTCTAGACGTCTTCTAAGGGGCTGGCGTAGCCGGGGCGGGCGCGGCGCTGCCAGCCCGCCCTGCCGCTACCGGGAGGAGGGCTGCGCACGGCATGGCTAAAGCGCCGTCCACCCGCCATCCACGCTGATCGTCGTACCGGTGATCTGCGCGGCGGCATCGGAGCAGAGGAACACGCAGGTGCCGCCCATCTGCTCCACCGTCGCAAACTCTTTCGAGGGCTGGCGCGCCAGCATCACGTCGCGGATCACCGTTTCGCGATCCATGCCGTATTCCTTCATCGTATCGGGGATCTGCGCTTCCACCAGCGGGGTCAGCACATAGCCGGGGCAGACGGCATTGGCGGTGATCGGTTCCTCCGCCGTCTCCAGCGCCACCACTTTGGTCATCCCCACAACGCCGTGCTTGGCCGCAACATAGGCCGATTTGTAGGGCGACGCGGTCAGGCCATGGGCCGAGGCGATGTTGATCACCCGGCCCCAGCCCGCCGCCCGCATCACCGGCAGCGCGGCAGCGGTGGTGTGATAGGCCGAAGAGAGGTTGATCGCGATGATCGCTTCCCACTTCTCGGCCGGAAATTCCTGGATCGGGGAGACGAACTGGATGCCGGCATTGTTGATCAGGATATCGCAGGCACCGGCCTGTTCGATCAAGGCGCGGCACTCCTCGCCCTTTGACATATCGGCCTTGATGTAGCGCGCGTTGGTGCCGGTTTCCTCAGCGATCTCCTGGGCCAGAGCATGATCCTCCTCCCGATCGGTGAATGAATTCAGCACCACATCGGCCCCGGCGCGCGCAAGCTCGCGGGCCACGCCGAGCCCGATGCCGGAGTTTGACCCTGTGATGACGGCGGTTTTTCCTGAAAGCGACATATCTGGGCGGGCCTTTCGTTGCTAAGCGTCGCGGCGACAATACATGCTGCAGGTGCGAAGAAAAGCGCGCGTCTCAGGTTCCGGCGCCCGTGAGCGCAGCGGCGAAGATTTCGGGCGCATCCGAACTGTCGCAAGCCAGCACATTGACATGCCCGCCGCGCGCGCCGGTTTGATCGAGAAGCTCGGCGCGGGTGGTGGGGCGCAAGCGGCCTTCTTCAATGTAAAGATACGGGTAGGCGCTCAGCACATGGGTATCGATCTGCCGGATGCGGGTCTCCCCGGGCTGATCGAAGGAGTACTCGAAATAGATCGGCGGTTTGGGCGAAAGCGCCGGGCCAAGCCCTTCGAGCGCAGCGCCCTCATGCCGCTCCACATCCATCCAGATGAGAGAGATATCGGCGGGCGCCAGCCCGATCTCATCGAGAAACCGGGCACCGCGGCGCACGTCAACCTCTTCAACCCCGCCCGCATCGGGGCCCGCGGCCTCAAGCGTGGAGGTGCCGCTGTTGTAGGGGTTCACCTGCAGCATCGCGCGCCCGTCGCGATCCGAGAGCGCCACCTGATGCAGCTCCACCGCGCCCCGGGCGGTATTGAGATCGAGATTGGCCGCGAGCATGCAGAAATTGCCCGGATCGGGCTCAACCGCAACGATCCGGGTGAAGGCGCCGGAAAGATGGGCATAGATCGTCTGCGTGCCGATGTTGGCGCCCACTTCAACAAGCGCGCCGCCCGGGCGCAGATGCGCGGCGGTGGCGAAGACGGCCTCTGAAATCCCGCGGTGGAAATGGCCGGTGCGGAACACCCGCCGGCCCGTCGATTCGGCGCCGTTGAAGGCCAGCCGGTGATCGCCGAAATCGCGGTAGAGCAGGAAGCCACGCCGCGCGAGTTCGGCCAGCACCATCTGCGCCGCACGGTCGCTTGCAAGCATCTGCGACGTGGCCGCGCGCAGGATCTTTCCCGGAAGGCTCATCGGCTGCCGCTCCACCCGATTGCGTCAAGGGGAAGATCGCAGGCCGGTGCCCCGCTGCCGAGGGCCATATTGCCGCGCCGGGGGCATGCCAGCCGCGGTTTGCCCAAAAAAAACGCCCGCACAAGGCGGGCGTTAAGTTATTGAGGCAGGTTTCATACAGGCAAGAAACCTATCGAGCAGTGACACCTTTATACGCAAGCCTTCGCCGGTGTCCAAGCTAAAAGTTTGAAAAGGCACGAAACCCCTACTACGCTTGAACCCAATCAATACAGGCACCCCAGGGATCGTTTCGGATATGATCACAGAGTTTTCTGCGCATCTGCGGGCCGGAGCGGCCGCGCTGGTGTTCGCGGCGGCATGCGGCATGGCCTCTGCCGAGCCGCAACATGGCATAGCTATGTATGGGGAGCCCGCGCTTCCACCTGATTTTGTGTCGCTCCCCCATGTGAACCCCGATGCGCCGCGGGGCGGGCGGATCGTTCAGGGCGAGGTTGGCACCTTCGATTCGCTCAACCCGCATATCCTGAAAGGCCGGGTGCCCTGGCAACTTCGCTTCCTCGCCTACGAATCCCTCATGGCGCGCAGTTACGGCGAGCCCTTCACCCTCTACGGGCTTCTGGCCGAATCGGTGGAGACGGATGAGGCGCGCAGTTTCGTGGAATTCACCCTGCGCGAAGAGGCCCGATTCTCCGATGGAAGCCCGGTGACGGTGGAGGATGTTCTGTGGTCTTACGAGACGCTCGGAACGGTGGGCCACCCGCGTTACCACGGCAGCTGGAACAAGATCGCATCGGCGGAGGCCACCGGCGCGCGCACGGTGCGCTTCACCTTTACCGAGCCTGACCGTGAACTGGCGCTCATCATGGGCATGCGCCCGATCCTGAAGAAGGCGCAATGGGATGGCATCGATTTCGCGGAATCCGGGCTTGATGTGATCCCGATCTCAAGCGCGCCTTACGTGATCGAAGATTTCGAAGCGGGCCGCTTCGTATCGCTTCGCCGTAACCCCGACTACTGGGGCAATGACGTGCCGGTGCGGCGCGGCACCAACAACATCGATGAAATCCGGATGGAATTCTTCGGCGATGCCAGCGTGATGTTCGAGGCGTTCAAGGCGGGCGAGTTGAACACCATGCGCGAGACAAACCGCGCGAAGTGGAACGAACAGTACGATTTTCCCGCCGTGCAATCGGGCGATGTGGTGAAATCGATCATTCCCCATGAGCGGCCCTCGGGCATCGCGGGCCTGGTGATGAACACGCGCAATCCGATCTTCGCCGATTGGCGGGTGCGCGAGGCGCTGATCCAGGCGTTCAACTTCGAGTTTGTGAACCAGATCATCACCGGGGGCGAGGCGCCGCGCATCACCTCGTACTTCTCAAACTCGGTTCTCGGGTTGCAGCCGGGGCCCGCCGAGGGGCTTGTCGCCGATCTTCTCGCGCCCTTCGCGGATGAGCTGACGCCCGGAACGCTGGAGGGCTACGAATTGCCCGTCTCTGACGGCAGCGAACGCAACCGCGCCGGCATCCGCGCCGCGCTTGCGCTTTTCGAAGAGGCGGGGTGGACGGTTCAGGAGGGCAAGCTGGCCGATGCCGCCGGCGCCCCCTTCACCTTCGAGATCGTGCTGAACCAGGGCTCAAGCGAGAACCAGCGGATCGTGGATATCTATGTCAGCGCCCTCTCCCGCCTGGGGATCGAACCTGACGTGACCACGGTTGACAGCGCGCAGTACAAGGAGCGGACCACGGCCTTCGATTTCGATATGGCCTATTACATCCGCGGGCTTTCGCTCTCCCCCGGCAACGAGCAATTGCTTTACTGGGGCATCGAGGCCGCCGATACCGAAGGCTCGCGCAACTGGATGGGGGTCAAGAGCCCGGCGGCCGAGGCGATGGTCGACGCAATGCTGAACGCGCCCGATCAGGAGCACTTCATTGCCGCCACCCGGGCGCTTGACCGTATCCTGACGGCGGGGCGCTATGTGATCCCCTTCTGGCACAACCCCGAGGCGCGGCTTGCCCATGCCAAGGAACTGAAATATCCCTCACGCTTGCCGATCTACGGCGATTGGATCGGTTTCCAGCCAGATCTCTGGTGGTATGAGGACTAGAGGATGAACACGAAACTTCTTGTCTTGGCAGCGTTTTTGGCGCTTGGGGCCTGCAACACCATTGAAGGCTTCGGGCAGGATGTGTCTGCGGGGGCGCGAACGGTCTCTAACGCCTTCTAGCGGCGTTTTGGCAACATTCTGCCTGTTTCGCCGGATCAGGAAAATTTAATCTTTGCCGGATCATCCTGTGGCATCCTGCCGTGGGAGGCTGCCATGCATTGGTCTGAAATCGAAGCCCGCTGGGCGGACCTGATCGATCACATCCGCGAACGCTGGCCCGAAACAGCGCATGAGACGCTGCACGCCATCGCGGGTGATCGTGACCGCTTTACCGACTATCTTGCCGAGGTGCATGAGCTCACCTGGGCCGAAGCCGCGGAAGCCATCGAGATGTGGCTGATCCAGCGCCGGGTGTCGGGGCTGATGCTCTCCTGATCTCGGCGCCGGTTCGCTGGCTGTAGAGACTTGTACGGAGCGCGCGAGGCAAGGGGCTCAGGCGCCTCTTGTGCCTTCGATCTTAAGGAGGCTCTGGCCAGCACCGGTCGGAATCAACAGGTCGCGCCGCGCGAGGCATGCTTCGCGGCGTTGCCTCCAGCAGTGGCGCGGCTCGGCCCGCGCAGGCCATCACCCGCCCGCTTGCATGGCCCGACCCCTGCGCCCAGAGCGTTACGCGAGAGAGATGAATCCCCTATCGCTGCCTGAAATCAAAGATTTCAACACCTTACGTGACACATAATGCTTCAGGTATTTGATCAAACGCGTTAGCCAGTTCCCGCCATGCAGTCCATCGATGATCGCGGGCCGCCGCCGCCCTGCCCTGCCCCTTTCAACCTTGCCGCCCATGTGCTTGCGCCAGCGGCGGAGACGCCGGACAAGATCGCGCTCGCCGTTCTGGGCCCGAGCCGCGCGGAACGGTGGAGCTACGCGCGCCTTGCTGGCGCCGTGGCCGGGGTGGCCGGCGCGCTGGCGGCGCAGCACGATCCCGGGGCGCGGGTGCTACTGCGGCTGGGCAACAGCGTGGCCTTCCCGGTGGCGTTTCTCGGGGCGATCTCTGCCGGGCTGATCCCGGCGCCGGTCTCCGCCCAGCTCACCGCGCCCGAGATCGCCGCGCTTCTGCCCGGTCTTGCCCCGGCGCGCATCATTGCCGATCCGGCGCTGCCGCTGCCGGAGACCGGCATTCCCGTGACCCCCGCAGGCGAGATCGCGGGCTGGCAGGGCCATGCACCGCTTGCCCCGATCCCCGGCGATCCCGATCGGCCCGGCTACATCGTTTACACCTCCGGCACCTCGGGCGCGGCGCGGGGCGTGATCCACGCCCACCGCGCGGTCTGGGCGCGGGGGATGATGCGGGCGGGCTGGTACGGGCTGACGGCGGAAGACCGGGTGCTTCACGCAGGGGCGCTGAACTGGACCTACACGCTTGGCACGGGGCTTCTGGATCCCTGGGCAGCAGGTGCCACGGCGCTGATCCCGGAACCCGGGGTGGCGCCCCGGCGATTGCCCCTCCTGCTTCGCCGCCATGAGGCCACGCTGTTTGCGGCCGCCCCCGGCCTTTACCGGCAGATGCTGGCGGCAGGCGCCCGGCTCGATCTGCCGAAGCTGCGCCACGGGCTTTCCGCTGGGGAAAAGCTGCCCGAAGCCACGCGCGCGGCGTGGGAGGCGGCGACGGGACGCCCGATCTTCGAAGCCTTCGGGATGAGCGAATGCTCCACATTCCTCTCCGCCAGCCCCGCGCGCCCGGCCCCGCCGGGCACGCTTGGCTATGCGCAGCCGGGCCGCACCCTCGCCATCCTCGGCCCCGATGGCGCCCCGGTGCCGCGCGGTGAGGCGGGCACGATCGCGGTGGCCCGCAGCGATCCCGGGCTGATGCTCGGCTATCTGGGCCATGCGAAGGAAACGGCGGCGCGCTATACGGGCGCGTGGTTTCTGACGGGCGATCTGGGTGAGATGGCGGGCGACGGCGCGATCACCTATCTGGGCCGCGCCGATGACATGATGAATGCAGGGGGCCTGCGCGTCTCCCCCCTCGAAGTGGAGGCCGTGCTTCTGCGCTTTCCGGGGCTTGCGGAGGCCGCGGCCACGGAAGTGACCGTAAAGGCCAACACCACCGTCATCGCCGCCTTCTACCGTGCCGACGGGGCACTGGACGAGGCCGCACTTTCGGCGCATATCTCGGCCCATCTTGCGCGGTACAAGCAGCCGCGCCTTCTGATCCCCGTTGATGCCCTGCCCCGAAGCGCCAATGGCAAGCTTCGCCGCAAGGCGCTTCGCAGCGCGTATGAGGCCGAGCATGGTGCGCCTTGATATCCTGAGTGATCCGATCTGCCCCTGGTGCCTGATCGGCAAAACGCATCTTGACCGGGCGCTTGAGGCGCATCCCGGCCACCCGTTTGCGATTGAGTGGCACCCGTTCCAGCTGAACCCCGATATGCCGCGCGAAGGGATGGACCGGCGCGCTTATCTGGAAGCCAAGTTCGGCGGCAAGGAGGCCGCCGTGCGGGTGTATTCCCAGATCGCTCAAGCGGCGGAGGCCGCGGGTATCGAGATCGATTTCGAGGGGATCACCCGCACGCCCAACACGCTTGATGCGCACCGGTTGATCCACTGGGCGGGGCTAGAGGGGCGGCAGACGGCCATCGTCTCGTCCCTCTTCCGCGCCTATTTCCGCGAGGGTCGGGATATCGGCGATCACGGCGTGCTTCTGGATCTGGCAGAGGCCGCCGGGCTTGACCGTGCGATGATCGCGCGGCTTCTGGGCTCGGAGGCTGATGCGGAAGACATACGCGCCCGCGATGCCCATGCCCGCGCCCGCGGGGTGACGGGCGTGCCCACCTTCGTGGTGGCCGAGCAGCATGTGGTGGTGGGCGCGCAGCCGCCCGAGCTGTGGGGCCAGGTGATCGAGGATCTCGCGAAGGCCGCAAGCGATGCCTGAGCGCCTGTCGCGCGCCGAGTTTGTCGCGCTCATGGCGATGATGTTCGCCACCATCGCCTTTTCGATCGATGCCATGCTGCCCGCCCTGCCGGAGATTGCGGGCGAGCTTTCGCCCGAGGCGCCGAACCGCGCGCAGCTGATCATCACAAGCTTCGTTTTGGGCATGGGGGTGGGTACGCTTTTCTCCGGCCCGCTTTCCGATGCGTTCGGGCGCCGCCGGGTGATCTTCGCCGGTGCGGTGCTTTACATCGCCGGCGCCGCGCTGGCCTGGGCCGCGCAATCGCTGGAGCTGGTGCTGGCCGCACGGGTGCTTCAGGGCCTGGGCGCGGCGGGCCCCCGGGTGGTGGCGCTGGCGATCATCCGCGATCTGTACGAAGGGCGGCGGATGGCGCAGCTGATGTCCTTCGTGATGCTGATCTTCACGCTCATTCCCGCCATCGCGCCGGCCATCGGCGCGGGCATCATCGCGCTCACGGGCTGGCGGGCGATCTTTCTGGCCTTTATCCTGTTTTCCATCATCTCGGTCGCCTGGCTGGCCACGCGACAGCGCGAAACGCATCCGCCCGAGCGCCGCCGACCCTTCCGCCCAAGCGTTCTGGCCGCAGGCATCGCCGAAGCCTTCGGGCTTCGCCAGGTGGCGCTGACGATCCTTGTTCTGTCGCTCACCTTCGGGATGCTCTTCACGGTGCTGTCCAGCACGCAACCGGTGTTTGACGTGACCTTCGGGCGCGCCGAGACCTTCCACTGGTGGTTTGCACTTATCGCGCTGATCTCCGGCACCGGCAGCATCCTGAATGCGCAGATCGTCATGCGGCTCGGGATGCGGCGGGTTGTGAAGATCACCCTCGCCGCCCAGATCGCGATTTCGGGCGCGATGCTTGCGCTGCTCTATGGCGGGCTTCTGGGTGGCACCGCCCTTTTCGCCGCCTACGTGGCCTGGACGACGAGCGTGTTCTTCATGGCCGGGCTGACCATCGGCAACCTCAATGCGCTGGCGATGGCCCCCCTTGGCCATATCGCGGGCATGGCGGCCTCGATTGCGGGCTCGGTGGCCACGGTGGCCGCTGTGATCATCGCCGTGCCCATCGGCCTCGCCTTCGATGGCACCCCGCGGCCGCTTGTTCTCGGAGTGTTGATTTGCGCTGTGATCGGCTTTCTCGTCACACGGCAACTGGAAGACCCGGCCACGGACACATTGAAGGAGACGACCCCGTGAAAGACGAACTTGTTCCCGCCACCCTGATGCCCCGCCGCGAGACCCCGGCGCTTTCGGTGCCCCTGCTGGGCGGCGGCACGTTTGATCTGGCAACCGAGACGGCGGAGCGCGGCACGGTGATCTGCTTCTACCGCGGGCTGCACTGCCCGATCTGCGCGACCTATCTGAAGGAACTTGTCCGCCTCACGCCTGAATTTGCCACGCGCGGGGTGGCCACGGTGGCAATCTCTTCGGATGGCGAAGAACGCGCGCAGGCGATGGCCGAGAAGGTGGGGCCCGGCGATCTGCGCATCGGCTACGATCTTGGCCTTGGCGTGGCGCGGGATTGGGGGCTCTATATCTCCACCTCGCGGGGCGTGACCTCGATTGGGATCGAGGAGCCTGCGCTTTTCTCCGAGCCCGGGCTGTTTCTCGTGAACCCCGATCGCACGCTTTACTACATGAGCGTGCAGACGATGCCCTTCGTGCGGCCGCATTTTTCCGAGCTTCTTGGCGCTGTCGATTTCGCCATCGAAAAGAGCTACCCCGCGCGCGGGGAGTATGGCGGGGCGGTGTGACGGCGGAGCGCTGACAAGGGTTCGGGGCGCCATAGAGCTGTTTCGGGCGGTTTGGTGACAGACGCTCCGCGGGCGAAAGGTGGCTACGCCGCCACCTTCCCCTTCGCCTGCACCGCCAGATCCCGCGCGATGGCGAAGGCGCCCTTGATCTTGTCGCTATCCTTCTTCCAATCCCGGCGGACGACGATCTTGTTGTCTTTCACCTTCGCCAGCCCGCGCTGATCCTGGATGAAGGCCACAAGCCCTTCGGGATTGGCAAACTTGTCGTTGTGGAACTGGATCGTGGCGCCCTTGGGGCCCGCATCGAGCCGCGCGATGCCCGCCTTCTTGCATTCCGCCTTGATGCGCACCACCAGAAGCAGCGTGTTCACCTCTTTCGGCAGCTTTCCGAACCGGTCGATCAGCTCTGCGGCAAACCCCTCCAGCTCCACCTTTGTCGACAGGCCCGAAAGCCGGCGGTAGAGCCCCAGCCGCACATCGAGATCGGGCACATATGCCTCGGGGATCAGCACGGGCACGCCAAGATTGATCGTGGGCGCCCATTGATCATCGGCCTCGCTCAGCCCCTCAAGCTCGCCCGAACGGATCTTGGCAATCGCCTCCTCAAGCATCGATTGGTAAAGCTCATAGCCCACCTCGCGCACATGGCCCGATTGCTCTTCGCCCAATAGGTTGCCTGCGCCACGGATATCCAGATCCTGGCTGGCCAGCGTAAAGCCCGCGCCGAGGCTATCGAGAGAGCCCAGAACGCGCAGGCGCTTCTCGGCGGTGGCGGTGAGCGGCGCACGAGGCTTGGTGGTGAGATAGGCATAGGCACGGGTCTTGGCCCGGCCCACCCGGCCGCGGATCTGGTAAAGCTGCGCAAGGCCGAACATATCGGCGCGATGCACGATCATCGTGTTCGCGGTGGGGATATCGAGGCCGGATTCCACGATCGTGGTGGCCAGAAGCACATCGTGCTTGCCGTCGTAGAAAGCATTCATACGGTCATCAAGCTCGCCCGCAGCCATCTGCCCATGGGCCACGACGTAGCGCACTTCGGGCACTTCCTCGCGCAGGAACGCCTCCATCTCGGGCAGATCGGCGATGCGGGGCACAACGAAGAAGGATTGCCCGCCGCGGTAGCGTTCGCGCAGCAGCGCCTCGCGGATGGTGACCGTATCGAACTCGCTCACATAAGTGCGGATCGCAAGGCGGTCGACCGGCGGGGTGCCGATGATCGAAAGATCGCGCACCCCGGTGAGCGAGAGCTGCAGGGTGCGGGGGATCGGCGTTGCGGTCAGCGTGAGCACATGCACATCGGATTTCAGCTGCTTCAGCCGCTCTTTATGGGCTACGCCGAAATGCTGCTCTTCATCGATCACAAGCAGCCCCAGATCCTGAAACCGCACGGATTTTGCAAGCACCGCATGGGTGCCGATCACGATATCGACCGTGCCCTTGGCCAGCCCCTCGCGCGTGGTTTGCGCCTCTTTGGCGGAGACGAAGCGGGAGAGCTGGCGCACCTCCACCGGGAAGCCCCGGAAACGTTCGGCAAAGCTTTTGTAATGCTGGCGGGCCAGAAGGGTTGTGGGCGCGATCACCGCCACCTGCGCGCCCTGCATCGCGGCGATGAAGGCGGCGCGCATGGCCACTTCGGTTTTGCCGAAGCCCACATCGCCGCACACGAGCCGGTCCATCGGTGTGCCGGAGGCGAGATCGGACAGCACATCTTCGATGGCGTTCAGCTGATCGTCGGTTTCCTGATAGGGAAAGCGCGCCGAAAACGCCTCCCACATCCCGTGGGAGGGTTCGAGGATGCGCCCCTTGCGCAGATGCCGTTCGGCGGCCACCCGGATCAGCCGGTCGGCGATATCGCGGATGCGCTGCTTGAGCTTGGCCTTCTTGGCCTGCCAGGCGCCGCCGCCCAGCCTGTCAAGCAGCCCCTCTTCGTGGCCGAAGCGGCTGAGAAGTTCGATATTCTCCACCGGCAGGAACAGCCGGTCGCCGCCGGCATATTCGAGGGCAAGGCATTCATGGGCCGCGCCGAGGGCGGTGACGACCTCAAGCCCCATATACCGCCCCACACCGTGATCGACATGCACGATCAGATCGCCGGGGCTAAGGGTCTGGTGTTCGGTCAGGAAGTTTTCGGCGCGGCGCTTCTTGCGGGGCGCGCGGATCAGCCGGTCGCCCAGCACATCCTGTTCGGAGATTACGGTAAGGCCGGGCCCGGTAAACCCATGCTCAAGCGCCCAGACCATAAGAGACAGCGTGCCTGCACCCTCGCCCACATCGCGCAGATCGGCCACGGGCGTGGCATCGGCAATGCCCTGATCCTCCAAAAGCCCCTGCAGGCGTTCGCGCGCGCCTTCGGAGTAGCTGGCGATCACAACGCTTCGGCTTTCACGTGATTTCTGAATATGCGCCGCCAAAGCCCCGAAAAGGCTGATGCTTTCCTGCTGGCGTTCCGGCGCAAAGTCGCGCCCGATGCGCCCGCCCGCATCGGTCACCCCGGGCCCCGTGGCCTGCGGCAGTTGCGACAGGCTCAGCACGCGATGGCCCGCCACAGCCGCGCCCCAGGCGGCATCGTCGAGATAAAGCGCGCCCGGCGGCGCGGGCTTGTAGACGGTATCGTGCTTGGAGCGCGCCTTCAGCGCCTCGGCCCGGGCATCGTATTGATCGGCGATCGTTTCCCATCGCGCCAGCCGCTGGGGCGTGACCTGATCGTCAAGCACCACCGCGGCATCGGGCAGGTAGTCAAACAGCGTTTCCAGCCCCGCATGGAAGAAGGGCAGCCAGTGTTCCACGCCCGCGTGCTTGCGCCCCGCACTCACCGCCTCGTAAAGCGGATCATCCGTGCCGGCCGATCCAAACTCGGCCCGGTAGCTCTGGCGGAACCGGGTGATCGCGGCCTCATCGAGGATCACCTCGCTGACCGGCGCAAGCTCCACCCGTTCCAGCGTTTCTGTGGTGCGCTGGGTCACCGGATCGAAGCGGCGCGCGCCATCCAGCACATCGCCGAAGAGATCCAGCCGCACCGGCCCCGCCTCCCCCGGCGGGTAGATATCGATGATCCCGCCCCGGATCGCGTAATCGCCCGGTTCCGAAACTGTGGGGGCCTGCACAAACCCCATGCGCACGAGAAAGGCGCGCAAGGCCTCTTCATCGATCCGGTCGCCCACCCGCGCCGAAAAGGCCGCCTCGCGCAGGAGCGCACGTGCCGGTACGCGCTGGGTCGCGGCGTTGAGCGTTGTCAGCACCACCCCTTTCGGCGCCCCCGCGGCCAGCGCGGCTAGCGTGGCCATGCGCGCGGCCGAGACATCGGCATTGGGCGACACCCGATCATAGGGCAGGCAATCCCAGCCCGGAAAGGCCATCACCGGCACCGAAGGATCGGTGACCCGCAGCGCCTCGGCCATGGCCGCAAGCCGCTTATCATCGCGCGCCACATGCAGCACCGGGCGCTGCGCCGCCTCGCGCAGCAGGAGGCGGGCGTCAAACCCTTCGGGCGCGCCCGAAACGGTGAAATGGCCGGGTTCTGACAGCATGCGCCCCACCTAACGGGCGCACCCCACGTGTCAACCGCCGAGCGGCCCCACGACGAGGAGATTTTTGTACATCCCCCAAAGCGCGGTCAGAAAGATCGAGACCACGCCGATGCCTTGGGTGATGAAGCGGTGGCGGCCCATGAGCTTGCGCAGCTCTTCCCCCTCTGCCGACCGGTTGCGGATTTGGTTGCAGGTCCAGATATTCAGCCCCGCCACGAGCGACATCGGGAAGAGCAGCAAAAAGACGGCTTGCGCAAATTCCACGTCATAGGCCCAGCCCAGGATCGCAAGGCCGGTATTGAGCCCCGTGGTGATCCCCACGAGCCAGACGCCAGTGTATTTCACCACGTAGAAGATGCGGTTGACGTTGATGCGCACCATATCGGCGAGATCTGTCTCCGCCTGCCCGCCATAGCGGCCCGCGCGCTGCACCATGTCAAACGGAACGCCCAGAATCCAATGGCTTGCGGTGGACCACATGACGGCCAACGCAATCCAATACCACAGGTTCGAGAAGGATCGCATATCGATCAGCTCGAAAACTGTCTGAGACCAGTTCAAAGCCCGTTACCCCGTGTACCACTACCAGCAAGGCGCGGCGCGGGCCCTTTCCCCGTACCGACCGGCGAACCCTAATCTTCACCCCCGGCCTTGGCCACCCTTGAGGTGGGGCAGGGAACGTGCGAGGCACGAAGCGAGACAATCCTGCCATAGGGCGGTTGAATGACCACTGGGGCCTTTCCAAACACCCGTTTTCGCCGCGTTCGCCGTTCGGACGCGCTGCGCCGGCTGACGGCTGAGGTCACGCTTTCGGTGGATGATCTGATCTGGCCCGTCTTCGTGATGGCCGGGGAGGATGCCACCCACCCGATCCCCTCGATGCCGGGGGTGGAACGGCTGACGGTGGATCGCGTGGTGCACGCCGCGGAAGAGGCCGCCGGGCTCGGCATCCCCGCGATCTGCATCTTTCCCTACACCGACCCAAGCCTGAAAACCGAGGATTGCGCCGAGGCGTGGAACCCCGAAAACCTCACCAACCGCGCGGTACGGGCGATCAAGGCCGCGGTGCCGGAGATCGCGGTGATGACCGATATCGCGCTCGATCCCTATAACATCAACGGCCATGACGGGTTTGTTGTGGGGGGCGAGATCGTCAATGACGAAACGGTTGAAGCGCTGGTGAAGATGGCGCTGGCGCAGGCCGAGGCGGGCGCGGATATCCTTGGCCCGTCAGATATGATGGATGGCCGGATCGGCGCGATCCGCACCGCGCTGGAGGATGCCGGCCACCGCAACGTGGCGATCCTGTCTTATGCCGCGAAATACGCCTCGGCCTTCTATGGCCCGTTCCGGGATGCGGTGGGCGCCTCGGGCGCGCTTAAGGGCGACAAGAAGACCTACCAGATGCAGGCGCGCAATTCCGATGAGGCGCTGAGGCTCGTGGAGCGCGATCTGAAGGAAGGCGCCGATATGGTGATGGTCAAGCCCGGCATGGCCTATCTCGATATCTGCCGCCGGGTGAAGGATGCCTTCGGGGCGCCCACCTACGCCTATCAGGTCTCCGGCGAATACGCGATGCTTACGGGCGCGGCAGAGCGTGGCTGGCTCGACGGCCCGCTGGTGATGGAAGAAAGCCTTCTGGCGTTCAAACGCGCGGGCTGCGACGGGATCCTCACCTATTTCGCGCCGGAGATGGCGCGGGTGCTCGGCGCGCGCCGCCCCTGAGCATCTGCCAGTTGCGCCTGCCCTTTTGCGCCACAAGGGGTGATGACTCTCCCCCCGCAATCCCCTATAAATTGGGCAGAGCGGCCAGATAAGGCCGCCGCACGAGGCAACCAGGCAAGATAAAGGGTAGAACCATGTCCATCCTCCCCCGTCGCGCAGCCCTCTTCGGCGCGCTTTCCTTCGCGGCCCTCGCGGCTGCCTGCGGCAACGGCGTCGGCTCCCAAGGCGGCGCGGTGATCGATCAGCGCGCGGATGCGACGCTGAGCTTCATGGAAGCAAATTTCCCCGGCACCCGCGATCTGCGCCAGAACGCCGCCGGCATCCTGGTGATGCCGCTGATCACCGAGGCAGGCTTCGGCGTGGGCGGCGCCTATGGGCGCGGCGCGCTGCGGATCAACGATATTACGGTGGATTACTATTCCGCCACCCAGGCCAGCGTGGGTTTCCAGATCGGGGCCCAGCAATACGCCCATGTGCTGTTTTTCATGACCGAGGATGCGCTTACCGAATTCCGCACCTCTCCGGGCTGGGCCGCGGGCGCCGATATCGAATACACCGTGTCAAACCGGGGCGAGAATATCTCGGCAGAAACCACCACGGTGCTCGATCCGGTGGTGGCCGCCGTCTTCGGGCAGACCGGGCTTCTCGCGGGCGCCTCCGTGGAAGGCACGAAGTACAACCGGATCATTCCCTAGGCACATTCGGCGGCATGGCGCGGATCGGCCACGGGGCCCTTTCCGCGCATGCTCTTGTGGCGCCACATCGCACAATCCTGAGCGCCCGGGCCGAGGCGCGGCGATCAGGCTGTCATGGCTGATGCGGCGCCACGGCTGAATCCGCCCGGCGATGGAGGCTGCGCAACCCCTCAGGTGTCGGCGACCCGGGGGGCGCGGGCCTGTGCGCCCGGCGCCGCGCCGCCGGGGGAAACGCTCAAGGGGGTGCGTTACCAGCGCCCCTTGAAGGCGCGGGCACCCTGGGCCTGCGGCCCCATCGGATCATGCGCTCCGGCATCATCCGCCCCCACCAAAGGCGGCTCCGCCTGCGCTTCTGCACGTTCAGAATATGCCGGGTGGCCGCCCGGGCACCGGGCGGTGGGGGCCGCGCCCCCTCTCCGTTCTCGCCCGGACGCCCCCAACGGCGCGCCACAAAAAAAACCGCCGCACTCCGGGAGGGAGGCGGCGGTGAGTGGCGTATCTGTCGGGTCTCCGGCGGCGGCCTCAGGCAGGAAGCCGCTGGGGGGTGGGACAACCCCCGCGCACAAGCGCTTTCGATGGGGACGGAGCGCTGGGATCGCCGGGTCGAACAGACCGCAGGCAGAGGGTTCGAAGAGCGGGTTAGAAGAGCGCTGGCAGGTTCAGGCCGGCCACGAAGATCAGCGCAAGCGCAGCGGCGCCGGCGAAATCCTGGGCCAGGCGGCCAGGGGCGCGGGCCAGGGCAGAGTGAAGCGTGTGAGCCATCGGGTTTCCTCGGTCAATCGAATGGGCGGTGGTTCGGATCGCATCTCGGACAAAACTGATTACCGGCATGTTTGCCATGTTGGGGCCTGTGCCCGCTTGTTGCCCCTTTGTTCTCACAACTCGCCGAGGCTGTAAAGAACTTTATGAGAACATCTGCGAACTTTTCGTGATTCGGGGTTAACCAACCTGAATGAGCCGGATCGCCTTATCCTGCTCCATCAGCCACAAAAGCAGCCGCGCCGCCGCCCCGCGGGGGCTGTTGAGCTTGGGGTCATCGGCCAGCAATTTGCGCGCATCGTCGCGCGCCAGCGCTTGCAGCGCGGCCTGGCGATCGAGATCGGCGATGCGAAAGCGCGGCAGCCCCGCCTGGGCCGTTCCGATCATGTCTCCCGAGCCGCGAAGGGCGAGATCCTCTTCGGCGATGCGGAACCCGTCTTCGGTTTCGCGCAGGATTTCAAGCCGCCGCCGCCCGCCTTCGGTAAGCGGCGGCTGGTAGATCATCAGGCAGGTGGAGGCCGCGGCGCCCCGCCCCACGCGGCCGCGCAGCTGGTGCAACTGCGCAAGCCCGAAGGTTTCCGCCCGTTCGATCACCATGATCGAGGCATTGGGCACATCCACGCCCACTTCGATCACCGTGGTGGCCACAAGCACCTGCGTTTGCCCGCCGGAAAACCTCTCCATGGCGGCATCCTTCTCCGCCGGTGGCATCTGGCCGTGCACGAGGCCAACCTTCCCCTCGCCAAGCCGCGCCCGGAGCCGTTTGAAGCGCTCTTCGGCCGCCGTCATATCGCTAAGCTCGCTTTCCTCCACGAGGGGGCAGACCCAGTAGGCCTGCCGGCCCTCGGCAATCGCCTCCTGCAGATGCGCCACCACCTCATCCATGCGGCCCATGGAGATAAGCGCGGTTTTCACGGGCGTGCGGCCGGGCGGTTTTTCATCGAGAACCGAGATATCCATATGCCCGTACTGGGCGAGGCTGAGGGAACGGGGTATAGGCGTGGCGGTCATCACCAGCACATCGGGGGCCGTGCCCTTGGCGCCCAGTTCCATCCGCTGGGCCACGCCGAACCGGTGCTGTTCGTCGATCACCGCGAGCCGCAGATCGGAAAAGGCCACATCGCGCTGGAACACCGCATGGGTGCCCACGAGGATCGCGATATCGCCTTTGGCCAGCGCCTCGTATTTCGCGGTTCGCTCGGCGCCCCGGTCGCGGCCCGTCAGGATCTCGATCACCACGCCCGCGGCCTCGGCCAGGGGCTTGAGGCTGGCCAGATGCTGGCGGGCGAGGATTTCGGTGGGTGCCATCAACACGCCCTGCCCCCCCGCCTCTACCGCCGTGAGCAGTGCCATCAGCGCCACCAGCGTTTTCCCCGCGCCCACATCGCCCTGGAGCAGCCGGTTCATGCGCACCGGCGCCGCCATATCCGCCGCGATCTCTTCCATCGCCCGCTCCTGCGCGCCGGTCGGCGCGAAGGGCAAGGCCGCGAGCACCTTGCGCTGAAGCCGCCCGGTGGCGGGCGAGGCGCGGCCCGGGCGGCGGCGTTCGGCGGCGCGGGCAAGCGAAAGGGTCATCTGATGGGCGAAAAGCTCGTCATAAGCCAGCCGCTGGCGGGCGCGTGCCTCGGGCGAAAGATCGCCCTTTGCCTCGGGCCGGTGCGCCGCCGCGAGCGCCTCGGAAAAGCCTGGCCAGCCCTCGCGTGCCAGAAGCGCGGGATCGATCCACTCGCCCATCTCCGGCACCCGGGTCAGCACATCGCCCGTGGCCTTGAACATGGCCTTCTGCGTCACGCCCGCGGTCAGCGGATAGACAGGCTCAAAGGCCGGGATGTCGGCCGCGTCATCGGGTGGCAGGATGTGATCGGGATGCGGGATCTGCGCGATCCCGTCGAAATGTTCGAGCTTGCCGGACACCACGCGCCGCGCGCCCACTGGCAGGATGCGGGAGAGGTAGTCGGTGCGCGCGTGGAAGAAGACGAGGTAGAAGCGCGTCTCGGCATCCTCCACCTCCACCTTATGGGGCCGGCCCTTGGCCTTAGCGGGCAGATGGCGCAGCACGCCCACCTCGACGGTTGCGATATCGCCCGGCACCAGGCCCCGGATCGTGGCCGAGCGCGTGCGATCGAGGCCGGTATGGGGCAGCGTGAAGAGCAGATCGCGCGGCGTGTCGATGCCCGTGGCCGCCAGCGCCTCGGCAGATTTCGGGCCGATGCCCGGCAGGCCGGTGAGCGCCGCAAAAAGCGGAAAAAGCGGCTCTGGCCGCCCAGTCACGCCCGCCTCGTCATGCCGCGCCGATCAGGGCCAGCCAGCCCTCTTCATCGATGGTTTCAACGCCAAGCTCGGCGGCTTTCTTGGCCTTCGATCCCGCGCCGGGCCCGGCGACGAGCAGATCGGTTTTGGCCGACACCGATCCCGAAACCTTCGCACCAAGCGCCTCGGCCCGGGCCTTGGCCTCGGCCCGCGTCATCTTCTCAAGCGTGCCGGTGAACACCACCGTCTTGCCCGCCACGGGGCTATCCACATCGCCGCGCCGGGGGGCATCTTCAATCGTCAGAAGCCCCGCAAGCCGGTCGATCGAGGCGCGCTCTGCCGGCTGGTGCAGGGTGGTCACAAGCGAGGCGGCCATCACCTGCCCCACGCCGTCAACAGCGATCAGATCCTCCCACACCGCGCCCGAGCCCGCCTCGGCGCCATCCATCGCGGTGATGAATGCCGCCCAGCTGCCGTAATGCCCCGCGATCAGGCTCGCGGCACTTTCGCCCACATGGCGGATGCCGAGCGCGAAGATAAGGCGGTTGAGCGGGATCCGCCGCCGCTCCTCAATCGCAGAAAAGAGGTTTTCGGCCGATTTTGCACCCCAGCCTTCGCGGTTTTTCAGCTGCGTCAGCGCGCCCGGGCCGTAGCGCACCGCCAGCGTGAAGATATCGGCGGGCTCGGCGATCCATCCATCGCGGTAGAACTGTTCCACCTGTTTGGCGCCGAGCCCTTCGATATCGAAGGCGGCGCGGGAGACGAAGTGTTTCAGCTTTTCAACGGCTTGCGCGGGGCAGATCAATCCGCCGGTGCAGCGGCGCACGGCATCGCCTGGCTCGCGCACGGCCTCGGACCCGCATTCGGGGCAGCGCGTGGGGAAGGCATAGGGCACCGCGCCCTTGGGCCGTTGCGAGAGATCCACATCGGCGATCTTCGGGATCACATCGCCCGCGCGGTAGACCTGCACGAGATCGCCCACCCGGATATCGCGGCCCTCGCGGATCGGCGCGCCGTTAGCATCGCGCCCGGCGATGTAATCTTCGTTGTGAAGCGTGGCGTTGGAGACGACAACGCCCCCCACGGTAACGGGCGCGAGCCGGGCCACGGGGCTGAGCGCGCCGGTGCGGCCCACTTGAATGTCGATCGCCTCAAGCCGGGTCCAGGCCAGTTCGGCGGGGAATTTATGGGCGATGGCCCAGCGGGGCGTTGTGCTGCGAAGGCCGAGCCGGGCCTGAAGCGACAGGTCATCGACCTTGTAGACAACGCCATCGATATCGTAGCCGAGCGTGGCGCGCCCGGCCTCGATGCCGCGGTAATGGGCGATCATCTCGTCCGGCGTTTGGCAGCGGCGGGTGAGCGGGTTGGTGGCGAACCCCAGCGCGGCGAGCCGTTCGATGGCGCCCATCTGCGTTTCTGCCAGCGGTTCTGACAGTTCGCCCCAGGCATAGGCGAAGAAGCGGAGGGGGCGGGTGCGGGTGATCGCGGCATCAAGCTGGCGCAGCGATCCGGCGGCAGCATTGCGCGGGTTGGCGAAGGTTTTGCCGCCCGCCTCGGCCTGGCGGGTGTTCAGCGCCTCGAAATCGGCGTGGCTCATATAAACCTCGCCGCGCACTTCGAGCGTTTCGGGAACGGCCCCGGGGGCGCCGGCCAAGCTTTCGGGGATATCGGCGATGGTGCGGGCATTGACGGTGACGTTTTCGCCGGTGGTACCATCGCCGCGGGTGGCGGCCTGAACGAGGCGGCCGCTCTCATAGCGCAGGCTGAGAGAGAGCCCGTCGATCTTGGGCTCCGCGGTATAGGCAAGGGGCTCTTCGGTGCCGAGATAGCGGCGCACCGACCGATCGAAATCGGCCACGTCTTCATCGGAAAACGCGTTGCCGAGCGACAGCATGCGCTGGGCATGGGTAACCTTCTGGAACCCCTCGGCGGGGGCCGCGCCCACCTGATCGCTGGGGCTGTCGGCGCGCTTCAGCGCGGGAAACCGCGCCTCAATCGCCGCGTTCCGGCGCTTGAGCGCATCGTAGTCGGCATCGCTGATCTCGGGGGCATCTTCGGTGTGATAGGCGCGGTTGGCCGCGCTGAGCGCTTCGGCCAGGCGCGCAAGCTCGGCCCGCGCCCCTTCTTCCGTCAGCTCATCCGGGGCCGTCAGCTCATCTGGTGACCGATCCTGCGCCATCCACGCCCTCCCAAGCGGCATGCGCCTGTCTTAGGAGCGGGGCCCGCCGACGTCCAGCGGTGCGCATTGCGACGGAGGCGGCGGCGTGCGCCGCGCGGGCGCCGCGGCAACGGCACCGCCTGTGCGGTGGCGCGCGACTGCCGCGGTGAGGCGGCGGATCGCGGCGGGCGCGCGCATGCGGTGCAACGCAGGGGCGGCTTGCGCGATGGGCGGCGCGGCCCGAGCCGTGCGGGAGCCCCCCGCGCGCGGCCAGGCCAGCCGGCGCCTGCTGCGCAGGATCCGCGCGCCTCAAACGCGGCCCGGGCAGCGGCGCGGCCTGCAGGATGGTCGCAGCGGCCCGGGCGGTAAGGCGCCGACAGGCCGGTGGGAGCATGGCGGCGGGCAAAGAACGGCCCGGCCGCGCCGGCGCGCAGGATGCAAACCGCCCCCGCGCCGGGCCGCGTGGGCATGGGGAGCGTGGGCACAGGCAGCGTGGGCACAGGCGGCGTGGACACGGACCGCTTAGGCACAGGCAGCGCGCGCACAGGCGGCGTGCGCACGGGCTGTGTGGGCAGGGGCTGCGTGGGCACGGGCTACTTGGGCAGGGGCGGCGCCGGCACGGGCGGCATGGCCCGGAACGCAAAAAGCCGCGGGGGTCTGGCCCCGCGGCCTTCTTAGATGCCGAAACTCTTCGCCGGGGCCCGCGCGGGGCCGTCAGGCGCCAAGGGCGATCGGCGGCTCTTCCACAGCGGGCTCGGGATCGCGCAGAACATAGCCGCGGCCCCAGACCGTTTCGATGTAATTATCCCCATCCGTGGCCTGGCTCAGCTTCTTGCGCAGCTTGCAGATGAACACATCGATGATCTTCAATTCCGGCTCGTCCATCCCGCCATAGAGGTGGTTAAGGAACATCTCCTTGGTGAGCGTTGTGCCCTTGCGCAGGCTCAGCAGCTCCAGCATCTGATATTCCTTGCCGGTCAGATGCACCGTGCGCCCGCCTGATTCGACCGTTTTCGCGTCAAGGTTGACTGCGATCTTGCCGGTGCGGATGATCGACTGGGCGTGGCCCTTGGAGCGGCGGATGATCGCATGGATTCGCGCCACAAGCTCTTCCCGATGGAAGGGCTTGGTGAGGTAATCGTCGGCCCCGAAGCCGAAACCGCGAATCTTGTTCTCGGTATCATCCGCGCCTGAGAGGATCAGAATCGGCGTTTCGATTCGCGCCAGCCGCAGCTGGCGAAGCACCTCATGGCCGTTCATATCAGGCAAATTGAGGTCCAGAAGGATGAGGTCGTAGTCATAAAGCTTTGCCAGATCGATCCCCTCTTCGCCAAGATCGGTGGCGTAGACGTTCAGATTGGCATGGGTGAGCATCAGTTCGATGCTGCGGGACGTCGTAGGATCGTCTTCGACGAGCAACACTCGCATCAGTGGCCCCCTTTCTGGCACGGTTTCCGTTACCTACAGACCAAATGGTTAATTCGCCGTTACTTCCTGTGAGAGATTAGCAATACAACTTAAAGTTGTCTATAGCGCTGTACCATCGTGGCCTTGAGCGCGGCTTCGCCATGCTCGGCCACGGCGCTGCGCCAGGCTTCAAACTCTTCCGCCGACAGCCCGTAAAGCTCCAGCGCCTCATCCTCTTCGATCAGCCCCGCCGTGACCGCGCGCACCACGGCGGCCTTGCGGCTGGCCACCCATCGGCGCGTCTTGGGGTCCGGCAAATCCGCGCGGGTCATAACGGTGCCGTCGGGCAGCGTTACGGCGCGGGGGCCCTTGACTTTATTCAGGTACATTCTTCACCCCAGGCGTACGTGGTCGCCCGGAAATTGCGCATCCCGCTTTAACGCCGGGTGAAACGCGGCCTTGTGAGTGTATCGCATTTTCCTATATTCCCGCCCAACCCCAACGGATAAGGCCCTTTTTCATGGCGCTCGACGATCGCCTTCCGCTCAATTCGCTCGGTCTGCCGAAACCGCCAGCCGAAACCCGCGTGGTTGTGGCCATGTCGGGCGGCGTGGATAGTTCCGTGGTGGCCGCGCAGCTGGCCGATGAGGGCTATGACGTTGTGGGCGTGACCCTCCAGCTTTACGATCACGGCGCGGCACTGGCCAAAAAAGGCGCCTGCTGCGCGGGCCGCGATATCCACGATGCCCGCCGGGTGGCCGAGGAAATGGGCTTTCCGCATTACGTCCTCGATTACGAGAACATGTTTCGCGAGGCGGTGATCGATGAGTTCGCCGAAAGCTACCTTGCGGGCGCAACGCCCGTGCCCTGCATCCGCTGCAACGAACGGGTGAAATTCCGCGATCTTCTGGAAACAGCGCGGGATCTGGAGGCCGATTGCATGGCCACCGGCCACTATATCCAGCGCCGGATGGGTGCGGGCGGGGCCGAACTTCACATGGCCGCCGATGGCGCGCGCGATCAATCCTATTTCCTCTTCTCCACCACGCGGGAGCAGCTTGACTACCTGCGCTTCCCGCTGGGGCATCTGGCCTCGAAAGCCGAAACCCGGGCGCTGGCCGCGCGCTACGGGCTGCCGGTGGCCGATAAGCCCGACAGCCAGGATATTTGCTTCGTGCCGAACGGGAATTATGCCAGCGTGATCGAAAAGCTGCGCCCGGGGGCGGCGGAGCCGGGCGAGATCGTGCATGCCGATGGCCGGGTGCTTGGCCCCCATCGCGGCGTGATCCATTACACCATCGGCCAACGACGGGGCCTTGGCATCGGCGGGCTCGATGAGCCGCTTTACGTGGTGAAGCTTGATGTGGAGACGCGGCGCGTGATCGTCGGCCCGAAAGAGATGCTGTCCACCCGGATCGTTCCGGTGCGGGAGATCAACTGGCTGGGCGATGGCACGTTCGCCGGGGCGGAGGCGCATGAGATCTCCGTCAAAGTGCGCTCCACCCGCCCGCCGGCGGAAGCCACCCTGCGCCCGCTTTCGGAAACGGAGGCGGAGGTTGAGCTTCTGACCCCCGAAGACGGCGTCTCCCCGGGCCAGGCCTGCGTGTTCTATGAAACCGGGGGCAGCCGGGTGCTGGGCGGTGGCTGGATCTGGCGCGGCGCCTGATCCGCCAGGCCTTCGATCCCCTGCCGCCGGGGGCGCCTAGCGGGCTTCGATTGCCGCAAGCACGGCGCGGGCCGCGCGCAGGCCCGGGGCCTCGCCACCCCGGCCAAGCCGCTCCATCGTGAGATCCAGCGCCGCCGCCTGGCCCGTGGGATCTTCGAGAAGGCCGATGAGCGCCGCGCCGATGGGCGCGGGCTTGCAGGCGGCGCCGAGATATTCGGGCACCGCGCGGGTTTCGGAGACAAGGTTGACCAGTGTCACCGTATCGATCTTCAGCATTGCAGAGATGATCTGGCGCGAGATCCAGGCCATGTCATAGGCGATCACCATGGGTGTGCGGGCCGCGGCAAGTTCCAGCGAAACGGTGCCGGAGGCGGCGAGCGCCAGATCGGCCACGGCAAAGGCCGCGCGTTTTTCGGCCTCGGCGACCGCGGTGGCCTGCCCGCGCGGATCGATCACGATCGGCGCGCCGGGCCAGCCCCGTACGGCTTCGGCCACCTGGCTGGCCACCGGCGCGGCGGCCACGGTGATCACGCGCAGATCGGGCGCCTGGGCCAGAACCGGGCGCAGCGCCTCGCCAAAGATCGGGGCGAGCCGGCCCACCTCGCCCGCCCGCGAGCCCGGTAGCACCAGCAGCACCGGCGCTTCGCCCAGCCCGTGGCGGGCGCGGAACGCGGCGACTTCCCGCGCGCTGGCCTGAGGCTCGGCAACAACCGG
>JANQPC010000027.1 GCA_028285485.1 Paracoccaceae bacterium | reverse complement strand
CGGGCGGTTAGCTCAGCGGTAGAGCACTACGTTGACATCGTAGGGGTCACTGGTTCGATCCCAGTACCGCCCACCATGAGCGTGCCGGCACCGGTACAGGTAAGCGTCGCAGGGCGCCTGGAGATTTAGGAGAGCGGCCATGAAGGTCAGAAATTCGCTTCGCTCGCTGAAGAGCCGGCACCGCGATTGCCGCGTGGTGCGCCGCAAGGGGCGGGTCTACGTGATTAACAAGACCCAGCGCCGGTTCAAGGCGCGTCAGGGCTGAACGCCCGCGAAACCGCGACGTAAGCCGCCGTTCGGGCGGCTTTTGTCGTTTCGGGGTACTATCCTGCCCCGACATGCCGACCCAAAGAGCGCACCCATGCCCGCGATCGTAAAAGTCACCGACCTCACGAAGCGCTACAACGATGGCTTTGAAGCGCTCAAGGGCGTGAATCTCGAGATCGAGGAGGGCGAGATCATCGCGCTTCTCGGGCCGAACGGGGCGGGGAAAACAACGCTGATTTCCACGATCTGCGGGATCACGATGCCCACATCGGGCACGATCACCGTGGGCGGGTACGATACGGTCACGAAATACCGTGAGGCGCGGGCGCAGATCGGCCTTGTGCCTCAGGAGCTTAACCTTGAGCCGTTTGAGACGCCGATGCGCACCACGCGCTTTTCGCGCGGGCTGTTCGGCAAGCCCCCGAACGATGCCTATCTCAAGGAGGTGCTGACCGAGCTTTCGCTTGGTGACAAGCTCGATGCGGGCATCCGCACGCTTTCGGGCGGCATGAAGCGGCGGGTTCTGATCGCCAAGGCGCTGAGCCATGAGCCGCGCGTGCTGTTTCTCGATGAACCCACGGCGGGCGTTGACGTGGAATTGCGCAAGGAGATGTGGGCGGTTGTCGACAAGCTGCGCGCCAACGGCACGACCATCATCCTCACCACCCATTATATCGAAGAGGCCGAGGCGATTGCCGACCGCATCGCGGTGATCAACAAGGGTGAGATCCTGCTGGTGGAGCGGAAAGATGAGCTGATGCGCCAGATGGGCCAGAAGGTGCTCCGGATCGAGCTTACGGCGCCCATCGCCGAGATCCCCGAGGCGCTTGCCGCCTACGGGCTGAGCCTTGGAGAAGATGGCTGCATGCTGGATTACACCTATGATGTGACGGGCGAGCGCACCGGGATCACCCGGCTTCTCGGCGATCTTGCCGGGGCCGGGCTAAAAATGCGCGACCTGCACACCAAGCAATCGAGCCTCGAGGAGATCTTTGTGGGCCTCGTGAAGGAGGGCGCATGAATTTCGGGGCCATCCGGGCGATCTTTCTCTACGAGATGGCGCGGTTCTTCCGTACGCTGACGCAAAGCCTGATCTCGCCGGTGATTTCCACCTCGCTCTATTTCGTGGTGTTCGGCGCAGCCATCGGCAGCCGGATCGATGAGGTGGAGGGCGTAAGCTACGGCGCCTTCATCGTGCCGGGGCTGATCATGCTTTCTGTGATGACGCAGGCCACCTCTAACGCAAGCTTCGGGATTTACTTCCCGAAGTTCATCGGCACGATTTACGAACACCTCTCCGCGCCGGTGAACTTCATCGAAATCACGATTGGCTATGTTGGGGCTGCGGCAACGAAATCGCTGATCATCGGCGTAATCATCCTGGTCACGGCGGGCTTCTTCGTTGATCTTCAGATTGCCCACCCCGTTGCGATGGTGGCGTTTCTCCTGCTCACCTGCATCAGCTTCGCGCTTCTGGGCTTTATCATCGGGATCTGGGCGGGCAATTTCGAACAGCTGCAGCTTATCCCGCTGCTCGTCATCACCCCGCTGGTGTTTCTGGGGGGATCGTTCTACTCGATCACGATGCTGCCGCCGGCCTGGCAGGTCGTGACGCTCTTTAACCCCGTCGTCTACCTGATTTCGGGCTTCCGCTGGGCGTTTTTCGGAACTGCGGATGTGCCGGTTGCGATCAGCCTGATCGCGATCACGGTTTTCACCGGGCTTTGCCTTGCCGCGATCTGGTGGATCTTCAAAACGGGGTGGCGCCTGCGCCAGTGATCCGTTCAGGCGCGCCGCCTAGAACCACTGCCCGGGCTCCATCAGCCCAAGATCGAGCAGCTGCCGCGAATGCCACTCAAAGGGCGTGGAGTTGCGCCAGTGAAATGACTTGATCTCAAAGGCAGACCCGGCATTGGACTTGAGCGCCTTGGCGGTGCGGAACGAACAGATCGCCGCGGTTACGTTGTGATGCCAGGGGCAGGCATAGGTGTTGTATTCTTCATCGTTGAACGTGTGATCGGGGCGCAGCCGCAGGCCCGGTTTCGCGCGGAAAAGCGCAATGCGATCGATTTTGCGCCGTTCCTCGGGGATATGCTCCTCAAACCGCCAGCGCAGCCCACCGTAGAAATTGAGCTGCCGTTCCTTTGGGTGGTTGTGGTTGGCCGGATCGGGGCGCGACAGAGCGTAGTAGCCTGATTTATCGAGATGCGCGTGATCCAGCGAGACGGCCCCGGGAAACGCATCGAGATCGTCGGCATAAAGATCGATCACATAGGCCAGCATCGCATCGCGGCGCTCTTCCTCGTGAAAGACAAGCATCTCGGCCACGCTGCGATCTTCGGCGAAGGGGTAGAAGAGGTACTCGGCATTGTAGCAATAGTAGAGCCACAGCCCCGGCGCCGCCTCGATGATCCGGTTCACGGCCGAGATCGCCGCGTGTTCCGCGCTCAGATCGAAAGGGATGCGGCGGATCCCTTTTTCAACATCAATGGGCAGGGAAAGCTCGGGCGGTGCGAAAACCAGAATCTCGCGAAAGCCCGCGAACTGGTGGTGGCGGATCGTTGTATCCACCTCAACCAGATCTTCCACAAAGATCATCGCTACCGGCCCCTGGCGCAGCGCGTCGCGCCCCTTCTTCAGGAAGTGATCGAGGTTGTTGTAGAGCATGGCTGCCCGCGCCGTTCGCGTTGCGTTAATCATCGTGAATGGCCGGGGCCTTTGCAACCGTTGCGGGGTGTGGCGCTGCAGTGTAAATCAGCCTCTGGTTTGAGGATCTGCGCGTGGCCAAAAAGCTCTACATCAAAACCTATGGCTGCCAGATGAATGTCTATGACAGCGAGCGCATGGCCGAGGCGCTGGGCGGGCAGGGCTATGAAGAAACCGCTTCGCCCGATGACGCCGATATGATCCTGCTCAACACCTGCCATATCCGCGAGAAGGCGGCGGAGAAGGTGTATTCGGAACTTGGCCGCTTCAAAGGGCTGAAGGCGGAGAAACCTGACCTGAAGATCGGGGTCGCGGGCTGCGTGGCGCAGGCCGAGGGGGCGGAAATCATGCGCCGCCAGCCAATGGTGGATCTCGTGGTGGGCCCGCAAAGCTATCACCGGCTGCCCGAGCTTGAGGCGCGGGCGGGGGGTGGCGCCAAGGCGCTCGACACCGATTTCCCCGAGGAAGACAAGTTCGATCACCTCGCCAAGCGCCCCAAGGCCAACCGGGGGCCGACGGCCTTCCTGACCGTTCAGGAAGGCTGCGATAAGTTTTGCTCCTTCTGCGTGGTGCCCTATACGCGCGGCGCGGAGGTTTCGCGCCCTGCCCAGCGGGTGATCGATGAGGCGCGCGATCTCGTGGAACGCGGGGTGCGGGAGATTACGCTTCTGGGCCAGAACGTGAATGCCTACCACAGCGCGGGTGCGGGGGGCGACTGGTCTCTCGCCCGGCTGATCCGGGCCCTGGCGGAAATTGACGGGCTCGCCCGCATCCGCTTCACCACCTCGCACCCAAATGACATGAGCGATGATCTGATCGAGGCGCATGGCACCTGTGAGAAGCTGATGCCGTATCTGCACCTGCCGGTGCAATCAGGCTCTGACGGGATCCTGAAGGCGATGAACCGCAAGCATACCGCCGAAAGCTATCTCAGGATTATCGAACGGCTCCGCGCGGCGCGGCCCGATATCCTGCTGTCGGGCGATTTCATCGTGGGTTTTCCGGGGGAGACGGAGGCGGACTTCGCGCAAACGATGGCGCTGGTAGAGGCCGTTGGCTACGGCCAATCCTACAGCTTCAAGTATTCCGCCCGCCCCGGCACGCCTGCGGCGGAGCGCGAGGAAGTCAGCGAGGAAGAAAAAGACGAACGCCTGCAGCGGCTCCAGGCCCTTCTGCGCGATCAGCAGCGCGCGGCGCAGGATGCGATGGTGGGGCGTGAGGTTTCCGTGCTCTTCGAAAAGCCCGGGCGGATCGCGGGGCAGATGGGCGGCAAATCAGAATATCTGCATGCCGTGCATGCGCATGCGCCACGTGCCGGGCGTGGCGAGATCCGCAAAGTACGCATCACCGAAAGTGCGGCGAACTCACTGGGCGGCGTGCTGGTCTAGGGCCGCGTTGCCTGCGCCTCAGGGCAGAAGCTGCAGCCAGACCCAGATGGATCCGATGGACAGCGCGGTGGCGATCAGCACGGTGGAGGCCGCAACGCGGCGGGCGGCCCCGTACATATTGGCGAAGATGTAGCTGTTCACCCCCGGCGCCATGGCTGCCGTCAAAACAGCGGAACGGAAGGCATCGGTAGACAGCCCCGCCATGCTTCCCGCCGTCCACACGATCACCGGGTGCATGACCAGCGAGACGAGGCAGATGTAGACCACGATCCGCAGATCGCCCTCGGGCCGGTAGCGCACAAGCACCCCGCCCAGCGCGAAAAGCGCGGCGGGCAGGGCCGCGGCGGTTATAAGATCGAGCGCATCGGTTACCACGCCGGGAAGGGCGAGGCCGCTGAGGTTCACCGCAAAGCCCAGCCCGATCCCGATCACCAGCGCATTGCGAAACATCGCGGAAAGTACCTTGCGCGTGGTGGCGAGGCCGCCTGAGCCACGATTGCGCACGATCTCCATCGCCGTGACGCCGATGCCGTAGCAAAACGGCGCATGCACCGCGATGATCCCGAAATTCGCGGCAAGTGCATCGGGCCCATAGGCTTGTTCGGTAATCGGCAATCCCAGCAGCACGCTGTTGGAAAAGAGGCAGCAAAAGCCGATGGCCACGCAATCTTCCCAAGGGCGGCCGAAGAGCCAGCGGGCGCCGAAAAAGCCCGCGAAAAAGCCCGCCGCGGCACCGGTGTAGAAGCTGACAAGCAGCGCCACATCGAAATGCGCCGAAAGATCGAGCGTGGCGATGGCGCTGAAGAGAAGGCAGGGGATCGCGAAATTCTGGGTGAATTTCTGAAGCCCGTCGACGCCTGCCTCGGAAAACAGCTTCAGCGCAACCGCGGCGTAGCCAAAGCCGATCACCACGAAGACGGGCAGGATAACATCAAGCAGGGCCTGCACTTAGATATCGTAGGTGATCGTCATCCCGTCATAGGCCGGGGTGACGTGGGGCGGGGTTTCATCTGCCACCGTCTGATAATCGAGATCGATATGCATGTTGGTCAGCACGGCGCGGTTGGGGGTGGCGCGATCGATCCAGGCGAGTGCCGTTTCGAGGTTGGCATGGGTCGGGTGCGGCTGGCGACGCAGCGCATCGAGCACCCAGCAATCAAGCCCCTCAACCGCCTGCCACGCTTCATCGGTCATGTCTGAGACATCGGGCAGGTAGGCGAGTGCGCCGATGCGAAAACCAAGGCTGTCAATCGAGCCATGGGCCACCTCAAAGGGTGTGAACGGGATCGCGCCGCCCGCGCCGGAAATCTCGAACGGCCCGCGAATGGCGTGGAGATCGAGGATCGGGGGGTAAGACGAGCCCTCGGGCTGCACGAAGGCATATCCGAAACGGCTGAGCAGCGCGTCCTGCGTTGGCCCGTCTGCATAAACGGGAAGCCGTGCGCGCCGGTTATAGACGATCATCCGAAGATCATCGATGCCATGCACGTGGTCGGCATGGGCGTGGGTGTAGATCACCGCATCGAGCCCGCCAACCTCTGCGGCCAGAAGCTGGGCGCGCAGGTCGGGCGAGGTATCGATCAGCACGCGGGTGGTGCCCTCTGCGGCCGTTTGCGTGACAAGCATCGAACAGCGCAGCCGCCGGTTTCTGGGATTTTCGGGATCGCAATCGCCCCAATGCCCGCCAAGGCGCGGCACCCCGCCGGATGACCCGCAGCCAAGGATGCGAAAGGCGCGCGTTCTGGCCATCACGCGGCCGCCTTGGGGAAGAGGCGTTCGAAATTCGATTCCGTCTGCGCGGCGAAGTCGGGATAGTCCATCCCCATCACCTCGGCCCCCACACGCGCGGTATGGGCCACATAGGCCGGTTCGTTCCGCTTGCCGCGATGGGGCGGCGGGGCAAGGTAGGGCGCATCGGTTTCCACCAGGATACGGTCGGCGGGTGCGGCGGCGAAGATCTCGCGCAGATCGCCCGATTTCGGGAAGGCCGCAATGCCTGACATCGAGAGGTAGAAGCCCAGATCCAGCGCCGCCGCCGCCAGCGCGGGCCCGCTCGAAAAACAATGCATGACGCAGGTATAAGCGCCTGCGGCGTGTTCTTCCGAAAGGATGCGCGCCATGTCTTCATCGGCATCGCGGGCATGGATAATCAGGGGCAGGCCGGTGGTGCGCGCCGCCTCGATATGGATGCGCAGGCTCTCTTGCTGAACCGCCTTCGTCTCGGCGGTATAGTGGTAATCGAGCCCGCTTTCTCCGATGCCCACCATCTTGGGATGCTGCGCAATCTCGGTAAGCGCATCGATCGTTGCCATCGGCTCTTCGGCTGCGCTCATCGGGTGGGTGCCCGCGGCATAGAAGACCGGGGCGTGGGCTTCGGCAATCGCGCGGACAGTTGGTTCGGCGCGCAGCCGGGTGCAGATTGTCACCATCCGGTGCACACCTGCTTCCGCCGCACGACCCACGATCTCGCCCACCCGGCCCTCGAAATCGGGAAAGTCGAGATGGCAGTGACTGTCGGTGATCCGGCTCGCGCTCATCGTCCCGCCTAGCGGCGCGCAAGGATGTCCGCGGCCGTTTGATTGATCCTCAGGATCATATCGAGGATGAGGCCCGAGGGGTCAAGATTGACGGCCAGGGCGTGGGTGGCCTCGCGGGTCAGATCCTGCTGGAGCGCGGCCCAGAGGCGCGCCGCGGCGGCGTCTGGCGAAAGGCGGGCCAGCATCCGGGCCTCCCCCTCTGCGGCTTCGCGCGCAGGCGCGGCGCCGGCCCCCGCGCGGGCAAGCCGAACGAGCATCAGATCGATCAGGCGCAGCGTAAGGTCGCGCCGCGCCTCCTGCCCGCGCCCGGCGGCGGCATTGGCGAGTTTGAGCGCCGCGCCGCGATCCACCTGCGGCATGCCGGCCGCAAGGCTGACGAGCGCGGCGTAAAGCCCCGCACCTTCCGCCTCGGCAAGCGCGAAGGCGGCGCCGACGGAACCCTGCGCCAGCTCT
>JANQPC010000074.1 GCA_028285485.1 Paracoccaceae bacterium | reverse complement strand
CGCGTAAAACGCAGCCCGCGCCGACGCGGCAATGCCATGGCGCGAACGCCGCGCCCGTGCAATCCGGTGCAGCCCCTCGCGGGCCAGTGCCTGCACCGCGCCCGGGCGGCCATCGGCAAGGGGCGCGCGGCCCCGCGCCTCAAGTTCGGGGATCGCCTGCAACCAGGCGGCAAGCCCCGCCCCCCAGGCATAGTCGCGCACCACGGGCTCGGCCTCCGGCGCTGCGCCAAGCGCCCGGGCCGCGGCCCACATCAGATGCCCGGCGGTGGCATCGAGATGGGCGGCGAAGGCGGCGGCATCCCCGAAAGGCGCCTTGCGCACATCCCAGAGCCGCGCGGTGACCGCACTGTCGAGCATCCGTGCGATCTCCGGGTCGAGCACTTCGGCCAGCGGGTCGGTCACCTCATGGCGCCGCACCGGCCCGCCGCCCGCAATCTCTTCCAGCGCGTCGCGCCACCATTGCAGGCGCATCTCGGCAATCAACGGCTCTTCGGTGACCCAGGGTGCGCGCGCGATCTCCACGTTAAAGGCGTAGAGCGGGAACAGCACGCGGCGGGCGTCCACCGGGGCGGCCATCGCGGCGGCGAACCGGGCGGGATCGCCGCGGGCCACGAGATCGGCGCAGGCCTGCAGGCTCACTCCTCAGCCTCGTCAAGCTGGAATATCTCGTGAACGCTGACGCCCAGCACCTCCGACAGCCGGAGCGCCAGCACTGTCGAAGGTACGAATACGCGGTTCTCGATGGTGTTGATCGTTTTGCGCGATACCCCTGCGGCAGAGGCGAGCTCTGCCTGCGTGAGCCCACGCTCCGCCCGAAGCGCCTTGAGATCGTTGAGAAGTTCGCTCACGCAGACCCGCGAAGGTTGAGGATTGCAAAGCTCAGAAGAAAGCCCGCGCCCGTCAACGTGCCCATCGCGGCGAAGGCCACGGGGAAGCTGACCCAGCCGTAGCCGAGCGCCACGCCGAAGGCGGGATATAGCGCTACGGCGAACCAGAAGCCGATCCGCTGCGCGCGGTGGCTTTCGGCGAAGTAAAGCTCATCGCTGGCGATCTCAGAGGCATCTTCGCCCGCAGCGAAGGCCGTGAGCGCGATGGCGGCTGCGGCAACAATGCCGATGGCAAGGGGGATCCAGGGGCTGACCGGATCGGGGCGCCCGAGGGCCAGCGCGAGAACGGCATAGGCGAGGCAGATTGCGCCGGTTGCGGCCAGCGCGATCAGGCGGATCGTTGCAATCGTATCGGATGTGATGCGGGGCATCGGACCCTCTTGTTCCTCTCAGAGATGTAACCTTGAGGTGATATGTGCGAGTCGCAGGGTAACGTCAAGGTTACATCTTGTGCTGGCTATACCTTTCTCGCCGTGACCATGAGATAGCCAGTCTCCGCCTTCGCCGCACGCCAGCCTGCGGCTTCGCGCAGCGCCGCATCAAGGGCCGCCTCCATCGCGGGCGCGGCGCCGGGGCGGAGCGCGGCAACGCGCGCCTCCATGGGCGCGTAATAGGCCTCCCACGCCGCGTCAGGCAGCGGGAAGGCCGAGAGCACGGCGAAGCCCGCCGCCTCGCAGGCGGTGCGGATCGCAGGCGCGGTGCGGATCGCGGCCTCCTCACCCTCCCAAAACTCGCGCGCTTCGGGAGATGGCGCCTCAGTAAAGAAGGCGGGTTCCGAAAAGGCGATCGCGCCACCCGGGGCAAGCGCGCGCGCGGCCCAGGCCAGCCCGGCCTCCAGGCCCAGGAAATAAAGCGCGCCGGAGCACCAGATCAGATCGTAAGGGCCCGCACAATCGAGCATGCTGCGCGCCGCGGCGGTCACGCGGCCATCGCCCGCATGGGCATTGCCGGCCAGATCGACAAAGGGCGCATGTGTATCCACGGCGGTGACATGGCCCTCGGGCGCATGGGCCAGAAGCCCCGCGATATCAGCGCCCACGCCGCAGCCGGCATCCAGAATCTGCGCATTCCGGGGCAGATCCAGCGGGGCAAGGGCGGCATCGAGGCTGGCGCGATCGCCAGGCCCCTGGCGCGGCAGCCCCTCCTGCAGGGCGAAGAACGCCTCCATCTCCGTCATGCCGGCACAGCCTTGTCGCGGGCGAGTTTCCAGGTGATTGAATCGAGCAGCGCCTCGAAGCTCGCATCAACGATATTGGCCGAAACGCCTACCGTGGCCCAGCGGCGGCCTTCGCCATCCTCGCTATCGATCACCACGCGGGTCACCGCCTCGGTGCCGCCCTGGGTGATCCGCACCTTGAAATCCACCAGCCGCAGATCATCGATATAGCTCTGGTAGGGCCCGAGATCCTTGGCGAGCGCTTTGGCAAGCGCGTTCACAGGCCCCCGGTCCGATCCCGTTTCATCCATCGACTCGCTCACCGAAAGCATCTTCTGATCGCCGATCTTCACTACTACCACGGCTTCGGAGAGGCTCACCATCTGATCCCGCTTGTTCTTGCGGCGTTCGACGGTAACCTTGTAGCGCTTGATCTCGAAAAATTTCGGAAGCGCGCCCAGTTCTTCCCGCGCAAGAAGTTCGAACGAGGCTTGCGCGGTATCGTAGCTGTAGCCTACGGCCTCGCGCCGCTTCACCCGATCCAGAATGCGGGCAAGCGCGGGATCGCCCTTTTCGGCGGTCAGCCCCATATCGGCAAGACGGCGGATCAGGTTCGATTGCCCGGCCTGGTTTGACATCGGAACAATGCGTGCGTTTCCAACCGCTTGTGGCTCGATATGTTCATAGGTCGTGGGGTCTTTCACGATCGCGCTGGCGTGGAGCCCCGCCTTATGCGCGAAGGCCGAGGCGCCTACATAGGGCGCGCTCCGCAAGGGCACGCGGTTCAGAATGTCATCAAGCTGGCGCGAGGCGCGGGTGAGCGTTTGCAGCGCCTCCGTCGTGACCCCGGTTTCATACCGGCTCGCATAGGGTTCTTTCAGCAGAAGCGTCGGGATCAGCGAGGTGAGGTTTGCATTGCCGCAGCGCTCGCCCAGCCCGTTGATCGTGCCCTGGATCTGCCGTGCCCCGGCATCGACGGCGGCGAGGCTCGCCGCCACGGCATTGCCGGTATCGTCATGGGTATGGATGCCGAGGTGATCGCCGGGAATGCCCGCCGCGATCACCTCGGCGGTGATGCGGCCGACCTCTGCCGGAAGGGTGCCGCCATTGGTATCGCAAAGCACCACCCAGCGCGCGCCGGCCTCCCGCGCGGCGTGGAGGCACTGAAGCGCATAATCGGGGTTCGCCTTGTAGCCATCGAAGAAGTGTTCGGCATCGAAGAGCGGCTCGCGCCCGTTTTCGGCCAGATGCGCGATCGAGGCGCCGATATTCTCGACGTTTTCTTCCAGCGTGGTGCCGAGCGCCTTGGTGACGTGAAAATCATGGGTTTTGCCCACCAGGCAGACGGCCTTCGTGCCCGCGTTCAGCACGCCTGCAAGCGTTTCGTCATTGGCGGCGGAACGGCCCGCGCGCTTCGTCATCCCGAAGGCCGTGAAGGTGGCGCGGGTGCTTGGCGCCTCGGCGAAGAACGCATCATCGGTGGGGTTCGCGCCCGGCCAGCCGCCTTCGATATAGTCGATGCCGAGCCCGTCGAGCATTGCCGCGATGGCGTGTTTTTCTTCGCTGGAGAACTGAACGCCCTGGGTTTGCTGCCCATCGCGCAGGGTGGTGTCGAAAAGGGAGAGGCGGGTTTTGGTCATGATGTTCTGGCCTTCGGGCCTGGATCTTGAAGGAGATGTGCGGGCAAGCCGCCGATTGCCCCGGCTTGGTCAGGGCAGCGCCGGTCGGCGGGGTGGCGTGGAGCGCCGCCCCGTGGGGGCGGACCGGCGCTGCCCGAAGGTTCCCATCGGGCGGATGGGGGATGCAGCGCACCGAGGGCGATCATCGGATAGCCTCCAGCTTCGCGGGGTCATACCCCTCGGCGGGCAACAGCTCGACACCCGCCTTGCTCATGCGCACCTCAACACCTGCGTCCACGAGCGCCGCCTTCATCCGGTCCACTTCCGAGAAATCCTTGCTGTCCATCGCGGCGGCGCGAAGGCTTACGAGCTTCTCGGCAAGCGCGGCCAGTGGCCCGCACCCCTCCGCAGCCCAATCGGGCACGGCCGCGCCCATGAGGCCAAGAAGCGCGAGCGTGGCGCGCAACCCGGGCCCATCGCCCTCGGCTGCTATCCGATGCGCCTCGGTCAGCGCGCCGTGGGTGTTAAGATCATCTGAAAGCGCTGCAATCACCGGCTGCGGCACGGCGCCCGGCGCCCCTTCCCCTGCCACGCGATACCACTTCCGGAGCACCGCCTCCGCGTCGCGCCGCTTCGCCTCCGTCCAATCCATCGGCTTGCGGTAATGGGTGGAGAGGAAGACGAAGCGGATCACCTCGCCCGGCACGCCCTGATCGAGCAGATCGCGGACGGTGAAGAAGTTGCCGAGGGATTTCGACATCTTCCTGCCTTCCACCTGCAGCATTTCGTTATGCATCCAGACCCGGGCGAATTCGCCCTCCGGGTGGGCGCAGCGGGATTGGGCCACCTCGTTTTCGTGATGCGGGAAGGTGAGATCGGCGCCACCGCCATGGATATCGAAGCTTTCGCCCAGGATCGCATGGCTCATTGCCGAGCATTCGATATGCCAGCCAGGGCGGCCCCGGCCCCAGGGGCTGCCCCACCCCGGCTGATCGGGATCGGAGGGTTTCCAGAGAACGAAATCCATCGGATCTTCCTTGTAGGGCGCCACCTCCACGCGCGCCCCCGCGATCATGTCATCCACCGAACGGCCCGAAAGCGCGCCGTATTCCGCATATGCCTTCACACGGAAGAGAACGTGCCCCTCGCGCGCATAGGCGAAGCCGCCTTCGATCAGGCGCGCGATCATGGCGATCATCTCGCCGATGTAATCGGTGGCGTGCGGTTCCCGGAACTGCGGATCATCGGCATAATCCATCCCGAGCGCGGCCATATCGGCGTGGTACCACCCGGTTGTTTCCCGCGTCAGATCAGCAATCGCGATCCCGCGTTCGGCGGCCCGCTCCATGATCTTGTCTTCCACATCGGTGATGTTGCGCACATAGGTGACATGCTCGGCCCCGTATTCATGGCGCAAGAGCCGGTAGAGCATATCGAACACGATCGCCGGGCGCGCATTGCCGATATGGGCGCGGTCATAAACCGTTGGGCCGCAGACATACATCCGCACGTTTTTCGGATCGAGCGGCTCGAACCGTTCCTTCCGGCGGGTCCGGGAATTGTAGAGCGTGATATTGGCCATAAACGGCTCCCTCGGGGGCAAGGCGCCCGCGGGCTTTAGCGACATCTTCTGAAAGAGAAAAGCGAACCGGCCCGCGACGCGATGTCAGCGGATAATGCAGCCAATGATGCAGATGCGGGCGGTCATATGCGCGGGAATACACCGATCGGCGCGCTTTGCCAAGGATTTGCGCAAACCTGCCCTATTCAGACCATGCGGTGCTGGCATCACACCACCCGGGCGCGCCGGCCATCCGGGCCGCCCGGCACGGGAAAGATCAAGAAAGGAACGCGCGTGGGACCCTCTCGCCTGTTTCCAGCCGCCGCGATTTTCGCACTCTGCGCCGGCTTCGTTGTGCTGCTGAGCTGGCTCACCGGCCCCCATGGCTGGCAGGCTGGCGCCACAAATGCCGCATTTGCGCGAACTCTCGCCGAAACCGGAAGCTTTGCGGTGACCGGCACGAGCGAGGTTGTGGAGGGCAGCACCTCGCTGCTGTTCACCCTGGTTCTGGCCGCAGTTTTCGTGGCGATCCCGGCGGATTTTGAAACCGCTATCCTGGCCTCCCAGGCGCTGGCGCTGGCCGGGCTCTTGGTTACGATGCTGCTGCTGGGAAGCCGGCTGAAAGAGGCGGGCACGGCGCGCCCGGCGCGGCTTTTAATCCTCGCGGCGTTTCTGCTTCTGCCCGCGCATCTTAACGAGGTGCAGAACGGGATGGAGATGACGTGGTTTGCCGCGCTGCTTCTGCTGCTTGTTTTGCTGTTTGACCGCGGCTCTTACCTCGCGATCTTCGTGATCCCGCTTCTTTTGATGGTGCGGTTCGAGGCGGCGGGCTACCTGCTCTTCGCCTTCACCGCGCTCTTCCTTTTCGATCGCGAATACCGGATGGCGCATGTTGTCTTCCTGATCACCACGATCCTTTCGGTTGCCGCGATCGCCGCCGGGCGTTTCTGGATGTTCGGCGACGTGGTGCCGAACGGTGTCTGGGCCGGGCTGACCCTGCCCACCGACGGCGCCACCGCGCTTGCGGGCATCGCGCAGTTTCTTGGCGAAACTTTCGAGCTGCTTCTGATCGCGGTGCTTCTGGCGGCGGTCTTCCGCGGCACCTCCTTGCTGCGGGATATCAAGTTCTGGCTCGCCGTGGGCTTTGCCGGATTTGCGCTGATGGCCGGGCCCTTTGAGGGCCATGCGGGCCGCATGGCGCTGGCGCTTCTGCCCGTTCTGATCGTGTTCGTGATCGAACAGGTGGATCTGCCGGAAGAGGCCGCGCCTGCGATAGCGCCCCCGGGGCGTGCGCCCTTCTGGGCGGCGCTGATTGCCATTCTCGCGGCAGGCATCGGTTCGGTGGAAAGCGGCCGTGCGGCGCTGGAGAAAGCGGCCCATGGCGGTGTGGCCCAGGGGCTGATTACCCCCGAACTGGCGGCGCAGGCCGGGTTTGCGGGTGTTGCGGCGCCCGTGGAAACGGCCGAAGCGGCCCATCGCACGGCCCGCGCGTTGGCCGGGCTTCAAGGCGCGCTTGGCAGCGATATCACCGTGCTGACCCACAAGATCGCGGGGCTAGGGCTTTGCTGCGAGGCGCCCGGCCCCCGCGTTCTGGATCTCACGCCCGTGGCCAACCCCGCCATGGCGCGGGGCGGCTATGCGGGTTTTGCCGACTGGATGGCGGAGGAAAACCCCGATCTGATCGTGGCCTCGGGGCCCTGGGCGGAGCGCTCGGGCCTTTATGACAGCGGCGCCCTGACCGCAGGCTACCGCCCGCTCATCCATGCCGAAACGCTCTTCTGGCTTCGGGCCGACCATTACGCCACCCTCGCCGAGCGTGCGGGAACCGAGATGACGGCGGTGCGCAAAAGCGATGTGCCCAACCGTGTCGCGGCCCCCCTCAGCGCGGCCGATCTGGACTATCTGCGCGCCCTGCCCCGGCCCGTGGAAGCGCTGACCCTGGCCCCCGACGCCCGCGCCTTGGCGCGGGCGGGGGGCTGAGAAGGGCGGAAACACGCAAGGCCCCAATTGGCCGCTTGAACGGGCGCCGAAATTCAGCGACATGTCCCCATCGGCGCGGCGCCCCAAGATTGTGTGCGGGATTCGCCCCCGAGTTGCGCAAAGAGCATCGCGATCGAGGGGCAGTGAATGGAATTCACGGCGATCATCCCGGTCTGTAACGGCGGCGCGAAGATCGCCTGCACGATCGAGAGCATCCTCAATCAGACCGGCGTGCGCAGCGGCGCCATCGGGCTGCGGCTTCTTGTGATCGATGGAGCTTCGTCTGACGATACGGTTGCCGTGGCCGAAGGCTTCGGCGACCCGCGGATCGAGGTGCTGAGCGAACCCGATTCCGGCATGTATGACGCGCTTGCCAAAGGGCTTGAAAAGGCAACTGGCGAAGTAACCTGCTACATGCCCGCCGGCGACAAGTTCGATCCGCATGCCTTTGAAACGGTTGCGGAAATTTTGACAGACTATCCCCAGATCGGGTGGATCACCGGGCAATCTACCCTGCGCAACCATCATGGCCAGATTATCGGCTCGCGCCTGCCCCATACCTATCATCGCCGCCTGTTTCTGAACGGAAGCTACGGGACCACGCTCTGGCCTCTGATGCAGGAAAGCACGTTCTGGCGCACCCGGCTGAACGGGTTGGTGGATCTTAAGCGGCTGCGCAGCTTCAGGGCGGCGGGCGATTTCTTCCTCTGGTGGTCCTTCGCGGCGCGTGAGGAACTTTACGTTGCGAACTCGATCTTCGCGGCCTTCACGATCGAAGAGGATCAGCTGTCGGCCCGGATGGCAGACACGTATCGCGATGAGATCCTGAAGGTTGCACGTGCGCCAACGCTGATGGAGCGCCTTGCCGTGCGGCGCATGAAACGGCCCCAGCGCCGCTTTATTCCGCGCGCCATCTCAAGGCGGCTCGTGCATTGGAGCCTCAAAAGCGGCGGCTGGTGGGCAACCGGCGAAACCAAGGGCGCCGAGCCGCGGGAACGGCCTCTGGAATCGCAGCTTTCCCTGCTGATACGGCGCTAGGCCGCGCCATCCCCCGCCGTTTCGGCGGCGCCGTCATTGGCGCTCTCGTCTTCCGCCGGGGCATCGGGGTCGCGGATGATCTCGATCTTCACCTTGGCAACTAGCGCGGCCAGGGCGCCGATTACCGCAAGCACGGGCGCTGCGAGCACCACCGCACCGCCGGCGATGGCGCCGACGGGGAGCGAGACGTCAACCGCCACATCGCCATCAGGTTCGATCACGCGCAGGCGGCGCACGCGGCTTTCGGCGGCCAGGCGCTTGACCTCGGCCACGAGCTTTTCGCCGGTGACCTCGATTTCCTCGACCCAGTCATGTGTGCTGTTACCGGGTTTCGATTTGCTGTCTTCCATGGGGGCCTCCCTTCAATGTTACGATCCTTCACATGGGGATGTCACAGGCGCGTGACAATAGGGAGGGCTGCATTTTGGGGCGGCTCGCGCCAACCAAATGCATGACACAGGCGCGGGCCCGTGACGGCCATCCTCAATCGGCGGCTGAAGCACCTTTCGCCCTCCCGCCCCTAGCGCCGCCGCGCGCCGCGCGGGAAACTGCGGCATGACCCGTTATGCCGTGCCACCGGGCGGCCTGCCGCCGCAAAGCCAGCTTCTGACCGGGCGGGCGATCTTCACCGAAGCCTATGCGGTGATCCCGCGCGGGGTGCAGACCGATATCGTGACCTCCGCCTTCCCGCATTGGTCGGGCGCGCGGGGCTGGGTGTTGGCGCGCCCGCTTTCCGGCTTTGCCGAAACCTTCAGCCAGACGGTGATGGAGCTTGCGCCGGGCGGCGGATCGGACCGGCCCGAGAGCGACCTGCGCGCGGAAGCCGTGCTGTTCGTCACCTCCGGCACTCTGACCCTGACGCTCGGGGAGGCGGTGCACGAGATGGCGCCGGGCGGCTATGCCTACCTTCCCCCGGGCGCGGGCTGGCGGGTGAAAAACCGGGGCGGCGCGCCCTGCAGCTTTCACTGGATTCGCAAAGCCTATGAGGTGGCCGAGGGCGTTGCCCCGCCCGCCGCGTTCATTACCAGCGAAAGCCAGGTGGCGCCCGAAGCGATGCCCGATACCGATGGCGCCTGGGCCACGCAGCGCTTTGTGGACACCGCCGATATGGCCCATGACATGCATGTTAACATCGTGACGTTCCAGCCCGGCGCGGTGATCCCCTTTGCTGAAACCCATGTGATGGAGCACGGGCTTTACGTGCTTCAGGGCAAGGCAGTGTACCGGCTAAACGCCGATTGGGTGGAGGTGGAGGCGGGCGATTTTCTGTGGCTGCGCGCCTTTTGCCCGCAAGCCTGCTATGCGGGCGGGCCGGAGCCCTTCCGCTACCTGCTTTACAAGGATGTCAATCGCCTGCCGCGCCTTTGACAGGGCGGCCTGCACGCTTCCCCGTTGCCCCACGGGCCGGGCACGCTATCGTGGCGGGCAAGTGACCCGGAGGCAGGTATGAGCGGACTTCTCGCGCTTCTCGATGACGTGGCGGCGATTGCGAAAGTGGCAGCGGCTTCGGTGGACGATGTGGTGGGCCAGGCCGTGAAGGCCTCTTCCAAGGCCGCGGGCGCGGTGATCGACGATGCGGCGGTCACGCCGAAATACGTGCATGGCTTCTCCGCAGATCGCGAGTTGCCGATCGTGTGGAAGATCGCGAAGGGATCGCTGTTCAACAAGATCGTGATCCTGTTGCCGGTGGCGCTTTTGCTGACGGTGTTCGCACCATGGCTGATCGCGCCGCTCCTGATGCTGGGGGGCGCCTATCTCTGTTTCGAGGGCGCCGAGAAGGTGTGGCACGTGCTGCACCCTCATGACCATCACGCCGAGGATACTGCCGCCGCAAAGGAGGCTGACGCGCATCTTGAGGAGGAAAAGGTTGCGGGGGCGATCAAGACCGATTTCATTCTTTCTGCCGAGATCATGACGATCACGCTGGCCGCGCTGCCGGCGGGGCTCTCGCTCTGGTTCGTTGGCGCCGCGCTTGGGATCGCGGGCGTTCTGATCACGGCAGCGGTTTACGGGGCGGTGGCGCTGATCGTGAAGGCCGATGATGTTGGCCTGCATCTTGCCGCAGAGGCGCGCACGGCGGCGGGGCGCAAGCTGGGCGAATGGATCGTGCGCGGGATGCCCACGGTGATGAAGATCCTCGTAATCGTTGGCACGGCGGCGATGCTCTGGGTGGGCGGCCAGATCATCGTGCACAGCCTGGCGGTGATGGGCGTGCATGCGCCCGAAGACCTGATCAAGGGTATTGCGAAGGCGGTGGGCGGCGCTTCGGGCTTAGTGACCTGGGCGGTGCAGGCGGTGATCGACGGGCTTCTGGGCCTTGCGCTGGGGCTTGCAATGATCCCGATTGTCCAGCGGGTGATTGCGCCGGTGGCGGCGCGGTTTTCCTAGGCGGCCCATGCGCTGGCGAGGTTCGCCCTTGGGGGCGGCGCGCAACGTCTCACCGCTCTGCCGAACGCGACGAGACCTGATGACAGGCGGGATCGCCCCTCCCCTGCGCCCGGAATGAAGCCGAACGCGCCGGGCGAGCGCGGGCCTGTTCCGGCGGGCTGGCGCTTTGGCGGGTGTCGCAGGCGGCGGGCGAAGGTGAGGCGGGTTCTCCGGGCTGCAACACACAGAACACGCGTTGTGGCGCCATCCCACGGGCCGGCGCCCACCCGGCTACACCCCGTAAAGCGCCCCGAACTTCCCGTTGAGATAGGCCAGAAGCGGTTCCACCGAAGGCTCCGCCCCCGTGGCGCGGGCGATCAGGGCGCGCGGTTCGTAAAGCCCGCCATGGCGCTGCAGCGTATCGCGCAGCCAGGAGGTGGCGTTGCCCGTATGGCCCTCGGCGAGATCGGCATCGAGATCGGGCAGATCGCGCCGAAGCGCCTCATGCAGGCATCCCGCATAGACATTGCCGAGGCTGTAGGTGGGGAAGTACCCAAACAGGCCGACAGACCAGTGCACATCCTGCAAACAGCCATTCGAGGGGCGATCTACGGCCACGCCGAAATCCGCCGTGAAGCGTTCGTTCCACGCGCCCGGCAGATCGGCCACGGGCAGATCGCCGGAGATCAGCGCGCGCTCCAGATCGAAGCGCATCATGATGTGGAGATTGTAATGCACCTCATCGGCCTCGGTGCGGATGTATCCTGGCGCCACGCGGTTCACCGCGCCGTAGAAGGCGCGCGGATCGTCGATCCCGAAATCGCCGAACACCGCCTCCATCCGGGCGTGGAGGAAGCCGCAGAACGGCTCTGACCGGCCAAGCTGGTTTTCGTAGATCCGGCTCTGGCTTTCATGCACGCCCATGGAAACGCCGCGGCCGAGGGGGGTGAGCAGATGCGCCCGATCGATCCCCTGTTCATAGGCTGCGTGGCCTACCTCGTGGATCGTGGAATAGAAGCAGTTGAACGGATCGCGCAGGCTAGTGCGGGTGGTGATCCGCACATCGAGGCCGGAGCCGGAGGAGAACGGGTGCACCGCCTTGTCGATCCGCCCGTGGGAGAGATCGTAGCCGAAGGCCAGCGCAAGCTCCTCGCTGAGCTGAAGCTGGCCCGCTTCGGGAAACTCGGTATCAAGCTCGGGATAGGTGATTGACGCGCCAAGGATCTTTTCGCGCAAGGCCACAAGGCCCGGACGCAGCGCGGTGAACATCGCCTCGATCTCCGCCGCCGTGGTGCCCGGCTCGTAATCCTGCAAAAGCGCGTCATAGACATCCCCGCCCCCGGCCAGCGCCTGCCCCTCTTCCTGGCGCAGGCGGATGACGTTGGCGAGTACCGGTTCGAACGTATCCCAATCCTCTGCCGCGCGGGCCTCGGCCCAGATGCCTTGCGCCACGGAGGTCACGCGCGCGATCTCGGCGGCCAGCGTGGCGGGCACCTTGGTGTTGCGCTCATAGCTGCGGCGGATCTCGCGCAGATTGGCGGCGGCGGTTTCATCGGCTGGCGCGGCATCCGCGAGCCAATCGCCCACCCGCGCATCGGTGCGGCGCGCGTGAAGCACGGTTTCCATCGCCGCAAGTTCTTCCCCGCGCTGCTCTGCGGCGCCGCGCGGCATCATGGTTTCCTGATCCCAGCCCAGCCGGCCGGCCACCTGCGCCAGCGCCTCGGTCTCGCGCTGGAAGGCCATCAGATCATCGTAAACCGCCATCTTATCCCCTTACCGATTGGGCCAGCGGGTAGCGGGCCAGAAAGCGGGCGCGCAGGATCAGCACCCAAAGCACCACCGCGCCGAACTGGTGCACGATCGCGATGTGCCAGGGCGCAGAATAGATCACCGTTGCGATGCCGAGCAGCATCTGCAACGCCATCATCGCCAGCACCGCATTGAACGCAAAGCGCGTTTGCCCGTTGGGCGAGCGGCGCGCGGCGAACCAGACGCCTAGGCCCATGAGAAGGAGCACATAGCCCGCCATCCGGTGCATGAATTGCACCAGACCGTCATCTTCGAAGAAGTTCCGCCAGAGCGGTTCGAGCGCGAAGATATCGGGCGGCAGGAACCCCCCTGCCATCAGCGGCCAGTCGGTATAGTTCCGGCCCGCATCGATCCCCGCCACAAGCGCGCCGATCAGGATCTGGAGCATTGCTAGATGCATGAGCCCCGTGCCGGCGGAGAAGAGCCGCGGCTCGGCGCCCCGGCGGGCCTGCAGAAGCTGGGCATCGCTGCGGCCAAGCTGGAAGATATACCAGGCGATCAGGCCGAGGATCACGAAAGCGAGCCCGAGATGGATCGCAAGCCGGTAAGAGGCCACATCGAGCATCGTGCCTGTGAGGCCCGAGGAGACCATCCACCAGCCAATCGCCCCCTGCGCGCCGCCCAGAACGCCAAGGCCCAGAAGCTTTGGCGCCCATCCTGCCGGGATCTTGCGGGCGATGAGAAAGCCCAGAAACCCAATGGCCCAGACAAGGCCGATCACCCGGCCAAGCTGCCGGTGGCCCCATTCCCACCAGTAGATGACCTTGAATTCCTCAAGCGTCATGCCCCTGTTTTGCAACTGATATTCGGGGATCTGGCGATAGAGCTCAAATTCCGCCTCCCAATCGGCGGCGCTCAGCGGGGGAATTGCGCCGGTGATCGGCGCCCATTCGGTGATCGAAAGGCCGGAATCGGTTAGCCGGGTAAGCCCGCCCACCGCGATCATAATCACCACGAGTGCAAAAAGCGCCATCAGCCAGAGCCGGATCGCGCCCCGCGCGCCGCCGCGGCCGGTATCGATCACGCCCCCGGCGGGCTTGGGCGCGGCGGATTTCTCGGTGCCGACCTCTTCGAAGATGCTGCGCTTTGCGCTCATGGCTCGCTCCTTCCGGCGGACCCTATGTGCGGGCCTGGCGCCCGTCCAGTCACCCGCCCCGCTCTTTCCAGCGGACCATCTGCCGCAGCACACCGTGCAGCACCTGCACATCGGCGCGGGTGAGCGGCATGCGCGACCAGAGATTGCGCAGCGTGCGCTTCATTGCGGGCGCCTTTTCGGGCGGGAAGAAGAAGCCCGCCGTTTCCAGCCGCCCCTCATAGTGCTCGGCCAGTTTTTCCACCTCGATGGCCGTGGCCCATTCGGTGCCCGCCATCTCGGTGGTTTCTTGTGTGATCTCTTTGGTGGCGCGGCGCCATTCATAGCCCAGAAGCAGCACGCATTGGGCGAGGTTGAGAGAGGGAAATTCGGGGTTCACGGGCACGGAGACTATGGCATTGGCCCGCGCGATATCCTCGTTTTCAAGGCCCGCGCGTTCGGGCCCGAAAAGAACGGCCACGCGCCCGCCCGCCGCACTCACGTCGCACGCCTTCGCCATCGCCGCCTCGGGGGTGAAGACGGGTTTCGTCAGATCCCTGTCGCGCGCCGTGGTGGCGAAGGTAAAGGTGGCCTCCCCCAGCGCCTCGGGCACGGTTTCGGTCACACGGGCCTCATCGAGAAGCCGCCCTGCCCCGCTTGCCATCGCGACCGCCTTCTGGTTCGGCCAGCCATCGCGGGGATCCACGATTGCCATCCGGCTCAGCCCGAAATTCCACATCCCCCGCGCGGCCGCGCCGATGTTTTCGCCCATTTGCGGGCGGACGAGGATGAATTCGGGCTCTGCCATGGTGGCGGGCGTGTTACGCTGTGCCAGTTGGGCACGCAAGGGAGGGCGCCATGGCCTATGATGAAGGGATTGCCGAGGTTCTGCGCGCCGATCTTTCGGGCGAGCCCGGGATCGGTGAGAAGCAGATGTTCGGCGGGCTGTGCTTCACGCTTTACGGCAACATGCTGTGCACGGCGGGCAAGGGCCGGGGCATGTTCCGCGTGGGCAAGGCGGCCGAGGCGGAGGCGCTGGCCATCGAAGGCGTGACACCCATGGAGATGACAGGGCGGCGCATGGGCGGCTTTGTCGATGCCGATGGCGAGATCTATGGCGATGACAGCCGTCGCGGCCCGCTTCTGGCCCTGGCGCTTGCGTTCGTGCGGGGCCTGCCGCCGAAGTAGGCCGCGCCATGTGAGCATGGCCAACGACGCTGCGCCCCGCTATGAGGTGCCAAACCGCTGATAAGGAGCCGGAAATGGCCGCCCCCGACACCCCGCAGATCTACCTTATCACCCCGCCCGAGATTGAACTTTCGAGCTTTCCGGCCCGGCTTGACGATGTGCTGGATGCCCATGAGGTGGCCTGCGTGCGGCTGGCGCTGGCCACGCGGGATGAAGATCGGATCGCGCGCGCGGCGGATGCGGTGCGCGAGGTGTGCCACGGCGCCGATGTGGCCTGCGTGATCGAGGCCCATGTGGGGCTGGTGGAGCGGCTGGGGCTGGATGGCGTGCATCTCACCGATGGCGCGCGCTCGGTGCGCAAGGTGCGCAAGGCCCTGGGCGGCGATGCCATCGTGGGCGCCTTCTGCGGCACCTCGCGGCATGACGGGATGACGGCGGGGGAATCGGGTGCCGATTACATCGCCTTCGGGCCGGTGGCGGGCGCGGCCCTGGGCGATGGCACGGTGGCCGATGAGGCGCTGTTCGGCTGGTGGTCGGAAATGATCGAACTGCCGGTGGTGGCCGAAGGCGGGCTCACGGATGCGGCGATCCGCGCGCTGACGCCGGTGACGGATTTCTTTGCGGTCGGCGAAGAGATCTGGGGCGCGGAGGATGCGGCAGCGCGGCTGGCAGAGCTGAAGGCCGCAATGCGGATGCGCGAGGGGGCGTAGTCTACGCGCCCTGGCCCGAGGCCACTCGCGCGAGCCCTGCCTCGAACGCCTTGCGCACCACGTCTTCGCAATACCGCGCCAACACCTTGCGATCGGCAAAATCGGCAACGCGCACGGGATCGTGGTAGATCACCTCCACCGCACCGCGCCGCCCCGCGCCGAGGATCGAGAGCAGATGCGGGCCAAACTCCATCTCGCCCCACCAGCCGTAAAACCTGGGATCGGCGCCGTCGGGCGCGTGGTAGATCACGGTGACCGGCTGGATCTGCATTCCGCCCTGCAGGCCCTCTCTGAAGAACGCCGCGAAAAGCGTTGATTTGAATGGCAAAACACGGCGGCTATCGGAGGATGTGCCCTCGGGGAAGAACAACAGCTTGTGGCCCGCATCGAGCCGCGCCTCAAAAAGCGCCTTTTGCGCCTGCGCCTCGCGGGCCGCGCGATTGATGAACACCGTGCCCGTGGCCTTGGCCAGCCAACCGATCCCGGGCCAGCCCGCCACTTCGGCCTTGGAGACGAAATAGACGCGCTTGCGGGCATTCAGCACGAAGATATCGAGCCAGGAGGCATGGTTGGCCACCACCGCCCCCGGCGCGCGCATCCGTTCGCCTTGCGTGACAAGCCGCAACCCCACAATGCGCAGCGCGGTGCGGCAGACGCCTTGAGTGATCCACGGCGTCCACGGCCTGTGGAGCCCATGCACGGGCTTTTCAACAAGGCGGATCAGAAGCAAAAGCGACAGCCCCCCGAAGACGAGCGCGCCAAGCGCCGGCGCCCGCAGTGCCACCCGGGCCCAGCCGGCCAGCCCAGGCACGCGCAGATCCGGCGCATCGTCCGAAGCCCAGGCCGGTGTCATACCGCCGCCCGCGCGTAGAGCGCACGCATCTTTTCGTTGATCCGGTTCGTATCCATCACCAGGCACACATCGGTGGTGTTGAAGGGGTGATCGATGAAGGCGCCCTCGCCCACACAGCCGCCAAGCCGCAAATAAGCCTTGATCAGCGCGGGCACGGCGCGCATGGCCGCGGCGCGATCGATTTCGGCCTCTGCCATCAGATCCATCCGCTGGAACGCGCCTTCGCGGGCCCGCACGCGCAGCGGTTCCGGCGCCAGGTGGCGGTGGTGCAGAAGCGAGAGGGGCGCGGCAAGGGGCGCGATGTCGGTGCCATGAAAGCTGGCTACGCCAAAGAGCACCTCGATCCCGTGATCTTCCACGTAAGCGGCGAGCCCCTGCCAGAGATGCATGATCGCCGTACCGCCCCGGTAATCGGGATGCAGGCAGGAGCGGCCCAACTCCAGAAGCGGGCGGCCACTTTCACGCAGGCGGGCGAGATTGTACTCATCTTCGGAGTAGAACTGGCCAGCGCGCGCGGCCTGATCCAGCCGCATCAGGCGGTAGACGCCGATTACGTGATCGCCCTCGGCAAAGGGCGCGGCCTCATCGGTGAGGATCAGGTGATCGAAGAATGGATCAAACCGATCCCGTTCGCGCCGCGCGGTGTGATCCACCAGCGCGCCATCGCCGCCCAGTTCTTCAACGAACACGCGGTAGCGCAGGCGTTCCGCGGCCGCGATATCCTCGGGGCGTTCGGCCAGTCGCAATGTATAGCGCGGTTCGGCGAGCGGCATCGATGTTTTCCGGGCGCGCAGGTCGCGCGGTTCTGAGGCGGTTCCGGCACCGGGCCGATACGCCCTGTGCCGATCCGAGGCCAGAACACCGCTTTGCCGGGTGGCTGGCCAAATCGGACATGCGGTGGATGCTCTAGGGCCGCCCGCGCCCGGGCGCAACCGTTCCGCGGGGTGTGGACAGATCTGTGGGTCGTTTTGACATACACGTTAAAGTTGTGTAGTGGCGTTTACGAGGCGTTAACGGTTGTGCGTCACGTCTCGAAAACCAGAGCGAGTTCGATCCGGGAGCCATCGATGACAACCTTGCCCTCATTCTGGAAATTGACGGTGACCTTCCCGTCGATGTTCGATTGCACCTGGCCCACGCCCCATTCGGGCGCGCCGGGATGGGTGACCAGCATGCCGGGCTCCAGAAGCGAGGTGATATCTGCCATGGGCTGGCCTTTCGACAGGGTGCGCGGCGCATGAAGGCGGAACGCGATCTCAATGCGCTGATCGGTTCGCGCATCTGCCATGATCTTATTAGCCCGCTCGGCGCAATCGGCAACGGCGTGGAACTGATGACGATGACGGGGGCGGCGCAAACGCCGGAGATGGCGCTGATCTCCGATAGCGTGGATAGCGCCAATGCGCGCATCCGCTTCTTCCGCATCGCCTTTGGGGCGGCTGCGGCGGATGCGCAGGTGGTGCGGGCCGAGATAGTCTCGATCCTCGGGGATATGGAGCGGCTTTCGCGGATGACCTACCGGTGGCGGGTTCTGGACGATGTGCCGCGCCCCCAGGTGAAGCTGGCCTTCCTGCTCTTGCAGTGTTTCGAAACGGCGATGCCCCGGGGCGGCACGGTGACGGTGGAGGCCGAGGGCGGGCGCTGGCGGATCTTTGGCGAGGCAGAGCATCTGAGCGTGGATCCGGCGCTTTTCTCGCTGCTGATGGAGCCTGAGGCCGAGGCCGATATCCGCGCCGCGCAAGTGCAGTTCCCGCTGGCCGGTGCGGCGGCACGGGCCATCGGGCGGCCCCTGGCGATGGACATCGGGGAGACGGCGCTGGAGGCGTGTTTCTAGGGGCGGGCCGCTGGGCTTCGGTTTCCCGTCGGCCGGGCCTTTACCCTATGCCCGCCAGGCAAGCACCCGCGCCTCGATTTTGGCGAGGATCCAGTTGACCGTGACGCCCAGCACGGAAAGGATCGTGACCCCCGCAAAGAGGCGTTCGAGATCGTAAAGCGATCCGGCCTCCAGCACATAGGCGCCGATGCCGTAGCGAGCCCCGATCATCTCTGCCGCCGTGAGCAGGATGATCGCGATTGCCAGTGAGATCCGGAGGCCCGACAGAATGCCGGGCAGCGCCCCCGGCAGCACGATCTTGCGCACGATCGAGGCCCAGGACAGCCCGAAGCTTTGACCCATGCGGATCAGCGTGCGATCCACGTTATCAACGGCGCCGTAGGTGGCCACGACCGTGGGGGTGAAGGTGCCAAGCGCGATGAGCGCGTATTTCGAGCCCTCGCCGATGCCGAACCAGATCACGAACAGGGGTAGAAGCGCGATTTTCGGGATCGGGAAGATCGCTGCCACCACGGGCACAAGCCCCGCGCGCGCCAGCGAAAAGAGCCCGATGATAATGCCAAGCGCGATACCTGCCGTGGCGCCCATGGCGGAGCCCACGGCGAACCGGCCAAGCGATGGCAGGAGGTGATCCCAGAGCAGCCCGGTTTCGGCCAGCCGCCAGAGCGTGAGCGCCACATCGGAGGGGCGCGGCAAGGTGAGGTTCGAAATCCAGCCCGCCCGCGTGCCCCATTCCAGCACCAGCAGAACGATCACGAAAACGGTCACGCCCACATAGCGCACCGGCCGGGGCCGGAAACCGCCGCCGCGGAAGGGCACTTCCCCCGTGGCCGGCTGGCCGATCCGCGCCTCAGCCACCCACAAGCTCCCGATCTGCCGCCTCGGCCTCCTCCCGGATCAGCGACCAGAGGCGGCGCTGATGCGCCTCAAGGTTGGGATCGGCGGTCTTCCGGGCTTCCAGGGGCGCGCGCACCTCGATCACTTCGCGAATCCGGCCCGGGCGGCGGGACAGCACGACGATCCGATGCCCAAGCCGCACGGCTTCGGCGAGGTTGTGGGTGACATAAATCGCCGTGAACGGTTCGCGCGACCAGAGGCCCACGAGATCATCCATCAGCAACTCGCGCGTCTGGGCATCCAGCGCCGAAAGCGGCTCGTCCATCAGCCACACAGCGGGGCGCACCGCCAGCGCGCGGGCGATGGCCACGCGCTGTTTCATACCGCCCGAGAGATTTTTCGGCAGCGCATCGCGGAACTCGATCAGCCCGGTGCGGATGAGCACATCGGCGATTGTATCTTCACGTTCCGAACGGCTTACGGGATGATCTTCCAGCACAAGCGAGACGTTCCCGGCCACCGTGCGCCAGGGCAGGAGCGCGAAATCCTGAAAGATGTAGGTCAGCGGGTTGAGGCTGCCCGCAGGCGGCGCGCCCAGTTGGATGACCTGGCCCTCGGTGGGCCGCTCCAGCCCGCCGATCAGCCGCAGAAGCGTGGATTTTCCGCAACCCGACGGCCCGATCACGCAGACGATGCGGCCCGACGGGATATCAAGCGATATCCCATCGAGCACATCGGTTTCGCCATAGGCGTGGCGTATGCCGTCGAGCCTAAGCTCCATGCCTCAGGACATGACCTCAACATAGGAGGGATCGACGAGCATCTCGGCGGTCACCTCTGCCTTCACGAGGCCCTCGGATTTGAACCAATCGATCTGATCAGTCACCGAGGCCATGTTGAGCGACGCGCCCTTGTTGATGCGCATCGCGCCATTGACGATGGCGGGCTTGGCCTTCTCATATTCACGATCGGTATAGACGTAGCCGTGGATCAGGCGCACCATATTTTCGGCGGCGGCGTCGCCCGCGGTGTTATCCACCAGCGCGGCGTTGAAATCATCCGCCCCCCGCGAAAACGCGCGCAGGAATGCCTCGGTTTTGCCGCGATCCTCGCTTGCATTGGCGGTGGAGGTGAAAACGGTCGTGACCTGATAGTTCGGCAGGTAGTCCGCCACCGAGCCGATCATCTGAACTTCGCCCGACCCGGCAAGCGGCTTGGCGATATGCGGTACGATGGACCAGGCATCGATCTGGCCCGATTTCAGCGCGCCGATCACCGCGCCAACCTTCTGAAGCGGCACAAACTCCACCGTCGCGCCCTCTGCGGCGGCGATCTTCGAGCCCATGTAGTGGAAGGACGAACCAGCCTGCGTGACGCCAAATTTCTTGCCGTCCAGCGCCGCGGGGCTGGTAAGCCCGGCCTCATGAGCGGCGTTCGAGGCGAGGATCTTCTGCCCGTCGATCCCCGGCTCTTCCGAGAGCGCGCCGCCGATGACCTTGGCCGCGCCTTTCTCGGCCAGCGAGATCAGCCCGCCGGAGATCGCGGTGACCGCATAATCGGCATCGCCCGAGGCAATGGCCACGGCCATGGGCTGGGCGGCCTGGAAAAACTCGAACTCCACATCGAGCCCTTCTTCGGTGAAATACCCGCGCTCGAAGGCCACAAAGCTTGCCGCGTGGCTGGTGAAACGCAGCGCGCCCACCTTGAGCTTTGTGCCCATCGCGATGGCGGGGCTGGCGAGCGGGGCCGCGGCGGCGGCGCCAAGCAGGCCCAGCGTTTGACGTCTGTTCAAAGTCATCATGTTTCCTCCCTGATATCCGGGCCCTCGGATGAAGGTCCGGGGCGACTTCTTGCGACGAAAGTTCGGGCGCCGCGCGGATTTGTCAATCGCTCAGGGCCGGGTCGTGCCATCGCCGGTGACAAGGTACTTGAAGCTCGTCAGCTGCGTTGCGCCCACCGGGCCGCGGGCGTGGAGCTTGCCGGTGGCAATCCCGATCTCGGCCCCCATCCCGAATTCGCCTCCATCGGCAAATTGGGTGGACGCATTGTGCATCAGGATCGCGCTGTCGAGTTCAGCAAAGAAGCGGGCGGCGGCAGCGGCATCTTCGGTGATGATCGCATCGGTGTGGTTTGAGCCAAAGGTGCGGATGTGATCCATGGCATTATCAATATTATCCACTACTTTCGCGGCGATCTTCATGTCCAGATACTCATGCCCCCAATCCTCTGCGCCCGCCGCCGAGACGCCTTCGATGGCCTGAAGCGTGGCATCGCCCCGGATCTCCACCCCGGCATCGAGCAGCGCGCGGATCACGCCCTGCCCGACCGTTTCCACCACATCGCGATGGATGAGCAGGCATTCGGCGGCGCCGCAGATGCCGGTGCGGCGGGTCTTTGCGTTCAGCACCACGTTGAGCGATTTCACCGGATCGGCAGCCTGATCGAGATAGATATGCACTATCCCTTCGAGATGGGCGAAGACCGGCACGCGCGCTTCGCGCTGCACAAGGCCCACAAGCCCTTTGCCGCCGCGGGGCACGATCACATCGATACTGTCGGTCATCGTCAGCATCGCCTGAACCGCGGCACGATCCCGCGTGGGCACGCGCTGTATTGCGGCGGCGGGCAGGTTCGCGGCCTTAAGCCCATCCACAAGGCAGCCATGGATCACGCCCGAGGAATGGAAGCTTTCCGACCCGCCGCGCAGGATCACCGCATTGCCTGCCTTGAGGCAAAGCGCGCCGGCGTCGGCGGTCACATTGGGGCGGCTTTCATAGATCACGCCGATCACGCCCAGGGGCGTGCGCACCCGGCGGATATTGAGGCCCGAGGCCATTTCCCATTCCGCGATCACCTCGCCCACGGGATCGGGCTGTTCGGCCACCGTTCGGAGCCCGTCGACGATGCCGCGAACGCGCGCCTCATCGAGCATCAGGCGATCCATCATCGCTTCTGACAGGCCCTTTTCGCGCCCGAACGCGAGATCCTTGGCATTGGCGGCGATGATCTCGGCGCGGCGGGCCCAAACGGCCTCTGCCGCCGCGATGAGCGCGGCATGCTTCCGTTCCGCCGTGGCAAAGGCAAGCTCTCCGGCGGCGCGCCTGGCGCTGGCGCCGATCTCGGCCATCAGGGCGGGAATGTTCGTCATCTCGTTCATTGCGGGGCCTCGTGGCGGCGGCAGGACAGTGAGTACTTTTACCAAGATGAAGGATCAGAGCGCCATATCATCGCGGTGGATCAACGCGGCGCGGCCGGGATAGCCCAGAATGCCCTCGATGTCACCCGACCGGTGGCCGGCGATCGCACGCGCCTCTTCGGCGGTATAGCGGGTCAGCCCAAGGCCCAGCCGGCCTTCGGGGGAGACGATGGCAACCGGATCGCCCCGCCCGAAGCTGCCCGATACTTGCGTGACACCCGCCGGGAGGAGCGATTTGCCCGCCGCGAGCGCCTTCGCGGCGCCTGCATCAACGGCGATGTCGCCGCGCGGTTTCATCGCCGCGATCCAGCGCTTGCGGGCGGCTTGCGGATCGGTCTCCGGCAAGAACCAGGTGGCCGGCGCGCCGGTTTCGAGCGCGCGCAGCGGGTTCAGCCCACGGCCCTCGGTGATCGCCATGGCCGCGCCGCCGGAGGTGGCGGTTTTCGCGGCCAGGAGCTTTGTCTTCATGCCGCCTCGCGACAGGCCCGATCCGGCGGCACCGGCCATCGCCTCAATCTCGGGCGTGATGCGCTCGATCGTCTCGTAGCGCGTGGCCGCGGGATCGGTTTTGGGATCCCCGGAATAGAAGCCGTCCACATCGGAAAGCAGGATCAGTTGATCGGCGCCCACGGTGACGGCGATCTGGGCCGCAAGCCGATCGTTATCGCCAAAACGGATCTCATCTGTGGCGATGGTATCGTTTTCATTGACGATGGGCACGGTGCCGAGCGCCAGGAGGGTTTCCAGGGTGGCGCGGGAATTGAGGTAGCGGCGGCGATCGGCACTGTCTTCCAGCGTCACAAGCACCTGCGCGGTGGTCAGCCCATGGGGCGCGAGCGCCTCTTCATAGGCGCGGGCCAGCCGGATCTGGCCCACGGCGGCGGCGGCTTGCGATTGTTCGAGCGGCAGGTCCGCCCCCGCAAGCCCCAGCGTGCCGCGCCCGAGCGCGATGGAGCCCGAGGAGACGAGGATCACCTGCGCGCCGCCACTGCGAAGCCAGGCCACATCCTCGGCAAGTGCAGTCAGCCAGGCGGCGCGCAGGCGTCCGCCCTCGACAAGAAGCGCGGAGCCGATCTTGACGACGAGGCGCCGGCCGGCGGTCAGGGGCGCCATGGCGCGGCCTCTTGATTTGCTTCGCGCGCGCGGTCGCGCTGCGCTGCAATCTCGCCGCGCAGGGCGCGAAGCACATCTGTCACCCCTTCGCGGGAGACGCCCGACATCGCCATGACGGGGCCCGCAACCGCCTCAAGGGCCGCGCGCTTTTCCGCACGCTCCGCCTCATCGAGCGCATCGATCTTGTTCAGCGCGGTGACGCGCGGCTTTTCGGCGAGCTGGCCGCCATAGGCCTCCAACTCATGGATCACCGTCTGCCAATCGGCGGCGACATCTTCGGCGGTAGCATCCACAACATGCAGAAGCACCGCGCAGCGTTCCACATGGCCCAGAAACCGATCGCCGATCCCCCGCCCCTCATGGGCGCCTTCAATCAGCCCCGGAATATCGGCGATCACAAATTCCCCATCATCCACGCCCACGACGCCCAGATTTGGGTGCAGCGTGGTGAACGGATAATCCGCGATCTTGGGCCGGGCGTTCGACGTGGCGGCGAGGAAGGTCGATTTTCCGGCATTCGGCAAGCCCAGAAGCCCCGCATCGGCGATCAGCTTCAGGCGCAGCCATAGCGTTCGCTCCACCCCGGGCTGGCCGGGATTGGCGCGGCGCGGCGCCTGATTGGTGGCGGATTTGAAATGCAGGTTGCCGAAGCCGCCATTGCCGCCCCTGGCCAGCAACACGCGTTCGCCCACATGGGTGAGATCGGCAATCACCGTCTCTTCATCTTCGTCCAGCACCTCGGTGCCGACGGGCACCTTCAGCACGATGTCGGCGCCCCCCGCCCCGGTTTTCTGGCTCCCCTGCCCCGGGCGCCCGTTCTTGGCGAAGAAATGCTGCTGGTAGCGAAAATCGATGAGCGTGTTCAGCCCCTCCACCGCTTCGGCCCAGACATCGCCGCCCTTGCCGCCATCGCCGCCATCGGGCCCGCCATATTCGATGTATTTCTCGCGGCGAAACGAGATGCAGCCGTTTCCGCCGCTGCCCGAGCGGATGTAGACTTTCGCAAGATCGAGGAATTTCATGGCCTTGGCCTAAACGCTGCCGCGATGCAGGCGATAGAGGACATTGGGCGCGCGCTCAACCCTTGCCTTGGAGGCGCCAAGGCCGGTGCCGATGCGCTGAAAGCCGAGCTTTTCGAGCACCCGGCCCGAGGCGGGGTTGTCGGCGAAGTGATCGGCCTCGATGGCGGCAACCTCCTCGAAGCGGGCGAACACATCCGCGGTGAAAGCGCGGATCGCCTCGGTGGCATAGCCCCGGCCCCAATAGCGCCTGTCGATCATGTAAGACAGCGAGCGGTCGGGCCCGAAGCCCGCCGCGCCGATCAGCGCGCCATCGGCCAGCGTGATCGCCAGGCGGTAGCCCGGGCGGCCGCGAAAGCGCGCGGATGCGATCCAGCGCTTCACCTCTTCCTCGGGCCAGGGCACGGTGAGGCGCAGCATCATTCGCGCCACTTCGGGCACGCCGCCGATCTGCTGGAGGCGGCGCCAATCGGCCTCTTTCAACGGGCGCAGGCGCAAGCGCTCGGTCTCGATCTCGATCACCCGCCGCGCCGCCCAGGCCGCGCGGGTGAGGATCAGTTCGTGGCCCTCGACCGTCTGTGCCAGCGCCTGCGATTGCACGCGGCGTCGGCCGGTATAGGCAAAGCCCAGCTTTTGAAGCACGCGGGCGGAGCGGTCATTGCCCGGGTAGTGGCCAGAGACGAGATCCGGCGCTGCGGGATCGGCGAAATGCACATCGATCACCGCATCGCCCGCCTCGGTGGCATAGCCCAGCCCCCAGGCGGTTCGGGCGAGCCAGTAGCCCAGCTCACGGTCGATCGAGATGCCGCCCACCAGCCCTTCGCCATCTCGGATGAACCACACGCGGCCCGCGTGATCGGCATTGGCCTCGATGAAGGCGCGCGCATCGTCCTCGGCATACGGATAGGGTACGCGGCCCAGCCAGCGGGCGACATCGTAATGGCCGATCCCGGCCACCACATCGGCGGGATCGGCATCAGCGACGGGGATCAGGCGCAGGCGGGACGTGGTGAGATATGCATGCTCCGCCGCCGCCATCGCCGCCTCAGTTCACCTTGCGAATATAGGTCCACATGGGCACCGTCGTGTTGCGGGCCACAGAGAAGCTTTCGGCATCGCCGATATATTCGAACCCGTTATTGGTGAGCACGCGGGCCGAGGCGGGATTGTCCTGAAACACCGTGGCGAAGAAGGCGCCCGAGCGCTGGGGATTGGCCTCCACAAGCGCGCCCACGGCCTTTGAGGCAAGCCCGGTATTCCAGGCCGCCGGGGCCACCCAGTAGCCGATCTCGGATTGGTTGCGATCCATCCGGTTGAGCGAGACGACGCCCATCACCTCGCCGAGCCCGGTGGCGGACCCGTCGATCACCCATACATCTTCGGACCGGTCGGGCGACGTGGCCCGATCGATAAACGCCTCTGTCGCGCCGGGCGGCAGCGGATGCGCGATCGAGGAGGTATTCCAGGCCACGCGCTTATCGGAGGTATACATCGTCAGAAGCCCCGTATCCGAGCGGCGCACGGGGCGCAGCAGGAAGCGATCGGTTTCGATCACGGGCTGGTTGATAATCGCATCAATCTTCATCTGCTCTCTCCTCCGAGATGCATCACATGCGGGCCCGGGCGCCTCCTCCGCGCCCGCGGCCCACCCTTCAGGTGGTCGCCCGGCGGGGCCGGCGCAAGGCCGGGCCGGTATTCCGGCGCGAGGCGTGAGCTGTAGGCGTCTGCATCGAAAACGGACCTTTGAAAATCAGCGGGGGGACCGGCGCTTGCCGATCCCCCCGCAACTGAACTGTGCCTTACCGGGTTCGGCTTACTCTGCGGCCTCCACCGCCGGGAGCACCGAAATGAACGTGCGGCCTTTAAGGCCCTTGTGGAACGTTACGGCGCCCTCGCGGGTGGCGAAGATCGTGTGATCCTTGCCCATGCCAACGCCCTCGCCCGGCCAGAACTTCGTGCCGCGCTGGCGCACGATGATGTTGCCGGCGATGGCGGCCTGGCCGCCGAAAAGCTTGACGCCAAGGCGCCGCCCCGCACTGTCGCGCCCGTTGCGGCTGGAGCCGCCTGCTTTTTTATGTGCCATCTCGCGTTACTCCTGTTCGGCCACGATCGCCTTGGCCTGGTCCACCCAGCCCTCGCGTTCGATCCGGCCCTTGAAGCTGAGCTTTTCGTCAAACTCCGCAATCTCATCCGCGCCCCAGGCCGCGATCTGCGCAAAGCTCGTCACACCGGCCTCGTGGAGCTTCTTCTCAAGTGCGGGGCCCACGCCCGAGAGCTTCTTGAGATCGTCCGCCCCGGCATCTGCCTTGGCATCTGCTTTCGGGGCGGCCTTGGCAGGCTCTGCCTTCGGGGCAGGTTTCGCCTCGGCCTTCGGCGCGGCCTTCTTCGCGGGCGCTTTCTTGGCGGGCGCTTCGGCCTCGGCCGGGGCCGAGCCCGCGCCGATTGCGGCCTTCACGCCGGATTTCGCCGCACCCTTTTCGAGGATCTCGGTGACCTTGAGCAGGGTAAGCTGCTGGCGGTGGCCCTTGGTGCGCTTCGAGGAATGCTTCCGGCGGCGCTTGACGAAATGGATTACCTTTTCGCCCTTGATCTGATCGATCACCTCGGCCTGAACGCCGGCATCTTCCACAAGGGGCGTGCCCACGGTGGCGCCCACCATGAGGATATCGTTGAATTGAACCGTTTCGCCGGCGGCGGCTGCCAGTTTTTCGACGCGAAGCACGTCACCCGCGGTCACGCGATACTGTTTGCCACCGGTCTTGAGGACCGCAAACATGGGGTTTCCTTCACTCTTGCCGCGCCCTGTGGCCCCCTTGCGGGTGTTCCCGGCCTCTGCCGCCTCGGGCTGCGCGCTCATGGTCGAGCGGTGTTGAAATCAGCGAAGGCGAGCCTCGGCCCGCCTCAGAGCCGCGCTTATTGGCGATTTCGGGCGGCGCGTCAAGCCCGTCCGCGCCCTGCGCCGGATACGGCGTACGGGCCGGTTCCTGGCCCGCCGAAACTGGCGCGGTGCGGCGCCCCCGGCGCCTCAGATATCTTCGCCCACCATGAAGCGCGAAGCGGCCAGGCCAAGGGCGCGATGAATGGTATTGTACATCTCATCGAAGGCTTCAAAGAGCGCGCGGTTCAGCGCCTGCCCCTCTTCGCTTTGCGACAGGGCGATATAAGCCTCCAGATCGGCATCGGCGAGCGGCTGATAGGCCAGCGCGAGGTAGGAATAGACCCAAAGCTCGGTCTCCGCGCGCACCTCGTCTTCCTGTTCCCAGATGTTGAGCAGCATTTGCTCATCCGTCACCTCGTCTTCCACGCCGCCACCTTCGGCGAGGCCCTGATAGAAGGCCCAGTTCGCATTCAGCGCGCCCATGAGGTTCGATCCGATCAGATCGTTGGTATCGATGAACTCATCGAGCAGCGTGAGGCGCGGATCGTCATCCACCCGCATCTGGCGGAGCCGCTCATTGGCCGCGGCCTCGATATCGGGATCGGTAAATGCCTGGCGGGCGGTGATTTCGAAAGAAATGATCTCCTGCCCGCGTTCGGAGGTGAAGAAATCCAGAAGCGGGGTGATATCGGTGCCCGTCAGTGCGGCGCCGAACTCATCGGCCACGGTGGCCGACATCGCGCCGGTATCGTAGATCTGTTCCACGATCGCTATCCAGCTTGCGCCGCCCCGGCCCGGGAACATCGTGCCTTCAAGCTGGCCGCCGTAGCTCACACCCTCTTCGCGCATGATCTCGATGGTTGCGGGCAGGCCGAGCGCCTCAAAGAGCCGCTCCTGATCCGGCGAAAGCTCTGCCACTGCCGGAGGGGCGGCAAGGGTGGCGGCCAAAGCCAGAGGCAGTGCCAAGGGCAGTGCCGGGGGGAAGGCCATGGCGGCGAGGCGGATCATGCGGGCACTCCGGTAACTGTGGTGCGGCAAACAGTAATCCCTGGCGCGCGGGTTTCCAAGCGCCGGCAGGCGGAATGCCGCGCAAGTGATTGTGGTTGCACGGGCGCAGGCGATTGCGTACATCGCGGGCTGACCCTTCGCGGAGAGGTGCCGGAGTGGTCGAACGGGGCGGTCTCGAAAACCGTTGTGGGTGCAAGCCCACCCAGGGTTCGAATCCCTGTCTCTCCGC
>JANQPC010000071.1 GCA_028285485.1 Paracoccaceae bacterium | reverse complement strand
GCACCCTGCGGCCCGCGCATCGAAGGGATGGCCCGGCACAGCGAAAACCTCGCGCCCCTGATCGAGCGCGGCGCGCGCGGTGATCAGGCTGCCCGATTTGGCGGCGGCCTCCACAACGACGACGGCGCTGGAAAGCCCCGAGATCAGGCGGTTGCGGGCGGGGAAGTGGCGCGCCTGGGGCTGCAGATGCATCGGTGCCTCGCTGAGAAGCAGGCCCTGTTCCCCGATCTCCTGCGCCAGAACGGCGTTCTCGGCCGGGTAGACAACATCCACGCCCCCGGCCAGCACGGCGATGGTGCCGGTCTTCAGGCTTGCGGCATGCACCGCGGTGTCGATGCCCCGCGCAAGGCCAGAGACGGTGACCGCGCCCGCGGCGCCGAGAGTGGTGGCAATCTTGCGCGCCATGCGGGTGCCGAGGCTTGAGGCGTTGCGCGCGCCCACAAGCGCCACGGTTGGGCGCTGGGCAAGCCGGGGGTCGCCAACCGCCCAGAGAAGCGGGGGCGGATCGGGGATTTCGGCCAGCCGCGGCGGATAGGCGGGCTCCCCGAAGGCCAGAAGCGTGGCGCCGGCGCGGCGGCCCGCCTCAAGCTCTTCCTCCGCAGCGGCGCGGGAAAACGGCGCGTAGCGTTCGACGCCCGCGGCCCGGGCAACATCGGGCAAACCCGCAAGCGCTGCCTCCGCGCTGCCATGCTCGGCCATCAGGCGGAAGAAGGTGCTCACGCCCACACGGCGCGAACGCAAGAGACAAAGCCAGAAAAGCCTCTCTTCCTCAGTGAGGGGTGGGGTGAGGGGGGGTGGGGAAGGGGAATACTCCTCGGCCATTCTGGCTCCGTCTGCTTGCAGATCCGGTATGGCGGGGATTCGGTTAACCGGCGGTTAAGCCTGGCGGCGCGCTTTGGCGCAGATCGCCTCCGAAGAGCGGGTATGCCCGGCTTCGGTCGGATCGATCGTGCCAGGCTTGGTGTCAGGCCGCGGCTGCGGGATCAGGCGGCCGAGCCCCCCACCGTCAACCCGCCGATCAGCAGCGTGGGCTGGCCCACGCCCACCGGCACCCATTGCCCCGATTTCCCGCAGTTTCCGATCCCGGGATCAAGCGCCATGTCATTGCCGATCGCGCGGATCTCGCGCAGGGCGGTGGGGCCGTCGCCGATCAGCGTGGCGCCTTTTACCGGCGCCCCGATCCGCCCGTTTTTCACCCGATAGGCTTCCGTGCAGGAGAAAACGAACTTGCCGCTGGTGATATCCACCTGCCCGCCGCCGAATCCCACGGCATAGATGCCGTCCTTCAGATCGGCCACGATGGCATCGGGATCTGCGCCGCCGCTCAGCATGTAGGTGTTGGTCATCCGCGGCATCGGCGGGTGCGCGAAGCTTTCGCGCCGCCCGTTGCCGGTGGGCGCCACGCCCATAAGGCGCGCGTTCTGGCGATCCTGCATGTAGCCCACAAGGATCCCGTCTTCGATGAGGGTGTTCTTGCCTGAAGGTGTGCCTTCGTCATCGAAGGTGATCGATCCGCGGCGATCGGGGATCGTGCCATCGTCAAGCACGGTCACGCCCGGGGCCGCAACGCGCTGGCCCAGAAGCCCCGCGAAGGCGGAGCTTTTCTTTCGGTTGAAATCACCCTCAAGCCCGTGGCCCACCGCCTCGTGCAGCAGGATCCCGGGCCAGCCGGCGCCGAGGGCTACATCCATCACCCCTGCGGGCGCATCCTCGGCGGCAAGGTTCACAAGCGCGATCCGCAGCGCCTCGCGTGCCTTGGCCTGCCAGCTTTCGGGCGCAATGAGGCCGGACAGCGAAACGCGGCCGCCGCCGCCGGCATTGCCGCTTTCGCGGCGCCCGTCTTCTTCGACAATCAGGGAAACATTGACCCGCGCCATCGGCCGCACATCGCGCAGGATCTGCCCGTCGGGGCGCAGGATCTCCACCTCCTGCAGCGAGGCGGCGACGGTGGCGGAAACCTGAACCACCCGCGGATCGAGATCGCGCGCATAAGCATCGATCTCCCGCAGCGTTTCAACCTTCGCACCGAAATCGGCATCGGCCATCGGGTTGGCATCGGTGTAGAGGCGGCGGTTCGTGGGCGGCGGGCCATCGGCCAGTACGCCGCCGCCGGCACCAACGGCCAGCCGCGCCGTGGCCACGGCGCGCGCGAGCCCCGCTTCGCTGAGATCAGTTGAATGCGCGTAGCCCGCCGTTTCCCCGTTCACCGCGCGCAGCCCGAAACCTTCGGAGGCATCGAAGCTTGCCGTCTTCAGCCGCCCGTCATCGAAGACAAGCGCTTCCGAGCGCCGCCGTTCGATGAAAAGCTCGCCGTCTTCTGCGCCATCGGTTGCGGCGCGCAAGTGGGTCAGGGCGCGGCCTTCGTCGAGGTGTGAATCAAAGGGTCGAAACGGGGTTTGATCGGTCATCAAAGTGGCCTTTCGGGCATGTGGGGCTTGGGCAAAAGCGTCCGTTTGCCGCGCATCTCTGGCTTGTTGCCTTGGCTCTAATATGATTTCAACTGCGCCGGAAACAACGCCCCCAAATGCGATGTTGCGGCGGCGGGCGCGAGCGGCAATAAATGCCGCGCTTAGAACAGGACACAGGTATGCGTCTCAAGAGACTGCGTTTGGCCGCGTTGGCCACGGTTGCCGGGCCCCTCGGCTCAACCGCTTTGGCCCAGACGGCGGATGATATCGAACCCACGGTTCCGGGCCTCGAAGTGATCGGGGTGCCAACGGATCGGGCGATGGGGTTCCAGCCCGCGGCCACCGAGCTTGCGCGCGATCTTCAGTGGCTTGACGGGATGCTTCTTGTGATCATCACCGTGATCTCGCTCTTCGTGCTGGCGCTTCTGGCCATCGTGCTTGTGCGCTACAACCGCCGCGTGAACCCCACGCCGGCCACCTTCACCCACAACACGCCCATCGAGGTGACGTGGACTGTTGTGCCCGTGATCATCCTTGTCTTCATCGGGGCGTTTTCGCTTCCGGTGCTCTTCAAGCAGCAGGAAATTCCGGAAGGCGACGTGGTGATCAAGGTCACCGGCTACCAGTGGTACTGGGGCTACGAATACGTTGACGCCGGGGTAGAGGGGGTCGAGCCGGGCGCGATCGCCTTCGAAAGCTACATGCTGGCGGAGGATGAGCTGGAACGCTACGGCTACGGGGCCGACGAATTCCTTCTGGCCACCAACACCGCCGTTGTCGTGCCCACCGGCCAGACGGTTGTGATGCAGGTCACGGCGGCGGACGTGATCCATTCTTGGACGATCCCTGCCTTCGGCGTGAAGCAGGATGGCGTACCGGGCCGCCTGGCGGAGCTTTGGTTCGAGGTCGACGAGGGCATGGAGGGCATCTATTTCGGCCAGTGCTCGGAACTGTGCGGCAAGGATCACGCCTATATGCCGATCACCGTGAAGGCGGTAACCCCGGCGCAGTATGGGGAGTGGCTGGGCCGCGCGACCGAATACTACGCGGGCGTGCCGCGGAACTTCTCCGTCGCATCGGCGGATTGAACGGCGAGGGCCGGGCGCACGGATGAGTGACGCAACCATCATCGGGCAGCCGCGCGAGGCGGGCTTCGGCGATTACGTGGCGCTGATGAAGCCGCGCGTGATGTCGCTCGTGGTGTTCACCGCGCTTGTGGGCCTTGTGGTTGCGCCGGTGGGCCTGCACCCGATGGTGGCCTTCTCGGCGATCCTTTTCATCGCCATCGGTGCCGGCGCCTCGGGCGCGCTGAACATGTGGTGGGATGCCGATATCGATGCCGTGATGCGGCGCACCTCAAAGCGCCCTGTGCCGTCGGGCCGGGTTGCGCCCGAAGATGCGCTGGCCATTGGCCTTGCGCTTTCTGGGTTTTCGGTGGTCATGCTGGGGCTCGCCACAAACCTCGCGGCCGCGGGGCTGCTTGCCTTCACCATCTTCTTCTATGCGGTCGTCTACACGATGTGGCTCAAGCGCTGGACGCCGCAGAACATCGTGATCGGCGGCGCTGCCGGGGCCTTTCCGCCGATGATCGGCTGGGCGGCGGCCACCGGCGGGATCGCGGTGGAAAGCATCCTGATGTTCGCCCTGATTTTCATGTGGACCCCGCCGCATTTCTGGGCGCTCGCCCTCTTCATGCGCTCCGATTACGACGATGCGGGCGTGCCCATGCTGACAGTGACCCATGGCCGGAAGGCGACGCGGGCGCATATTCTCGTCTACACCGCTCTTCTCGCGCCGCTCGCGCTGGGGATCGCGGCCACGCCCATTGGCGGGCCGGTCTACCTTGCCGTGGCGCTTGCGCTGAACGCCTGGTTCGTGATCGGCGCGATCCGCATCTGGCGGCGCGATGAGGGGATGGCAGAGGCAGACAACTTCGCCGTTGAGAAGCGCTTCTTCCGCTTCTCGCTGCTCTATCTTTTTGCGCATTTCGGCGCGCTTCTGGCGGATGCGGGCCTGCGCCACGGGGGGGTTATCTGATGGCCATCCGCGCCACGCATGAGCTTCACAAGCGCCGCTTCTCGCGCAATATCGGCGTAGCGGGATTGCTGGTGGCGATGATCGCGGTGTTTTTCGGGCTTACAGTCGCAAAAGTATCCTCCACAGGCCCGGTGGAAGGGTTTGACCATGTGGTGCGGCCCAGCCTGCTGGAGGCGACGGAGTGATGCAGCTTGAAGGCAAGCAAAAAACCCTCGCACAAACGCTGGGCGTTGTTGTCTTCATGGGCGGCCTCGCCTGGGCCTCTGTCCCGCTCTACGACTGGTTCTGCCGGGTCACCGGCTATGGCGGCGCCACCGGCGTGGCCGAAACCGGTTCTGACGAAATCCTCGACCAGACGATCATCGTGCGCTTCGATGCCTCGCTGGAACGCGACATGCCGTGGAATTTCACGCCTGTCGCCCGCGAGATGGAAATCCGCATCGGCGAGACGGGCCTGGCCTTCTACGAGGCGCATAATCCCACCGATCGCCCCATCGCCGGCACCGCCAGCTACAACGTGGCCCCCTACGCGGCGGGCGCGTTCTTCGAGAAAATCGATTGCTTCTGCTTTGAGCTTCAGGTGCTGGAGCCCGGCGAAACGGTTATGATGCCGGTGACGTTCTTCGTTGATCCCGAGATTGTCGAAGATCGTGAAGCCAAGCATACAGGGCATATCACGCTCTCCTACACGTTCCATGCCACCGATTTGCCGGAGGATATGGAGCAGCAAGCCAGCCTCGCCCCGCGCGCAGGCACCGATCTGAACTAGCCCGAACCGGGAACCTGCGCCATGGCACATGAAAAAAACCACGATTATCACATTCTGAACCCCTCGATCTGGCCGCTAGTGGGCGCCGCATCGGGGTTCACGATGCTCTTCGGCGCCGTGCTCTGGATGCATGGCAGCGGGCCCTGGATGTTCATGGCCGGCTTCGCCGGGGTGCTCTACGTGATGTTCGCCTGGTGGGCCGAAGTGGTTGTGGAAAGCCGCCAGGGCGATCACACGCCGGTGGTGCGGCTGGGCCTGCGCTACGGCTTCATCCTCTTCATCATGTCAGAGGTGATGTTCTTTGCGGCCTGGTTCTGGAGCTTTTTCAAGCACGCGCTCTATCCGATGGATAGCTACGTGGGCTCGCAATATATCAGCCCCGAATTCTACCAGATCGATCCCTTCCACCTGCCGCTGATCAACACGCTGATCCTCCTGCTATCAGGCTGCGCGGTCACCTGGGCGCACCACGCGTTGGTGCATGACGGGGATCGGAAGGATGTGGTCTGGGGCCTCGGGATCGGCATCCTGCTTGGCATCGCCTTCACGGCGCTTCAGGCCTACGAATACCGCTATCTTCTGGTAGAGCAGGATTGGCAGTTCGGGGGCGACAAGTTCTTTTCGAACTTTTTCATGGCCACCGGGTTCCACGGCGTTCACGTGATTATCGGGACGATCTTCCTCACCGTCTGCTGGTTCCGCCTGCGGGCGGGCCACTTCACGGCAGAGAAGCATATCGGTTTCGAGGCCGCGGCCTGGTACTGGCACTTCGTGGATGTTGTCTGGCTTTTCCTCTTCACCGCCGTCTACATCTGGGGCACCTGATCTCGCCCCGGCCGCCTGACCCGGCCACCCGGATATTGCAGGGGGCGTGGCCATGCCGCGCCCCTTTTCGTTGAAGCCACTGCCACCCTTCGCCCGATGATGAAACGCATGCTCTTCCCGCTTCTGCTCGGCGTCTCCGGGGCGGCAGTGCTGATCGCGCTCGGCCTCTGGCAGGTGCAGCGGCTCGAATGGAAGGCGGGCGTGCTGGCCGAGATTGATGCACGGATCAATGCAAGCCCCGTTGCCGTGCCCGAGGCGCCCGAGGCAGATCGCGACCGGTTCCTGCCCGTTACCGCCAGCGGACGGTTCGCGGAGGAAGAGATCCACGTCCTCGTCTCCACCCGCCAGGAAGGCGCGGGCTTCCGCATCATCTCGCCGTTTGAAACAGAGGCTGGCCGCCGCTTTCTGGTGGATCGCGGCTTCGTCAAGGATGAGCTGAAGGGCGAAGCGCGGCCTTCGGGCGAGGCGGCGGTCACCGGCAATCTCCACTGGCCCGATGAGATCGATCGCTTCACGCCGGAGCCCGATCTTGGCGCCAATATCTGGTTTGCGCGCGATGTGCCCGCGCTGGCCGCTGCGCTGGGCACCGAACCGGTTCTGATCGTTGCCCGCGCCTCCTCGCTGGAAGATACCGGCATCCGCCCGCTGCCCATCGATAGCTCCGGCATTCCCAACGATCACCTTGAATATGCCGTTACCTGGTTCGGGCTTGCCGCGGTTTGGATAGCGATGACGGGGCTGCTGATGTGGCGTATCAGGCAAGGCCGCAACTGAGGACAAGATCGATGCGCTATGTTTCCACCCGTGGCGAGGCCCCCGCGCTTGGCTTTGAAGAGACGATGCTCACGGGCCTTGCGCGCGACGGCGGCCTCTACGTGCCCGAAACGATCCCGCAGCTCAGCGCCGCCGAGATCACCGCGCTGGCCGGGCAGCCCTACGAAGACATCGCCTTCCGCGTGATGCGCCCCTATCTGGGCGACAGTTTCGGCGATGACGAGTTTGCCGGGATCATCGCCGGCGCCTATCAGAGCTTCGGGCATGAGGCGCGCGCACCGCTTGTGCAACTGGGGCCGAATCATTTCTTGCTGGAGCTTTTTCACGGCCCCACGCTCGCCTTCAAAGACTTCGCGATGCAGCTTATCGGCCAGCTTTTCCAAAGCGCGCTGGAGCGGCGGGGTGAGCGCGTTACCATCGTGGGGGCCACGAGCGGCGATACCGGCTCTGCGGCCATAGAGGCGTTCCGCGGGCTCGATGCCGTTGACGTTGTGATCCTGTTTCCCGATGGCCGGGTGAGCGAGGTGCAGCGGCGGCAGATGACAACGCCGGACGACGCAAATGTGCATGCCGTGGCGCTTGAGGGCGATTTCGATGATTGCCAGGCGGCGCTGAAGGCCATGTTCAACGATTTCGCGTTTCGGGATCGGGTGCGCCTGGCCGCGGTAAACTCCATCAACTGGGCGCGGGTGCTGGCGCAGGTTGTCTACTATTTCTCCTCGGCCACCGCGCTCGGGGCGCCGCACCGCCCCGTTTCCTTCACCGTGCCCACTGGCAATTTCGGCGATATCTTCGCGGGCTACATCGCGCGGCAGATGGGGTTGCCGATCGAGAAACTGGTGATCGCCACGAACCAGAACGATATCCTGCACCGCACTATCGCGACGGGGGAGCATGTGAAGGCGGGCGTCACGCCCTCGATCAGCCCATCGATGGATATCCAGGTATCTTCCAACTTCGAACGCGCGCTCTTTGATGCCTATGGCCGCGAGGGCGGGGCGGTGGGGCAGCTGATGCAGGAGCTTGCCGAAAAGGGCGGCTTCCCCGTCAGCCAGGGGGCGCTGGAGACGTTGCGCGAAATCTATGCCTCCGGCCGGGCCTCCGAAGAAGAAACGTCGGAAGCGATCCGCGCCTATCATCGGCGCACGGGCGAGGTGCTCTGCCCCCATAGCGCCATCGGAGTGCATGTGGCCGAGGCGCATCTGAACGAGGCGACCCCGATGATCACGCTTGCCACGGCCCATCCCGCCAAGTTCCCCGATGCTGTCGAGGCCGCAACGGGCCACCGACCGCCATTGCCTGCGCGCATGGCAAGCCTTTATGAGCGGAATGAACGGGTTATAAAGGCCATTAACGATTTGCCCGCCCTCGAGGCGTTGATTGAGGAGCGCATTGCGCGGTGACAGTTGAGCTCCACACGCTGCCAAACGGCCTTCGCGTCGTTACCGAACACATGCCGGGCCTGAAATCCGCCTCGGTCGGCCTTTGGGTTGCCGCGGGCGGGCGGCACGAGCGGGCCGATCAGAACGGGATCGCCCATTTCCTGGAACATATGGCCTTCAAGGGCACCACGCGGCGCAATGCGCTTGAGATCGCCGAGGCGATCGAGGATGTGGGCGGCTACATCAACGCCTATACAAGCCGCGAGATGACGGCCTATTACGCGCGGGTGCTGGAAGCCGATGTGCCGCTGGCAATCGACGTGATTGCCGATATCGTGCTGAACCCGGTATTCGATCCCGCCGAGATCGAGATCGAGCGCCACGTGATCCTGCAGGAAATCGGGCAGGCGCATGACACGCCCGATGACATCATCTTCGATTGGCTGCAGGAAGCGGCCTTTCCCGATCAGCCGCTGGGCCGCACGATCCTTGGGCCCGCCGAATGTGTGGAGCGGTTTACCCGCGATGATCTCGCCGCCTTCGTGGCCGAACGCTATGCGCCGGGGCAAATGATCCTGTCCGCCGCAGGCGCGGTGGATCACGAGGCCATCGTTGCCGAGGCCGAACGCATTTTCGGCCATCTGACGGGCCATGAGACGGGCGCGCCGGAACCTGCGCAGTTTCGCACCAGCGAGCGACGCGAGGCCAAGGCGCTGGAGCAGGTGCATTTTGCGCTTGGTTTCGAGGCGCCGGGCTACCGCAACGATGCCGTCTATACCGGCCAGATCTTTGCAACGGCCTTTGGCGGCGGAATGTCTTCGCGGCTTTTTCAGGAAATCCGGGAAAAGCGCGGCCTTTGCTACACCATCTTCGCGCAGGCCGGGGCCTATGCCGATAGCGGGCTTCTCACGATCTATGCCGGGACGAGCCGCGAAGAGATTGCCGATCTGGGCAACCTCACGGTGGATGAGCTGAAGCGCGCGGCCGAAGATATGTCGGCCGCCGAAGTGGCGCGGGCGCGCACGCAGATGAAGGCGGGCCTCCTGATGGGCCTCGAATCCCCTGCCTCTCGGGCCGAACGGATTGCGCGGCTGGTGGCGATCTGGGGGCGGGTACCCGACCTTGATGAAACGATCCAGAAGATCGATGCCGTTACCACGGGTGATGTGCGCAGCTTTGCCGAACGGCTTGCCTCTTCCGGCGCGGCCATGGCGCTTTACGGGCCGCTTTCCGACGCGCCCGCACCGGGGGCGCTGGCCCGGCGCCTTGCCGCGTGATGTTTCCCCTTCGCCGCAAGGTGCGGATCGAAACGGAGCGGCTGATCCTGCGCCCGCCCGCGCATTCCGATTTTCGTGCCTGGGTGGCGCTGCGCCAGGCAAGCGCTGAATTTCTTGTGCCGTGGGAACCTTCGTGGTCGCCCGACCACCTCACACGGCGATCCTTCACCAACCGGGTGTATTGGGCGCAGCGCTCCATCGCCGGGGGCTCTGCCGTACCGCTTTTCCTTATCCGGCGGGAGGACATGGCGCTCTTGGGCGCCATTACGCTCGATAACATCCAGCGGGGGCCTGCACAGGCGGGCACTCTTGGCTACTGGATCGGAGAGAAGTTTGCCCGCCAGGGCTACATGCGCGAGGCGATCGAGGCGCTGGTCCACCATGCCTTTGAAACAAGGGGGCTTTCCCGGATTCAGGCGGCTTGCCTTGCGGAAAACGCGGCCTCGCGGGGCCTCTTGGAGAAATGCGGCTTCAAATACGAAGGCGTTGCGCAGAGCTATCTGCAAATCAACGGCCGTTGGCGGAATCATGTGCTTTACGCGAACCTGCGAAGCGACAGGCGCGGCCGGGTGCCGCTGGGCGCCGGGCTATCGGCATGAAAATGGGGCGCTCCGCGCGGGAGCGCCCCTGAAGGGCCCGGCAGGTTAGGGGTACCCAGCCGGTGCGGGGGGTTAGTCGCGGTTGCGGTTTTCGCCGGCCAGATCAGAGAAGATCTTCGCAGCCGTTTCGTTCGCAACGCCTTTCGAAGACATGCGGATCGTCTCGGTTGCCAGCGAGAGGCCGCCGTTGTTGGACTCGTCCTGATCGTAAAGGCTGGCGTGGATCGCAAGCGCCGTCTCGGAAGCCGGGCTGGCAACACCGTCATAGATCTTGGCATCGTTCGACGTGAAGTCAGATGCAAAGTGGGCCTGCGCGTCGGTCACGGTGGCGTAAGCCGGTGCGGTCAGGGCGAGGGCTGCGGCGGCGGCGGCAAAAAGGGTTTTCATGGTTCGGTCCTTTCAGGTTCGGTTCGGTGGGGCTGGGAGAGGCCCCTGGTTTGATGTCTGGGCGCTCTGTGCGTCCATGATCCAGAGGTGGGTCGGAAGAACGCTCACTTCAACGCACGCGCTCGTGAGGACGTGCATTTTTCGGTGCATCAGCGCACACTAAACTGTGCGGTTTAGTTTAGAATTACAATCTTCGCGATTTCGCTCGCGGGCGCGTGAGAATTGGGCGCGTATCTTCACCGGATTTTCACGCGCGCGCGATCAGCGATCCAGCCGATCCGCCTTCTTGCGCACCAGAACGCTGCGCAGATCGTGCATCGCCAGAAGCAGGGCATCGGTGATCTCTTCCAGCGCCGCATCGGTCGCGCGCGATTGCGCCCATTGCGCCGTGAGGTTCAGGTGATCGATCGTGCGGTGAATATCGTCAATCTCCCGCGCGTTGATCAGGGTCTGCCGCCGGTGCAGCCACTCTTGGATCGTCGCGGTTTCATGCGCCGAAAGTTCATGGCTGCCATGGGGCTTGATATCGCCGCGCCGCACATTGACCACGGCGATCTGCTCCAGCTCCAGACGCCGTTCCCGGTTTTTGGTATCCACGCGGTAAACGGCGGCGCCGTTTTCGCGAATCCGAAAGTAGAACTCGGGAAGTTCGGTGGCCGCCATCGTCAGGTCAGCCCGGCGCAAAAGGCCTGGATCCGGTTGCACGCCTCGGCAAGAAGCGCGTCCGCGCTTGCGTAGCTCAGCCGTACATGGGGCGAGAGCCCGAAGGCCGCGCCAAATACCAGCGCCACATCCGCTTCATCGAGCAGCGCCATCGAAAACGCCTCGTCACTATCGATCAGCGTGCCGCCGGGGCTTTTTTTACCGATGCAGCCCGCGATCGAGGGGTAGACGTAAAAGGCGCCCTCGGGCACCGCGCAGGTGATGCCCTCTGCCGCGTTCAGCCCGGCCACCACCAGATCGCGCCGGCGCAGGAACGCCGCCTTCTGTGTGGCAAGAAACTCCTGCGGGCCGGTCAGCGCCGCAATCGCGGCCCATTGGCTGATCGATGAGGGGTTCGATGTGGATTGCGACTGGATCTTGCGCATCGCGGCAATCAGCGGGGCGGGGCCCGCGGCATAGCCAAGGCGCCATCCCGTCATCGCATAGGCCTTGCTCACGCCGTTCATCGTCAGCACCCGGTCCTTGAGATCCGGTGCAACTGCGGCGATCGTGGCGAAAGGCGCTTCGCCGAAAAGGATATGCTCGTAGATATCGTCTGTCAGCACCCACACATGCGGGTGCCGGCGCAACACCTCGGCCAGGCCCTCAAGCGCCTCTGCCGGATACACCGCCCCGGTTGGGTTAGACGGTGAATTCAGCATCAGCCACTTCGTTTTCGGCGTGATCGCCGCGTCAAGCGCCTCGGCACTGATCCGAAAGCCCGCCTCTTGCGGGGCGGGCAGGATCACGGGCGTGCCGCCGCAGAGCCGCACCATATCGGGGTAACTCACCCAATAGGGCGCGGGGATCACCACCTCGTCGCCCGGATTGAGCGTGGCCATCAGGGCGTTAAAGAGTACCTGTTTGCCGCCCGTGCCCGCCGTGATCTGATCGGGAGTGAAGGCCAGCCCGTTCTCGCGGGCGAATTTTGCGCAGATCGCCTCTTTCAGCTCCGGTATCCCATCCACAACCGTGTAACGGGTCTGGCCATCATCGATGGCCCGCTTCGCCGCTTCGCGCACATGTTCGGGCGTATCGAAATCCGGCTCCCCGGCGCTGAGCCCAATAATGTCGCGCCCCGCTCGGCGCAATTCCGCCACCCGGCCCGTCATTGCGATCGTCGGCGAGGGGGCCACCCTATCAAGTGTCGCAGAAAGAAAGGGCAAGGTCGTCTCCGGTTGCGAAAGCCGCTCTGCAAGCCATATGGTTGGGCCCAATCCCGTTCAACCCGATTTCCAACTCAGGAGTGGCTATGGACAGCGCCCAGGAAGAGCATGGTTGGTATTCCGAAGAGGCCGCAACCTTCGGGGATCGCGTGGCCGCCGCCCGCGAAGCGCTTGGCATGAGCGAAGACGAACTTGCCCGCCGCCTTGGCATCAAGTTGAAAACCGTGCGGGCGTGGGAACAGGATCTCTCCGAACCCCGCGCCAACAAGCTCCAGATGCTCGCCGGCGTGCTGAACGTCTCGTTCCGCTGGCTTCTTACGGGCGAGGGCGAAGGCGTGGCCGCGCCGGCCGAGGGGCCGGAAATGGCGGCAGAGGTTTCAACGCTGCTGACCGAACTGCGGCTTGTCAAAAGCCAGATGGTGGCGTCTGCCGAACGGCTGGGCGTGATTGAAAAGCGCTTGCAGGCGGCCTTGCGGGAGAGCGGGGCGTGAGCGCCCAGGAAGATCGCCTGAAAAAGCTGCGCATCCGATCCTGGCGCCGCGGGATCAAGGAAATGGATCTGATCCTGGGCGGGTGGAGCGATGCGCATCTGGCCTCCGTGGATGCCGAGACGCTCGATCTTTACGAGGCGCTTCTCAGCGAAAACGATCACGATCTCTACCAATGGGTCAGCGGCCAGGCGGCAGCGCCAGAGCCCTTTGCGGCATTGATCGCGCGGATCGCGCGGGAGACGGAGCGCGCCTGACGATATGCGCCCAACCCGGGCGCCGTGGGCGCGCCGGGGCCAGCCTTTGGCATTTTAACTGAATATTGGGAGTTTTCGCCGAAACCTCAGCGCCATTGGCTTAAGGCGGAGGCGCAGATGGGTGCGCAGGAAGCAATCGTCAGCAAGAGCGAGGCGGCAGAATTTCTGGGCGGGTATCTGGAAAGCCTGGCGCTGATCGAGCGGCTGCACCGGATGCTCCTTGATGTGATCAAGGATGAGTTCGAGCGGCTGGGCATTCTTGAAATCAACGCCGTTCAGGCGCTCTTGCTCTTCAATATCGGCGATCACGAGGTAACGGCGGGCGAACTGAAATCGCGCGGCTACTACCAGGGTTCGAACGTTTCCTACAATCTCAAGAAGCTTGTCGAGCAGGGCTTCATGCATCACCAACGCTGCGAGATCGATCGCCGGTCCGTGCGCGTGCGGCTGACAGAGAAGGGGCGCGATATCCACGATGTGGTGCAGGCGCTGTTTGAACGGCAGGCCAGCGGGCTGGTTCATGCCGGCCGGTTTGCAGAACCGGATATGCGGGCCGTCAACAGCCATCTGCAGGGGTTGGAGCGGTTCTGGACGGATCAGATCCGCTACATCTACTGACGTTGGCCTGCCCCGAGCCCGACTGGCCGCGCGGGGCAGCGCAACAAGGCGGGTGAGAGCGGTATGCGAGAGACATGGCTCACATAGCGCTGCCTGAAATCGAAGGTTTCATTGCGTTTAGTGATCCGTGGCGAGACAGGTGTGTCGTCAAGCGCCTTAGCGTTCGGCAAGCCGCCGCGCGGGCGCCGTGCCGCCCAGTTCGGGCGCGCTGACCTCGCGCAGAAGCTTCCGCGTCATCGCATTGGCAAAATCGTCGTAACCGATAGCCACCTCAACGAAGGCGCCCGGCCCGCGGATCACGTTGGCGCGGTAGTAAGAGGAAAGCTCCGCCACGCCGAGCATCCGCTCATCCCCGCCATGAAGCAATTCCTGCCCCACGATCAGGCCGTTGACGGTAACGCCCGCCAATAGCCCATCGGCATAGACATCGCGGGGAAGCGGCCAGTCGTTATTCTTGCCGTCGCCCGAGACATCCAGCGTTTGCCGCCAGCAGGGCGGCGCGGCCCCGAATACCTCTACCGCGTGGCGAAGCGCGGCGCCGATCCCGGTGGCCTCTGGCGCCACCGCCCTTTGCCAGCCGCGCAGATGCGCCGCAACCGCGAAGATATCGGCATCTGTGCCCAGTGCCGTCCACCCCAGCACCTCTCGCTGGTAGCCCGCGGAAGACCATTCGAACACCGCGATGGAAACGGGCGCCTCCGGCAGCGCCATCAGCGCCTGGCGCACCTCTGCATCTTCAAGCGCCTGCGCCACACCGGCAAGCTGCAGCACATACTCGCCCTCATCCACCGAGCCCGAAACATCAAGCGCGAGAAGCAGCGCGAGGCGGCAGGCCGCCTCAGCCGCCCCCGCCCAGAGTGCGGCGATCGCGGCGAGCGCGGCCCTTACCAATGGCCGGTGTTTTCCATGCTCGCCCAGGGCTCCTGCGGCGGAAGGTTATCGCCCCGCTGCAGCAGTTCGACCGATACGTTATCGGGCGAGCGCACAAAGGCCATATGCCCATCGCGCGGCGGGCGATTGATGACGACACCGTTATCCATCAAGTGCTGGCAGGCGGCATAGATATCGTCGACCCGGTAGGCGAGGTGGCCGAAATGCCGGCTGTCGGACGGCAGGCTGTCATCGCCATCCCAGTTGTAAGTCAGCTCCACATCCGCGTTCGCCTGCCCCGGCGGACAGAGGAAGACAAGCGTGAAGCGTCCCTTCTCATTATCAACCCGGCGCCGTTCTTCGAGCCCCAGAAGCTTGTAGAAGGCGATGCTTTCCTCAAGGTCTTTCACCCGCACCATCGTGTGAAGGTATTCGATGCCCATGGGCCTCTCCCTGTTCAGTGTTTGGCCCCACCCTAGGCCGCGCAGGCGCAAGGTCCAAGCCCCGCCAATCACACCGCATCTCGTATACGCCTCTGGCCCACACCCATAGATATGGTAGGGTGCGACTCGCTCTTTCGTGACGAGGATCTGCCCTATGCCGCTTAGCGCCGAACAGCTGGCCGAAATTGAAGCCCAACGCGCCACGCCGCGCCCCACGCTGCGCGCCACATCCGAAGGGATGGAGGCACATCTATACACCGCGCATGAGGTGCTCGATCACGGCTTTATCCGGGTGATCGATTATATGGGGGATGACAGCGCCATCGTGCAGGCCGCGCGGGTCAGCTACGGTGCGGGCACGAAACATGTGCAAAACGATGATGGGCTGATCCGCTACCTCATGCGCCACTGGCATTCGACGCCCTTTGAGATGTGTGAGATCAAGCTGCATGTGAAGCTGCCGGTTTTCGTGGCGCGGCAGTGGATTCGCCACCGCACGGCGAATGTGAACGAATACTCGGCGCGCTATTCGATCCTCGACCGGGAGTTTTACATTCCCGCACCCGACGCGCTTGCCGCGCAATCCACCGTCAACAATCAGGGGCGCGGCGCGGTGCTGGAAGGCGAAGAAGCCGCCCGCGTGTTGGAGATGCTGAAATCAGACAGCACGCGCGCCTATGATCACTACGAGGCGATGCTCAGCCAAGAGGGCCAGCAGGGCCTCGCCCGCGAACTGGCGCGCATGAACCTGCCCGCCAACATCTACACGCAGTGGTACTGGAAGGTGGATCTGCACAATCTCTTCCACTTCCTGCGCCTGCGGGGCGATGCCCATGCGCAATACGAAATCCGGGTTTACGCCGACGCGATCTGCAACGTGGTGCGCGATTGGGTGCCGCTCGCCTTCAAGGCGTTCGAGGATTATCGCGTCGGCGGCGTCAACCTCAGCGCAGCGGCGCTTGATTGCATGCGCCGCATGCTCGCCGGTGAGACGGTGACGCAGGAAACCTCGGGCCTCTCAAAGCGGGAATGGCGGGAGTTTGAGGCGATCCTGAAGTGAGCGACTGCGGTGGGGAAGATACGGGCGCGCAACCTTATGCGCGCTCTAATATGCCACCCCCAGCCGCACTTCCGCCTCCGCCTCACTGCGAAGCTTGGTGACAAGCTCGCTGTTATCCGCCTCCCAGGCCTTGAAGCCGAGATAGCCCTGCCGGTTCTGTTCGAACCGCGCGAGCGATCCCCGGGGGGCCAGCTCGAAATCCTCAATGAAATAGGTCTTCACCCCATCGTAAGCCGCAGAGCAGGCGTTCAGCTCGTCGCCCGCGAGCGGCCGGGTGCCCGCCACGCTGTCACACATGTAGTAGATCGTCAGGATTGCTATGAATTCGCCCATGAGCGGACCCTCTCCAATGATGTTTGGAGGAGGTGCGGGCGTAAACAGCCAGCCCCCGGGAGGGATGGCCCCGCGAAACACGCGGCCGTCACCTCCCGAAGATTACTAGCTACCGTACGAGGGTTACGATAGTATATCTGCACTGCAGCGTAAAGATCGCTGCAGTGCAGCAAGGCCCGGAATTTAAGGCATGTCTGAAATTTGTGCGCTTATAGCGCCTTCAGCTCACCCGCCGATTGCCGCCCGTCGCGGCCCTCGATCATCTCAAAGCTGACCTTCTGGTTATCGGCCAGCCCGGTCATCCCTGCGCGTTCAACTGCTGAAATGTGAACAAAAACATCCTTACCGCCGTCATCCGGCGCGATAAATCCATAGCCTTTCGTGGTGTTGAACCACTTCACGGTGCCGGTGGGCATTCCGTCTTCTCCTTCAGTGGGGCCCGGCGAAACCGGGGTCGTCACGCAAAGCATCCGTGTTGCGCTGTAAGAAAGATTGGACATTCTGAGCGAAAAGCAAGGTTTCCCCGGCGACTCACGCGAATTTCAGCTTGGCCGCCATGAAAGGAGGCAGAGATGAAACTTTACGGGATCAAGGCCTGCGACACCTGCCGGGCGGCCCGCGCGGCGCTGGAAGGTGCGGGGCACGCGGTTCAATTCATTGATATTCGGGCAGAACCGCTGGCGCCCGAAAAGATCGAGCGTTTTCTGGCGGCCTTTGGAGATGCGTGTGTGAACCGGCGCTCAACCACCTGGCGCGGGCTTTCGGAGGCGGAGCGGGCAGAAGCGCCCGCAACGCTGCTTGCCCGCCACCCCACGTTGATGAAACGCCCGGTGATCGAGGCTGGCGGCGCCCTGCATCTGGGCTGGGGCGCCGATGTAAAGGCTGCGCTGCTTTAGGCCGGCACTGCCTCGGCCCGCCGCGCCGATAGCAGGCGATCGGCGGAGAGCGGCCCGGCGCCACGGAACACCAGGAAGAGCAGCAGGAACACCCAGAAGGCGCGCTGATCCACGATGAGCCCGGTAGGCAGCCCATCGAACCAGCTGCCGATATCGCTTGCCGCGATGCCGTGGCCATAGATATCCACGAAGCTCTGAACGACGACGAAGACCACCATGCCAAGGGCAGCGATGCGCGTGAAAAGGCCGATCACGATCAGTACGGGCAGGATGATCTCCGCCCAGGTGCCGGCGAGCGCCACGGCCCAGTGAAATGTGCTCATCTGCGAAACATCGTAACCCGCCGCCTCGAACGCTTTGGGAAAGATCGAGGCGTAGGCGCTAAGCGAGGGCGAGAAGAGCCCGGCGATGCCGTCGCCGAATTTCAGCAGGCCCGAGTTGATGTAATACATCAGCAGCGTTGCCGCGAAGATCAGCCGCGCGAGCGTTGGCATAACCGCAGGTGCTGCCGCCTCAACCCGCGAAAAGACTGCATTATGCAGGTGCACCAGGAAGGTCATCTTACGTCTCCAGTTCAGTAATCGCCTGCTGGCCGAGCAGCAGGCCAAGCAGGGCTGTCAGATCAAATTCGGGGTGTTCGGCGAGCGCTGCCTCGAATGCGTTGCCGATGGGGTTGCCCGCCTGAATGGCGGTGAGGAAGGTGGCGCCGCCCGGCCCAAGCTTCACCGGCATCGGATCGAACTCCGGTCGCAGGATCAGGACGTCTTCCGCCGCCATCGCCGGTTTCGGCGCGCCTTGCTCCATATTGAACCGCCAGATCGCGTGGATCGGCCAAGGGGAGCGGATCAGGCGCGTGGCCGGCGCGAGCGTGATCCGCGCTGCCGTGAGCGCCTCGGGAGGAAGGGCTGCAAGTTCGGCGGGATCGATCGGCGCGGCATCGGCGGAGTGGTAGCTTTCGCGCAGCGCCTGTTCGAGCCGGGCGACATCGGGCAGGTAGCCAAGCTTGGCAAGCGGCGCGAAGCCTTCGATGAAGCCCGGCAGCGCCGCGCCGTAGAGCATCAGCATCGGTGAGCTGGGCGGGTGGCCGCGCACGAAAACCTGCGCGAGATTGGCAAAGCCCGCCTCGCCGAGAAGTTTTTTGACCACCGGGAAGGCGGTGCCGAGCGCCTCAATCAGGCTCAGCACCACATTGTTGCGATAAACGTCAAAGCGTTTGGTGGCGGGCACGCCATCGGGATTGACCAGCCCCGGGGGGACGGGCGCGCTTGCATCGAGCACCGCATCGGCAAAGGCGGCCTGGCCCGGCATCAGACGAACGCGCCCTGCAGGATCTCGGCCGCGCGGCCCGCTTCGGCGCGCAGCTCCGGCCAATCCGGCACATCGGTATCCCATTCGATCAGCGTGGGCTTGGCGCCTGCACGGGCAATGGTGTGGCGGTATAGCGCCCAGACGGGATCCACCACCTCGCGCCCATGGGAATCGATCAGCAGCGTGGCGCCCGCCTCGTCTTCATCCTCGTCATGGCCGCCGAGGTGAAGCTCGCCCACAGCCTCAAGCGGAAAGGCATCGATGTAGGAAAGCGCATCGGTCTGTTGGTTCGTGGCGGAAACGAACACGTTGTTCACATCGAGCAAAAGCCCGCAGCCCGTGCGCCGCGCGATCTCGCGCAGGAACTCTACCTCCGGCATCTCGCTTTCTTCAAACGCGAGGTAGGTGGAGGGGTTTTCCAGTAGCATGGGCCGCCCGATTGCCTCCTGCACCTCGTCGATATGATCGGCCACGCGGGCGAGCGTGGCCTCGTTATAGGGCAGGGGCAGAAGATCGTTGAGAAACCCGGTATCGTGGGTGGACCAGGCAAGATGTTCCGAGAAACTCGCTGGCTCCAGCCAGCCCACAAGGTGCTTCAGGCGCGCGAGATGATCGGCATCAAGCCGCCCTTCGCCGCCGATTGACAGGCCAACACCATGCACCGAAATCGCGAAGCGCTCGGCAAGGTGGCGAAGCTGCGCGAGCGGGCGCCCACCGGCGCCCATGTAATTCTCGGCATGGATTTCCAGCCATGCCACCGGCCCCGGATCGGCGAGGATCGCCTCGAAATGCTGCGCCTTGTATCCAACGCCCGTTGCCGTGGGCAACGTGTTCAAGCGGTTTGGCGTGGCGTCCAGCATGGCGGTCTCCGGGGGAAAGGCGGGTTTGGCCCCGGCGCAAATCGCCGGGGCCGGGGGGGCGTCTTATGCAGGCAGGTCGCGCTCGAGCGGTTCAAGCGAACCCATGCGCGGGGTGCCATCGGCCATCGCGGGCAGTTCGATATCGGCGCAGGTGCCGGCATCAACGAACGTCCAGGCGTTGCCCTGATAGTCCACCGTCGAGGTGCCCGAGCAGGTCGTCCCGGGACCAGCGGCGCAATCGTTTTCGGCGGCCAGGGAGATGCCGTAGCACTTCTCTTTTTCTTGCGCGTGGGCCGGCGTGGTGGCCTGAGCAGCAAGAGCAGCGGCAACGGCGCCGGCAACGGCGAGGGTTTTGGTCGTGTTCGACATGTGAGTGGATCCTTCTTGGTTCATCCGAAATTCAGGTGCGCCGCGTTGTGCGACGTGGGATCACCTACGCTGGGCGTTCAATAACGCGCCAATCACACGACCGTGGGTTAACGCGGCCGTGTTAAGTTGAAACAATTGGATCGAGTCTGTGCGCCCCCCCGGGCGGCGCCGATTGGCGGCCCGGTCAGGCCGCCAGGTCAGGCGGCAGGGCCGCTTTCGTCAGGTCGCTCACAACCGCATCGAGGGGCTGCACCTCGGTGGCCTTTTCCCCAAGCCGCCGCACCGTGACGGTGCGCTCACTCACCTCCCGCTGCCCCACGGCCAGCAGGATCGGCACCTTCGCCAGGGAATGCTCGCGAACCTTGTAGTTGATCTTCTCGTTGCGCACATCGGCCTCGGCCCGCAGCCCGGCAGCCTTCAGCGCCGCAACGGCTTCATACACATAGGCATCGGCGTCAGAGACGATGGAGGCCACCACAACCTGCCGCGGGGCGAGCCAGAAAGGCAGCTTGCCCGCGTAGTTTTCGATCATGATGCCAATGAAGCGCTCGAACGATCCCAGAATCGCACGGTGCAGCATCACGGGCCGGTGCTTTTCGCCATCGGCGCCGATGTAGTTGGCATCAAGCCGCTCGGGCAGATTGAAATCGGCCTGGAACGTGCCGCATTGCCATTCCCGCCCGATCGCATCGGTGAGCTTGAAATCAAGTTTCGGCCCGTAGAACGCGCCTTCGCCTGGATCAACCTCAAAGTCGTTGCGCACGCTGAGGATGGCTTTCTCAAGCGCATTTTCCGCCTTGTCCCAGATCTCATCTGAACCCACGCGCACCTCGGGCCGCGTGGAAAGCTTGATGTCGAAGCTCGTGAACCCGGTATCGCGATAGATGCCGGATAAGAGATCGATGAACTTCGCGCATTCCGCTTCGATCTGATCCTCGGTGCAGAAGATATGCGCATCGTCCTGGGTAAAGCCGCGCACGCGCATCAGCCCGTGCAGCGCGCCATGGGCCTCGTAACGGTGGCATGAGCCGAACTCCGAAAGCCTCAGCGGCAGGTCGCGGTAGCTTTTGATCCCTTGGTTGAACACCTGAACGTGGCAGGGGCAGTTCATCGGCTTCAGCGCATTGGTGCGCTTTTCGTTGGCATGCTCCTCATCGATCTCGGTGATGTACATGTTTTCGCGGTACTTATCCCAGTGGCCGCTGGCTTCCCAAAGCTTGCGGTCCACCACCTGCGGGGTCTTAATCTCGCGATACCCGGCAGCCGTCAGGCGGCGGCGCATGTAATCTTCAAGCTCGCGATAGATCGTCCAGCCATCGGGGTGCCAGAACACCATGCCGGGCGCTTCTTCCTGAAAGTGAAACAGCTCCATCTCCCGGCCAAGGCGGCGGTGATCGCGCTTTTCGGCTTCTTCAAGGAAGTGGAGGTACTTCTTCAGGTCGTCGCGGTTTTTGAAGGCCACACCATAGATGCGCTGAAGCTGCGGGCGATTGCTGTCGCCCCGCCAATAGGCGCCGGCCACCTTCATCAGCTTGAAGGCATCCGCCGGAACCTGGCCGGTGTGCTGAAGATGCGGGCCGCGGCAGAGATCCTGCCAATGCCCGTGCCAATACATCCGAAGCGCTTCGCCCTCGGGGATCGCCTCCACAAGCTCTACCTTATAGGGCTCGTTATTGGCCTCGTAATACTTGATGGCGCGCGTGCGCTCCCACACCTCGGTCGTCACCGGATCGCGGCGATTGATGATCTCTTTCATTTTCGCTTCGATGGCGCCCAGATCGTCGGGCGTGAAGGGCTCTTCGCGATCGAAGTCATAGTACCAGCCGTTCTCGATCACCGGCCCGATGGTAACCTTCACGTCGGGCCAGATCTCCTGCACCGCGCGGGCCATGATATGGGCAAGGTCGTGGCGGATCAGCTCAAGCGCCGGGCCCTCATCCTTCATGGTGTGGATCGCGATCTCGGCATCGGCCTCGATCGGCCATTGCAGATCCCAATGCGCCCCGTTCACCGAGGCGCTGATCGCCTTCTTGGCAAGCGAGGGCGAGATATCGGCGGCCACATCGGCCGGGGTGATGCCGGATGCGTAGCTGCGCGCATTGCCATCGGGGAATTTGAGGGAAATCTGGGAAGCATCAAGGCTCATGGCCTTTTCTCCTCGTCAGTTCGGCGCCCACGGAACGCCCGGTTGCGGGTATGTCGTGGGCAGATGTGACGAGGCGGGGCGTGGAAGTCAAGCCGGGCGCGGTCAGGCGCGGGCGGGCAGGGGCTGAAACCTGGGTGTTCCTCCCCCGCCACATGCCCGCGCCCCAAGGCGAAGGGGTGCACCAAGGCACTCGGATCCGCAGCGCGCGCGCCCGGGCCGTTACCCCACGGCGCCCGTTTCGTTGAAGCGGGCGGCCTCGCCGGTTTCGAGGAACGTCTTTAGCCCGGCGGCCCAGCGTTGCCACCCATCGGCCACGCCTTCACCGGGCACCACCGGGAAGTGCAGATCGTAGTGTTCGATGGTCAGCTTGCAGTGCGCGCCTTCTACGAGGATCAGGAACACGGTGCGCGAGGCAGGCACGCTCGGCTCCCAATGCGGCTCGAACGTGGCTTCGATCCGGCTTTTTGGATCTGCCAGAAGCGTGCGCGCCACCATCATCGTGGTGCCATCGGGGTTATGGTACGTATAGGCCTCGCCCTCCCGCGTCACCTTCGGTGACAGGAAGTGGTAGGCCGACATCTGCGCCTCATCCGTCAGCGCCTCCCAAAGCGCATCCTGGGAGCAGCGAATATGGGTCTGCATCACGAAATCGGGTTTCGGTGTGTCTTGATCAAGCATCCGGGCGGATCCTTCCAGTTGGGATTTCAGGTCAATCACGGCGCGGGCCGCGGGCTTGGCCAGGAACGGATCGATCCAGCGATCGATCACCTCCTGTAGGGGCACGGCATTGAGGTAATGGTGTTTGAACCGCCCCTTCCTGCGCGTGACGATGAGGGAGGCGTCTTCGAGCACTTTGAGATGTTTCATGACCCCAAAGCGGGTCATCTCCAGCTGCGCTTCGAGATCGCTTAGCGTCTGACCGTCGCTCTGGCGCAGGCTGTCCAGAAGCGCGCGGCGCGCAGGGTCGTTCAAAGCTTTGAAGATCGCATCCATGATCGGAATATATGTGACTAAATACTCACGTGACAATAGAGTCACCTAAATTGAGATTTGCCGGGGCGCTAAATCGATGGCACCCTTGGGAAAAATGGAGCAGCCCGTGGAACCGCCCGCCTATCTTTCCGGCCCCGAAGGCCGCCGAATCGCCTACCATCGCAGCCCGGGCCGGGCCCCGGGCCTGGTGTTCCTGCCCGGCTACCGCTCAGACATGGATGGCACCAAGGCGCTGCATCTCGAAGCCTGGGCGAATGGCAAGGGTCATGCCTTCCTGCGCTTCGATTATTCCGGGCACGGGCAAAGCGATGGCACGATGCTGGAAACGGGTCCGCAGGACTGGTCGGCAGACGTGCTCGCGGTTCTCGACGAGCTCACGCAGGGGCCGCAGATCCTCGTTGGCTCCTCCATGGGCGGGTGGATGGCGCTACTGGCGGCGCGGCGGCGGCCCGAACGGGTGGCCGGGCTGGTCACGATTGCGGCAGCGCCCGATTTCATCACCGAAAGCCGGTTGCCGGATCTTACGCCGGCGCAGCGCACGGCGTTGCAAACCGAGGGCAGGGCGCTGATCTCCGAGGATCTTTTCGACAGCCCCGATTACCTGACCCAGCATCAGGTGGATGGCGCCCGGGCGAACCTGGTGTTTTCAGAGCCCTGGCGGCTTGAGGGCCCCGTTCGCTTCCTGCAAGGCACTGAAGATGAGGCCGTTACCCGCGAGACCGCGCTGAAACTTCTCGATCACGCGGAGGGGCCGGACATTCAGCTTACATTCACCAAAGGCGCCGATCACCGCTTCTCTTCCCCCGCCTGCCTCGCCCAGATCGTGGCGGCGGTCGAAGATGTTCTGGCCGGGTTGTGAAACGGGTGCTGCTCTGGATCGCTGGTGGCCTCGCCGGCATCGTTGCGCTTCTCGCGCTGCTGATCGCGGTGTTGCCGCGCGAGGCAGTCGTCTCGCCGCCGCCCTTCGATGCCAGCGGGCTTGGCGAGGATCTCGATGCCTGGCTTGCGGGCGGGGAAGCGGCGTTTGAGGATATCACGCCGGGCACTGAAAAGCGCATCCTCTGGGCGGGCGCCCGCGGTGCGCAAACGCCGCTTTCGGTGCTCTACCTGCACGGCTTCTCGGCAACCTCGGAAGAGGTGCGCCCGGTGCCCGACAGGGTGGCCGAGGGGCTCGGGGCAAACCTCGTCTTCTGGCGTCTCACCGGCCATGCGCGGGGTGGCGCTGCGCTTGCTGAGGCCACGGCGGGCGATTGGCTGGGCGATCTGGATCAGGCGCTTGCGGTGGCGCGGCGCGCAGGCGAGCGGGTGCTGGTGATCGGCACCTCCACGGGCGGCACGCTCGCCGCACTCGCCGCCGCCGATCCGCGGCTGCGGGATGGGCTGGCGGGCGTTGTGTTTCTCTCCCCCAATTTCGGGCTTCGCGCCTCGGCAGGCCGCATCCTTACCTGGCCGGGCGTGCGCCGCTGGGGCCCGTGGATTGCCGGGCCAACGCGGGGGTTTCAGCCGATGAATGCCGGGCACCGGGAATTCTGGACGATCGAATACCCCACGGTTGCCCTGATCCCGATGGCCCAGACGGTGGAGGCCGCGCGCCGCGCCGATCTTGAGGGCATCACCACGCCTGCGCTGTTTCTTTTCTCCGATCAGGATCTTGTCGTTTCGCCCCGCGCCACGCGGGTGGTGGCCGAACGCTGGGGTGGGCCCGCGGCGGTGGAGCCCGTTACGCCCGTACCGGGGAGCGACCCGTATTTCCACGTGATCGCAGGCGATATCCTCAGCCCTGCGATGACCGAAGATATCGTCGCACGAATTCTGGCCTGGGCCCGGGCCGCTGATTTGCAAGCGTATGCAAAAAATCCTTGAGCACGGGCGCCAAGCCGGTATCCTTGCCGCCACACGCGGCAGGTGAGTCCCCGCCGCGCCCGTTATCTGGGGAGGAGGAGTGGCGATGGCCGAGTATCTCAAGCGCGGCAAACCGGCGGAGGCGCGCGCGGAAGACGATGCCAAGGTGCGCGCCACCGTCGAGGGCATTCTCGGCGATATCGAGGCGCGCGGCGATGCAGCCATCCGCGAACTGAGCGCAAAGTTCGATCGCTACGCGCCTGCAGCCTTCGCGCTCACGCGATCTGAGATCGACGCCGCGAAAGCGAAGGTTTCCCGGCGCGAGATGGATGATATCCGCTTTGCGCAAACGCAGATCCGCAACTTCGCCGAAGCGCAGCGCGCCTCGATGACGGATGTGGAAGTGGAAACGATGCCGGGCGTGATCCTCGGCCACAAGAACATCCCCGTAAATTCCGTGGGCTGCTACGTTCCGGGCGGGAAGTTCCCCATGGTGGCCTCGGCGCATATGTCGGTTCTCACCGCAAAGGTGGCCGGCGTGAAGCGCATTCTGGCCTCGGCGCCCCCGGTGGATGGCGCACCGCACCCCGCGATCGTGGCGGCGATGGATGAGGGCGGCGCGGATGAGATCCTCGTGCTTGGCGGCGTGCAGGCCGTGGGCGCGATGGCGATCGGGACCGAAAGCATCAAGCCGGTGGATATGCTCGTGGGCCCCGGGAATGCCTTTGTGGCCGAAGCTAAGCGCCAGCTTTTCGGGCGCGTGGGCATCGATCTGTTCGCCGGGCCCACCGAAACCTGCGTGATTGCCGATGATACGGTGGATGGCGAGATGTGCGCCACCGATCTGCTGGGGCAGGCCGAGCATGGCTATAACTCGCCCGCCGTGCTGATCACCAATTCCCGCAGGCTTGCCGAGGCCACGATGGCAGAGATCGAGCGGATCCTGCAGATCCTCCCCACCGCAGAGACTGCGGCCAGGAGCTGGGAGGATTACGGCGAGATCATCCTCTGCGCTGACTATGATGAGATGCTGGCCGTGTCAGAAGACGTGGCCTCAGAACATGTGCAGGTGATGACGGATCGTGACGACTGGTTCCTTGAGAACATGACGAATTACGGCGCGCTCTTCCTTGGCCCGCGCACCAATGTGGCTAATGGCGATAAGGTGATCGGCACCAACCACACGCTGCCCACGAAGAAGGCCGGGCGGTATACCGGCGGCCTCTGGGTGGGCAAGTTCCTTAAAACGCACAGTTATCAGAAGGTGGTCACCGATGAGGCGGCCACGGTGGTGGGCGAATACGGATCGCGGCTTTGCATGTTGGAAGGCTTCGTGGGCCATGCCGAACAATGCAACGTGCGGGTGCGCCGTTATGGCGGGCTGAACGTGCCCTACGGCGAAGCCGCGCCCTACCGGGAGGCGGCGGAGTAGCCGATGCGCCCCTCTTTGCCACCGTGGCGCCTTTCCGGGGCTGAAGGGCCGGGAGTATTTTTGCCAAGATGAAGGGGCAGGGTATGGGCCCGGGGGTGGCCAAGGCCGTGGTGGCACCGCTGGCGCGGCTTTGGGACTGTGATCTTGGTGCCGCGCAGGCGGCCTTTGCCGAGGTGCTTGCCCCTGACGCGCCTGTGCATCTGGCGCATCCGTTTGAAACGCTGGCGGGGCCCGCGGATCTCGCTGAACGCGCGATTGCCCCGCTTTACGCC
>JANQPC010000070.1 GCA_028285485.1 Paracoccaceae bacterium | reverse complement strand
GGCGATCCCGAACCTTGAGATCCTCAATGACGAGGCGCTTGAGATCATCGAGGCCAATGCCGAAACGGTGCTGGAAGAGATCGGGGTGAGCTTCGTGGAAAACCCCGCCGCCCTGGAGCGCTGGCGCGCGGCAGGCGCGGAGGTGGATGGCGAACGGGTGCGTCTGCCAAAAGGCCTGGCGCGCCAGCTCTGCGCCACGGCGCCGGGACGCTTTACCCAGCATGCCCGCAACCCCGAACGCAGCGTGGAGATCGGCGGGCGCAACCTTGTGCTCGCCCCCGTTTACGGCCCGCCCTTTGTGCGGGATCTCGCGGGCGGGCGCCGCTATGCCACGATCGAGGATTTCCGTAATTTCGTGAAGCTCGGCTACATGTCGAAATGGCTGCACCACTCGGGCGGCACGGTGTGTGAGCCCACCGATGTGCCGGTGAACAAGCGCCATTTCGATATGCTGCTGGCGCATATGGAACTTTCCGACAAGCCCTTCATGGGCTCGGTCACCGAACCCAGCCGCGCCGAAGACAGCGTGGCGATGTGCGAGATTCTCTTCGGGCGCGATTTCGTGGCCGAGAATTGCGTGATGACCTCGCTCATCAACATCAACTCGCCGCTCACCTTCGATGGCGTGATGATGGGGGCGCTGGAGGTTTATGCCCGGGCGGGGCAGGCCGCGATCATCTCGCCCTTCATCGTGGGCGGCGCGATGGCGCCCGTCTCGGTGGCGGGCACGCTCACGCAGGTGCTGGCCGAAGTGATGGCTGGCGTGGCCTATAGCCAGCTGATCCGCCCCGGCGCGCAGGTGATCTTCGGGGCCTTCGTGACGTCAATCGACATGAACTCGGGCGCGCCCACCTTCGGCACGCCGGAGGCGGCGCAGATCACCTATGGCGCCGGGCAGCTCGCGCGCCGGCTCGGGCTGCCCTACCGTTCGGCGGGCAGCTTCTGCGGCGCCAAGGTTCCCGATGCGCAGGCGGGGTATGAGACGGCGAATTCGCTCAACATGGGGCTTCTTGCCGGGGTCAACTTCATGCTGCACGCCTGCGGCTGGCTGGAAGGCGGGCTGGTCGCGAGTTTCGAGAAATTCGTGATGGATGCCGATCAGCTCGGCGCGCTGCACAAGATCGCGCGCGGCGTCGATATCTCGGAAAACGGGCAGGCGCTTTCGGCGATGCGCGAGGTGGGGCCGGGCGGGCACTATCTTGGCTGCGCCCATACCCAGGAGAATTTCAAAGAGGCGTTCTGGAAAAGCGACGTGCTGGACTACAAGCCCTTTGAGACCTGGGAAGAGGAGGGCGCGCGCAGCACCGATGTGCTGGCGGCAGACAGGGTGGCCACGCTTCTGGCCAATTACACCCCGCCGCCGCTTGATCCGGGCACCGCCGAAGCGCTCCGCGCTTTTGTGGCAGAGCGCAAGGCGGCGATGCCGGACGCGTTTACGTAATCTCGCCCCGGGCGCTGGCGCCCTTGAACAGCCGGAATTCCGCGGTGAGCGCGATCAGCACCTCAACGTGGCGCACCACCGAATAGGCGGCATCGCCCGCCTCGCGCATCGCGTTGACCTCCTGTTCCATCGCGGCCAGCCGTTCGAGCGCGATCTTGAAGTTTGGCGGCTCATCAAGCCCCAGAAGCCGCGCGAGCGTGCGCTTGCGATTATAGGTTTCGGTGCCGTGATGGGCCGCGCGCATCAGAACGCCGGGGCGGGCGCGGGCGGTCAGGGCTTCGATCGGCGAAGACATGGCAGAACTCCGTGACTGACTACGGCGCCAAGGTTGCACAACCTAAAGGCGAGTTGCGCAAACGGCGAAAATGCGCACGGTCCGGCAAGGATTATTTTGTTAAGTAAATTCAATCTCCACAGGCGCCCCGGGCGTTAACGATCAGTTAACTTCTGCAATTTTAGGTAGATCGTTAATATCCACAAACCTATCCACAGGAGAGAAAAATCCATGCCTACAAAGCTTTGCTCGCCCGAATTTGAGCAGGGTCCGGCCTGGATCCCGGACGCTGTGCGCACCTATCTCTCGCACACCCAGGCCGGTTGGACGATCCGTGCGCTTGCGCGGCGCGGCCGCTGCCATCCCTCAACGGTTCTGCGCCGCGTGCGCCGGATCGAGAATCGCAGGGATGACCGGCTGATCGACGATGCGCTGCGCCGCATCGCCGGGGGGCTAGGCCCCAATACCACTCGTGAACAGTCTTTAGTGAAGGACCATGTGATGGCCGAAGCGGATACACTGCCCAAAGACGATCAGATCGAACAGGAGGCCCGGCGCGCGCTGCGCCGGATGGCGGAGCCCGGCGCGTGCCTGGCGCTGGCCGACGGCATGGATATGGCCGTGGTTGTGCGCGAGGCAGAGGGCGGCGAGACGATGCGCACCACATCGATTGCCCGCGCGGTGGCCGAGGCGATGGCGCTGCGCGATTGGATCGCGGCGGGCGGCAGCGGGCGCATCCTGCGCTACCGCATCA
>JANQPC010000103.1 GCA_028285485.1 Paracoccaceae bacterium | reverse complement strand
GGATCGTGAAGATCGATCGCTCGGCATCGGACAAGACGCGGCTTACGCTCGATCGCGTGGTGCTTGAAGATCTGGCGCCTCCCCGCACGCCCGCCCGCGTGCGCGTAACCCTCCATGGCGATCAGCGCTATCTCACGCCCGCGCCGGGCCTGCGCGTGGCCGTTACCGCCCATCTTTCACCCCCCCGCTGGCCGGTGGAGCCCGGGGGCTTCGATTTCCGCCGCCACGCCTGGTTTCAGGGCCTGGGCGCGGTGGGCTATGCGCGTACGCCCGCCCTGGCCCTTGCGCCGCCGCCCGGGGGCGCCGCGCTCTGGGTGGAACGGCTGCGGATGCGCGCCTCGGCGGCGGTTCAGGCGGCGCTTCCGGGGCAGGCGGGCGCCGTGGCCGCCGCGGTTACCACCGGCGACCGGTCGGGCATCAGCCTGGAGACAACCCAGGCGTTACGTGCCGCAAATCTCGCCCATCTCTTGGCAATCTCGGGCCTCCATATGGGGCTGCTCGCAGGTTTCGTCTATGCCGCGGCCCGCACCGCCGCCGCCGCGGTGCCCTGGCTCGTGCTGCGCTATCCCGTCCACAAGGCCGCCGCCGCGCTCGCGCTCCTGGCGGGGGCCGCCTATCTCGCGCTGTCGGGCGGCAATGTGGCGACGGAACGCGCCTTCGTGATGGTCGCGGTGCTGCTCACGGCGGTGATGCTTGACCGGCGCGCCTTCACCCTGCGCTCGGTGGCACTTGCGGCGCTGATCGTGCTGGCGCACCGGCCCGAGGCGCTGACGGGCCCGGGCTTCCAGATGTCATTTGCCGCCACCACCGCGCTGGTTGCCGTGTTCGGCGCGGTGCGCGAACACGCGCTGCCCCGCTGGGCGCGCTGGGCCATCGCGATCGGGCTCTCTTCGCTGGTGGCGGGGATGGCCACCGCGCCCTATGCCGCGGCCCATTTCGGGCGCGTGCCCCATTACGGGCTGATCGCGAATATCCTGTCGGTGCCGGTGATGGGCGCGGTGGTGATGCCGGGCGCGGTGGTCGCCGCCGTTCTTACGCCCCTGGGCCTTGGCTGGATCGGGCTCTGGATCATGGCGCCGGGCCTGAGCTGGATTCTCGCCATCGCGAACTGGGTTGCGGGCTGGGAGGGCGCGGTGGGCCATGTGGTGGCACCGGGCCCCTGGGTGCTGCCGCTTCTCACCTGCGGCGGCCTGATCCTGGCGCTCTGGCACGGGCGGGGGCGGTTTGCGGGGCTCGTGCCGGTGGCGCTGGCCGCGCTTCTCTGGGCCGGGGCAGAGCGGCCCGCGATGCTTGTTTCGGAAACCGGCGGGCTTTTGGGCGCGATGGGCCCCGAGGGGCGCGCGTTGTCAAAACCCCGGGGCGAGGCTTTCGTGGCCGAGGCCTGGCTGGAGGCCGATGGCGATGGCGCGGGGCAGGCCGAGGCCGCGCTGCGCGATCCCGCGCCTGCGGCCACAATCGGCCTGAGAATCGCCCACGAAACCGGCCGCGGGGCGGGCACGCGCGCGCAGGCGGCCTGCGCACCCGCCGATATCGTGATCACCTCGGCGCGGGTGGAGCACCCGCCTGCCGGGCCCTGCCGGTTCTACGACCGCGCGCGCCTTGAACGGGAGGGCCCGCTCGCGCTTTGGCGCCGCGAGGGCGCGGTGTGGGAGATCGTGAGCGCCCGCAGCCTCACCGGCCACCGCCCCTGGGCCCGGTAGCCCGCGCCAAACAATGCCTCGATGGATCTAGCGCCTGCCCTTCGCACCCGCTCGGATCACCGCAAAGGGCGTCATCTGTTTCCCGCCCAGTCTCCGCTGCGTGGCGGGGGGGGGCAGCCCGGGTGCCGCTCAATAGGTTCGGATCAGCCCCACGAGGCGGCCCTGCACCTTCACCTGATCGTCGCGGTAAACGCGGGTCTCATAGGCCGGGTTGGCGGCCTCAAGCGCAATGGCGTTGCCCTTGCGGCGAAGCCGTTTGAGCGTGGCCTCCTGGCCATCGACGAGGGCGACGACAATATCGCCCGTCTCCGCCGTGGCCGTTTTCCGGATCACGACGACATCGCCATCGTTGATCCCGGCATCGATCATCGAGTCGCCCTTCACCTCAAGCGCGTAGTGATGGCCCTGATTGCCGAGCATCTGGCCCGGCACCGCCACGGTGTGAGACACCTCGCTGATCGCCTCGATCGGCACACCAGCGGCGATTTTTCCCATCACCGGCAATTCGGTCGCCGCCGCCTCGACAGGCTGCGCGGCGGGGGGCGGATCGCTCCGATCCCCCTCAATCACCCGCGGCGTGAAGCCCTGCGCGGGCGTTTCCAGCGCATCGGGCAGTTTCACGATCTCGATGGCGCGGGCGCGGTGGGCGAGGCGGCGGATGAAGCCGCGTTCTTCCAGCGCCGTGATCAGGCGGTGAATTCCGGATTTCGAGCGCAGGTCGAGCGCCTCCTTCATCTCATCAAACGAGGGCGGCACGCCATCGCGCGCCATGCGCTTGTTGATGAAATCGAGCAGTTCCAACTGCTTGCGTGTGAGCATCGGCCTGTCCTTTCTCACGCGCCGGATCCTTGCCGGCCTCGGCCCCTTGTAGGGCGTTCGGCCAATGTTCTACGCCTGTTCCCGATTTGTGTCAAATCCTGTCAGGGAGTGGCAGGGGTTGCGGCGGGAAGGGCCACATAACTCACGATCTCACCCGCCGCGCGCGCCGGGTCATGCGGGGGACGCACGAGAAGCGCGTTGGCGGCGGCCAGCACCGTGAGAAGCGAGCTATCCTGCGCTTCGAACGCGGTGATCCCCTCGCCTGAAAGCCGGGCGCGCATATAGTGCTCGCGCGGGCCGTTGGGGCCAAGCGCGGCGGCCAGCGGCGCGCGCGCCTGGGGCGCGGCCGCAGCACCCAACCCCAGCATCTTCGCCAGCATCGGCAAGATGAAGATATGCCCGCAGACCATTGAGGAAACGGGGTTTCCCGGAACGCCCACAATCGGCGTGCCATCAAGCCTCCCGGCCATCAGCGGCTTTCCGGGCCGCATGGCAACCTTGTAGAAGGCCGGCGCCATCCCGCGCCCGCGCGCCACGCCCTGCACCAGATCGGCCTCGCCCACCGAGGCGCCGCCGATCGTGACGATCAGATCCGCCCCGCGCGCGAGATCGAAGGCGTGGTTGAGCGATGCCTCGCTATCCCGCGCAATCGGTAAAAGCCGCGCATGGCCGCCCGCGCCATCGATCATCGCCTTCAGGCCAAAGCTGTTGGAGGCCACGATCTGATCCGTCGCGGGCGCCTCGCCGGGCATCACCAGCTCATCCCCCGTGGCGATCAGCGCAACCTCGGGGCGGCGCGTGCAGACAAGCGCGGGCAGGTTCATCGCCGCGGCCAGCGCCAGATCGGCGGGGGTCAGGCGGCGGGGCGCCGCAAGCCGGTCCCCCACCGTGAAATCGCCTCCGGCGGGGCGGATATGGGGCCCGCGGTCCAGCCCCTCGCCCAAGCGGATGGTTTCGCCCTCCGCCGTGACATCTTCCTGGATCACCACGCGGTCTGCGCCCCCGGGCACGGGCGCGCCGGTAAAGATGCGGATCGCCTCGCCCGGGCCCACCTCAGCGCCGGTGCCGTGCCCTGCTGCCGCGCGGCCCACAAGCCTCAGCGCGGCGCCCGGCACCGCATCGGCGCTTCGCACCGCGTAGCCATCCATCGCGGCGCTGGCAAAGGGCGGTTGGGCGCGGGTAGCCACGCCATCTTCGGCCAGAACACGGCCCGCCGCTTCGATCAGCGGCACCGCCTCGGTTTCAAGCGGTGCGGCCAGCGTGAAAAGCGCCTCCAGCGCCTCGGACACCGAGATCATTTTGCCGTATAGCGCCCCGATGCGCCGCCATCCTTCAGAGTGATCTCGATCCCGCCGATCCGCATCGCGCGGTCAGCGGCCTTCAGCATATCGTAGATCGTCAGGCAGGCGACGGAGACGGCGGTGAGCGCCTCCATCTCCACCCCCGTCTTGCCGGTGGTGCGCGCCGTGGCGGTGACCCGCAGGCCCGGAAGATCGGGGTCAGCCGTGATGTCCAGGGTTACCGCGTTGAGCGGCAGGGGGTGGCACAACGGGATCAGATCGGCTGTGCGCTTGGCGCCCATGATGCCGGCAAGCCGCGCCACACCGGCCACATCGCCCTTCTTGGCGCGGCCATCCTGCACCAGCGCCAGCGTTTCGGGCGCCATCTCCACATGGCCGCGCGCTTCGGCCACCCGCTCGGTCACCGGCTTGCCGCCCACATCCACCATGACCGCGCGGCCTTCGCCATCGAAATGGGTGAGTTCGGCCATCAGGCGGCCCCCGCAGGCACGGGATCGGCGAGGATCGCGCGGGTGGCGGCGGTGACATCGGCCTGCCGCATGAGGCTTTCGCCGATAAGAAAGGCGCGGGCGCCGTGACCGGCCAGATCGGCCAGATCGCCGGGCGTGGCGAGCCCGCTTTCGGCGATCAGCAGGCTGCCCTCGGGCGCGGTACTGGCCAGGCGCCGGGTCGTTTCAAGATCGGTCTCGAACGTATTGAGATTGCGATTGTTTATACCGATAAGGCGCGAGGAGAGCTTATGTGCGCGTGCCATCTCCTCGGCATCGTGCACCTCGATCAGCGCATCCATGCCCCAGCCATGGGCCGCCGCTTCAAGGGCCGCCGCCTGCGTGTCAGACACGCTGGCAAGGATGATCAGGATGCAATCGGCCCCCCAGGCGCGCGCCTCGGCCACCTGGTAGGGATCGTACATGAAATCCTTGCGCAGGGCAGGCAGGGTCACCGCTGCGCGCGCCGCAGAAAGGTATTCCGGCGCGCCCTGGAACGAAGGCGTATCGGTCAGCACCGAAAGGCAGGCCGCGCCGCCCGCGGCATAAGCGCGGGCCAAGGCAGGCGGATCAAACTCCGCCCGGATCAGGCCCTTGGAGGGGCTTGCTTTCTTGATCTCGGCAATCAGCCCGTAGCCCCCTTGTGCGGCGGCCTCAAGCGCAGCGCGAAACCCCCGCACGGGCGGCGCGGCGCGGGCGGCCTCTTCCACGGCGGCATGCGGCCGCGCGGCTTTGGCCGCGGCGATTTCTTCGAGCTTGTAGGCCTTTATGCGATCGAGAATGGTGCCCATGAGCCTTGGATAGCGGGCGCGCCCGGGAAAGGGAAGCGCGCGCATGCGGGCGTCTTTGGCGAGATCATCGCGCAGCAATCATCCGGTCGGCCAGCGCGCATGCGGTGGGGTGGGCCTCGGCGCTGATCCGCTCCCCCTGAAGCCGCCCGGCAAGCTCGGAGGCCAGGAAGAAGGGCAGCACCATCTCTGCCTCTTCCGGCGGGATCAGGCCCTTCGCGCCGGTAAGCGCCGCAACATCCTCTGCTGCAAGCCCCATCGGCCCGTCGGAGGCGGCGTGCGGCTGGGTGATCGAGAGATAGATCAGGAAGCGCGCGATATCCTTGGCCACGGCAAGCCAGTTGCTGTTGTGGATATCGACACCCCAGACCACATCGCCCCCGCCTTCGACAATCAGGTTGATCGGGCAGAAATCGCCATGGCTGCGCGCGCGGGTGACAAGCCGGCCCGCTATCTCGGCCCGTTCGGCGCGCATGATGGCGATCAGCCCTTCGAGGCGCGCCCGGTCGCCCGCATCCGGTATTGTGCCGAGTGCCGAGCTTCGCCGCTTGATCCAGAAGCCGCCGCCAAAGGCATCGCTTTGGCGCCGGGGGGCGGTGTAATGGGCAAGCCAGCCGCCCGCCGCCGCCAGAAGGGCGGCGCGGCTGCCCGGTGCGCGGGCCAGCGCCGCATCCAGGCGCAAGCCCGGCGCCTCTTCCATCACCACGAGCCCCTCGCCTGGCTGCCAGAACAGCGGCTCCGGCACCCGGTAGCGGCCCGAGCGCATCCGCGGATGCTGGTATTTCAGCTCTTCGGCCTGGGCGCTGGCGCGTTCGGCGGCTTCGTCCCCCAGCACCTGTTTCACGATCACCGGGCGCCCGGCCAGCGTGGCCTCCCACACCCGGCTTTGCCGCCGTGCCGCAAGGCAGCGCCCAAGCTTCAGCCCCGCCAGCCCCTCGGCGCGCGCCACGGCGCGGCCAAGGCCGTGGCGGGCGCGGGCTTTTGCAATCAGGCTGGGCATCGGGCCTTGGCTGTGGCGATCGGTGGGGTGGGGCGAAGGTGAAACCCCGGGGGCGCGCCGTCAACACTCTTGCGGTTCAACTCTTATCCGTTTGACCCGTGTCAAGGAGCGGCGGGGGCCGCCGGGTGAGGGTAGCGCGAAAACGAACTTCGGGAGACCGCCGTGCCAAGACCTGCAGTGAGACCTGTGCTGAACGCCATACCGATCGCCGCCGCCCTTGCGCTTTCGGCCCTGCCCGCGCGCGCCGATACGGTGGATGTGGCCAATGGCGCGGCGCTCTTCCAGGCCCATTGCGCGGCCTGCCACGGGGCCGGGGCGATGGGCGACGGGCCGATGACGGAGATCCTTGAGATTGTGCCTGCGGATCTGACGCAACTGAACGACTCGCAAGGGTTTCCCGCCGGCGAGATCGCGCGCGCCATCGACGGGCGCGATATGATCGCCCATGGCGGGCCGATGCCCGTGTTCGGCCGGATCCTCGAAGATCAAAGCGCGGTGCTGGATGCCCGCGACGGCTCGCCCGTGTTCACCAGCCAGGCGGTGGTGGAAATCGTGCGCTGGCTGGAGACGGTGCAGCGCTGAGCGCTGGGCCATCTTGCGAAAACGCGAAGGCGCCCGTCCTTACGCGCGCTGGGTGAGCGCGACGCCAAGCGCCATCAGCGCGATGCCGCCCGCGCGCGTGGCCGTCAGCGGCGCCTCGCGCGCGCCGAAAAGCCCGAAGTGATCGATTGCCGCTGCGGCCACAAGCTGGCCCAGCAGCACGAAAAACACCGCGTTCCCCACACCGAAATGCGGCGCGATCCAGGTGATTGAGAGCACGTAGAAGGCAATCAGCAGCCCTGCGGCGAAGAGATGGCGGGGTTGCACCGCCGCCTGCGGCAGGCGCGCGAGCCCGCCGGTAAGCGCCGCGGCGGCCAGTGCGGTGAGCCCGGCCACGGTGAAGAGGATCAGCGCGGCGGCGGCGGGCGAGCCGATCCGCGCGCCCAGGCTTGCGTTCAGGGCTGCAAGGATCGGGATCCCGATCCCGGCGGCAAACATCACGGCGGCATAGGCGAGGGTGGGGGGCATGGCGCGGGCTCCGCAAAGATCTGGCCTGCCCGAGGCGATCAGAAATTGCCGCCCTTGTCACGCCCCCTCGCGGGGGCTTGACCGGCATCAAGGCGTGGCAGCGCCGGAGGTGAAAGGCTTGGGCCCGTGGGCCAAGACCGGAGGCGTTTGAGATGCCGAAGCCAGCAAAGGAGAGGCCGATGAAACCAGTTCTCGCAGCCGCGCTCTGCCTGCTTGCCGCCCCCGCCTGGAGCGATGAGATCGTGGGCACCGGCGGCGATGTGGTGGAGGGCGCGGGGCTTTACACCGCCTATTGCGCCACCTGCCATGGGGATAATGCGCGGGGCGCGGGCCGGATGGCGGCGATCCTCACGATCCTGCCGCCGGATCTTACGCGCCTGGCGGCCGAGAATGACGGGGTGTTCCCCGTCAGCCGCGTGGTGCGCCAGATCGACGGGCGCGACCCGCTGCTTGCCCATGGCGGGGTGATGCCGCTGTTTGGCGATTTCTTCCAGGGCGCGGGCGTTGCCGTGGCCGCCGAGACCGGCCAGCCGATCATGACCTCGCAGCCGATCGCGGATGTGACGGCATGGCTGGAGAGCGTGCAGGAGTAGGCGGGGCCGCTTCGGCCTGTCGCCCAAGACCCAGCGCCCGGAGCAAGCCGAAGGCGCCGGGCGAGCGCCGGCCCGTTCCGGCGGGCTGGCGCTTTGGTTGATGACAGGCACTGCCGCAGAAGGTGAGGCGGGCTTGCATCGATAAAGCGCGCCACAGCGAGGGTGCTGCGCCACCCCACGGGCCGGCGCTCGCCCGGCTTGTTTCCGGCCATACGATCCCCCAACGCCTTGCGCCCGGCACTGCCAAAGGCAGCCCGGGGGGAAAGCAAGAAGTGCCGGAGAGGCGGGCCCGCCCGGGTGCGGCGTGACCGGCGGGGAACCCCCGCATGTCCTACATGTACTCTTACGGTACGGCGGCCTTCGGACAGCCCCT
>JANQPC010000102.1 GCA_028285485.1 Paracoccaceae bacterium | reverse complement strand
TCGGGGGCAGTGACGGGGCGCTTGGTTTGAACCGCATGGGCGCGCAGCACCGGCTTCAGCGCGGCGAGGATCTCGGCATCGCAGGGCAGGCCCGCCATCTCCAGGGCCGCGCGCAGCCCCGCCGTGCCCGAATGCTTTCCCAGCACGAATTGCCGCGAGCGGCCAAAGCTTTCCGGCGCGCAGCGCGGATCTTCGTAGGTGTTTGCGTTTTTCAGGATCGCGTCGACATGGATGCCGGATTCATGGGCAAAGACCATCTCGCCCGTAATCGGCTTGCTTTCAGGCAAGCTGCGGCCCGAGGCCCGCGCCACAACCTGCGACAGATCGGACAGGGCTGTCAGATCGATGCCGGTTTCAAGCCCGCCGGCTTCAAGCGCCGCGGCCACTTCCTCAAGGGCTGCATTGCCCGCCCGCTCGCCCAGGCCGTTGACCGTGACGGAGAGATACGCGGCGCCGCCCATGGCCGCCATGATCGTGTTGGCCGTGGCCATCCCGAAATCGTTATGGGCGTGGAATTCGAGCGGCAGCGATATCCGCCGCGCCAGATCTCGCGCGAGCTTATGCGCGGCCATCGGATCGAGAATGCCCAGGGTATCGGCGATCCGGTAGCGCACGGCCCCGGCATCGGCGGCCACATCGGCCAGGGCGGCAAGGAAATCAAGATTGGTCCGGCTGGCATCTTCGGCCCCGATGGAGACGGCGAAGCCGCGCCCGGTTGCCAGCCGCACCAGCCGATCGGTTTCGGCCAGCGCCCAGCTTCTGTCGGCCCGGAGCTTGCCCACAAGCTGCACTTCAGATGTCGGAACGGCGAAATGAACCCGGGGCACGCCGCAGCGGGCCGCCATTTCCAGATCGTAGTCGCGCAGGCGGCACCACACCACGGGAACCGCCTGCCGCAATTCGCCCACCACGGCGCGGATTTCGGCAACATCCTCGTCACCCATCGCCGCGATGCCCGCTTCGATCTCCGCCACCCCCGCCCGATCCAGGGCGCGGGCAATGGCGCGCTTTTCGTCAGGCGAGAAGGCCACGCCCGCCGTTTGCTCGCCATCCCGCAGGGTTGTATCGCAGACAAACGCGCGGCGTGCCGGAGCGGCGGAGCGGGTTACGGAGGCGGGCATCACCGGGGCCGCTCAGGCGTATTCCGGGTTGAAGCCTTCGGGCTGCGCGCCCTGCTCGCTCCAAAACGGGGACATATCGCGCAAGCCCGAGATGATGCCGGGCATCACCTCAAGCACCCGGTCGATATCGGCATCTGTCGTCTCCCGCGACAGCGAGAAACGGATGGCGCCATGGGCCGCGGTGAAGGGGATATCCATCGCCCGCAAAACGTGGCTGGGCTCAAGCGATCCCGAGGTGCAGGCCGATCCCGACGAGGCCGCAATCCCCGCCTGGTTCAGCTTGAGCAGGATCGCCTCGCCTTCGATGTATTCAAACGCCACCGTCGCGGTGTTGGGCAGCCGGTCATAGGGATCGCCGGTGACGAAGCAATGCCCGATGCGCTGCACAAGCCCCTGTTCCAGCCGGTCGCGCAGCGCGGTCATGCGGGCGGCATCGGCCTCCAGCGTCTCCAGCGCGATTTCGGCGGCGCGGCCCAGCCCCACGATGGCGGGCGCATTTTCGGTTCCCGCACGGCGGCCCCGTTCCTGATGGCCGCCCCGCAGCAGCGGGCGGAACCGCGTGCCTTTGCGCAGATACAGCGCGCCCAGCCCTTTCGGCCCGTGAAACTTGTGCGATGACAGCGAAAGCATATCGATCTCTGTCGTCTTGAGATCGATCGGCAGTTTGCCAACCGCCTGCACCGCATCGGTGTGAAAGAGCGCGCCGACCTCGTGCGCCATTTCGGCCAGGCCATCGACGGGGAAGACGGTTCCGGTTTCGTTATTGGCCCACATGAAGCTGACGATGGCCACCCGCTCCGACAGCGCGGCGCGATAGGCCTCCACATCAAGCCGGCCCTGCCCGTCAACCGGGATCCGGTGAACGATGATGTTTTCGTGCTTCTCCAGCCAGTCACACAAAGTCAGGATCGCGGGGTGTTCAACGGTGGAGGTGATCACCTCATTGCGCCCCGGCATCACCTGCAGGGCCGACCGGACCGCGGTGTTGTTGGATTCCGTGCCCCCCGAGGTGAAAATGATCTCGTGATCGAATTCCGCCCCGATCAGCGCTTGCAGTGCCTTGCGCGCCTTGCGCAGGGCACCGCCGACTTCGGAACCAAAGGCGTGGATGGATGACGCATTGCCGAATTGCTCGCTGAAATAGGGCAGCATCGCATCGACCACATCGGGGAACACGCGCGTTGTGGCATTGTTGTCGAGATAGACGGGGTTGGTCATCGGCTCGCCTCCTTACACCGTGGCCACGGGCATCACCCGCACCGTGCGCCCAAGCGCCTCAGAAATTTTCTGCTGAATGCCGCCAAGCGTTTGGCTGGCAAGCTGGCAGCCCGAACAGGCGCCGGTCAGATGAACAAGCACCATCGAGCCTTCCATATCGACAAGCTCCACATCGCCGCCATCGCGGCGGAAAACGGGGCGCAGCTCTTCGATGATGCGGGCGGCGAGGATGGCCTCCTTGGCCGCCGACAGGCCGCTGGCCGCAGGCTGCGGCGCGGGCTCCAGGGCGAGTTCGAGGGCCGGTTCCGGCGCGGGCGCCGGGGCTGGCGCGGCAGCAAGGGCGGGCATCGCGATCTGCACGGGCGCCGAAGGCTGGGGCGCCAGTTTCGGCGCGGGCGGCTGATCGGGGATGATGAAGCCCTGGGGCTTTTTCTTCTCCGGCTTGGGGGCCGCGCCGAAGATGTAGGCATCGGCCTCCGGCATGAGGCCCTCGGCCACCATGGCCGCATTGGTATCGGCCAGCAGTTCTTCCAGCGGTTCGCGGCAGGATGAACAGCCCCCGCCCGCCTTGGTGTAGAACGTCACCATCTCAAGCGTGTTCAGCCTGTTGGTGCGGATCGCGCGTTCAATCATCCCGGCATCAACGCCGAAACACTTACAGATCAGCGCGCCTTCCTCGTGATCGTCTTCCTCAAGTTCCTCGCCGGTATAGGCGGCCACGGCAGCGTGCAGCGCCTCCTGGCCCATCACCGAACAGTGCATTTTTTCCGGCGGCAGCCCGTCGAGGAAATCGGCGATGTCCTGATTTGTGAGGGTGCGGGCCTCTGCAATCGTCTTGCCGATGATCAGCTCTGTCAGTGCAGAGGACGAGGCAATCGCCGACCCGCATCCAAAGGTCTGAAATTTCGCGTCTTCGATAATGTCGGTGTCGGGGTTCACCTTGAGCATCAGCTTCAGCGCGTCGCCACAGGAGAGGCTGCCCACCTCGCCCACCGCATTGGCATCGGAAAGCGCGCCCGCGTTCTTGGGGTTGAAGAAGTATTCCTTGACCTTGTCGCTATAGTCCCACATCGGCCCGGCCCCCTTAGCAGAATGATTTGCCGCAGCCGCAGGAGCTGGAGGCATTGGGATTGTTGAAAACGAAGCCCGATCCTTCGAGGCCCGAGACGAAATCGATCGTCGTCCCGGTGAGCACCGCCTGGCTTTCGGGATCGATCAGGACCGTGACCTCGCCGGCTTCGATCACCGCATCGTCGGATTGCTGTTCCAGCTCCAGCGCCATGCCGTATTTCATCCCGGCACAGCCGCCGCCCTGAACCATCAGGCGCAGGCCCGCAACCGGTTGGCCCGCGCCATCGATGGCGGCTTTGATGGCGCTGCGTGCAGGTTCGGTGATCTCGATCATGGATGTGCTCCTTGGCTGGTTGCAGGGCCGGTGCTTGGCCTTTGGATTGCTTCAGCAAGAAGCGTGCCAAGTTTCAAATACGCAAGAATTTCAAATTGTTAGCCGCTGCGTGGGCCCGGCCAGACAAACATTGGCACAATTCGGACATGCGCTTGTCAGCCATTGTCGGCATCTTCGCCGGTCTCCTCGGGGCACAGGATCTTCTGCAAAAGCCACGCCCCGCCAAAGCGGTCTGTCGGATCCAGTGTTGCGGCCTTGGAAAGGCGTTCGGCGGCCTCCTCAAGCGCCCCCATCCGCGCCAGGCAATAGCCCCAGCCGATCAGCGCCTGCAGGTAAAGGCCCGGCCCGAACCGCTGGGCTGAAAAATCGGCATCTCCCGGCGCCACCTCCCGCCAATCGGCCGCAATGTTCAATTGCCGGGCGGCATGGGCGAGGATGACCGAGGCATGGGAACAGGCCTCTTCATAGCGATGGGTGTAGAAGGCAAAACGATAGGCCGCGAGCCGCACATCGATATCGGCAGGCGCGGCATCTAGCGCCCGCGCAATCGCCTCGGCGCTTTCAGCGGTGTGTGTGATCGCCGCCTCGGCCCCGCCAAGAAGGGCTGCGGCCTCATTCGGGCGCAAAGCACTCCGCCCATTCATCGCAATCGTCGCAGGTTGGCGACAGGCAGAGCGCGATACCCTCTTCCGAACAAATCTGCCGATAGAAGAACTTCTTCCAGCGCATGTTCGCGCGGTTGGCGGCATGAAGGCCGGGAAGATGCCGTTCGATCAGGGCCGACAGTGCAGCGCGGCTGGGCAAGCCCAGATCTTCCCACAGATGCCGCGGCTCAAGCGACCGGCGCGCGAGGATTTGCGCGAGCCAGAAGGCTTCGCGGCTCACCCTCTGCGCGCGCATCTGAATGAGCCGGGTTATGGCGGTTTGATCCGGCGGTGCCGCTGGCGCCGCGCAGCCCAGATCCGGCAGATCGGTGCCCGGCAGCCAGCGATCGCGCAAGGCCGCAAGATCCGGCCCGGAAAGGCCAAGGCGCGCGGTCAGCGGCCCAAGGCCCGCGTCACGTTCCGACAAGGCGTGATCCACGATGCAGCAGAAATCCGAACGGGTGCACATATCGGGGCTGAACGCCCCGGGCATCATCGGGCGTATCTCAGTCTGCAGCAGCATGGGTCTGGCAATCAGACGGGCAGACCCGTGCGCAGGCCCCGCACCCGATGCATTTGTCGGGCGCGACCATGTTCATCACGGATTTGACGATCTCATCCTCGACGTCGTCGTATTCCTCCGTGCCCGGGCGCACCAGCTCACCATCCTCGGTGAGGCCATAAAGGGTCATCACATCCCGGCCGCACACCTTGAAGCACCGCCCGCAGCCGATGCATTTCTCGGGGTCGATGGCCATGAGAAATTCGGGGATGTATTCCGCCCCACCCCGCGTATAGGCAACCATCGGCATCGGATCAGGCCTCCGCCGCGGCTTTCTTCGCGGCCTTGAGTTCTTTGCGCGCGGCGGTCAGCTCCTGGTAGACGGCAAATGTGGCCTCGGCCGTTTCGGGGATCTTCTCGTAATCCACCGGCAGTTCCTCGGCCAGATCATGCAGGTTCATCTTAGCGTCGGTCGCGCGCATCGATAGTTTTTTGACTTTTTTCTCAAGCTCTTCCAGGGTCATCTTCAAAGTCCTTTCTTGCCCGCCTCAGCCGCGGGCGGCATCCGGATAGGCATCAATCGTCTGCACGGCGCTCTCCACCAGCGCCTCGCCGCCCTCTGCCAGCTTGGCCCAGGTCTCAAACCCGAACCGGTGAATGTCGCGCAGATGTTTTGAGATCACCACAAGCTTGCCGGCGATCAGCACCACCCGGCCGAAGCCCTCGTGGCTCATCTTCTGCATCTGGCTGGCCATGCAGCCGCTGCGTTTTTCGATCATCAGCCCCACGGCATCGTAGAACTTGCCCACGCGCCACATCACATCGGGATCGGGATCGCCGATGATCGGGATATCGTAGCGCTCCTCGCGGGTCACGATGAACTCCGCCATGATCTCGGCATCCGTCTTGCCGTCCCACTGCCCGTAGCTATCTTCGGCGCGGATCACCGCCGCGAGCTGCTTCAGAAAATCGCTTTCAACCATCTCGCCGCCGCGCGGCGCTTCGAGTGTGTCCGTTGTCATCACACGGTCTCCCCAATCTCGTAATCATCCATGAAGTCAGGCTTTTCGTAAGTACCCAGAATCTTGCGCAAAAACGGCGGCGGCGTGCCTTTGAGCATCTCCTGCACCTGGGCAAGAATGTCTTCCACGGGCTCCGGGGCCTTGCGCTTGATCGGGTGAACCCCTGCCCTCACCAGCTTGGCCGCCGAGGGCCCGCCCACCGCCAGCGCGAACAAGATCGCGCAATCGGAAAGCGCTTCGACCTTGGGCGTGATCTTATCGTCCTGATCATCGTGCTTGCCGGCCTGTTTGGTGACGTTCTCAAACTCATGCGCCGCGATGAAGCGAGCATCGCTTGTCCAAACATCGTAAACGGCGAATTTCTTGGCCGAGCCGAAATGCGCATCAAGCGTTTCAAGATCGTTCGTCGCAATCGCGATGCGCAGCGGCTTTTCCTTCGGCGCGGGGTGGCTTGTGTCAATGACGCGTAGCGTGCGGGACATGGTCGAACTCCTCTGAAATGGGGGCGGCACCAAAATCTTCGGGTCTGGCGCGGTGGTGCTGGGATTGCACGATATTGGCGACCTCGTAGTAGAACGCCCGGCTACCGCGATATCCCACGCGGCAGGCATCCTGGGCGCCGATCCGATCGAAGATCGGAAAACCCACGCGCATCAGCGGCCGGTCCAGCGCCGCGGCCACGTGGCGCCCATGCGAATGGGTCAGAAGAAGTTCCGCGCCCCCGGCACGCGCGCCGCGCTCCAGATCCCCCAGATCGCCCAGAAGAACTTCCGCGCAGGGCATCCGGTCGAAGACGGCGCTGTGCTGCGATGTGGTGACGGCGCTCACGATCCTGGCCCCGAGCGCGGCCAGCGCGTGCGAGAGGGCGAACATCAGATCGGGATCGGCCCCGATGGCAACCTTCAGGCCCCCGATGTGAAAATGCGCATCCAGCGCCGCATCCATCAGCCGCGCCCGATCGCGTTTCAGCGTTTCCGGCGGATCCTGCACCCCTGAAAGCCCCATCAGCGTGCGCACAAAGGCATCCGTGGGCTTCAGGCCCGTTACCGTTGGGAAGACCTGATAGGGAACCAGCGCGCGATCCTCGATCAGCTTGGCGGCCCCTTCCATCTGGCTGCCGATGGCAAGCGTGCAGGCACTGCGCGCGATGCTTGGGATATCGTCGATCCGGGTGCCGCCGAGCGAAGCGCCCGACCAATCTTCGCTGACATGGCCATCGAGCGAGGTGGAGATATCGGGCAGCACAACGGGGTGCAGGCCGAAGCTGCGCACCAGGCGGGCAAGTTCCTCGATATCGGCGGGGGTGAGGTGGCTGCCCGGCAGCAGGGTAACCTGCCGCAGCGCAACATCGCGCTCGCATTGTTCGGGCAGCATGGTGGCGATGATGGCCTCAACCGCACGCGCCCAGCCATCCTGCAGGGCCCCGTCAAAATCAGGCGTTGAGGCATAAACGATCCGGGTGTCGGCAAAGTCGGTGCGGCGGGCGACGATTTCCTTCAACTCGCCCTGCACATCCTCGCCCCGCGTTTCGGTCAGCGCGGTAGATGCGATGCCGATGAATTTCGGCTGCGCCTTCTTGCGCAGGTTTTCGATCGCTTCCTCGATCTGCTCCGCCCCGCCAAGGATTGTGGATACCTCGTTCATGGCAGTTGTCTGCAGCGGCACGGCCTCTTTGAAATGCCGCACAAGATGCACCATCGCAAAGGCGGTGCAGCCCTGCGATCCGTGAAACAGCGGCACCGCCCGTTCGATGCCCAGATAGGCCAGCGCCGCGCCGAGGGGCGCCGAGCTTTTAAGCGGCATGGTTGAGAGGGCGCGTTTGGGGTGGATCAGCGTGGCCATCTCAGCAATCCTCGAAATCGGTTTGAGAGGATGCAAAGCCGCCAAACCCGGCGGGGCCCTGATCGCGGCGCGCCGCATCGGGCATTGCGGCGGGGCCGGTGGAAGCCGGAACGGTAGCGGGTGCCTCCCGCCCCGCAAGCGCCCCCGTCACCGGGCAGGCGCCCGAAAGCGGCGGCAGCGCATTGGGCCCGGTGATCGGCTCCTCCCAGGGCGCCGGGCCCCGCAGCTCTGCCCACATCGGGTTGTTGACGGCCCGATCGATCGCACGCACCAGATCGACCATGCCCATATACCCCGCGTAGGGTTCATGCTTTTCCTGGTTCACGTCGACCCAGGGCATCTTGGCCTTGAGCGCAACGAACTGGCTGCGGCCGCCCGACATCAGCAGATCGGCGCCCGCTTCCGTGAGAAGCCTGTACATGTCCCGCGGGGCCATGTTGTCGAACATGTGCTTGTCGTCGCCCATAACCTCCACGACGCGGTCCTTATCCTCGTCGGTGGCTTTGCGGACGGATGTACCGATCACCTCCATCCCCAGTTCCTGCAGGGCGGCGACAACCGACCAGCTTTTGTGCCCGCCGGTATAAAGCAGCACGCGGCGGCCCTCGACCCGGGGGCGGAGCGGTTCAAGCTCGGCCCAGATCCCGGCCTCTTCCTCTTTGATCAGCGCCTCGCAGCGATCCAGAAGCGCTGAATCCGCCCCCCGCTCCACCAGCATGCGGCACATCGTGCGCAGGGCATCGGAGGTATCGGAAATCCCGTAAAACGAGCCTTCGAAGTAGGGAATGCCCCAGCGCTCTTCGAGCTTGCGCGCCACGTTGATCAGCGCTTTCGAGCAAACCATCATCGTGACCCGCGCCCGGTGCATCATCGCCACCTGCGCGTAGCGGGCATCGGCGGCCAGCGATCCGAGGATGCGAATACCCAGCCGGTCCAGCAAGGGCTTCACCTGCCAAAGCTCACCGGACAAGTTGTAATCGCCCACGATGTTGATGTCGTAGGGCGTTGGTTCGGCGGGCTCCATCGTGCCGATCACATGATCGAGCATTGCCTCGCCCGCCAGCTTGTTGCCGAGGTTCTTTGAGCCCACGTAGCCCGGCACATCGATCGGGATGCAGGGCGTGCCGAACGTTTTCGTTGCCGCCTGGCAGACCGCCCCGACATCATCGCCGATCAGGGCCGGAACGCAGGTGGAATACACAAACACCGCAGGCGGGTCGTGGGCGTCGATCGTTTCCTTGATGGCTTTGAAGAGCTTCTTCTCGCCGTAGCCCATCACGATATCCAGCTCGGACATGTCGGTCGTCAGCCCGATCCGGTAGAGTTCCGAGCCGGAGGATGCGGCCCCGCGATTATCCCAGCCATTGCCCTCGCAGGCGAGCGGGGCGTGAACCAGATGCGCCACATCCACGATGGGTTGCAGGGCGATCTTGGCGCCGTCAAAGGCGCAGCCCCCTGCCGCCGCACCGGGGGTGAGCGGCTTGGCGCAGCCCTTTTTGCGCTGCTGTTCGCTTTTGGAAACGTTGGTCCCACAGGCAGGTTCGTTGAAAACGTCCTGGATCTTGTTTTTGACCGTGTCGGGCATACGCAGTTCCTTGCTGTCAAAGAAGGCGCAGCAAGAAACGTGCCAGGCCATCAAACCGCGGGATGGGCGGCCAGTGGCCCGGTTCGTCGCCCGAATTGTCGGCATTCGCACATTCGCACCCGGCCCTGGGCGCCAGCGCCAGTCACCGTAGGTCTGCCGAACGAAAAACCGGCAGCGCAGGGCGCTGCCGGTTCAAGGCTTTGAATAAGGGGCGGCTACCGCGTCAGGTCGAAGCTGTAATCCGTCTCACCCGGAACGATCGTATCGTCATCGAGCTTTTCAAAGACGGTATCGAGCAGCTTCACCAGCACCGTCAGCGCGCCCTGGTAGCCCCAGGTCGGGAACCGGTGATGGTGGTGGCGATCGAAGATCGGGAACATCAGGCGGATCAGCGGGGTGCCCGTATCACGCTCCAGATACTTGCCGTAGCTGTTGCCGATCAGCATATCCACCGGCTCCGTCGCCAGAAGCGAGCGCATGTGCCACAGATCCTTCTTGGCCCAGACCTGCGCGTTGGCGCCAAAGGGCGAGGAAGCCAGAAGCTCATTCATCTGGGCCTCCCAATCCTTGCCGCCATTGGTGGCCAGGCAATGGATCGGCTCGCCGCCAAGCTCCATCACAAAGCGCGCCATGGCATAAACAAAATCCGGATCGCCATAGATGGCGTAGGTTTTGCCATGCAGATGCGCTTGGCTATCGGCGATCGCATCAACAAGCCGGCCGCGTTCCAGCCGCAGGCTTTCCGGGATCTCCTTGCCCGAAAGCTCCGACATCTTCATCAGGAACTCGTCGGTGGCCTGCACGCCCATGGGATAGTGCAGGCTGGCGGTCTCCTGCCCTTTCGAGGCCGCGTATTCCAGCGTCTTCGGCGTGCAGTATTCCTGCATCGAAACCGTGGCCTTGGCATTCACGGCGTCTTTCACATCCTCAAGCGAGGTGCCGCCATCATACATGCGGAACTCGCCATCCGACGGGGTGTCATAGACATCCGAGACATCGCTGAGGAAGGTGTACTCAACCCCCATTTCATCCAGCAACCGCTTGATTTCGCGGTTATTGGCGACGGCGAAGCCGTCAAAGCCCGGGATGATGTTGATGGTTTCGTTCTGAACCGGCTCTTCAACCTTGTCCCAGAAGTTCTTCAGGATGCCCTTCGTCATATTGTCGTAGCCATCCACATGCGAGCCAACGAAGGCCGGCGTATGGGCGAAGGGCACGTCGAAATCTTCCTCGACCGATCCCTTTTCCTTCGCCTGGATGATGAAGGAGTTGAGGTCATCGCCGATCACCTCGGCCATGCAGGTTGTCGACACCGCGATCATCTTCGGATCATAGAGCGCCTTGGTGTTGGCAAGCCCGTCAACCATGTTCACCAACCCGCCGAACACCGCCGCATCCTCGGTCATCGAGGACGAAACGCAGGAGGCCGGTTCCTTGAAATGGCGCGAGAGGTGCGAGCGGTAGTAGGCCACGCAGCCCTGGCTGCCATGAACAAAGCTCATGGTCTTTTCGTAACCGGCCGCGGCGAAAACGGCGCCAAGCGGCTGGCAGGCTTTCGCCGGGTTCACCGTCAGGGCTTCGCGGTTGAGGTTCTTCTCGCGGTATTCCCACGATTTGGTCCAGTCACCGATCTCGGCCACCATGTCGTCGGGGTGACCGCATTCAAACTTGATCTTCTTGTTTTCCAGCATCTCCTTGTATTCGGGCTGCTGGAAGAGCGGTGCGTGATCTAGCACTTTGTCTGCCGATTGAGGCATGGGTTCGATCCTTCTTTTGGCCGTCCGCATTCCGAGACGCGCCTGGTTGAGGAAATGAGGGGCCGGGCAGGCGCGAACGCCCGTCCGAGGGTTCGCTTATTCCGCGGCGATGGCCGGTTCGGCCTTCCAGGGTGCGTCGTACATCCCCCAAACGGGGTTGTTGATCGCAAGGTCCATATCGCGGGCAAAGATGGCGAAGCCGTCATAGCCGTGATAGGGGCCGGAATAATCCCAGCTGTGCATCTGCCGGAACGGGATGCCCATCTTCTGCACCGGGTATTTTTCCTTGATGCCGGAGCCAACGAGATCGGGCCGCACCTTCTCGATGAACTTCTCCAGCTCATAGCCGGTGACGTCATCGTAGATCAGCGTGCCTTCTTTGACGTAATGCCCGGTGCGCTTGTAATCGTCGCCATGGGCAAACTCGTAGCCCGTGCCGGCAATCACCATGCCCAGATCATCATAGGCGGTCACAACGTGGCGCGGGCGCAGGCCGCCGACATAAAGCATCACCGATTTGCCTTCGAGCCGGGGCTTGAACTTGGCAATCACGTCATCCACCAGCGGCTGATACTTCGCGATGACCTTCTCGGCATTCTCTTGAATGGTGGCGTCAAAGTTCTTGGCGATGGCGCGCAGGGAGGCGGCGATCTGCGTGGGGCCGAAGAAGTTATACTCCATCCATCCGATGTCGTATTTCTCTTCCATGTAGCGGCAGATGTAGTTCATCGACCGGTAGCAGTGGATGAGGTTCAGCTTCGCTTTCGGCGCGCGCTCGATCTCGGCCAGCGTTGCATCGCCAGACCAGTTGCCCACAACGTTCAAGCCCATCTCTTCAAGCAGGATGCGCGAGGCCCAGGCATCGCCGCCGATGTTGTAATCGCCGATGACGTTCACATCATAGGGGCCCGGCTCGTAATCCTTGCCGGCACCTTCGCCCTTTTCGAACACCCAATCGCGCACCGCATCATTGGCGATGTGGTGGCCAAGCGATTGCGAAACACCGCGGAACCCTTCGCACCTGACAGGCACCATCGTCTTGTCGTATTCCTTGTTCTTCTCGCGCGCGACCGCTTCGATATCGTCGCCGATCAGGCCGATTGGGCATTCCGATTGGATCGTGGTCCCGTTGTTCAGGGGGAACAGTTCCTCGATCTCGTCGATCGTCTTGGCAAGCTTCTTGTCGCCGCCGAACACGATATCCTTTTCCTGGAAATCGGTGGTGAACTGCATGGTCACGAAACTGTCCACGCCGGTCTTGCCGATGTAGTAGTTTCGGCGCTGGGACCAGGAATACTGGCCGCAGCCAACGGGCCCGTGGCTCACATGAACCATGTCCTTGATCGGTCCCCAGACCACCCCTTTTGATCCCGCATAGGCACAGCCGCGGATCGTCATGACCCCGGGCACGGACTTGATGTTGGATTTCTGGGTGTCGCACTTGGATGCAATACCTGTCGTGGGATCGGGCTCTTCTTCCGAAGGCTGCGCCACGGTCAGGTGCTTGGCACGCCGCTTCTTGGCTTTGGCCGGGTAGGCTTCGAGGACTTCCTCGATCATCGCCTCATAGTCTTCCGGCCCGTTCACGTGATCTTTGGCCATCCTTTTGGCTCCTCTCACTGATCTGGGGTTGGGTGGAACAGGCCGGCAATCGCCGGCCTGCCGGCATCGCTTAGCTGGCGGCCGCCTCGGCGTCGGCGGCGGCGATCATCGCCTCGCGCTCTTCCTCCGATTGCATGATGCCGAACTCCATCAGCATCTCTTCCAGCTCGTCCATCGTGACCGGTGTCGGGATCACACCCTTGCCCGAGTTGGCATGGATCTTCTTGGCAAGCTGGCGGTACTCATCGGCCTGCTTGCTGTCGGGCGCATATTGCAGAACCGTCTGGCGCCGCAGCTCGGCATGCTGCACGATGTTGTCGCGCGGCACGAAGTGGATCAGCTTGGAGCCGAGCTTCTCGGCCATGGCTTCCGCGAGCTCCAGTTCCTTGTCGGTCTGGCGTTCATTGCAGATCAGGCCGCCCAGGCGCACGCCGCCCGAGTTGGCGTATTTCAGGATGCCCTTGGAGATGTTGTTGGCCGCGTAAAGCGCCATCATCTCGCCCGACATCACGATGTAGATTTCCTGCGCCTTGTTCTCGCGAATGGGCATCGCAAAACCGCCGCAAACAACATCGCCCAACACGTCATAAGAGACGTAATCGACATCGTCATAGGCACCGTTTTCTTCCAGGAAGTTGGTGGCGGTGATCACGCCGCGACCGGCGCAGCCCACTCCGGGCTCGGGGCCGCCGGATTCGACGCACTTGATGTCCTGGTAGCCGACCTTCAGCACGTCTTCGAGCTCGAGGTCTTCGACCGAGCCCATTTCCGCGGCCATGTGCAGAACGGTGTCCTGCGCCTTGGAGTTCAGGATCAGGCGCGTGGAATCCGCCTTGGGGTCACAGCCAACGATCAGGATTTTCTGTTGCAATTCCACGAGGGCCGCGAGGGTGTTCTGCGACGTCGTCGACTTGCCGATCCCTCCCTTGCCGTAAAACGCAATCTGACGAAGTTCGCTCATGTTCAGGTTCCTCTATAGGTCCAAATTCGCTCGGGATGAGACGGTGCGGGACCGCGCTCGGGGTGAGTAAAGCAGCGAGCGTGCCAAGCGGAGAAAGGCCGTCAGTGGCGCTTTATTTTAATGATTTCGGTTGGTTACTCAGATTGTCGCATTTGACTGATTTGCGACAAAACGCTGTTGCCGGACCCGGACGGGGAAAAAAGCCCCCGCGCTTGCGCGGCCTCAGCCGGGGTGGAACGCACCCGCCCCGCCGCCCGCCAGGAAACTGAGGGGCAAAACGAAAGAAGCCCCGCGGGACAGCGGGGCTTTCTAGAGATCGGTTGGAGGCTTACTCCGCCGCGACGGCCTGATTGAGATAGGCCAGCAGGTTCTCCGGGCTTGAAACGCCGTAGGGATCGTCGGGGCAGTTATCCATCAGCCCCGGCTCTTCGAACCACGCCTCGATAACCCCATCATTCACGATGGCCGCATAACGCCAGGACCGGAGGCCAAAGCCCAGATTATCCTTCCGCACGAGCATGCCCATCTTGCGGCTGAATTCGCCGGATCCATCGGGGATCACCTTCACGTTCTCGATGCTCTGCGCCTTGGCCCATTGGTTCATGACGAAGCTGTCATTGACCGACAGGCAGTAGATCTCATCGATCCCATGCGCGGCGAACTCGGCCGCGCTGTTCTCAAAGCCCGGCAACTGGTAGGTGGAACAGGTCGGCGTAAATGCCCCCGGAAGCGAGAAGAGGATAACGCGCTTCCCGGCGAAGTAATCCGCCGTCGTCATCTCCTGCCAGCGGAACGGGTTGGGGCCGCCAAGACGATCGTCGCGCACCCGTGTTTGAAACGTGACATCTGGCAATGGCGTGTTGGATTTCATGGAAGTCTCCTGGTTGGGATCGGTGGGTCAGAACGAGCCGCCGGGCGTTCCGGGGAACCGGATGATGACATCTTCGTCACGCGCGATGAACTGGCAGGCGAGGCGGTAGCGCGGTGGCAGATCGTTGACCTCGGCATTCTCCAACTCTTCCGGCGTGATCTTCTGCAACTCCTTGAGGCGCGCTTTTTCCTTTTCGGTCAGCGACATGCCCATTTTGGGCTTGGTGCCCAGCGGCTTCACCTCGATCAGGCAGGAGCCGCAGTTCCCGTCGCCGCATTCAAACGGGATCGGAACCTCGTGTTCATCGGCGAGCGCGAGGATTGTCTTGGTATTTCCGGCCACCGCATAAACGGTTTTGTCGCGATGCATGGTCGGGCTTTGAAAGGTGATATTGGCCACGGTCACTTCCCTTCTCTGGCTTGGATGTGCCGCATCGGGCACGGCAGCTTGGTCGCAGCAAGGTCCGTGCCAGCAGGGCGGTGTTACAAAGCTGACAGGCGCAGCGGGCGCAGGGGGTCGCAGCCGTGATCGCGCGCGGCAGGCAGGGGCTGAACCTCCAGCGCCGCGGCGAAAGCCGGGTCTTCAAAGCGAAGCCGCGCGGCCATCTCCGGGCTGGCCAGAACCCGGCCATCATCGGTGATCAGCATCGCATGGCGGATGCCCATATCCGCCGCGATCTGCGGCCAATCCGCGGCACCGGCCACGCCGAGCGCCGTGGCCGCGGCATCGGCATGGGCGCCGCTTGGATGCAGAACCGAGGCCGAAACGATCTCTCGCACCGGGTGCCCGGTGCGGGGATCGAGGATATGCGAAAACCGCACGCCTTCATGCTCGAAGAAGCGTTCGTAATTGCCTGATGTGTATACCGTTTCATCGGGCGACATCTCGATCGAGGCAACCGCGCCCCAAGCGAAGGGATCGCGGATCGCAACGCGCCAGGGCCGCCGCCCATGGGCGCCGATCACGTTCACATCGCCGCCCGCATTCAGCACCGCATCCTCGATCCCGCGGGCCCGCAGCATCGCGGCAACCGCATCAAGCGCCGCGCCTTTACCGAACCCGCCGAGATCGATCTGAACGGCGGGGTTCGAGGAGGTAACCGCCCGGTCAGAGATCTCAAGATCCGCCATGCGCGGGCGGCGCGCCTGAAGGGCGGAAACCTGTGCATGGCTGGGCACCGCCCCCTCGGGCCGATCGCTGTGAAAGCCCCAAAGCGCCACGAGCCCGCCAATCGCGGGTTCGAACGTGCCGCCGCTGGCACAGGCGGCGTGCTGCGCCCGGCGCAGGATCTCTGCCATACCGGGGGTTATCGGCGCGGTGCGCCCGGCCCGCAGATCGGCGTTGATCGCGCCCAGCGCACCGGGCTGCCAGGCGTGCCAATCGTTGTGCAGACGTTGCATGAGATGCCCCGCCTCTGCCAAAGCCGCGCGCCCGCGGGCCGCATCGACATCGCGGATTACGATTTCGACAAGCGTGCCAAAAACCAGCCGCGTTTCGCGAAGCTCCGCCGCGGGCCGCGGCCAGAACGCCGCCATCGCCAACGCCAGAGCCAGCGCAGCCCCCGCCAGCCGCACGGCATGCGCGCGCGGCATCATGCGCCCGCGCCGCCCGCCGGGCCCGGGGCCACGCGAAGGTTGCGCACCAGGCGCCCCCGGCGTTCGGCCCGCCATAGCGGCCAGAGCGCCGCCAGAAACGCGCCCCCGCAGAACGCGATCGCGGCCAATAGCGGCAGGGCGAGGAGCTGGGCGGCCCAGATCGCCAGAACAAGCGCCGCAGCCGGAAGCAGAAGCGCCAGTGTTGCGGCCTTCAGAAAATCCGCCGCCGGCATCTCAATCAGCACCGGTTGGCCGGGGCTGAGCGCGCCCGGCGCCGCCAGCCGCAACTCGAACGCCCGGGGCCCGCGCATTTCTGCCAGCGCCCGCGCCGCGCAGCCGCGCGCCGCCGCACAGCCGCTGCAACTGGCGGCGGGCTCTGCGGAGACAACAACGTGATCGCCCTCCACCCGCAAAACCCGGCCCGGCTGGTGCAAGACCCGCTCGCATTCGCTTGACGGGCCGGCCGTCATGCCTCGGCGGGGATGATGCAATCCACCTCCATGCAAACCTCCAGGCATTGCGGCATGTCGTGATCGGGCTCGCACTCGGTGCAGGTATCGGCATTGATGAAGAACACGCCCTTTTTGGGCACGATGGCCCCGGTGGGGCAGACAGGTTCGCAATCACCACAGGCGGTACACAGGTCGGATACGATGAACATGGCCATGGTTGGGATCCTTTCGGGTTCAGGTTGGAGAGGTTGGGTTCAGCCCGGCCGAACGGTGACATCACCGCCCATGACCTTGCATTGGCAGGCCAGCCGGTCGTTATGCCCGGCCAGATTTTCCTTGAGCACGCGCAGCTCCAGCGCGGAGGGATCTGACAGATTGCCTTCCCCATCAACGATGCGGGTCAGGCAGGTGCCGCATTCGCCCTCGCGGCAGCCATAGGTGATGCCCGCGCCGACCTTTTCGGAGATCTCGATGATCCGGGTGCCTTCGGGCACGCTCACGGTCAGGGCCACATCTTCGAAGGTGAGTTTTCCAATTGGCATTGCGGGTCCTTTCATCCTTGCGCGGCCAAAAGCTCGGTCATGTCGATTTCGCGCGGGGCCATCTGCCCGGTGAGGTGCTGCGCGAGGCTGCGGCCGAAGGCACGGCAGGTCTCTTCCTCCTCCGCGCCGGGATACATCTTGATCCGCAGCCCCGGTTCGGGCACCCGCATCTTCAGGCCCTGCAGGCGGGCCTCGACCATGGCGACGGCCTCGCCCGACCAGCCGAAGGATCCGAACGCGGCGCCAAGCTTTCCCTTGGTCTCGATATCCACGAGGCTGGAGAGAAGATCCCATACCGTTCGCACCGCATCACCGTTGATGGTGGGGGTGCCGAAGGCCAGGCCATCGGCCTCTTCGATGAGATCGACGAATGGCTGAACATCGCCGTCCTGCAGATCGAAAAGCGAAACCCGCACGTCTTCGATCTCGGATGCCCCGGCGCAAACGGCCTGGGCCATCTGCTCGGTGGCGCCATAGGCGCTGACATAGAAGATCAGCAGGGTCTTGGCGCCGCCCGTTGCCTGCGCCAGCCGCGAATTGGCAAGCCGCCGGTAGTGCTGGATATAGGCTTCGGGCGTAGCGCGCAGGATCGGCCCATGCCCCGGCGCGATCATCTGCGCCCCCAGCGGCTCGATCAGATCAAGCGCTTCCACGACATAGCGCCGGAACGGCCGCATGATGTGTTCGAAGTAGTATTCGAAGGAGAAGCGGAAATCGCCCACCGCGTCATTGAACAGACGCTCATCGCAGTAGTGGCAGCCCAGGAAATCGCAGGTGAAAAGCACCCCCAGTTCCTCGGCAAAGGTGCATTGCGTGTCGGGCCAGTGCACATAGGGCGTTGAAAGGAACCGAAGCGTCAGATCGCCCAGCGAAACCGTATCGCCGGTGGTGACCGCCCGAATATCGTAGCGCTCGAATGCGCCCTTCAAGAGCCCGCGCAAAACTTGCAGGCCCCGGGTTGAAACGTAGATCTGAAGATGCGGGGCGCGCGCCAGCAGGGCGGCCACGGCGCCGGTGTGATCCGGTTCGAGATGGTTCAGCACCAGAACCGTGAGTTCATCGTAGCGCGCCGTGGCCTCCAGCTTGGCCAGGAATTCTTCGGTGAACGGGGCCTTCACCGTATCAATCACCGCCACGCCTGCGCTGCCCCGCACCACATAGGCGTTATACGTGGTGCCGTTGGCCGTTTTCAGGATCACGTCGAAGGTTCGCAGGGCCGGATCGAGCGCGCCAATCCAGGTTATCCGCTCAGCCACCGGAACGCCCCGCAAGGCTGGGGCACGCTGGGATGCGGAACCGGGAACGGAGAGCTGCGGCACGATGCGGATCTTTCGCGTTGTTGGCACTGTTCACGAAAGATCAGCAAGAAACGTGCCAAGGCCGCGCGCCCGGGTTCCGGCGGATGAGACCGCACAAAATGTCGGGTTCCGAACATTGCGCCGGCCCGCATAGGCGCGCAGCCAGCCTGCACCGGCTTGGCACGAAGCTTGCTGGGGGTGTGGCGACCCCGTGACACCGCACAAGGGTGCGCCATGCAAGACTTCTTCGCCATTTTGTTGGGGACCGCACTGGTCAACAACGTGGTGCTGGTAAAGTTCCTCGGCCTCTGCCCCTTCATGGGCGTATCGCGCAAGGTGGATGCCGCCATCGGCATGGGGTTTGCAACAACCTTCGTGCTCACGCTCGCCGCCGCTTCGGGGTGGGCCGTGGAGAGGGCGATCCTGGTGCCGCTCGATCTGGAGTTTCTGCGCATTCTCAGCTTCATCCTGGTGATCGCGGCAATCGTGCAATTCACCGAAACCGTGATGCGCAAGATCTCTCCGCAGCTTTACAGGGCCCTCGGGATCTTCCTGCCGCTCATAACCACGAATTGTGCGGTGCTGGGCGTTGCGCTTCTGAATATTCAGGAAGGCCACGGCTTTGCGCAAAGCGTGCTTTACGGCTTTGGCTCGGCGCTTGGTTTCACTCTCGTTCTGGTGATCTTCGCGGGGTTGCGCGAGCAGATGGCGCAGCTTTCGGTGCCGCCCTCCTTTGCCGGGGCACCCATTGCCTTCATTGCCGCGGGTTTGCTGTCCATGGGCTTCATGGGCTTTGCCGGGCTGGTGCCAAACTGATGTTTGAGGGGGTCACGATGCTCACCGCCGCACTTTCCATGACAGCCCTTGGCGCCGGGCTCGGGGCGATGCTGGGGATCGCGGCGCGCAGGTTTCATGTTGAAACCCCGCCCATTGTGGATGAAATCGAACAGCTCATGCCCGGCACAAATTGCGGCCAGTGCAGCTTTCCCGGCTGCCGGGCCGCCGCCGAAGCGGTGGCCGGCGGCAATGCGCCCGTCACGCTCTGCCCGCCGGGCGGGCGCGATCTTGCACTGCAACTGGCCGAGGTAACGGGCGCGGGCGATGCGATTGAAAGCGAGCTTGCCGGTTTCGAGGACGCCGCGCCGCAGGTGGCCTTCATCTTCGAAGATCACTGCACCGGCTGCACCAAGTGCTTCAAGCGCTGCCCGACCGACGCCATCGTGGGCGCCGCCAAGCAAGTACATACCGTGGTGACCGATGCCTGCATCGGCTGTGACGCCTGCGTGCAGGTTTGCCCGACCGAGGCGATCATCCTGCGCGGCAAGCCCCGCACGCTGGCCAACTGGTATTGGGGCAAACCCGATCTGAGCCACACCGCCACGATGCTGGGGCGTGCGACATGAGCTTTTCCCTCGCGCATCTGATGAACCCCACCGGGCTTTTCGCGCTGAATGGCGGCATTCATCCGCAGGGCCGCAAGTTTCTGACGGCGGATGCGGCCATCGAGGCGATGCCCTTGCCTAGCCTGATCCGCCTGCCGCTGCGGCAGCATATCGGCGCGCAAGCCGAGCCGTTGGTGAAGCGCGGCGACGAGGTACTCAAAGGGCAGATGATCGCGCGGGCGCGCGGCTCTGTCTCGGCCCATGTGCACGCGCCCACCTCGGGCCGGGTGATCGCGGTGGGATATTTTGCGGCTCCCCACCCCTCCGGCCTGCCGGTTCCCACCGTGACCATTCGCCCCGATGGCAAGGATCGCTGGGGCCCCCGCCTGCCCCGCATCCATATCGAAGACGCCAGCGCCGACGAGATCGCCACCCGCGCGGCGGAGGCCGGTATCGTGGGCATGGGCGGCGCCGGGTTTCCCGCCGCCGTCAAACTGCATCTGGGCCGGAAATACGATCTCGACACGCTGATCATCAACGGCGCCGAATGCGAGCCGTATCTGACCTGCGACGACCGGCTGATGCGCGAACATGCCGAGGAAGTCGTCGACGGCGCCGCGATCATGGCCAAGGCGCTTGGCGTTCAGCGCATCATCTTCGGGATTGAATCGAACAAGCCCGAGGCGATCGCGGCAATCTCGCGATTTCGCCACGCCTTGGGCTACACGATCAGCATCAAGGTGCTGCCCACGCAATACCCGATGGGCTCGGGCAACCACCTGGTCAAGATCATCACCGGGCGCGAAACGCCAGCCCGGGCGCTTTCTGCCGAGCTTGGTATCGTTGTGCACAACACCGCCACCGCGCATGCGATGCACCTGGCGGCGCGTTACGGCGAACCCTCGCTTTCCCGCGTTGTCACGGTATCGGGCCGAGGCGTGAAAACACCCCGCAACCTGCGCGTTCTGGTGGGCACGCCGGTCACCGAAATCATCGATCACTGCGGCGGGCTTACGGGAACCGAGGAACAGCTCTTGCTCGGCGGCCCGATGATGGGCTTTCCGATCCGGTCGCTGCGCATTCCCGCCATCAAGAGCACGAGCGGAATTCTCGCGCTGACCAAGGCGGAACTGCGGAAATCCCAGGCCATGCCCTGCATCCGCTGCGGCTCCTGCGTGCAGGCCTGCCCCAGCGGGCTCACCCCCTTCGAGATGAACGCACGCATTCAGGCCGATAACCTCGAAGGCGCCGTTGAAATAGGCCTGATGGATTGCATCGCCTGCGGGTGCTGCACATTCATGTGCCCCTCGAACATCCCGCTGGTTCAAGGCTTCAGCTATGCCAAAGGGCGGCTCGCCGAAAAGCAAAGCCAGGAACATCAGCGCGAAGAGACAAAGCGCCTCGCCGCCGCGCGCACGGCGCGCGAGGAGGCCATCGCCGCCGCCAAGCGCGAGGCCATGGCCAAGCGCAAGGCGCAGATGGCCGAGAAGAAGCGGCGCGAGGCCGAAGCCAAGGCCGCCGAAGGCGCGGCCCCCGGCGCGGCGCCAGAGGGGGCCGTGAAATGACCACCCAGTCCGCAATGGCCGCCCCCTACACGCATTCGATGTTCAACGTCTCGCGCACGATGATCGCGGTGATGACCTGCCTGTTCCCGGCCACCGCCCACGGGCTTTACCATTTCGGCTGGCCCGCCGTGATGCTCTTTGCGGTCACCGTGCTTTCGGCCATCCTGTGCGAAGCTCTGTGCCTGATCCTGTCAGGCCGCCCGGTGCTGCGCTTTTCGATGGATGGCTCGGCCACGCTCACCGGCTGGCTCGTCGCGATGACGCTTCCGCCCTGGGCGCCCTGGTGGATCGGCGCGCTCGGGGCCGTTATCGCCATCGTGCTTGGCAAACATGTGTTCGGCGGGTTGGGCCAAAACCTCTTTAACCCCGCGATGGTGGCGCGCGCGGTGCTGCTCGTTGCCCTGCCGGTGCAGATGACAACCTGGGTCGCGCCCATGGCCCCCGCCGATGGGCCGGGCTTCATCGAGGCGCTGGCGATAACCTTCGGTGGCCTGCCCACGCCCGATGCAATCAGCGGCGCCACGGTGCTGAGCGATGTGCAAAGCCAGCTTGATGCCGGGCGAAGCCTCAGCGAGATCGGGCTAAGCTTCGCCACCGCAGAAGCGCAGTTCTTCGGCGCCGTTCCGGGCAGCCTTGGGGAAACCAGCGCATTTCTTCTGCTTTTGGGCGGGCTCGCGCTCGCCCTATTGCGCATCATCCGGATCATCCTGCCCGTGGCGGTTCTGGGCAGCCTTGCCGCACTGGCCGGCATCGCGCATCTGGTGAACCCCGAAGAATTCGTGCCGCCGGTTTTTCACCTCGCCACCGGCTCGGCCATGTTCTGCGCGTTCTTTATCGCAACCGATTACGTGACCGCGCCGATGACGGCGCTTGGCAAGGCGATCTACGGCTGCGGGATCGGCAGCCTGATCTTCATCATCCGAACCTGGGGCGCCTTCCCTGAAGGCGTGGCTTTCGCGGTGCTTCTGATGAACGCCTGCGTTCCGCTGATCGATACTTACACCCGCCCGCGCATCTTCGGACGAACCCGCAAGGGCGCCCCGTTGCCGCTGGAGGATCGGTGATGGCGGGCGCGGCGCATGCGGATCGCGCCTGGGTCTTTCGGGCGCCTCTCGGCCAGGGCGTTCTGCTGGGCCTTTTTTCGCTGGCTGCCGCGCTGATCCTGTCGCTCACCCATTCTGCCACCGAAAGTGCGATTGCGGCGCGAAAGGCAGAGGATCTTCTGGCCTCTCTCGCGCAGGTCTTGCCGGCGGAGGGGCATGATAACGACCCGTCACAAACCCGGCTGATCCTGAACGATACCGCCGAAGGCGCCATCACCGTTTATCTCGCGAAGGCCGGGCCGCGCGTGACCGGGGCTGCGCTGGAGCTTACCGGCTTTGGCTATTCCGGCGCGATCGGGGTTCTGATCGGCATCGCGCCCGATGGCCGTATTCTGGGCGTGCGCGTGCTCAGCCACACCGAAACCCCGGGCCTGGGCGATAAGATCGAGCGCCGCATCAGCCCTTGGGTGGACAGTTTTCTGGGCCGCTCGCTGCAGGATCCCGATCCTGACGGCTGGGCCGTGCGGAAGGATGGCGGGGAATTCGATCAATTCTCAGGCGCCACGATCACGCCTCGCGCCGTGGTGGCCACTGTGGAACGCGGGCTGCAGCTTTTCGTGCGCCACCGCAGCCGGATCCTTGAGGCGCGGCCATGACGGATTTCCGCAAAATCGCCCGCGATGGCATCTGGGATAATAACGTTGTCTTCGGCCAGTTCCTGGCGCTTTGCCCGCTCCTTGCCGTCACAGGCACCGCAACGAACGGCTTAGGCATGGGGCTGGCCTCAACGGCTGTGATGATCGCATCGGGCGTGGCGGTCTCGGCCCTCCGCCCCGTTATCACGCCCCAGATCCGCATTCCCGCCTTCGTGTTGATCATCGCAACCCTTGTGACGATGGTGGATCTGGGCCTCAACGCCTATGCCCATGAATTGCACAAAGGTCTGGGCCTTTTCATCCCGCTCATCGTGACCAATTGCGCGATCCTGGGGCGGGCCGAGGCGTTTGCATCCAGGCAGGGGCCGGTTGCCGCCGGATTTGACGGGCTCATGATGGGGCTCGGCTTCACCATCGCGCTGGTGCTTCTTGGCGGTCTGCGGGAAGTCTTCGGCTCCGGCACGCTTTTCGCAAATGCCGGCGCGGTGCTCGGCCCCGCCTTCGGCTTCCTCGAGATCACGGTTTTTCCGGATTACCCCGGCTTCCTCCTCCTGATCCTGCCACCCGGCGGCTTCATCGTGCTGGGCTTCCTGCTGGCCGCGAAATCCAAGATCGATGCGCTCAACCGCGCCCGAGGCGGGGGCCAGGCCGAAACCGGCGGCGCCGCGCGCACCTTCACCGCCGCAGGCGTGCTCAGCCCGCGCCCCGAAACGGGAGATCCCCAATGAATGTCGGCATCGCCTATGCCCGCCCCAACGCACAGATCTGGCGCAACCTCGATATCGCCGAAGGCGCAACGGTGCGCGATGTCATCGAAGCGTCGGGCCTTCTGGCAGAGTTTCCCGAGCTGGATGTAGAAACCAACAAGGTTGGCATCTTCGGCACCATCGCCAAGCTCGACAAGCCCGTGAAAGAGGGCGACCGGGTGGAAATCTACCGCCCGATCCACCCCGATGCAGAACTCCTGGAGAAGCGCTCATGAGCCAGACACGCCGCCGTTTTCTGCTGGGCGCCGCCGCAGGCGCAGCCGCCCTGAGCTTGCGCCCCAAGGCGGCGCAAGCCCTGGTGCTGGGGGGCGGGCCAGCGGGCGCATCCGCGGCCCTGCTGCTGGCGCGCCAATCACCGCACCTTGAGGTCACGCTTGTTGAGCGCGATCCGGCCCGCTTCCGGGCATCCTCACAGGCGCCTGCGCATTTCCAACGCGTCAATGCGCCCGTCACGCCGGGCGCGCTTACTGCCGCGGGCGTTTCGATCGTGCTGGATGAGGCCCTAGGCATCGATTGGCGGGCGGGCTCTATGGAGCTGTTCTCCGGTCGGCGCCTGGGGTTTGACCGGATCTATCTTGCCCCCGGCAGCGAGGCGCTTCCCGAGGGCGTCGCGGGATACGATGCCCGCGCCCGGCACCTCTGGCCTGCGGCCTGGGGCAACCTGCGCGAGGCGCAGCGCCTTCGGGCCCAAATGGCTGCGCTGCCGCGAAAAAGCCACGTGGTGTTGCGCCTGCCGCGCGAGATCAGCCACCCCAAGGTGGCGCTGGAACGTGCGCTCTGGCTGGCTGGAACTGGGGCGCGGCTGACTGTTCTGGACGGCGGGCATCACATCGCGCTTCGCGATCAAACGCGCGCCGCCCTGCCCGGCAGGCGCATCGATTGGCATCACGCAGGGGAAGGCGGGATCGTCACCGAAGTGGATGTCACCCGTGGCCGGATCGAAACGGACCGCGGTGCGATCTTAACCGATGCCGTAAACTTCGTACCCCTGCAAGGCGCGGGCAGGATCGCCCGTGCGGCGGGGCTGGTTGATGCCAGCGGCTGGTGCCCGGTGGATGAGCGCGCAAGATCGCGTCTGCGCCCGGAGGCCACGATCCTCGGTGACGGGCAGGCCGATGCGCGGCGCGTCTCCGATGCCGCGATCCACGGGGCCACGCGCGCGATCCGGGGGGCTTCTGCGGCCTAACGCGGTTGACGAAATCCACGAAGCACCACGCATCACTTAGCGCGCGAAACTCGTTGATTTCAGGCGGTATTACGCGATTTCGATCTCTCGCCTGACGCTCTCGTCAGCGTCAGCTTGAGGCGGCCAGAAGCGAGGCATTGCCGCCCGCCGCCGTTGTATCGATGCAAACCGCCTGTTCCAGGCAATAGGCCGCCGGGGCGATGCGCTCGGCCACAAGCGGAACGATCGGCCCCGCGCGCCCGGACAAGGCCCGGCGATAGGGGGCCGCGCCGGGGCCCGCATGCGCCACAAGATCCGCGGGAAGGGTGGCGAGCGCGGATGGGTCGAGCACGCCATCGAGGATTTCAAACGGCAGGTCTGCCTTTCTGAGATCCGCAAGCGCGGTCGCGGCCCCCGGCGCAATGGCAAGCACGCGGTTGCCCGCGGCGAGCGCCTGCACCGCCTGTGCAAGCGCGCTTTCGGCATCCGGGCCGAGGCATAGAACCGTGCCCCGGGGCGTGAGCATGTACTGGTTCGCCTCCCCCGTGGGCCCGGGCAGATCCACGGGCCCGAGATCGAGCCCCGCAGCGGCCGACATGGCCGCCGCGGCCTTGCCGCGCAGAACCCCGCGCAGGCGGGCCACACGGTCCGGCACCGCCGCCCTGCCCCGGCCCGCCAGCCGCTGCGCCGCCTCGTCCACCGCGCCCGGCTCAATCGGGTGACCCGCGGGCGCCTCTGCGCCTGCGTCCCGCACAATGGTGAAGCGGGGGAGATAGAGCGGCCCGCCGGCCTTCGGCCCGGTGCCCGAAAGCCCGTGGCCGCCGAAGGGCTGCGATCCGACAACCGCGCCGATCTGATCGCGGTTCACATAGACATTGCCCACATGCAGCCCATCGAGCACCCGTTGCACCCGGTCATCGATCCGGGTGTGCAGGCCGAAGGTCAGCCCATAGCCGCGCGCGTTGATCTCCGAAACCACCTCTTCCACCGCCTCGCCCTCAAACCGCGCCACATGCAGCACCGGGCCGAAAATCTCGCGGGTCACCTCCCCGATCCCTGCGACGCGGATCACCGTGGGGGGCACGAACTGCCCGGTTTCCGGCACCGGAATCTGTTTCAGGATGCGGCCTTCCGCACCCCTCTCGGCCAGATAAGCGCCGATCAGCCCCGCCGCCTCGGCATCGATCACCGGGGCGACATCGGTTGCAATCTGCCAGGGATCGCCGGTCACAAGCGCGTCCATCGCGCCGAAGAGCATCTCAAGCAGCTTCTCCTCGACATCCGCCTGCACATAAAGCACGCGCAGCGCCGAACAGCGCTGGCCCGCCGATTGGAAGGCGGCGCGCACGATATCGCGGGTGGCCTGTTCGAGAAGCGCGGTGGAATCCACGATCATCGCATTCAGCCCGCCGGTTTCGGCAATCAGCATCGCGCCCGGCGCGGTTTCGGCCAGCTGCCGGTCGATGATCTTGGCCACTTCGGTAGAGCCGGTGAAGCACACCCCGCCCAGCCGCGGATCGGCGGTGAGCGGCGCGCCCACGCCCGGGCCATCGCCCGGCAGGAGGTGCAGCGCCCCGGGCGGCACCCCGGCTTCCAGAAGCCAGGCCGCCGCGCGGGTTGCGATCAGAGGCGTTTGCTCGGCGGGCTTGGCCACCACCGCGTTTCCGGCCGCAAGGGCCGCGGCGATCTGGCCGGTGAAGATTGCCAGCGGAAAGTTCCAGGGGCTGATGCAGGCGATCACCCCCCGGGGCGCGCGGGCATCGCCCAGCGCCTCGGCCTGATCGGCGTAGTAGCGCAGGAAATCCACCGCCTCGCGGAGTTCGGCCACCCCATCAAGCAAGGTTTTCCCCGCCTCCCGGGCCGTGAGCGCGAAGATCTCGAAGGCGTTCGCTTCGTAAAGCGCGGCGGCCCGGCGCAAGATGGCCGCGCGTTCGGGTGCGCCGCGCGCGGCCCATCCGGGTTGCGCCTCGACGGCAAGGCCCACCGCCCGCTCCACAAGGCCCGCATCCGCCTCTGTCACCCTGCCCACCCGGTCTGACGGATCGCCGGGGTTGACGATCTCCCGCACCTCAGCCGCACCCCCGGCGGCGGGCGTGACCGGCCCGCCCTCCCACACATGAGGCGCCGCGAAGGCCGCGCGGCCCGCCTCGATCTCTGCCAGCGTGGCGGGATCGGTAATATCCCAGCCTCTCGCGTTCTGGCGCGGCGCGAAGATATCCGCGGGCCGCGGGATCGCCGGGTGCGGCGCGCACCCATGCGCTTCGGCCACCTCCACCGGATCGCGCGCGATCTCTTCGGCCGCGACCGAAAGATCAACGATCTGGTTCACGAAAGACGAATTCGCCCCGTTCTCCAGAAGCCGCCGCACCAGATAAGCCAGCAGATCCTGATGCGCGCCCACGGGCGCGTAGATCCGGCAGCGCGTGCCCTCCGCACCCAGAACCGCATCATGCAGCGCCTCGCCCATGCCGTGGAGCCGCTGAAACTCGAACGCATCGCCGTCTCCCGCCATCTCAAGGATCGCGGCCACCGAATGGGCGTTGTGCGTGGCGAATTGCGGATAGACCCTGTCGGTCATCGCCAGAAGCTTCCGGGCGCCCGCGAGATAGCTGATGTCGGTATGTTCCTTGCGGGTGAACACGGGGTAATCGGGGAGCCCCAGCACCTGCGCGCGCTTGATCTCCATATCCCAGTAGGCACCCTTGACGAGGCGGATCATGATCCGGCGGTCGAGGCGCCCGGCCAGCGCGTAAAGCCAGTCAATCGTGGGCAGCGCGCGGCGCCCGAAAGCTTGCACGACGATGCCGAACCCATCCCAACCCGCAAGGCCCGGATCGCCAAGAACGCGCTCGATCAAATCGAGAGAAAGATCAAGCCTGTCGGCCTCTTCCGCATCGATATTAAACCCGATCCCGGCCTCTGCAGCAGCGCGTGCGAGACCCAGCAGGCGATCTGCCAGAACCGGCAGCATCGTGGCGCGCTGGCCCTGCTCATAGCGGGGGTGCAGCGCGGAGAGCTTGACCGAGATGCCTGGGTTCCGGCGCACATCGCCCGCCCCGGCCCGGCCCGCGATCGCGGCGATGGCCTCGGCATAGGCGGCGTGATAGCGCAGCGCATCGGGCTCCGTACGCGCGGCTTCGCCCAGCATATCGTAGGAATAGGTGTAGCCGCGGGCGACCATTGCCTCGCCCCGCCCCATCGCCTCCTCAATCGTGCGGCCCAGCACGAATTGCGCGCCCATCTCGGCCATGGCCTGGCCCACGGCGCGGCGGATCACCGGTTCGCCCATCCGCCGGACAAGCGCGTGCAGCGTGCCCGCAACGCCCGCCCCGTCATCATCCAGTACCTTGCCGGTAAGCATCAGTGCCCAGGTCGATGCGTTCACGAGGATCGAGCCGGAATCGCCGATATGGCTGGCCCAGTCATGGGGCGTGATCTTATCGCGGATAAGTTCATCCACCGTGGCGCTGTCGGGCACCCGCAGCATTGCTTCGGCCAGGCACATCAGCGCCACGCCCTCATCGGTGGAAAGCCCATACTCGGCGAGAAAGCTCTCCATCACGCCCACCTTGCCGGTCTCCCGCACAGAACGCACAAGCTCGGCGGCGCGGGCAGAGATGTGCGCGCGGGTGGCTGCATCTGGCAAAGCCGCGGCAAGTTGCCGAACAAGCGGGGTTTCCTCGGCCAGGTACTGCGCGCGGATCGTGTCACGCATGGCAGCAGCCTCTCCCGAACGCGGCTCGCATCACCGTGGCGCCGCCCTTTTCTCGGCCACGTATTCGGCCACCAGCCCGGTGTAGAGATCGCGGATCCGCGCCGTCACAGGCCGCGCGCCATCGCCTATGGGCTTGCCATCGATCTCGGCCACCGGCGTCTGCGCCCCGAATGTGCCGGTGAGAAACGCCTCTTCGGCCCCATAGGCCTCATAAAGCGAGAAATTCTTCTCAAACACCGGGATGCCATCGGCCCGGCAGACATCGATCACCTTCTGCCGCGTGACCCCGTTCATGCAGTAATCGCCGGTCGACGTCCAAACCTCCCCACGGCGCACGATGAAGAAGTTGCAGGCATTGGTGGTGTTCACGAAGCCATGGGGATCGAGCATCAGCGCCTCATCCGCCCCGGCCTGTTCGGCCTGCAGGCAGGCGATCACGCAGTTGAGCTTGGAATGGCTGTTATACTTGGCATCCTGGCTCATCGGCAGGCCCCGCACCTGGGGCACGGTGGCCAGCCGGATGCCGGCCGATTGCAGCCGGTCCACCGGTTTCGAATGCTCCATGATGATCACGAAGGTGGGGCCGGAGCGGCTGAGCGAGGGGTGCTGGAAGGGTTTCACCTTCACCCCCCGTGTCAGCATCAGCCGGCAATGCACATCCGCGTGCATTTTGTTGGCCGCGCGGGTGGCCTCAAGCGCTTCGAACACGCCCTGCGCATCCATCCCCACGTCCAGGCTGACCGATTTGCAGGAGTTGAAGAAGCGATCCATGTGATCTTCGAAGAAGGCCCACACGCCATCGTAAAGCCGAAGCCCCTCCCACATCCCATCGCCCAGAAGAAAGCCGCTGTCATAGACAGAGACCTTCGCATTGTCCCGATGCAGGATGTCGCCGTTCACATAGATGCCGATATCTGCATTGCGTGGGTCTTCGAGCGCATCGTGCGTGGTGTGGCTTTCGGTCGTCATGCGGCGTATCTGATCACTCGCGTCTGAGGGCTGGGCCAGCGGGCGGGGCCCTGGCCCGGCGGGCGGGCCGCCCGGCCCCGGGGCTGCACCTTTTTTGACAGAAAGAGGAACTTTTGCGCAACCATGCGTGCATCGCGGCGCCGCACGCCGCGCTGCCTGCGGCATCAGTTCGCGGCCCGCGCCCTTGCCTGGGCATCGCGAGCGGTATACTTTTGTATACAAATACTGTCGCGCCTTGGGCCACCGCCCGCATGCCGGCGCCTCACCACATCTGGAACCCCGAAGATATCGAGATCGCCATGAGCCTTTACGCAGCCTACCTCGAAGAGATTGAAACCCGCATGGCCCAAGGGCTGCACCCCAAGCCCATTGATGACGGCGATCTCACGCGCGAGATCATCGAACAGATCAAGGATCCCGCGCATCCCCATCGCGCGGATTCGCTCAAGTACCTGATCTACAACACGCTTCCGGGCACCACCCGTGCGGCCGGCGCAAAGGCCGCCTTCCTGAAAGAGGTGATCGAAGGCGCCGTCACCCTCGATGAGATCACGCCCGCCTTCGCCTTCGAACTGCTCTCGCACATGAAGGGCGGGCCCTCCGTTGAGGTGCTGCTCGATCTCGCCCTCGGGCAGGATCCCGCAATTGCCGAACAGGCCGCCGAGGTTCTGAAAACCCAGGTGTTCCTCTACGAGGCCGATACCGACCGGATCGCCACCGCCTTCAAGGCCGGCAGCCCGATCGCGCGCAGCATTCTGGAAAGCTATGCGGAGGCAGAGTTCTTTACCCGGCTCCCCGATGTTGAGGATGAGATCAAGGTTGTCACCTACATCGCGGCAGAGGGCGATATCTCGACCGACCTGCTTTCGCCCGGCAACCAGGCGCATTCGCGTTCTGACCGTGAGTTGCACGGCAAATGCATGATCTCGGAACAGGCGCAGAAGGAAATCGAAGCGCTGAAGCTGCAGCATCCCGACAAGCGCGTGATGCTGATTGCCGAAAAAGGCACGATGGGCGTGGGTTCTTCGCGCATGTCCGGCGTCAACAACGTGGCGCTTTGGACGGGCAAGCAAGCCAGCCCCTACGTGCCCTTCGTCAATATTGCGCCTGTGGTGGCCGGCACGAATGGCATCTCGCCGATCTTCCTTACCACCGTCGGCGTGACCGGCGGGATCGGGATCGATCTCAAGAACTGGGTCAAGAAGCTTGATGAGGATGGCAAGCCGATCCTCAACAATGATGGCAACCCGATCCTTGAACAGAAGTATTCGGTTGAAACCGGCACGGTGCTCACGATCGACACGGGCAAAAAGACGCTGCTCTCGGACGCTGGCGAAGAGCTTGCCGATCTTTCCGCCTCCTTCACCCCGCAGAAGGTGGAGTTCATGAAGGCTGGCGGATCCTACGCCATCGTTTTCGGCAAGAAGCTGCAGACCTTCGCCTGCGAAACGCTGGGCATCGAACTGAAGTCGGCCTTCGCGCCCGCCAAGGAAATCTCGCACGAAGGCCAGGGGCTGACGGCGGTGGAGAAGATCTTCAATGCCAATGCGCGCGGCGCGACGCCCGGCAAAACGCTGCACGCCGGATCAGACGTACGCGTAAAGGTCAATATCGTGGGCTCGCAGGATACCACGGGGCTGATGACAAGCCAGGAGCTGGAGGCGATGGCGGCCACCGTGCTGTCGCCCTCGGTCGACGGCGCCTACCAATCGGGCTGCCACACCGCCTCGGTCTGGGATCTCAAAGCACAGGCGAACACCCCGAAGCTGATGGCCTTCATGAACGATTTCGGGCTGATCACCGCGCGCGATCCCAAGAACGTCTACCATTCGATGACGGATGTGATCCACAAGGTGCTGAACGATATCACCGTGGATGACTGGGCGATCATCATCGGCGGCGATTCCCACACCCGGATGTCAAAAGGCGTGGCTTTCGGGGCGGATTCCGGCACCGTGGCGCTGGCGCTGGCCACCGGGGAGGCCACGATGCCGATCCCGGAATCGGTGAAGGTTACGTTCAAGGGCCGGCTCGCCGATCACATGGATTTCCGCGACGTGGTGCATGCCACGCAGGCGCAGATGCTCCAGCAATGCGGCGATAACGTTTTTCAGGGCCGGGTGATCGAGGTTCATATCGGCACGCTTCTGGCCGACCAGGCCTTTACCTTCACGGACTGGACGGCGGAGATGAAGGCGAAAGCCTCGATCTGCATCTCGGAGGACGACACGCTGATCCAATCGCTCGAAATCGCCAAGGCGCGGATCGAGATCATGGTTGAGAAGGGCATGGATAACGAAGCGGGGATGCTGAAGAACCTCATCGGCATCGCGAACACCCGGATCGCGCAGATCACATCGGGCGAGAAACCCGCGCTGCGCCCCGATGAGACCGCGAAATACTTCGCCGAAGTGGTGGTGGATCTCGATGCGATCAACGAACCGATGATCGCCGACCCCGATGTGACGAACGCCGATATCTCGAAGCGCTATACCCACGATACCATTCGCCCGATTTCCTACTACGGGGCCGAGAAGAAGGTGGATCTGGGCTTCGTGGGATCCTGCATGGTGCATAAAGGTGACGTGAAGATCGTGGCCCAAATGCTTAGAAATCTTGAAAAAGAAAGCGGCGATGTGGCCTTCAAGGCGCCGCTTGTGGTGGCAGCACCCACCTACAACATCATCGACGAGCTGAAGGAAGAAGGCGATTGGGCGGTGCTGCAGAAATACTCGGGCTTCGAGTTCGATGATGCGGCGCCGAAGCAAACGGCACGCACCGAATACGAGAACATCCTCTATCTGGAGCGCCCGGGCTGCAACCTCTGCATGGGCAATCAGGAGAAGGCCGCCAAGGGCGATACGGTGCTTGCCACCTCCACCCGCCTCTTCAAGGGCCGCGTGGTGGAGGATTCCGAGGAGAAGGCGGGTGAAAGCCTGCTGGCCTCTACCCCCGTCGTGGTGCTGTCGGCCATCCTCGGGCGCACGCCGACGATCGATGAATACAAAACGGCCGTCGAGGGCATCGATCTGACGAAGTTTGCCCCGCCGCAAGAGAAACCGCTCGATCCGAAATCAATCCACTTCTAGGGCGGGGCTGGCCCGGCCCGCCAAGGGCGTTTGGAAGCTGGCAAGGGGCACGCTAATCCCGCGCCCCTTGCGCCCGTTCGGGGCGGGCTCAGGGGCCTTCCGTTTTGGTAAATCGGGGAGTTTGGCGCTGGGGCCGGCCCCCGATTCCGTTTTGGAAACTCTCGCGCCGGAGGATCGACAGATCGAAACTTCGCCTTTTGGCCGCGGGAGCGCATCGGGCTCCGGGGTGGCTTCTATGCGCTTGGACATGGCCTGCGGCTCTTTCGCGTGGCCCCTGCAACCGGGCGCATTGTGGCGAACACCCGGGAGTTGTGCGCCCGATCCCGGCCCGGCGCAGGCGCATGCGGCGCCCTTGGGCCAAGGCGGAGGGCGTGGGGCGCTGAGATCGATTTAACCATCTGATTTTAAATAATATTATCCCTGATAACCGTCGCACGCTGACGGGCCGCCAAAATCCGCGCGGGCTACGGGAAAGAGAATCGCTATTCCCGCCCAGGTAGGCGCTTTCGAGAATCTTCTTACGTGGGTTGCGATTCCGGATGGGCAAATAACCCGCATGACGGGAATTTGTTTCCCCAGACTCTCATCCAACACGTGCCGCGCAATAAATCTGACCCGTGAACAGAGTGTTCACGATCCGGCATCAATTGCTGTGCCGCGCCAAATCGGAAGCCCCGTGCCCAATCCGGCACTCCCGCTGTTTCCGATCTGGAAACGTGCGCCCCAAAAAAGCCTTCGATTCCGGCCTATCCCCAGCAAAAACTTGCCGATTGTTGAGGTGGATGGCGAAGCTTTGCCAATTTGGCAAATGCGCGCCGCGCCATCGTTTCCATTCCCTCGCCACTTTCTTCGCAAATCCGGCCTTAATCCCCCCTTACACGTCAGGCTACAAAGGCCATGTTTCCAGAGCCCGGAAGGGTAGGTACGAGTTTAACGAGTGTCCGGAGGAGCCAATGTGCGGCTGAACCCGGGGGGCGTAAGTCAGGCCGGATGGAGAGAGGTCCTCCATCCGGCTTTTTTTTGGCCGATGGCCGGACGGGCCGCGCGAAGCTTCAGCCGCTGCTCGGCCCCGCTTCTCCGCCCCGTTTCTGCGCCGCGCTACTCCGCCCCGTTATTCTGCCGCATCTCTTCGCCCCGCCGCCGCCGCGCCTGCTTCGCCGGATAGGTTCGCCCCGTCTCGCCCCCATGCCTTTTCGCAAGTCGCTCCGCCCCATGACTTAGCCCAACACGTCGGCGCCGCGCTTGCGCTCGGCCTCTCCGCCGAAACACCTCCGCCGCAAAAGATCCGCCGCGAATCCCCGGCGCTCATCTCCCCGCCCCTGCGCGTGGGCCCACGTCCCTGCCCCGAATCTCGGCCCTGCCCATTGGCGCTGCGTTAAGCTCCTAGGAGCGCTCGGCATCTGGCGCGCCGCGAATCGTCAGCCGCGACCGGCCCTCTTTCTTTGACTCGTAGAGCGCCTCATCGGCATCGCGGATCATCCGCTCCAGATTGGGTTTCTCGTAGAGCAGGGAACTGACCGATCCGAGGCTGCCTGAGATCTGCGCAATCTCCTGGCCCACCGTGATCGGTTCGTTCAGCCGCTCAAGCAGGCGCTCGCCGATCCTCGCGATGGCCACGGGATCGGTTTCGCCGAGAAACAGAACGATGAATTCATCGCCGCCTACGCGCGCAACGGTATCGTGCCCGCGCGTTACGCTGCGCAGAACCCGCGCGACGTGCTGCAGCACCGTATCGCCAGCGGCATGGCCGAGCGTATCGTTCACCTCCTTAAAGAAATCCAGATCCACGGCCATCAGCGAAAAGGGCAGCTCGGCAGAAATCAGGCGGGCGGCGCTATCTTCCAGCGCCCGGCGATTGAAAAGCCCGGTCAGTGTATCGGTTGCCGCATCCCGCTCTGCCGCCGTGCGCGCCCCGTCTAGGCGGCGATAGAGCTTGTGCCATTCGTTCATCACCGCGGTATGGGCCTCGCTGAGAAACATCATCTCAACCGCGATATCGGTCTGCGCGAAATCGGTGCTGGTCAGCGGATAGCGGCGCAGGGATTCAACGATCGTGATCCCGAAGGAGAGGTTCATCAGCACCCCGCCGGTTTCGGGCAGCACAGCTGCCAGCCCCGTGAGCGGCGTGTTGAAGGGATCGCGCAGGCGCAGCCGCAGGGGCTTGCCCGCTGCGCGGCGCAGATCGCGCAACGTGCCGATGATCGGCGGGCGGCGCATTTCGAAGAAATCGGAAAACGGCGCGCCGATCTCGAAATTCGCCGCATCGAGCTTGGCCAGCGTCGGGCCCAGATGGGCGATCCGGCCCTGGCCATCGATCTGCACATGCATCGGCATCATCTGATCGATGGCCGCCCCGCTGACAGAGATCCCGTCCGGCGCCATGCCCTAGCCCCCACCAACGCCCAGCGCGAAGCGCCGGCCCTCACTGAATTGCGGCACATGCAGGCGGATCGAGATCACCTCCAAGCCGCGGGATGTGTCACCGCCCGCGCCCGGGCCGGGCCCGTGGTGTTCAATCGTGACCAGCGCCCCGTATTCATCGGCCATGGCCTGCAAGAGCCCCACCATCACATGGCCGAAGCCCTCAAAGAGCGGCCCGCAGGAAAGCTCGTAATCCCGCGCGCCTTTGTGGGTGATCTCCATCGAAGGCAGGATGAAATCCGGCACGGCAAGCCGCACGCGCCCGGGCAGATCCTCAAGCGAATGCAGGAAATCCTCAAACTCGGTTCCCGCAAAGCGCAACAGCCGGCGCAGGGCCGGCATCCGCGGGTGCGACACAAGGAAGGTGCCGATATCTTCCAGAAGCATCGGCCGCGGCTTGTTGAGGTGAGCGGCGGTGGCCTCCAACAGCCGCTCGGCGATCACATCGTCATAGACGAGCATCGCCTCAAAGCTTGCGGCGCCGGTCTCCGCCTCGGTCACAATCGATTGCCAGGCGCCCGCGCCGTAAATTTCAACGACAAAGCCCTCGATCGCCTTGTTGATCAGGCCATGCATGGCACCGTCCTTCGTTCCTGAACCGGTGGTGTAGGGCGGCCCGCTTAACAATCGGCAAAAATGGCGGGGCGTTCAGGGCAAAAGGAGCAGGGTATCGCCGCCAAGTTCCAGCCCGTTCAGCGCCGGGGCGCTGAGCCGGTAGCCGCCGGCAAGTATCGCATCGATCAGGCCTGGCTCCAGCTGGGCGCGGGGAACATCGCTGAGCCAGGTGGCCTGCAGGGGCCGGAGTGCGCCGCCCGTTTGCGGATCCCGCACTTTGGCGAGAACCGCGGTGTCGGTCATCATCGCGAAAACCACGATCTCCTGCCCCGCGCGCCCGGGCCAGAGATCCAGCCTGGCGGCCAGGCAGCCCGGATTGCCGCCGGGCGTGCGCCGATCGCAGGCGCGGGCAAGGCGCGCAATCTGATCGGGGGTTTCGCTGGCAAAGAACCCCTCTGGCAGCTCCACCCCGGCGGGGTGAACCGCCATCGCATCGCGCAGCGCCAGGCGCGCGGCTTCCTCCACCTCCGGGGGCACGCGGGTTTCAAAATCGTACCGGTTGAGCGAAGCCTCAAGCGCCGCGCGCCGCTCGGCCAGCACCGCGCCATCCTCGCCCCCGGCCACGGCGGCCAGCCGATCCAGCGCGGCGGCGCCGGGGCGCCCCCAATCGCGCCCGATGGCCCAGAGATCGAGCGCTTCTGCGGGCACCGCGCCCGCCTCGAACCGTGCCACCTGGCTTGTGGCGGCAAGCCTCTGGGGGTTCAGAAGCGGGCTGAGCCAGGCGATGGCCAGCGCCAGCGCCGCCAGCGCCACGCCGGAATTGGCCTGCCGGATGCGCCCCATCCAGCCCTGCCCCGGCAGGATCGCCAGCGCATAGGCACCGCCATAGGCCGCCATGATCACGGCGGCCGACATCGCGGCTAGCCGGTCGGGCGACCAGCCGTATTGGCTGACCCGTTCGGTCACCGAATAGATCGCAAGTGCAGCAAGCCCCGGCAGGATAAGCGCGAGGGCCGCGGTGGCGCGGCGCATCATCGGGCCCTGCACAGCGGAGGAATCTTCGCGATCGATCGCCGCGCTCACCAGGAGCGCCGCCGCCGCGCTGACCGCGATCAAAAGCGCCGCGATGGAGAGATCGCCGAAGATCCGCCCCAGGCCCCGAAAAGCAAGCCCGGCAAGAAAGAGGGCAGTGACCGCCAGCACAATCGGCAGCATCAGCCGGAGAAGCCGGATGGGCAGCAGGGGTGACAATACATGCGAAAGCTCATGCGCCACAGCCCCGCCCAGGCCCAGAACGAGGCCCGAGAGGATGAAGGGCACGGCATCGATGTCTACGATCCAATCGATAAGTTCGATCCCGACAAGCTGCAAAAGCGCGTCGCTGAGATAGAGGATCAGCCAGAAGAGGCCGAGGAACAGCAGCGCCGCGACTGTGCGTACCGCCGCCTCCCAGGCCGCTTGGTAGAGCGTGGGGTAATGCATCCAGCGGTTGCCCGGCCCGAGCCCCGCGATCAGGTAGGGGATCGGGAGGATGGCCGAGAGCGCCATGGCCACGACGGGGTGGCCGGTTTCGATGAAGCCGCCCACCGTATCGAAGCGCATGCTGGCGGAGGTTGCGAGAATGGCGAGCGGTGCCGCGATCAGCGCCGCGCCAGCGACGGCCCGCGCTGGCGAAAGGGGGCCGAGCATGATTAGAAGCGGGCCGAAAAACCCCGCCGCCACCGTGGCCGCGGCGAGGATCGCGCGGCCGTTTTGCGTAAGCTCCGGCAGGAACTCGGCAATCACCCAAAGCGCAAGCCCGGCCACCGCGCCTGTGGCCGTGAGGCTCAGGCGCAGGGGGACAGTTCCTTTGGGCCGTTCCATGGCGCCTCCGCTGGCAGCCGGTGCGGGGGAGCGTAGCGGCCCGGTGGCGGGGCTGGCGAGGGGGCGGGGCTGGGCCAAAGTGTCTCACGGAGGACGGTGCGAGGCGTCAGGGAACGTGCTGGCCCGGCGCTATTGGCCTGAGCACGGGTGGTTTTGGGGGCGAGTGACCCAACGCCTTGCGCCCGGCACTGCCATGGGCAGCCCGGGGGGAAAGCAAGAAAAGCCGGAGAGGCGGGCCCGCCCGGGTGCGGCGTGACCGGCGGGGAACCCCCGCATGTCCTACATGTACTCTTACGGTACGGCGGCCTTCGGACAGCCCCT
>JANQPC010000063.1 GCA_028285485.1 Paracoccaceae bacterium | reverse complement strand
ATCGAAGAGATCACCGCCCGCGCGGCGGCGGACGTGATCTTTCGCGCGCTCTTCTCGGTGCCGATTGAAGACAAGACCGCGCGCGCGGTTTTCGAGGCGTTTCGCGCCTACCAGCGCACCCAGCCGATCCTGAACCTTGGCGCCGCGCTCACGCTGCCCGCCTGGGTGCCGCGCGGGCACAGGCGCTCCGCCAAGGCTGCGGCGGCAGAGATCCGATCGCTGATCTCTTCGATGTGCCGGGCGCGTCAGGCGGCGATTGCGGCGGGCACGGCGCCCGACGATCTGGCCACCAAGATCATGACAACGGTCGATCCGCAGACGGGCGCGCGCTTCACCACCGAAGAGATGGCCGATCAGGTGGCGATCTTCTTTCTGGCGGGCCATGAGACAAGCGCCAGCGTGCTGGCCTGGGCGCTTTATCTTCTGGCCACGCATCCCGAGGAACAGGATCGCGTGGCCGAGGAAGCCGCGCGCTTCATGGCCGCGCCCGGCTTTGCCGCGCTTTCGGAACTGCCCTTCACCCGCGATGTGTTTCGCGAAGCGCTGCGGCTTTACCCCCCGGTGCCGATGATGGTGCGCAGCGCCACCCAGCCGGAACGGTGGCGGGGCCGGGACGTGCCGGTGGGATCGCAGATCATCGTCTCGCCCTGGCACCTGCAGCGCCATACCGATCAATGGGATGACCCGGATGCTTTCCGCCCCGAACGGTGGGCGGAGGAGGCCACGAGGGAAAGCCAGCGCAATGCCTATATGCCGTTCTCCGCCGGGCCGCGGATCTGCCCCGGGGCGGGCTTTGCGCTGGCCGAAGGCGTGGTGATGCTGGCCGCGATCCTCGCGCGCGTCTCTCTGGCGCCCCATGGGCCCGCGCCCCGCCCCGTTGCGCATCTCACCCTGCGCTCGGCAGAGGGCATCTATCTGGAGCTTGCGCTTCGGAACGCAGCGTCACCCGCCACGCGGGCAAGCCAGGCTTGCGAGATCGCGCCCGACGCGCCATAACGGCGGGGCCGACACGCTCTTGGGGGCGCGTGCTGCCATGCCCCTGTTATCTATTCGTCCCGAGTTGCCGCCCAGTGCCAGTGTTTCCTTGTATCTGCCAAGGGGGATTGGTTGGATGTCTGCCCGCACCGTATCACGGCGCCCGATCTTTCGGATCGCGCTGCCCACGTTCCGCTTTTCCGCATCGCCGCCGCCGGGGCCACCGCCCCGCAAGCTGAACCGCGCCGAGGTGAAGGCGTTGTTCGATCGGGGCTTCCGCCCCGTTGACGCGCTGCATATGCGGCTGACGGCGGCCGAGCGGGATCAGCTTGAAACCGCCGCCATGCTGCGCCGCGCGCTCTACGAGGCAGACGCGGCGGCCTGAGCCTTGAGATCTTCGAGGATGTAAAGCCGGATGGCCGAGGCCAGCCCGGTTTCGTAATCGCGGCCCGCGTCGATCTCGGCCGCCAGCGCATTGATGGCCAGGCCCCGGCGCCTGGCGATGGCGCGAAACTCGGCCCAGAAGGCATCTTCCAGCGTGACCGAGGTACGGTGGCCCTTGAGGGTGAGCGAGTGCTTGACGGGCCGCGCGTTCATTCCTCGCGCCCGTCCTCCAACCGATCCTCGCGGCGGTGCTGATCAACCGTGGTGGCGCCGCGCGCGGCGTCTGCCGCCTCACGTGCCTTTTGTGCCTTGGTGCGCCCGAACCGAATGGCGTTTTCATCCGCTTTCGCGCGGCGTTCCGCCTGCGCGCGGGCCTTGCGGGCCTTTCGGAGGTTGATCGGCGTCGTCACTTGGGCCCGGTCATCTCTTCAGGCCGCACCACCCGATCGAAGGTTGCCTCATCCACGAAGCCAAGCTTGATCGCTTCTTCCTTCAGCGTCGTCCCGTTCTTATGCGCGGTCTTGGCGACGGTGGTGGCGTTGTCATAGCCGATGGTGGGCGCAAGAGCGGTGACAAGCATCAGCGACTCGCGCATCAGCTGATCGATCCGATCGGTATTGGCGCGGATACCGGAGACGCAGTTATCGGTGAACGCCGCCGAGGCGTCGCCCAGAAGCTGCATTGCCTGCAGCAGGTTATAGGCCATCATGGGCTTGTAGACGTTCAGCTCGAAATGCCCCTGGCTGCCGGCAAAGCCCACGGCGGCATCGTTGCCCATCACATGGGCGCAGACCTGGGTCATCGCCTCGCATTGGGTGGGATTCACCTTGCCGGGCATGATCGAAGAGCCGGGCTCGTTTTCCGGCAGGAGCAGCTCGTAGAGCCCGCAGCGCGGGCCCGAGCCCATCAGGCGGATATCGTTGGCGATCTTGAAGAGGCTTGCGGCGGCGGTTTTTACCGCGCCCGACATCTCCACCACCGCATCATGGCCCGCCAGCGCCTCGAACTTGTTGGGCGCGGTCACGAATGGCAGGCCGGTGATACGCGCCATGTTGGCCGCAACCGTCTCGCCCCACCCTTTGGGCGAATTCAGCCCGGTGCCCACCGCGGTGCCGCCCTGGGCCAGTTCATAGATCCGCGGCAGCGCCGCTTTGACCCGCGCGATGGCCATCGCCACCTGGTGGGTATAGCCCGAAAACTCCTGCGCGAGCGTGAGCGGCGTGGCATCCATCGTGTGGGTGCGCCCGATCTTGATGATGCCTTCGAACTCCGCAACCTTCGCCTCAAGCGCTGCGTGCAGCTTGGCAAGCCCGGGCAGCAGAACGTCATGGGCGGTGGTCGCGGTGGCAATATGCATCGCCGTGGGGAACGTATCGTTCGACGATTGCGCCATATTGCAATGATCGTTGGGGTGCACCGGATCCTTGGAACCGATGGTGCCGCCCAGGATTTCAATCGCGCGATTGGCGATCACCTCATTGGCGTTCATGTTCGATTGGGTGCCCGAGCCCGTTTGCCAGACAACGAGGGGGAAGTGATCGTCGAGCTTGCCCGCCACAACCTCGCTGGCCGCTGCGATCACCGCATCGGCAATCCCGGCGGGCAGGGCGCCACGTTCCTTGTTCGCCTCGGCGCAGGCCTGCTTGATCACGCCAAGTGCGCGCACGATCGCAACGGGCTGTTTTTCCCAACCGATGGGAAAATTCATCAGCGATCGCTGGGTTTGCGCGCCCCAATACTTGTCAGACGGAACTTCGAGGGGGCCGAAGCTATCGGTTTCGGTGCGAGTGTCGGTCATGCGTTGGCCCTCCGGAATGCGATTGCATACCCGATACCGGCCCGCCCGCGCGCCCGCAATCACCCATCTTGGCGCAGTGGCGCGGCGGGGCCCGCATGCCCAGAGACGCAGCCTTGGCCCGTTCTGAACGGGGCCGCTAGTTCAGCCGCCGCGCAAAGGCGTTTCGGCAGCGCGGATCGGTCGTGATCACATAGGTGATCGCGCTTTTCATCCGGTTGAAGCTGTTGCCGTAGAAATAAAGCGCCGTCCGATCCCCCACGCTGACCGAACCCTGGTAGAGCCCGGCTTGCCCCAGCGCATCGCGACAGGCTTCGATCACGGCCTTACGATCTTCTTCCCGGGTATCGGCGCGGGGCAGGTAAAGCCCAAGGCCCTGGCTGTGCCCGAAAGTGACAAGATCGGCGCATTCGGCATTGCCGATATAGCTGCCCGCGGGTGCATCGAGCGTGTCGAGCGCATCGGCCACCGCCTGCAGCACGCGCGGCGCATCGGTGACCAGCGAAAACTGGATATGCAGGCGCACCGGCTCGCCCTGATCGTCAAGTGCCAGTTCATAGCCTACAACCCGCCCGATCCCCAGGCGATCGAGGGTTTCCGAAAGCGGCTTTACGAAGGCCGCTTCCGCCAGATCGTCGGATATCCGCAAGGGCAGGGTGGCGCGGGCAAAATAGCCGTCAACCGGCCGTTGTGCCTCCGCCTCGCGCAGCGAATTCAGCTTCATCTCATCCCCGTAACCTTGGCCGTCCTGTGACCGGTTGCACGGGTTTGTGGCAAGAAAGGGGCAAGCGGATCGGTGCCGCCGGAATCTCCGGCCACCGGCGGAAGTGTGCTATTTTCGAAACTTGTCGAGGCTCACGATTTCCGCATCGCGAACGGTTTGTTCCTCGGGATCGACCGCATCCTCTTCCATCTCGGCCTCCGGCACCTCGTCTTCATCGTCCTGCGTTTCAAATCGCAGGCCGAACTCAACAGAGGGGTCGACGAAGGTTTTTATGGCGTCATACGGAATATAAAGCGGCTCCGGGCTATCGCCGAAGTTGAGCGTTACGGTGAAGCCCTCATCGCCCACGTTGAGATTGTCAAACCAGTGCTGCATCACAACGGTCATCTCGTCAGGATACCGATCTGAAAGCCAATCGGCGATTTCCACATCGGGATGCATCGTATCGAAGGTGATGAAGAAGTGATGCTGCCCGGGCAGGCCGTGATCGGCCACTTCCTGAAGCACACGCTGGATCAAGCCCCGCATCGCACTGTGCATCAGGTTGCCGTAATCGATCTTCTGCACCCTGCGGGCCTCCCGCTGCTTCGCGGCCAGCATATTGGTTTTCAAACTGAAGGAAAGAGCGCTCCAGGCGATATTTCAGACAAGGCGAGAGATCACGAGCCCCGCGAGCGCAGATATGCCGAGCACGCGCAGAAGTGGCCATTTTAGCACCAGAAGTAAAACCGTGGCGCCGATGGCCAGCGCGAGGGCGGCCAGATCAAGGCTGGCACGCTCGGGCGCGATGATCCGGATCGGCCCGGCGGTGAACGTGGGCACCTCGCGAAAGATCACATGGGCGGCAAACCAGAGCGAAAGGTTAAGGATCACGCCCACGACGGCGGCGGTGATGGCGCGCAGCGCGCCGGTCAGCCGCGGGCGCGCCGAAATCCAATCCAGATACGGTGCCCCGGCGAAAATCCAAAGAAAACAGGGCACGAAGGTCACCCAGAGGGTCAGCGCGGCAGCGCCTACCGCGAGCGCCAGCCCACCCTCGCGGAACCCGGCCAGGAACCCCACGAATTCGGTGACGAGAATCAGGGGCCCCGGCGTGGTTTCCGCAAGCCCCAGACCATCCATCATCTCCGCCGTGGTCAGCCAGCCGCGATCCTGCACCACCTCCTGGGTCATATAGGCCAGAACCGCATAGGCGCCTCCGAAGGTTACCACCGCGAGTTTGGAGAAAAATGTGGCGACTTGCGTGAGAAGCTCGGCCCCTGCCAGCCAAAGCACGGCAATCGGCGCCAGCCAGAGCGCGAGCCATGTGGCCACCGTGGCCCCCGTGCCCCGCGCGGCAGGCAGCGGCACGGCCTCTCCGGCAGGCTCGCGGGTGGTGAAATAGCCCCAGATCGCCGCGGCGGCGATGATCGCGGGAAAGGGCAGCGCCAGCGCGAAGATGCCAAGGAAGGAAAGGCCCGCGATCACCCAATGGGCGGGTCGGGCGAGCGCCTTTTTCGCGACTTTGAAGAGCGCTTCGAGAACGATTGCCACAACCGCGGCCTTCACGCCGAGAAAAAGCGCCTCCACCACCGGTACACCGCCGAGATAGGCATAGATGATGGCAAGCCCCAGCACGACCGCCGCGCCGGGCAGCACGAACCAGAGCCCTGCGACCAGCCCGCCGACCACGCCCTGCAGCCGCCAGCCCGCATAGGTGGCCAGCTGCATGGCTTCGGGCCCCGGCAAAAGCATGCAGAAGCTGAGCGCGCGCAGGAACTGGTCTTCCGTCAGCCAGGGCCGCTCATCCACAAGTTCGCGATGCATCAGCGCGATCTGCGCCGCAGGCCCCCCGAAGGACAGAACGCCGATCCGGGCGAATACGCGGTTCAGATCGGCGAGCGTTGGGTCGGCCATTACGCCACCTCCGCGTATTCGCGCCCGAGCACCGCATCATGGCAGGCGTCAAAAAGGGGCAGCGCGGCGGCCAGAAGCGCCTGATCGCAGGCGTGGCGACGGGTGAGCGCGGCCAAAGCGCTTCGGTCGGGGCCCCGCGCGATGGCGGCTGCGGAACGGCTTTCAGCCAGCCCGAGCCGGGCCATCAGATCGGCCAGCGGGCCCAGTTCGGCGGCCTGAAACCTGCCCGCCACGCTGGCGCATTCCGCGGCCTCCACAAACAGGATGCGCGCGCCGCGATCCACGAACCGGCGCACCACCCAGGCCCCCGCAAGCGCTTCCGCCTCGGGCCGGGCCGGGGCCACCCAGGCCGTTTGCTCTGCACGCAGGCGGGGCAGCGCAGCCGCCGGAATCCGCGGCGCACCGGGCAGCGCCTGCCAGGCCGCGTTGCCGCCTTCAAGATAAACCGCCGGCGTGCCCCCGGCGCGCAGCCAGGCGGCCGCGCCCTGGCTGAGCTTGCGCCCCTTCTGGCATACGATCACCGCAGGCGCGCCGCCAAGCCGGGCTTCAAGCTCGGGCAGAGCCTCGTGAGAATGCCGGAAGGCGCCCGGGATCAGATGGGGGTCTTGCCGAAAATCCTCCTCAACGCAAACGTCCACGATCACCGGCGCCTGGGGCGTGCCGATGAGCGGGAGCAGATCTTCGGGGGTTTGATAGGTCAGGCCAAGCATCGTGCATCCTTTCAACGCATAACAAAGGATGCGAAACTTGGGCATGTGCCTGATGGGGCGTTCGCGGGCCCCTGCTGCAAGCTCTGACGTTGCGGGCCCGGCCTGTCAAGCGCGGCTCAGAACATCACCTGCGTGACCTCGCGCTTGATCTTGCGGCGCAGCGTTTCCGCATAGGCGGTATGGCCGCGCGAGGTGAGAACGAAGCCATCGCGCGTAATCACGTGGCGGCGGAAGAAGTTGGTGATCGAGATGCCCAGCCCCTCGATCGCCAGCGCGTTGATCTGAATGCCCTGGCGCTCGGCCGCCAGGCGCGCGCTTTGCGGATCAGAGCCGGCATTATCGGTTCCGTCGCCGGAGATATCGATCACCTGGCGCGCGCAATCCGGGGCCATCGCCAGTTGATTGACGGAGAAGCGGATGATATCGCCCACGGCGGTATCGGACATGATGAAGGCCCGTGGAAGCGCCCGGGCCTGGCTGGAAAACGCATCGATATCGCCCGGCGTGCGCATCTGCGCCCAGGGGATCGAAACCTCCTGCCGCCCGCGGCCCGACCATTGGATAACCGTCAGCGCCACTTCGCCCGCAATCAGCGCCTCGCGGATTTCGGGATCAAGCAGCGCATCGGCCAGCCCATCGGCCTGGATCCGGTATTCGCCGGTATCGATGGAGTTTGAGACATCAATCGCCAGTACCAGCGCCGTGGAACACGCCTCGGCGCGGGGCGGCATGAGGGCGGCTATACCGAGGCAGATCGCAAAAAGGGCCGTTCGCATCGCAGGCAACATGGCGCGACGATGCGAAAAAGCCAGCCCCACTGCAATGCGCAACGCCTTGATAATTCGGTGAGGATGCGAGTTTCGGCTGAAAATGCAGGCTTCTGTTGCCAGGTGCCTGCGAACCCCGCCTTACCCGGCTAGGGGCAAGGGCTTAAGATTTCGGTCTATCGCACCGCATTAAGCGGCGAGAGCGACCGGAGCACGATTGTCGTTGGCAATTATGCTAGTCGGACCGGTAACGGTGGTACCTCACCGAGACAAAGCTAACCCCTTTAGACGTTCGTCGATCCTGTTTCGGCCCCAAGATCCCTCCAACGACGGGGTGTTTGGTGGAGCCGCCGGGTACCGCCCCCGGGTCCGATCCGCTTATGACGAGCGCGTTTATGTCCATAGTCCCCGAAGGAACGGGCTGAAACTAGGGGGTTTGGGGCGCGTTTTCAAGCTTGGCGGGGTGGGGCGTGGGTGTGGCAGGGCTCTTGCCGGTGCGGCGAACGAGGCAAAGCGCTGCCTTCCGTCAATGCACATGGCAGTTTCGTCCCCGCAGCCGACATGCCGTTTCGGCTGAGCGCTGCCGCGCCGCAGCACCTCCGCCCTGGGCCCGCTCGTGCGTTCGGCGGGGTGCCGCGCAGGCCCGCTTGCAACCGCTCACGCGCGATCAGGGATGCATCTTCGCGCCCTTGGTTATTTTGTCGACGGTTCTTTTGTCATCACGGATCGCAAGGCCAACCAGGTTCAATTCGTCCGTCCCGTACGCTTTGACCGCAGCGCGGTTTGCGGCGTCATGTCCGGTTCTGAACATGTCTTCGATATAGATCGCCATATCCGCGCCGCGGCTGAGGGCGCGGGCGTGTATCTTCTTCAGCCCCACGCGGTCTGCGGCCAGCACGATCATCGGTTGGATGATCAGGGGGCGATAGGATCGCCCGTCCGCATCCTCATAGCGTTCTCCAAGCAGGGCGGGATCCGCCCCCAGAACGCCACTGGTGAGAAAGGCGGTGACGTTGAGCTTTTGCCAATCCATCAGATCGTTACACACGATCAGTGCGATTTTCGTTTCAAACATGACTGGCCCCTGCAAGAACCGGTGAATTCCACCAGAATCCGAAGAAAATCTGGCCAACCCAGATAATCGCAGGATATTCTCTGGCCGCGACATTCGCAAACGAAGCATTTCCGGGAGGAGGGCGCTGAAATGGACCTGGACCGAACGGATCGGCGCATTCTTGCACTTCTTTCGAAGAACGTTCGGATGTCTAACAAGGAGCTGGCCGATGCGGTGAAGCTATCGCCATCCAGCGTGCACGAAAGAACGAAGCGTCTCCTCAAAAGCGGAGTGGTTTCGGGCGCCCATCTTGACATCGATCTTGGCCAGCTTGGCTTCCCAATGAAGGCGCTCTTGTTCGTTCAGATGTCGGAACATGAAAAATCCAACCTCGATGCCTTTGTTCAGGATGTGCTGGCGTTCGCAGAGGTCCGTTCGGCCTGGATGATCACCGGCCGCTTCGATGCGATCGTCGAACTCGTCACGCGAGACACCACGCATTTGCACCGGGTCGTGGTTGAGAAGTTTTCCTCGCGGGAAGAGGTTCACCGCATCGAGACATCGATTGTTTTCGATGGCGCAGAGCAACATGACCTTGCGGGCATTCTGGAGCTTAGCCCTTAAGCGCCTCACCGCACTCAAGGCTCGCTGCGTGAGAAGCGAGGGGCCGCCCCAGGCCCATTTTCACCGATGCTGCATCGCGCAGGGATGCCAGCTATTCGGGCCCGGCGGCCATGCGTTTGACCAATCCCAAACACAGCAGCATCGCCACGAGAAGAAGCGCGGCAGCGGCCATCCATGCGGTGGGCGTGGCGTAGATCTCGGCAATCGCGCCTGCCATGACGAGCCCGATTGCGGCCCCCAGTTGCTGTATCAGCGACCTCAGTGACAGCATGGTGGATCTCTGACGATCCTCCACGCAGCGATGCAGGATGCTGCTCGCAGGCGTTTCGCTTGCCCCGAGAAAAACCGAATACAAAAGAAAGGCGGCGACAAACCCCGCGATCCCCGCCTGCATCGCCAGGGCGATCTGGGTGACCGCAAGCGCGGCAAAGATCGCCGCGAGGCTGGCGGCGTGGTGGCGCCGGAACATCCGGCTGATATGGGGCGACAGCGACGCGCCGAATGCAATCGCGAAGAAATAGCCGGCGGTCAAAACGCCGATCACGGAATTGGCGTAGCCCTCGTCCAGCATCGGCTTGGCATATGTCGGCCAAAGCACCTCGACCGGGTTTGTTGCCATCAGAAACAGCGCCAGAGCTGCCAGAAGCCCCGACAGCGTCGGATGCCTCGCCGCCAGAAGACTGGCCTCGGCAATCACCGAGGGCACCTTAGTGAACCCCTGCCGGAGCGCCCTTGCGGTCAGCGGGCGCGGCTCTTCAGCGATGGCGATCATGGTGTAGATCAGCACGGCGACCATTACGGCAAAGCTCGCCGCATAGGATACATCATAGATGCTGATCCCGTGCCGAACGCCCACCTGGCCGAACATGTCTGGCAGGAGGCCTCCCAAAACGGCGCCGACACCAAGCCCCATCGCATTGGCCCATTGCGCTTTCGCGAGAGCGGGTTGAACATCCACGTTGGGCGCGGCCGTTTTGAAGGTTTCGACAAACCAGGCATCAAGCGTGCCGGACCGCAGCGCACGCCCAAAGCCGATGAAGGCGAAGGAAAGCGCCAAGATCGCGAAACTGCTGGAAGACAGAAAAAGCGCCAGCGAAATCAAACTGGCCACCACCGCCGCGAGGAAAACCGGCTTGCGGCCGATCGTGTCGGCCAAGCCGCCGAACGGCAGTTCCAACGCCATCGTCGTAAGCGCGTAGACACCGAACAGAAGCGAAATCTGGAACAGATCCATGCCACGATCCGCCAGCGCAAGCGCGACCACGGCCACCGTGAGCCCCATCGCAAATCGATCGAGAAACTGGTGGATCTGAAACACCCGGATGTGGCGCCGCGCCGCGCCTGGCAAGGCTTTGAAAGAGAACTCGATTTCCGTTGCCATGGCGGCAGCATCCGCCTTTGCACATCCGTGTGCAATGCCTCATCCGGCGTCAGGCGCCCACGCCGCGCCACAGCAAGCCCGCATTGCGCCGCTGGCTGAGACAGGGGCTACCCGAAGCGAAGGTCTGGGTTGAGCCCTTGTTCACCGATGCTGAGGGACGCCTGAATATCTGCATTGGCGGCTGCGTTTGGACATGAAATCGTGGTTCTCAGCCGGCACTTAGCATTCTCCAGGCCAAGCACTGCCACAAGAAATTCACCTGTACTGGGCTGCCAGAATGAACTCATCGAAGGTCTCGCACCAGACGAGTGCGGTCGTGTAGGCGTCGATGTTTACGCCGTCAGGGATGTCTATCGCGAACCCGTCAAAGGCATCGACCCGTCCGATGAACTCGCTAGCGCCCTTTAGCGGCAGAAACTCGTCCTCGTGCTCGACGAACTGCGGCACCAGGTACACCACGTAATCGGGTCCCGGAGCGATCTCACCCTCATGCACGATCTGCGTGGGCGTCAGGCTGATGGTTCCTGATCCCCGATGGAAGAAGTCGTTGCCGCGCAGGTCTTCGATGATTTCCGCCGTGTAGATAGCCTCAGCGGACAGGGCTTGCAGCGTAGCCGTATCTGGTGATGGCCGTGCCATCATGATCGGAAGAAAATAGATGCCCAGGATGAAGCCGATGGCTAAGAAGCCCGCGTGGGAGGCGAGCCCAAGAACAACAAATAGAAGACGCTTCATGGTGGTTTCCTTTCTGAAAGCGATGTGAAACGAGCGGCCGGTTAGAACGCCGCAGACTAGGGATGAGATCCGGTATCGATGCGCCGTCCGAGGTCGCGGACCTTGCTCAAGGCCTGCAAGTGTTCGGGCATGCGGTCGAGGTTGAGCGAAAACGTCCAGATGTAAGACATCAGCACGTAGAGAGCGCCGCCTGTTACCCCTTCTTGTCCCGAAAGTATCCAGAACAACGACCCAAAGAGCGCAGCCGCTACAAAGCCGACGTAGAGGTAAGCGGAAGCCTCCATGTCAGAAAGCTGCACGCGGCGCCCTGCGAGCACGCGGAAATGACGCTTTACGCGGAGCTTTGACCCGTGCGTGACGGTCGACGGTTCTGCTTCTTGGCGCGCGTGGAGGTATTCGGCGATGCTCTGACTGACGCTCATGTAACGCCTCGCCAGAAGGCCCGACAGAACCAAGAGACTAAACGCAATCAACCCAATCTCAATCTGTAGGATCAACAGCATCGCCACCGATCCAACGATTGAGACCAACGCCGTCGCGAAGACCGGAACCTGCACTTCGAAGAAGTCCACGAACTGGCGGGTTAGGGCCGTGTGCACAATGGTCGTGGTCGCTGCGATCCCATTGCGGCGCTCCGCATCGATGACGTCACCTGCAAGGTCGGCATAGATGCGTGCATAAACGCGGCTATCGACCGCTTCTCGCACCGCGCCGATCATCCAAAATCCGAAGATGACACCGACCATCAGCATGGCCGTTTGAAGGTCACCTACAATGACGGCATCGAGCGCGATACCCGCTGCCAGGGGTTAGAGCAACTCCAAGGCGTTTTCGGAGATAACCAACCCGCCTGTGAGCGAGAGCCGCCCGGGGTATCGCTTCACGATGCGCATAAGAGCGCGGCCCGCAGTGGGTTCGCTTGCCATCATAGATGTGTGGTGCTGGTCGGTCATCTTCGCCTCGATATATGCGTCATGCATATAAATGAAGACGGTTGAAGTCAATGCGCCGCGCATATATTTCCTTGCGATGAGCAATCGACTTGAAAACCTTGTCGGTGCGCTTGCAATGCGCATCAGCGATGAAGTTGAAGACCTCGGCCCGCCCATCCTTGAAGGAAGCGTCGCCGCGCCTGCGTCGGCGCTGACGACCATTGGGCTTCACCCCGGGATAAGCATCCGTTGGCTGTCGCACGGGCTGACGCTCTCGCACCCAGGGACAGTGCGACTGGTTGATCGGCTTGTGCAGGCGGGATTGGTGGAGCGGCGTTCAGCTGAGGAAGATGGCAGGGCGGTGTCCTTGTGGCTGACCGAAAAAGGGAACGACGTGTGTAAATCGCTCTTGGACAAACGCGGTCACAGCGTCGCCGGACTTCTGAAGAGCCTCACAAATCAGGAGCGCACTCAGTTGGAACACATCGCCGAGAAACTCCTGACGGCATCTTACGTTGGAGAGGCAATGGCTGTGCGGACATGCAGATGGTGCGACGGAGAGGTCTGTACCGACTGCCCGATTGACGCGGCAATGGAAGCATAGCGACGGGAAAGCGAACATTCGGATAGGCGGACCGAAAGGCAGCCGTCCGTCCACCGGACATGAGCCCAGACGCGCCACGCGTTTGAGAAAGCAGTGCCGGCGCCCCAACCGACGCCGCGCCGGCCTGCTAATCGATCGTCCGGAGCCACTCCATCACGTCGCCGCGTACCGATTGCACGCCGGAGCCGCGCGCGGTGTCGATCACGCGTTTGGCTTCGGTCAGATCGGCGCGGCGGAGGATGTGTTTGACGGGGCCGATGGAGGCAGGGCGCATGGAAAGCGAGCGCAGGCCCATGGCGGCAAAGCACAGCGCTTCGATCGGGCGGCCCGCATCCTCGCCGCAGAACGACAGGCGGCAATTCGTGGTCGCGCAGCGCCCGATGATATGCTCCAGAAACGTCAGAAACGAGACGTTGAGCACGTCATAGCGGCGGCGCACACGCTCATTCTCGCGGTCGGCAGCGAAGAAGAACTGCTTCAGATCGTTCCCGCCGATAGAGACGAAATCGGCCATCTCGAACAACTGCCGCGGGGCGAAGGCCAGCGAAGGCGTTTCCAGCATCGCGCCGATCTCGACCTTTTCGGGCAGGACATGGCCCAACCGGCGCTCGCGCTCGATCTCATCAAGCACGTGCTGGCGCGCGGCGCGAAACTCATCGAACTGCGCAATGAAGGGGAACATCACCGTCAGGGGCCGGCCCGCGGCGCCGCGGATCAGCGCCTGGGTCTGCATCCGCATCACCCCCGGCTTGTCGAGGCCCACGCGGATCGCGCGCCAGCCAAGCGCGGGGTTCGGCTCATCCTCGCGCTTCATGTAGGGCAGCACCTTGTCGGAGCCGATATCGAGGGTGCGGAACACCACGCGCTTTCCCTTGGAGGCATCCATCACCCGGCTGTAAAGCGCGGCCAGCTCGCCCCGGCGGGGCACCTTGTTGCGGATCAGGAATTGCAGCTCGGTGCGAAACAGGCCCACGCCCTCGGCGCCCGAGCTTTCCAGCGAGGGCAGATCTGCCATCAGCCCCGCATTCATCGTCAGCTCGATCCGCTTGCCGCATTTGGTGAGCGCGGGCTGATCGCGCAGATCCACATAGCGCTTCTGCGCCTCGGCCTGCATCGCCATCTTATCGCGGAAGGCGGTCACCACGGTGTCATCGGGGCGCAGATGCACAAGGCCCTGTTCGCCATCCACCATCACGTGATCGCCGTTCAGCGCCTCGGAGGTCACCCGATCGGCATTGATGATCAGCGGGATCGCCCAGGCCCGCGCCACGATCGCGGCGTGGCTGCCGACAGAGCCCTGTTCCAGCACGATGCCCTTCAGCTTGCGCCCGTATTCCAGCAACTCGCCGGGCCCGATGTTCCGCGCGATCAGGATCGGGTTCTCGGGCATTTCCGCGCCCGTCTCGCTGCCCTGGCCGGTAAGGATGCGCAGCAGGCGGTTCGAGAGATCATCGAGATCGGAAAGCCTCTCGCGCAGATAGGCGTCGGGCACTTCCTCCATCCGCGCGCGGGCCGCCGACTGCTCTTTCTCCACCGCCGCTTCGGCAGAGAGCCCGCGATTGATATCCTCCTCCATCCGCCGCATCCAGCTTCGGGAATTGGCGAACATCCGGTAGGCTTCCAGCACATCGCGGTGATCGCCATCGGCGGTTTCGCTGGCGCTCAGCATCTCATCAACCGACATGCGCAGCCGGTCCACCGCCGCATGAAGGCGCTCGGTTTCCTTGCCAGGGTCGTCGGCAATCGGGTTGGTGATCACCACCCGGGGTTCGTGCAGGTAGACATGGCCTTCCGCCACGCCCTCCTGCCCGATGCCGCCGCGAAACATCTCGGGCTGCTGGTGGCGGGCGCTCATCGCGGCACCATCGCCCACGAACGCGCCCAGTTCCGTCATCTCGGCCAGCACCATGGCAACAACTTCGAGGGCGTAGACCTCATCTTCGCTGAACTGCCGCTCGGCCTTGGTTTGCACGACCAGAACGCCCAGCTTCTCCCCCAGCCGCCGCACCGGGATGCCAAGAAAGCTTGAGAAGATCTCTTCGCCCGTCTCCGGCATGAAGCGGAAGCCCGGGGCAGAGGGGGCATCGGGGGTGTTCACGATCCGGCCCGTTTTGGCCACCCGGCCCACAAGCCCCTCGCCAAGCCGCATCCGGGTTTTGTGAACCGCCTCGGCGTTCAGCCCCTCGGTTGCGCAAAGCTCCAGCGTTTCATCATCGCGAAAGAGGTAGATCGAACAGACTTCGGCTGCCATCGACGAGGCGATCAGTTCCACGATCCGGTCCAGCCGCGCCTGGCCCGCCGTGGCCTCGCCCATCGCCGCGCGCAACCGGCCAAGCAGCTTGCGGCTTTCGCTTTCCGTCTGTTCCGGCATCGTGTGGTGGCGCCTTCCCGCGGCGGCATTCTACCCGCTCCGCCGCGGGTATAACCACAAACGGCACCTCAGCGAAACGTGTTAGTTGACGCGGCTATCCCTTGGGGAAGGGCTTTTCGGGCGGGGTTTCGAACCCAAGAGGCAGCGTTTCAAAAAGCGAGGCGGCGCCGTAACGGCGCATCCAGGGCGCGGGCGCGGCGGCGTTCCCCCCGGGGGCCCAGGCGAAGTAGCCAAGCGCGCCCTTGGCTGGGATCGGCCGGCAGGTGCGCGGTTCGGCCAGCTCCAGGCCGCGCGGGCCCCCAAACCACGGGCTGTCGCTTTCGGTGATGATCCCGGTTACCGTGACCGCGCCGATGATCGCGCCCCGGGGCAGATCGGCGGGCAGGGGGCAGGTCACGCCGATCTGCGCCAGTTTCCATGCGCCCCAGCGGTATTCCCGCTCCGTCATCCCCCGCGCGGCGTGCAGCGCAATCTGACCCTCCCGCATCTTTCCAGCGCGAATGGCACCGGCAGTGCGGTTCTCGATCGTCTTGCCGCCGAAAATGATCGCCCAGGCCCAGGGCTGGCGCACCGAAAGCGCCTCTGCGGGCAGGGCGCTGGCGGGGATTTCTTCAGGCAGTGTCGGCACCGCGGGGCCCGGGTTCAAACATCCGTCCCGCCGTGAGGTAGGGCCGTGCGCCCCTAGCGCCAGAAGGCGAGCGTGGCCGAGGTGGTCTTGAATGTCGAGGGGCCCACCAGCTCATCGATACCGGAAATGCCGAGAACGCTCATCAACCCGGCCAGGATGCCGAGCATGATCAGGGCGGAGGGAAAGCTCTCTCTCATCTCGCAGATCTCCACGTTACGCGGGGTGCCAGGGCCTGGCTGTCCGCATTCATGGCGCCTTTATGGCGAGCGCGGGGCGGATCCGTCCAGTTTCAGAAGAAAATGTGCCGGATTGGCGCGGCTTGGCGCGCCAAAAGGCTGCGCGGGCCGCCGTTGTGCCCGGTTCGGCCAACAATCGCGGCCTAGGCCGCGCGGTCGAGCCCGAACTCGTCATGCAGCGCCTGCACGGCCAGTTCCATATACTTCCGGTCGATCAGCACCGAGATCTTGATCTCGGACGTGGTGATGACCTTGATGTTGATGTTTTCATCCTTGAGCGCGCGGAACATCTGCGCGGCCACACCGGCATGGCTGCGCATCCCGATGCCCACAACGGATACCTTGGCCACATCCGTATCGGCCACCAGATCGTGGAAATTGATATCGCCCTTCTCCTTGGCCTCCTCCATCGCGCGTTCGGCGCGGGAGACCTGATCGGTGGGGCAGGAGAAGGTCATATCCGTGCGCCCCTCTTCCGAGATGTTCTGCACGATCATATCCACGTTTACACCCGCCTCCGCGAGCGGCCCGAAGATCGCCGCGGCAATGCCCGGCCGGTCCGCCACCGAAATCAGGGTCATCTTCGCTTCGTCGCGGCTATAGGCGACACCGGCAACCACGTTGCTTTCCACGATATCCTCCTCGGCACAGACAAGCGTGCCCGCGTTTTCGTTGTTATCCTCAAAGCTTGAGAGCACGCGCAGGCGCACATTGTAGCGCATCGCAAGCTCGACAGAGCGCGTCTGCAGCACTTTCGCGCCAAGGCTCGCAAGCTCCAGCATCTCCTCAAACGCGATTTTTTCAAGCTTGCGCGCCTTGCCGGAGATCCTGGGATCGGTGGTGTAGACGCCATCGACATCCGTGTAGATATCGCAGCGCTCCGCCCCGAAGGCGGCGGCAAAAGCCACCGCAGTGGTATCGGAGCCGCCGCGCCCCAGCGTGGTGATCCGGCCCTCGGGCGAGAGGCCCTGAAACCCCGCGATCACCGCTACGCGCATGCCTTCGTCGAATTTCTGCTGGATATTGTCGGTCGGGATCTCTTCGATCCGCGCGGCGGAATGCGCCGAGCTTGTCTTCAGCGGCACCTGCCAGCCCTGCCAGCTGCGCGCGGGGATCTCCATCTCCTGGAGCGTAAGCGCCATCAGCCCGGCCGTGACCTGTTCGCCGGACGAGACAACGGCATCGTATTCGCGCGCATCAAAAAAGGTCGCGGTCTCCTCGACCCAGCCTACAAGCTCATTCGTCTTGCCCGCCATGGCCGAGACGATGACGATCACATCATAGCCATTGGCCACCTCGCGGCCCACGCGCTTGGCCGCGCGCCGGATGCGATCGAGCGTGGCAACCGATGTGCCGCCGAATTTCATCACAAGTACAGGCATCTGCCCCTGTCCTTTCAATCGCGCGGGGTTTAGGGCGCGGGTTCGGGGAGGGCAAGAGGGCGCAACGCCCCGCCGCGGGCGCGGATGAGCATTTGGGCCAAGATGAAGGGCTGCGTTTGGGGCTTGGAGCGGGCGCGGCGGCGCGGTATCAGCGATCAGGGCCCGAGTGGCGGAATGGTAGACGCAGGGGATTCAAAATCCCCCGCCGCAAGGCGTGCCGGTTCGAGTCCGGCCTCGGGTACCAGCCCTTTCAGTAACGCGAATGCGTGGAAGCGCGGCTACCCACCCGCGCGGTCGAGTGCCGCGACCACGCGAAGGCGGACCTCATCGCCCACGAGATCGGCCCAGCCGTCGGCGCCGAAGGCCGTGCGGCTCAGGGCGCCGGTGAGGCGCACGATCAGGCGCGCCCGGTCGCCCGGCGCCGTGCCGGCGGGGCGGAAGATCTCTGCGGTCAGTGTGATCGGGCGGGTGACCCCGCGGATCGTTATGTTGCCTTCAACCTCGGCGGTTTCGCCCGAGGCGCGCACGGCGGTGCTTTCAAACAGCACTGTGGGATGGCGCGCGGTATCGAGCACGCTTTGCCCCCGAAGCGCCTGGGTTGCGAAGATAAAGTTTGCCTCCGCCCCCGCCGCATCAAGCGCCACCACCACGGCGCTGTTGGCGGCGCGCTCGAAATCAAGCGTGATATCCACGCGCTCCACCGGAAATGTGCCGGTGATGGCCTCGGTGCCGAAATCCACCTCGAAGCGCACGCTGCTGGCGTCGCGATCCAGCAGATAGGCGGCGGGCGCGGCGTCTGCAGGCGGGGCAAAGGCGGGCGCCGAGAGGGTGAGGGCGAGGGCGGCGATCAGGGCGAGGCGGCGCATGGGCGAATGCTAGCGCGGCGCGCCGGGTGCGCCCATCATTTCGCCGTGAGCGCGCGGGCTTGCCAAGCCCCGGCGCCCCTTGCTTAATGCGCGCGCCATGGCGGGGGTTTTTCGATCGGTCAGAGGCGCGTTTGCCGCGCTTGTCTTCGCGCTCCCCGCCGCCATGGGCGAGCGCGATCTCATGCCCCGCCTCGGCGCCATAGGCCGCCGCAAGCCGCTCGGCGGTGGCCAGAAAATTCGCGGCCACGGCCACAGTCGCCTCGCCCGCGGCGGCGGGGAGCGCGAAGACAAGCGCGGCAAACGCGCCTCTGACCGATCGAAAAACCCCCG
>JANQPC010000066.1 GCA_028285485.1 Paracoccaceae bacterium | reverse complement strand
GATATGGCCGCCGCGACGATACGACTGTATGTAGAGCACCCCCTCGCCGCAGGGCAAACTGTTCCCCTCACCCGCGATCAGGCGCACTACCTCTTCGGCGTGATGCGGCGCACGGTGGGCGATGAGCTGCGCGTTTTCAATGGCCAATCGGCGGAGTGGCGGGCAGAGATCGCCGAGGCCGGCAAGCGCGGCGGGACACTCACTTGCATGGCAGAAACCGCACCGTTTCAGCCCGCCCCCGATCTTTGGCTGATCTTCGCGCCGATCAAGAAGGCGCGCACCGATTTCATCGTGGAGAAGGCCGCGGAGCTCGGTGCCGCGCGGATCCTGCCCGTGCAGACCGAGTTCACCAATGCCGAACGTATCCGGCGCGACAGGCTGCAGGCCCACGCGATTGAGGCGACCGAGCAATGCGGCGGTACCTTCGTTCCCGAGGTGGCCGATCTCGCCCGCCTTCCCGCGCTGCTGGAGGGTTGGCCGGCTCAGCGGCACCTTCTGTTTTGCGACGAAACGCGGGTGGGCCATGCGCCCGCAGATCTTGCCACCGCGCCACGCGGGCCCTGGGCGGTTCTGATTGGCCCCGAAGGCGGGTTCTCCGAAACTGAACGCGCGCGCCTTGCCGCCCTGCCGCAGGCGCACCCGATCGGGCTTGGCCCCCGCATTCTGCGCGCCGATACCGCCGCCGTCGCCGCGCTTACGCTCTGGCAAGCCGCCCTGGGCGATTGGTAGGGCGCGCGCGATGCCGTTCATTCGCCCCGAAGCCGCCGCCGGGCTCAGCCGCTGGCGCGAAGCCATCGCAGGCGTTGGCGCCGTGGCGCTGGGGCTCTACTGGCTTTTGGGAACCGGCGGGGCCTTGCCCCTCTTCGGCGGCCTTCTCACGGCGCTGGGGCTGATGATGATCTATGCCGGCATCCAGCGCGCCCGGTTTCGCCGCGATACCGATGGCGCCGGGATCGTGGAGGTTAAGGAAGGGCAGTTGGCCTATTTCGGGCCCAGATCCGGGGGCGTGATGGATATCGCCGCGATCACCCAGCTTACCCTGCATCACCCGGCACGGGGATCGGCAACCTGGGGCATCCGCTCGGGCGACGAATATCTTGCCGTCCCGGTCGGCGCCGCGGGCGCTGAGAAACTCTTTGACGTATTCTCGAACCTTCCGGGCCTCGACACGCCCGCCATGCTGGCGGCCTTGAACGATACCGGCGCGGCCCATCGCGTGATCTGGGAAAAGGCTCCGCGCCGGCTGCATTGACTTCGCCGGAATTTCCTTCCACCTCTCCCGCTCAGGCAAGGATCGGAGCACCGCGAGATGTCGATACCCCAGTCCGGCGGCGGGCCGATTGAGCGCCGCGAACAGCTTGCCGAATACCTCGCCTCTGGCTGCAAACCGCACGCCGATTGGCGCATCGGGACAGAGCACGAGAAATTCGGCTATTGCCGCGATACCCTGAAACCCCTGCCCTATGATGGCCCCCGCTCGATCAAAGCGATGCTGGAGGGCCTGCGCAACGGCTTTGGATGGGCGCCCCTTTTTGAGGCCGATAACATAATCGGGCTTGAGAAGGATGGCGCGAACATCTCGCTGGAGCCTGGCGGGCAGCTCGAACTCTCCGGAGCGCCGTTAGAAACGATCCACGAAACCTGTGATGAGGTGAACGCGCATCTCGTCGAGGTGAAAACGGTGGCCGACAAGATCGGTGCGGGCTTCATCGGCCTCGGCGCCGCTCCGCATTGGCGGCATGACGACATGCCGATGATGCCCAAAGGCCGCTACCGGTTGATGACCGAATATATGGGCCGCGTCGGTACTCACGGCACACAGATGATGTACCGAACCTGCACGGTGCAGGTTAACCTCGATTTCGCGTCGGAAGCCGACATGGTGCAAAAGATGCGCGTGGCCGTGGCATTGCAGCCCGTGGCCGTGGCGCTCTTCGCCAACTCCCCGTTCTTTGAAGGCGCGCTCAACGGCCACAAAAGTTGGCGCAGCCGGATCTGGCGCGATCTCGATGCCGATCGCACGGGCATGGTGCCTTTCGTCTTCGAAGAGGGCTTCGGGTTTGAACGGTGGGTGGAGTATGCGCTCGATGTGCCGATGTATTTCGTCTACCGCGACGGCACGTATATCGATGCGCGCGGGCAATCGTTCCGGGATTTCCTGGCAGGCCGCCTGCCCGCCCTGCCTGGAGAAATCCCGACGCTTTCGGATTGGGCCGATCATCTGACGACGATCTTCCCCGAAGCGCGGCTGAAGAAGTTCATCGAGATGCGCGGCGCCGATGGCGGCCCCTGGCGCCGCCTCTGCGCGCTGCCCGCCTTCTGGGTGGGGCTGACCTACGATCAGGGCGCGCTCGATGCGGCCTGGGATCTGGCGAAATCCCTCGGGCCGGAAACGCGCGAGCGCCTGCGCGTTGCCGCCTCCGTCGCCGGGTTGCAGGGCGAGGCCGATGGCGTGACGTTGCACGATCTGGCGCGCGAGTGCGTGGCGATTGCCGAGGCGGGGCTGAAAGCACGCGCACGGCCAGGTGCCGGTGGCCTGATCCCGGACGAGACGCATTTTCTGAATGCGCTGAGCGAAAGCGTTGCCAGCGGCCAGGCCCCGGCGGACGAACTCATCTCAGCCTTCAATGGCCCCTGGGCGGGAGATGTGACGCGCGTGTTCGCGAGCCACAGCTACTAAGAAATCGGGAGCATTCGCGCAGAAACAAAGCCCGTCGGAAGCCGGCGTTGTTTCCACATCCGCTGTAATCCCATTCAGGCGAATCTTCGGCGCAACCCCGCGCCCGCGCGCTGGCGCCCCACGCTAGGAGCGATCAATCCGCCACAAGGCTCAGCACGAAATCGCGCACCTTCTCTTCCGGCATTTCGCACGGCTTCAAAAGCGCATCGCCCGTGGCCAGCACATAAAGATTGAGGCTCACGTAATCGTTTCCGCCAAGCTCTTCGGCGATCAACTTCTGGCTGCGGCCGCAGGAAAACTTTGATTTCGTAACCCGATAGCGGCGCCCATAGGCCGTGCCGCCATAGCCGCCAAAGGGCAGCTGATCGAAGGCGCGGCGAAATTCGACATCAACGCCCATGGGCAGCACCCGAAGCGATGATCACGCTGCCATATACAGCGCGCAATCCCACGGCGAAGCCGCCGACCTTAGCAAACCGCATGTTTCTCCCCCGCGCTAGCCTTTTTGGCCGATCCGCGGCTCCGTCCCCGACACAATCCTTTGGATGTTAGCGGCATGCCGGAAAAACACAAATGCCGCGAGCAGGATGATGAGAAAAACAAACTGTGGAAACCCAAGCAGCCAGGCGAAGGGCGCCGCCAGCGCGGCAGATACGAGCGCAGCGAGGGACGACATGCGAAAAATCCCGGCTGCCACAAGCCAGGTGGCGCAGGCGGCAAGCCCCAGCGGCCAGGCCAGCGCCAGTAGCGTGCCCAGAAACGTGGCCACCCCCTTGCCGCCTCTGAAACCAAGCCAAATCGGGTAGAGATGGCCGATAAAGGCGGCAAGCCCCGCAACTTGCGCCGCATCCTCGCCCACCAGCGCCCATGCGATCAGCACGGCGATCCCGCCCTTCCCCGCATCAAGGATCAGTGTGAGAAATGCGGCGAGCTTATTCCCGGTGCGCAGCACATTGGTGGCGCCGATATTCCCCGAACCTATGGCGCGCAGATCGCCAAGGCCGAAAACCCGCGCAACAACGATGCCAAAGGGCACCGAGCCCAGCAGGTAGGCCAATAGTCCAACGGCCGCGAGGAGAAGCGGCGCCGAAGTTACCTCAGGCATCCTCGCCCCCAAACACGCGCCGCCCGTCTACCCAGGTGCCAAGCACCCGCCCCTGCAGCCGCGCCCCGTCAAACGGGGTGTTCTTCGATTTTGAGCGCAGAGTGAAGCGATCGAGCACAAAGGGCGCATCGGGATCGAAAAGGATCAGGTCAGCGGGCGCACCGGGTGCGAGCCGCCCGGCCTTGAGCCCCAGGCGCGCCGCGGGGTTGGTGGACAGCGCGCGGAAAAGCGTGGGCAGGTCAAGCTGCCCCGCATGGTAGAGCCGCAGCGCCGCCGGCAGAACGGTTTCGAGGGCCACCGCGCCCGAGGCCGCCTCTTCAAACGGCAGGCGCTTGGATTCCTCATCCTGCGGGGTGTGCATGGAGGAAATCACATCGATCAGTCCGGATGCGACGGCTTCCACGCAGGCGATGCGATCTTCTTCCGAACGCAGCGGCGGCTTCACTTTGAAGAAGGTGCGGTAGTCGCCCACATCAAGCTCATTAAGCGTGAGGTGGTGGATTGAAATCCCGGCGGTCACGTCAAGCCCCGATGCCTTCGCGCGCTCCAGCCGCGCCAGGGCGCGCGCGGTTGTCAGCTGATCGGCGTGATAGCGCGCGCCCGTCATCTCAACGAGCGCCAGATCCCGATCGAGCCCCATGCGCTCGGCCACGGGCGAAACGGCGGGCAGGCCCTTCAGCGCGGCAAACTTGCCGCTCGTGGCCGCCGCGCCCGCCGAGAGCACGGGATCCTGCGGATGGGCGACCACCAGCGCCTCGAGCGATTTCGCGTAGGTCAGGCACCGGCTGAACACCTTGTTGTCGGCCACAACCGCATCGCAATCGGAAAACGCAACCGCGCCCGCGTCTTTCAGAAATCCGATCTCAACCATCTCGCGCCCGGCGCGCGCCTTGGTAAGCGCCGCAATCGGCAAAACATGCACCGGCGCATCCTCATTCGCGCGCCGCGTCACGAATTCCAGAACCTCCGGTGTATCGATTGCAGGCTGCGTATCGGGCCGCGTGACAATCGTTGTCACGCCTCCCGCGGCGGCGGCCCGCCCGGCTGATCGGAAACTCTCCTTATGCCGTTCCCCGGGTTCGGAGACCTTGCAGCCGATATCAACGATTCCAGGCGCAAGGAACTTGCCCGCGCAATCGATGATCTCGGCATCCGCAAGGTCGATCGCGCGCGCCTCGGCGATGGCGCCGTCTACAACGGCCAGATCGCCGCGGGTGACCGTAGCCGCGACCGGATCCACCCGCTGCGCATCGCGAAACACCGTGGCCGTCATCGCGCAGCCACCAGAAGAACGATGGCGGCAGCGGCGGCGACCGCGCCGGCAACCAGCCATCCCCGCGCGGGCGCGGCGCGGCGTTCCCTCGCCCGGGGCCTTGATGCGCGGGTCGTGCCTTTTGCCGCGTCAGATCGGATCGGGTCCATCGGCGGCACGGCGGCGGCCTCGCGGAAGGTGGCCAGAAGCCGGATTGGCGGGCGGGGATTGAGCGTTGCGGCCTGCCCTGCAAAGGCCGCCGAGGCGATCACGGCCACGGGGCCGCCATGGCCCTCAAGCGCCGGGCGCTGTGCGTCGGCATCGCCGGGCGCCACCCCATATCCCTCAACGAGGTAGTTCCCAAGGCCGAGGCCCCCAAGATCTTCCGGCATAAACACCTCGACGCGGCTGTGATCCAGTGCATCGACCCCCAGCATACCGGCCAAACCACCCGCGCCATTGATCTCGCCCGTCCCGGCCCGGCGCGCCGCATCGGGCGCGAGATCGAGGGCGAAAACCCGTGTCACGCCCCATTCCCCCTTCGCAACCTCAAGATCATCGCTCACACCATAACCCCGTCGCGCTGCCGGGCGGCGCGGAGGTTTCGGGCCAGCAGGTCCATCGCAGCCATGCGCACGGCAACGCCCATCTCCACCTGATCCTGAATCACCGATCGGTTGATGTCGTCGGCCAGCGTGCCATCGATCTCCACCCCGCGATTCATCGGCCCGGGATGCATCACAATCGCGTCCGGCGCAGCCATGGCGAGCTTGGCGGCATCAAGCCCGAAACGGTGGTAATACTCCCGCTCGGACGGGATGAAGGCGCCATCCATCCGCTCTTTCTGAAGCCGCAGCATCATCACCACATCGGCGCCCTCCAGCCCGGCGCGCATATCGCTGAAAACCTCCACGCCCCAGTCGGCCACGCCCGAAGGCATCAGCGTGGGCGGGCCGATCAGGCGTACGCGGTTCTCCATCTTGCCAAGCAACAGGATGTTCGAACGCGCGACCCGGCTATGGGCGATATCCCCACAGATCGCAATCCGCAGCCGGTGTAGCCGCCCCTTGGCCCGCCTGATGGTAAGCGCATCAAGCAGCGCCTGCGTGGGATGCTCATGGCGCCCATCGCCCGCATTCACCACGGCGCAATTCACCTTCTCCGCCAAGAGGTTGACGGCGCCGGAATTGGGATGGCGCATCACCAGAAGATCGGGATGCATGGCGTTCAGCGTCATCGCCGTATCGATGAGCGTCTCACCCTTTCTGATCGACGAAGCCTGCATCGTGAGGTTCATCACATCGGCGCCAAGCCGCTTGCCCGCCAGCTCGAAACTCGCCTGCGTGCGGGTGGACGCCTCGAAGAACATGTTGATCTGGGTGAGCCCCGCAAGCGCTTCGGAATGCTTCACGTCGCGGCGGTTAAGGTTCACGTAACTTTCGGAAAGATCGAGAAGGGAAACGATTTCCGCGGGGCTCAGAGTCTCGATCCCCAGAAGATGCGTTGCCCCGAAGCTCATCCACAGCCCTGCCGTTTCCGCGCCCGGTTATAGGAAGCACCGCGGGGGGCGGCAAGGTTTACCTCCCTGCGCCCGCGGCCTAGCTTGGGGCGATGGATCATGCAGCCGCCCGCGCACTTCTGAATTGGCAGATCGAACTCGGCGCAACCGAGGCTATCGGCGATGCGCCGGTGGATCGGCGCGATCTTCCGAAGGTGCCGGAACGAAAGCGCGCGGCGGCCGATGCGAGCGCTGCGCCGCCGCCCGAAGCGGCGGATCCCGTTGCGATCGCCCGCGCCATGGCCGAAGGTGCCGCGTCGCTCGAAGCGCTCGAGGCGGTGCTTGGCACCTATGAACACTGCGATCTGCGCCGGGGCGCGCGCAACCTCGTTTTCGCTGACGGTACCTCCGGCGCGCGGGTGATGATCATCGGCGAGGCGCCGGGGCGCGACGAGGATCTGCAGGGCCGCCCCTTCGTGGGCCGCGCGGGCCAGCTATTGGATCTGATGCTGGGCGCCATCGGCCTCAGCCGCGCCGAAGCCGATCCGAACCGCGCCGTGTACATCACCAACATCCTGCCGTGGCGCCCACCACAGAACCGCGATCCCGAACCGCAGGAAATCGCAATGATGCTGCCGTTTGTGGAGCGGCATATCGCGCTGGCCGCGCCCGACCTGATCGTGCCCATGGGCAATATCTCCTGCCAGGCGCTTCTCGGGCGCAAGGGCATCACCCGGCTCAGGGGGCAGTGGACGGAAGCCGCGGGCCTGCCCGCCCTGCCGATGTTCCACCCCGCCTACCTTCTGCGCAACGCCGCGAAGAAGCGTGAGGCATGGCATGATCTTCTGGAACTTCAGGCGCGATTGCGGGAGGGCACATGAGCCGGATTGACGAAACCCTGCCCTTCCACCCCGTGCGCATTGCGGTGCTGACTGTTTCCGATACGCGGACAATGGAAGATGATCGTTCCGGCAATACCCTTGCCGAGCGCATCGAAAAGGCCGGGCATAGCGTGGCCGCCCGCGCCATCCTGCCTGATGAACGCGCGGAGATTGCCGACCAGCTTCGCGCCTGGTGCGCCGACGCAGGAATCGACGTTGTGCTCACTACAGGCGGCACCGGCCTCACGGGCCGGGATGTGACCGTTGAGGCCCATCGCGACGTATATGAGAAGGAGATCGAAGCCTTCGGCACCGTCTTCACCCATGTTTCCATGGCAAAGATCGGCACATCGGCGGTTCAATCCCGCGCCTGTGGCGGTGTAGCGGGCGGCACCTATCTCTTCGCACTGCCGGGCAGCCCGGGCGCCTGCCGCGATGCGTGGGACGAGATCCTCGAATACCAGTTCGATAGCCGGCACCGCCCCTGCAATTTCGTGGAAATCATGCCGCGGCTTGAGGAACACTTGCGACGGAAATAGCGCCCGCCCGCGTAACATTATTGTAGGTTGGAACCGGAGCCCTAGTGTTTATCTGCCTATGGCGGGGCGCAACTAACGGTTTGGAATGAGATTTTTGCGCAAAAGCCTGCTTGGCGTGCTGCTCGTCTCGGTCACGGCCGGGCTGATCGCGCTTGCGGGCCAGATGGTGTACGGCGCGCTGCAAAGCCGCCTTGGCGATGGGCCGCCCGCGCGCGAACCGCGCGAACGCATCTTTGCGGCCAACGTTATCCCCATCGCGCCCGAAACAATCGTGCCGGAGATGATCACCTTCGGTGAGATCCGCAGCCGCCGCACCCTGGAATTGCGCGCCGCACAGGGCGGAGAGATCGTTTGGCTGGCGCCCGAGTTTCAGGATGGGGGGAGCGTTGAGGAAGGCGCGCTGCTGGTGCGGATCGACGATCAGGATGCGCGCGGTGGCCGCGATACCGCGCAGGCCGATCTTGAAGAGGCCGAAGCCGATTTGCGCGATGCCGAACGCCGCCTCGTTCTTGCCGACGATGAGCTTCAGGCGGCCTCGGAACTGCTGGCGCTGCGCGAACGGGCGCTGACGCGCCAGCGCAACCTCTTTGATCGGGATTTTGGAACCGAAGCTGCGGTGGAAGATGCCGAAATCGCCGTCTCCTCCGCCCGGCAAACCGTTTTGTCGCGCCGCCAATCCCTGGCCCAGGCCGAGGCCGCCGTGGATCAGGCCGAAACCGCGCTGCGGCGCCGCCAGATCGCGCTGGCGGATGCTGAACGCGGGCTGGCGGATACCGAAATCCGCGCGCGGTTTTCCGGCGTTCTGGCGGAGGTAACCGTGGTTGAGGGCGGCATCGTCTCCGCCAATGAACGATTGGGGCAATTGGTGGATCCGGCTGCGCTTGAGGCGGTGTTCCGCGTCTCTACCCCGCAATATGCGCGGCTCCTCGATCTTGGCGGCCAGTTGCCGGATATCGACGTGGCCGTTTCGCTGGACGTTCTGGGCATCGATCTCGTCGCCGGAGGCCGGATCACCCGCGAAAGCGCCGTGGTCTCCGAAGGCCAGACGGGCCGCCAGCTTTTTGCCGCGCTCGATGGCGCGCCGGGCTTTCGCCCAGGCGATTTCGTAACGGTCACGCTCTCCGAACCCCCGCTATCGAACGTGGTGCGCCTGCCCGCAACCGCGGTGGACGGGCGTGAGACCGTTCTCACAATTGGCGCCGATGATCGGCTGGAAACGGCGCCCGTGGCGCTACTCCGCCGGCAGGGCGACGACGTGATCGTTCAGGCCGCGGGCCTCGAAGGGCGCGAAGTGGTGGCCGAGCGCACGCCGTTTCTGGGCGATGGCATCCGCGTGCGCCCGATCCGCCCCGAGGCTGAGGCGGAAGCGGATGAGCCGGATCTCGTTGAACTCGATGAGGCCCGGCGCGCCCGCCTTGTGGCCTTCATAGAAGGCAATGAGCGGATGCCGTCGGAAGCCAAGGAACGGCTGCTCGCCCAGCTCTCGCAACCGCAAGTGCCCGCGCGCATGGTGGCGCGCATCGAAGCGCGCATGGGCGGCTAGGCGATGGCGCGCGCGAACCCCTCGCCGGTTGGCGGCATCATCGCCTATTTCACACGCCACCGAACTGCCGCGAACCTTCTTCTGGCGGTTCTCGTGATGCTGGGCCTCGCCGCGGCGCCCAACATGCGCGCGCAGTTTTTCCCAGATGTCGTGGTGGAAAACGTCACCGTATCGGCCTCTTGGGAGGGGGCGGGGGCGGAGGATATCGACCGTGGGATCATACAGGTTCTCGAACCGGTTCTGATCGCCGTCGAGGGCGTTGAAAGCACCTCGGCCACCGCACGCGAGGGCAGGGCCACGATCCGGCTGGAATTTGAGCCGGGCTGGGATATCGCGCGCGCCACCGATGAGGTGCAGACCGCTGTGGATAGCGTCTCCAACCTGCCCGAGGGCATTGACGAGCCCACCGTGCGGCGGGGCGCCTGGCGCGACAGGGTGACGGATGTGGTGATCACCGGGCCCGTGGGCGTGGATCAGCTTGCCCGTTTCGCCGATGAATTCACCGGTCGGCTCTTTGCCGAAGGGGTGACCCGAACCACGATACGGGGCATCGCCGCACCCGAAACGATCGTGGAAGTACCCACGCTCGCGCTCATTCGCCATGACGTGACGATGCGCGAGATTGCCGAGGCGATTGCGGCAGAGGCAGAGGCCGATCCTGCCGGCGATATCGCGGATGCGGCCCGCGTGCGCACGGGCGTAGAAAAGCGCAGCGCCGAAGCCGTGGCAAACATCGTGCTTCGGGCCGAGGCCGATGGCGCGCCCCTCACCATAGGCGATGTCGCCACGGTGTTCACCGAAGGTGTGGATCGCGAACGCGCCTATTACGTGGGCAACAACCCGGCCATTTCGATCCGCGTCGATCGCAGTGAAAGCGGCGATGCAATCGAGATCCAGCGGGATGTGGAACAGGTGGCGGCCACCATTGAAGCCACGCTGCCCGAAGGCGTGACGATCGATCTTATCCGCACCCGCGCCGAGGCGATCACCGCGCGTCTCAACATCCTGCTCGATAATGGGATCATCGGGCTCGCGCTTGTCGTGGCGCTCTTGTTCCTCTTTCTCAACGCCCGCACCGCCTTCTGGGTGGCCGCCGGTATCCCGGTGGCGATGACGGCGGCCATCGCGATGATGTATGCCGCGGGGCTGACGCTGAACATGGTCTCGCTCTTCGCACTAATCATCACGCTCGGCATCGTTGTGGACGATGCCATCGTGGTGGGGGAACACGCCGATTTCCGCGCCCGCCGCCTGGGCGAAAGCCCAAAGGAGGCGGCGGAAAATGCGGCGCGGCGGATGTTCATGCCCGTGTTCAGCGCCACGATCACCACGGTGATCGCCTTCGTGGCCCTTGTCTTCATCGGCGGGCGGTTTGGTGATCTGATCGCCGACATCCCGTTTACCGTGATCGTGGTGCTGACCGCCTCATTGATCGAATGCTTCCTGATCCTGCCCAATCACATGGCCCACGCGCTGGTGCATACCGCGAAAGAGCATTGGTATGATTGGCCGAGCCGGCAGGTAAACAAGGGCTTCCGGTGGGTGCGCGAGCGGCTTTTCCGGCCGTTCATGGCCGGAGTGATCGCTGCCCGCTACCCAGTGATTGCCGGGGCCTTCGTTTTGCTGGCAAGCCAGGTGAGCCTTTTTCTGAGCGGCGATGTGCAATGGCGCTTCTTCAATGCGCCCGAGCGGAATTCGATCACCGGCAATTTCGCCATGCTACCGGGCGCGACGCGCGAAGACACGTTCGAGGTGATGCGCGCTCTGCAAGACACGGTGGAAGATGTGGGCGCCGCGCTTGAAGCCGAGCATGGGCGCAACCCGATCGCCTATGTGGTGGCCGAGGTGGGCGGCACGTCGGGCCGCGGCCTTTCGGGCGCCGATACCAAAGAGCCCGATCAGCTTGGCGCGATCTCCATCGAACTGATCGATGCCGATCTTCGCCCCTATTCCGCCTTCAGGGTTGTGGGCGATCTGCAGGATGCCGTGCCCCGCCATCCGATGCTGGAAACTCTCGCCTTTCGCGGTGCGCGGAACGGGCCCGGCGGCGATGCGCTCTCGGTTGAGCTCTTTGGCGCCACGGCCGACACGCTGAAGGCGGCGGCGGAAGAGCTGAAGACGCTTCTGGCGCAATTCCCTGAAGTCTCTGCCCTCGAAGACACGCTTGCCTTCGACAAGGATGAACTGGTGCTTGAGCTGACCGCCCAGGGCCAGGCGCTTGGCCTTTCGATTGACAGCCTGGGCCGGGTGCTGCGCGACAGGCTGGGCGGGATCGAGGCTGCAACCTTCCCCGACGGCCCGCGCACCGCCGCGATCCGGGTGGAAATTCCCGCCGGCGAACTGACCGCCGATTTCCTTGAACGCACCCAGATCCGCACCCCGGAGGGCGCTTACGTTCCGGTGGCCGATATCGTGACGATCACCACCGAAAGCGGGTTTTCAACGGTGCGGCGGGAAAACGGGCTGCGCGTGGCAACCGTTTCAGGCGATATCTCGGAAGATGATCCGGCCCGCGCCCAGGCCGTGCGCACGGCGCTCGAAGAGCAATTCCTGCCGCAGATCGAGGCCAATTACGGCGTTACCACCCAGCTTTCGGGCCTGGCCGAGCAGGAGGACGAATTTCTCAGCGATGCCCTGACCGGGCTGATCCTGTGCCTTGCGGGGATCTACCTTACGCTGGCCTGGGTGTTTTCGAGCTGGTCGCGCCCGATTGTGGTGATGGCCATCGTGCCCTTCGGCCTTGTGGGCACCATCTACGGCCACCATGCCTGGGGCGTACCGCTTTCGATGTTCTCGGTCGTGGGCCTTATCGGGATGGTGGGTATCATCATCAACGATTCCATCGTGCTTGTGACAACGGTGGATGAATATGCCGAAAGCCGCGGCCTGTTCCCCGCCATCATCGATGGCGCGGCAGACCGGTTGCGCCCGGTGCTTCTGACAACGCTCACCACCGTGTTGGGCTTGACGCCCCTTCTGTTTGAAACATCGCAGCAGGCCCAGTTTCTGAAACCCACGGTGATCACCCTTGTTTACGGGCTGGGCTTCGGGCTTGTGCTCGTGTTGCTGGTGGTGCCCGCGATCCTTGCGGTGGGCCAGGATATCTCCGGCCAGGTGACTGCGATGCGCCGCGCGCTGCGCTTCCGGGCAACGCCGGTGGGCCGCGCCACGCTCGCCTTCGCCCTCCTTTCCGCCGCAGCCTTCGCTGTCACGCTTGGAAGCGTGGCCGTTCAGGGCCGTATGATTGCGCCGATCGCCGCGGTATTCCCCGATGCAGGCGCATCGCCCGCCGCCGCCTTTGGCGCCTTCATCGCGGGAACGCTGATTTGCCTGCTGATTGTCTGGGCCACCGCAGCGGCCTTGCTGATCAGGCGCCGCGGTCAGCCCGCCGAGCAGCCCTGAATATCCACCGCGCCGCTTGCGCCGAACACCGTGAGACGCAGATCCTGCCGCGCGATGGAAAAGGGTGCGGTTTCCGGCGGCACAAGCTCTGCCGAAACGCTCAGTTCTCCGCCATCGCGCGAGGCAACGGGCTCGGTCACCCAAACCGCAGGATCGGCGAATTCGATCGCGGCTTCCTCTTCTCCGCCCAGCGCGGGCATCGAAACGGAGTAGACAACGCGCATGCCATCGGCCACCGGCGTGATCTCGCAGGCCACCTCCCGCACATCCGCCTCCGCGGGCTGCATCGGGCGGTCTGACAGCGCCGCGGCAAGGGCGGGCACCAGTTCCACACCGCCGCCAAGATCCGTGTTGATCCGCAGCGTGACGGGGATGCAGATCTCTTCACACACCCCGATCTGGATCTCGCCCGCCAGCCGCATGGGCGCGCCCTCTGCCGAAGGGCTTACGCGCAGCGGAATCGTGACGCGCCCCTCATAGCCGATGCTGCGTATCCCGTTCTGCCAGCTTATTTCGGGCACCGGCCAATGCGGCTCAATCACGCCGATATTTTCCGAGTCGGCCCAATTGAACCGCGGCGGAATTCCGCCCTCGCCAGGCTGCCGCCAGTAGGTTTTCCACCCCGGCGCAAGCTGGATTTCCAGCCCCGCGATATGGGTGCCATCCGGCTGCGGGGCGCCCGGAAGCGCGCGCGCCGTTACGATTTCCTCAAGATCCAGCGCAACGGAGGGCTGAACCAGCACGAAACAGCCGATCGCGGCAGATATGAGCGGGCGAAACATCATGGCGCCGAACATAGTGAGGCGCATTCACAAGCAAAATCACATTCCGGCGACAATCCCGCACTGTGCCCGTTCGCGCACTTGCACCGAGCGCGAAGCAAACACACTCTTTGCGCGTGGAGGTACCACACCGATGCAGGATCTTACCGGAAAGCTCTTGATCGCCATGCCGGGCATGACCGATCCGCGCTTCGAGAGAAGCGTGGTGTTTCTGTGCGAGCATTCCGACAAGGGCGCGATGGGCCTGATCGTGAACAAACCCACGCCGGAACTGCCCACCGCCGATCTTCTGGAACAATTGGGGATCGAGGCGACCCGCCCCTGTGAGGAGCTCGTGATTCACTTCGGGGGCCCCGTGGAACACGGGCGCGGTTTCGTGCTGCATTCCAACGATTACGAAAGCAATACCTCAACCCTGCGCGTCACGCCGGGGATCGGAATGACCGCAACGCTCGACATCCTGCGCGATATTGCCGAGGGCGATGGCCCCGCCCGGGCGCTCCTCGCGCTGGGTTATGCAGGGTGGGGGCCGGGCCAGCTTGAGGATGAGTTCGGCGAAAACGGCTGGCTAAACTGCGATGCCACGAGCGATATCGTGTTCCACCCGGTCGACGATCTGAAATGGGAAGCTGCGCTGAAATCGATGGGCATCGAAGCCTCCACCCTTTCGGCGCAGGCCGGGCGCGCCTAATCGCGCGGTGCCGCAGCACGGCGCAGCCTGTCGTTGATCGCGCGGCCCAGCCCGTGATCGGGGATCGTGGCTACCGCAATCCTGCCAGCCCCACGCGCATCCAGCGCGCGGAGGGTGGAAAAGAGGCGCGCGGCGGCTTCGGAAAGATCGCCGGTTGGCGAGAGGTTTTCGTCAAACGCGCCGGGCCCGAAGCCAAGAAACACCTCGCCCTCCCCCGCCGCCCCGGCATTTAGCCGAAGCGCGGCGCGCGGCGCATAATGCGAGGCTAGCTGCCCGGGTGCCGAAACCGCGCCGCCCTCCTGCACGGCAAGGGGCTGGCCGAGGCAGGCCTCGATCGCCTCTGCCGGAAGCCCGCCGGGGCGCAAAAGTGTGGGGCCGCCCGCGAACCCAACGATCGTTGATTCGAGCCCCACCGCGCAGGGCCCGCCATCGAGCACCGCCGAAATGCGCCCCGAAAGCCCTGCCATCACATGCGCCGCCGTTGTCGGGCTCACCCGGCCAGAGGGGTTTGCCGAGGGCGCCGCGACTGGCAGCCCTACCTCCCGCAAGAGCGCCTGGACCAGCGCGTTCTCCGGCACCCGCAGAGCAATCGTGGGCTGGCCCGCCGTAACCGCCGCGGCAATCCCGGCCTCGGCCCGCATTGGCACAACCAAAGTAAGCGGGCCCGGCCAGAAGGCTGCGGCAAGCCGTTTCGCCGCCTCCGGGAAGCGCGCAAGGCCGTCCGCCGCCCCGAACGTTGCCACATGCACGATCAGCGGATTGAAGGCGGGCCGCCCCTTGGCCTCGAAAATCCCGGCCACCGCCGCAGCATCATCGGCCCGCGCGCCAAGGCCGTAGACCGTTTCGGTGGGGAAGGCCACGCTTGCCCCGGCCCGCAACAGCGCGGCTGCGCGCGCGACGCCCGGGGCATCGGCAGGCAGGATTTCCGTTTCCACTCCGCCCATTACGTGACGCTGCGTCCCAGTTGATCGCCCCGGCACCCGGGGCGCAAGGTAAGGCTGCGGCACCTATCCCATCTGCCGCGTACTGCCAAGACCGGGGAAGCGCCATGCCCTACCGCGCACCACTATCAGAGTATCGCTTCCTTCTGGAACATGTTGTGGGATACCCCGCCGTCGCAGCGACCGAGCGCTTCGCGCATGCCGACCTGGAAACTGCGGTCGCGATCCTCAACGAGGCCGGAAAACTGGCCGAGGAAGTGCTCGCCCCCCTGCGCCGGGCGGGGGATCTGGCGCCAGCGCGGCTTGAAAACGGCGTGGTGCGCACCCCCCCGGGCTACCGCGACGCCTATCAAGCCATCGCCGCCGGCGGTTGGGTGGGCGCCTCTGCGCCGGAAGAATTTGGCGGCATGGGCCTGCCCCAGGCGCTGACGGCCTGTGTGCATGAGATGATGAGCGGCGCATGCCTCGCGCTGCAACTCAACCCGCTGCTGACCCAAGGCCAGATCGAAGCTTTGGCCGAACATGCGGATCCGGCGATCCAGGCCACCTATATCCCGAAGCTCGCAAGCGGCGCCTGGTCAGGCACCATGAACCTCACTGAACCGCAGGCGGGCAGCGATGTGGGCGCGCTTCGCACCCGGGCCGAGCCTGCGGGGGATGGCAGCTACCGCATCACCGGCGAAAAAATCTACATCACCTGGGGCGATGGGGATGTAGCCGAAAACATCTCCCACCTCGTTCTCGCCCGGCTGCCCGATGCGCCGCCGGGGAGCCGGGGCATCAGCCTTTTTGTCGTACCGAAGCTCCTGCCGGGGCCCGATGGCGCGCCGGGCGAACGCAATGCGCTGCGCGTCGTCGGGCTTGAAAAGAAGCTGGGCCTCCACGGCTCCCCCACCGCCACGATGTCTTATGAAGGGGCAACAGGGTGGATGATCGGCGCGCCGAATGCCGGCCTCGCCGCCATGTTTACGATGATGAACAATGCCCGCCTTCTTACCGGCGTTCAGGGCGTTGGGATCGCGGAGGCGGCGCATCAGGCCGCCGTCGCATTTGCGGCCGATCGCCGCCAGGGCCGCACCGGCGGCGGGCGCGGCACCATCGACGAACATCCTGACGTGCGGCGCATGCTCCTGACGATGGAGGCCGAGGTAACGGCAGCGCGCGCCACACTGCTCAGCTGCGCGGCTGCAATTGATCAGGGGGTGGCTACCGGCGATCCGGCGTGGCGGGCGCGGGCCGCCTTCCTCACCCCCGTCGCCAAAACGATGGGGGCCGAAACCGGCCACCACGTTTCGCATGAGGCGATCCAGGTACATGGCGGGCTTGGCTTCATCGAGGATACCGGCATCGCCCAGCTTGCGCGCGATGTGCGCGTGGTTTCGATCTATGAAGGCACAAGCGGCATCCAGGCCGCCGATCTGGTGATGCGCAAGCTCGCCGATGGGGGCGAGGCTGCCGAGGCGCTGCTGGATGAGGTTTCTCGCACCGCAAAGGCCGCGCGCAGCCGGTTCCCGGACCTCGCGCAAGCGGTCTGGACCGCGGCGGAAAGCCTGCGCGAGGTTACGGACTGGCTAGTGCAAGACGCTGAGGCCGAAGACCGGCTTGCGGGCTCGCTGGCGTATCTGCGTGCCTTCGCCAAGGTGTTCGGCGCGCGGCATCACCTGGCTGCCGCCATCGCGGAACCGGCAGTGGGGCGGCGCGCGGCGCTGGCCGGGGTTTACGTAACGCGCGTTTTGCCGCGCCATGCCGCCGATCTCGCAGAGGCCCGCGCCGGCGCCGGCGATCTCGCGGCGCTCGCACCTCAGGCGATGCCCGCGTGAGGGCCGCGGCCCCGGCGATCACCACGCCGTTTCCCGAACCGCCGCCGCAAGGCGCGTTGCAGGAGGTAGCAGAGGGCGTGCATTGGGTGCGGTTGCCGCTGCCCATGGCGCTCGATCACGTCAATCTCTACGTGCTTGATGACGGGCCGGGATGGACGGTGTTCGATACCGGGCTCGACACCCGAAAAACCCGCGCGATCTGGCAGGCGCTGATAGATGGCCCGCTAGCCGCCAAACCGCTCCACCGCATCATCGTTTCCCACCATCATCCCGATCATGTGGGCCTTGCAGGCTGGCTTCAGGCCGAACACGGGGCAGAACTGATGGCCACCCGCACGGCCTGGCTGATGGCACGGATGCTTCAGCTTGATGAGCAGGATCGCCCAACACCCGAAACGATCGCGTTCTGGAAAAGCGGCGGCATGGAGAGCGGCATCCTCGAAACCCGCCGGAACGAACGCCCCTTCAACTTCGCCGATGTCGTGGCCCCGATGCCGCTGGGGTTCACCCGGCTTGTGGAGGGCGCGGAGATTTCGGCGGGCGAGCGGCGCTGGCGCGTGCGGCTTGGCGGCGGGCACGCGCCGGATCACGCAACGCTTTGGAGCCTTGACGGCGATCTGGTGCTTGGCGGCGATCAACTGTTGCCCGGCATCTCCCCGAATATCGGGCTTTACGCAACCGAACCCGAGGCAGACCCCCTCGCCGATTGGATGGCAAGCTGCGAGCGCCTCGCCGCGCATGCCACGCCGGAACAACTGGTGCTTCCCGGGCACAAGCTGCCCTATCGGGGGCTGCCCCTGCGACTCGCGCAACTCAGTGAGAACCACGAGGGCGCACTGAAGCGCCTGCGGGCGCATCTGACCGAACCGCGCACGGCGGCGGAGTGTTTTCAGCCGCTCTTCCTGCGCCAGATCGGGGCGGGCGAATACGGGCTCGCCCTGGCCGAAGCAATGGCGCACACGGTTCATCTGTGGCATTCCGGGCAGGCAAGCCGCACGCGCCGTCAGGATGGTGCGTGGCTGTTTCAGGCCGTGGGAGGGCCCTGATGGCGGAACAGAACGATCCTTGCGGGCGCGCCGTGCACGCCGATCCCGCCGCCCCGCGCACGGCGGAACAGGAGCCTTTGCCCGAAGCGGTTGCACGCAAGCCCGTGGAGACCAAAAGCGCCGCCGAATGGGCGTATCAACGGCTGATCCTCTACATCCAGAACTTCGAAAAGCAGCTGGATCAGGAACATGAAGTGGCCATCGGTGTCACGGATTCAGGCACGGGTGTGTTGCGGATCGAAGGGATCGGGTATTTCGACCCCGATATCGTTACCTTCTACGGAACCGATCAAAGCGGCGCGCGCGGCCAGCTTATCCAGCATGTAAGCCAGCTCAGCGTGCTGTTGCGCGCGATCCCCAAGCCCGGAACGCAGGAAGAACCGCGCCGCATCGGCTTTCGCCTCGCCGCAGAGCTTGATGGCGGCTGAGATGCGTCTGAACCGCGCGGCCCGGGCAGGGTGACAGACCGGGCAAGATCGCGTATCCCAGCCTGCGACACAGATCTAAGAGGTTGCCAGATGGCAGAGCACAAGCACGGCTCGATGGACATTTCGGAGCAGGAAAAGACCTTTGATGGCTTCATGCGCTGGTCGATCCGCGTTGCGGTCGCCTCAATCGGAATCATCATTTTCCTGGCAATCTTTAACAGCTAACCGCTGCGGCTATCCCAGCGCCGAGAGCAGGTAGAACGTTACCGCCCCGGCCAGAATAGCCACCATGAAGCTGCGCGTTCTTACCCCGGCAAGCAGGGTGACGGCGGCAGCAATCAGGCGCGCAGGATCAGGCGCCCCGCCGGTGGCCTCTGGCCATATCACCAGCGGCGCAACAAGGCCGGGGATCACGGCAACCGGCGTATAGCGTAGAAGTTTCAGCGCAAAGGGCGGCAGTTCGCGATCACCGATCAGCCCGAGAAACGAAAAGCGGATCAAAAACGTTCCGATCCCCAGAAGCACGATGATGCCCCAGATCTCACCGGTGCTGAAACTCATGCCCGCCGCTCCATTGCCGTTTCCACCGCCGCACCAACGCACATCGCCACGAACCCGGCCACCAGAAGCCCCGTGCCGAACGGCATGCCGCCCAGCGCCAGGGCAAGAACCACCGAGGTGAAGGCCGCGGCCACATGCGCCAGCGTTTTCAGCGCCGGCGCGATCACGGCCAGAAAGGCAATCGGCACGGCGAAGTCGAGCGCCAGCCAATCGGGAATGCGCTGGCCCAGAACCGCGCCAAGCACCGTCATCCCGTACCAGGTTATGGAAATGGGGACCATGATGCCGAAGAAGTAGGCGATCTTGTCGGGCACGGGCCACTCGGGCGCGGCCTCGTATTTGGCCGAGGCGAGCGCGAAGCTCTGATCAACATTCAGATAGGCGATGATCGCGCGCTGCCAGAGCGGTGCGGCGCCCAGATGCGGCGCCAGTGAAGCGGAATACATCGCCATGCGCAGGTTCACCGCAAGCGCTGTGGCCACCACCACCACCATCGGGGCCGCATCGACCATCAGTTGCACCGCCGCAATCTGCGCCGCGCCCGCGATCACCAGAGCTGAGAACCCGAAGGTTTGCGCAAGGGTCAAACCGGCCTCGCTGGCCACCACGCCAAAAACGGCCGCGAAGGGCCCCACGATCAGCGTAAACGGCGCCCCGTCACGGGCCCCGAGCCAGAAGCTGCGTTTGGGGATGGAGGATGGCATCGCCGCGTCCTAAACTGCGCCTTGCCCGCCCTTAACTCAGCTCATGGTCGCGTACAAATGGGAACGATCGCTTCGACACCACGATACATCATCGCGCCCGATCCGGGCGCCCATCGGCTCAGCCGCCAGATTACCGGAACCGATGAACAGGGCGCGCCCGTGGAGGTTCAGGTAGTCGAAGAACGCCCGCTTACGATCTTTCTCAACGGGCAGGAGATCGTGACGGCGATGACGGTGGGGGATTACCCCGAGTACCTTGCCGTGGGCTTCTTGAAGAATCAGCGGATGCTCCGGCCCGGTGAGAAGATCACCGGCATCGACTATGACGATGATCTTGAAACGGTTGTTGTGCGCACTGATGGCGAAACGCTTCATGAAGAGAAGCTGAAGAAGAAAACCCGCACAAGCGGCTGCGCGGTGGGAACCGTTTTCGGTGACATGATGGAAGGGCTCGAGGGGCTTGCGCTTGGCGCGGCAGAGGTGCGCTCTTCCTGGCTTTACACCTTGGCCCATGAGATCAACCGCACGCCGAGCCTGTACCTTTCGGCCGGGGCGATCCATGGCACGGTGCTTTGCCAGGGTGAACGGCCCCTGTGCTACATGGAGGATGTGGGGCGCCACAACGCCGTGGATAAGATCGCAGGATGGATGGCGCTTGAGGGGATCGAGGCGGGCGACAAGATCTTCTACACCACCGGGCGCCTGACCTCCGAGATGGTCATCAAAACCGCGCTCATGGGCATTCCCGTGCTCGTCTCGCGCTCGGGCTTCACGGCCTGGGGCGTGGAAATCGCGCGGGAGGTAAATCTCACGCTCATTGGCCGAATGCGCGGCAAGCGCTTCACCTGCCTTGCAGGCGAAGGGCGGCTCGTGCGCGATGGCGATCCCGATGCGGTGGATGACGAAGCCGCCCGCCATCGCCGCAAGGGGGCCCGCGGGTGACGCCGCTACCGGGCGTGATCCTCGCCGGCGGGCAAGCCCGGCGGATGGGCGGGGGCGATAAGGGGCTTCTCCCCCTCGCGGGCCAAAGCCTGATCGAACATGTGATCGCCCGGCTCACCCCGCAATGCGGCCCGCTCGCGATCAATGCAAACGGAGATCCCGCGCGGTTTGCTCATCTCGGCCTGCCGGTGCTGGCGGATACGATGCCGGGCCATCCCGGCCCCCTTGCAGGCGTTCTTGCGGGGCTCGATTGGGCGGCGGGCCTGGGCGCGCCCGCGATCATCACCGCGGCGGCGGATACCCCGTTCCTGCCGATGGATCTTACCGCCGGGCTCATGGCCGCCGCTGAGCGCGACGGCGCGCCCATCGCGCTTGCGGCCACGCAGGAAGGCGCGCGCACCGTACGCCACCCCACCTTCGGCCTCTGGCCCACCGCTCTGGCGGGCGATCTGCGCACCGCTCTTGAGGAAGGCACCCGCAAGGTGGTGGTCTGGACAGACCGCCACGGCGCAGCCAGCGCCCTCTTTGAGGCCAGCGCGGAGCCGTTCTTCAACGTCAATACGCCCGACGATCTGGCCGCAGCGCGGGATCGGGCCGGAAGCGTGGTGCCATGAACGTGTGGGGCGTAACCGGGTGGAAGAACTCCGGCAAGACCGGGCTTATGGAGCGGCTCGTGGCGGCCTTCACCGCCGAGGGGCGCGTTGTCTCGACGATCAAGCATGCCCATCACGCGCTGGATCTCGATCAGCCGGGGCGCGACAGCCATCGCCACCGTATGGCAGGCGCGCAAGAGGTGCTTGTTGCCTCACGCCAGCGCTGGGCGCTGATGCATGAGCTGCGCGGGGCGAAGGAGCCGGCGTTGGAAGACCTGCTGAAGCAGCTCTCGCCCGCCGATCTGGTGCTGGTTGAGGGCTACAAGCGCGCCCCGCATCCCAAGATCGCCTGCCACCGGGCCGAAACCGGCCAGCCCCCCTTCCCCATCGGCGAGGGCGGGGTACAGGCGATTGCCAGCGATACCGTCAAAACGGATCCCGCCCGGCGGCAGTTTCACCTTGATGACACCGCGGCCATTGCGGCCTTCATCTTGCGGGAGCTTGGGGTGTGAGCCCGTTTGACACCGTGATCACCGTGGATTGGTCGGCCCGATCTGCACCCTCGCCAAAGGCCCCAACTGCCGATGCGATCTGGATCGCGGTGGCCGAGGGCGGAAGCATTGCCACCCATTACCTGCGCACGCGCGCCGAGGCGGCTGCGTTTTTGGCAGACCAGCTCGGCGCGGCGCTTAGAGAGGGCCGCCGCGTGCTGGCCGGGTTCGATTTTCCCTTCGGCTACCCCGCTGGGTTTGCCGAGGCGCTGACCGGCCAGGCCCATGCGTTTGCCGTGTGGGAATGGCTGGCGCAGGCCATCGAAGACGGGCCGGAAAACGCCAACAACCGCTTCGACGTGGCAAGCGCCATCAACCAGCGGCTGCCGGGCATGGGGCCGTTCTGGGGCCGCCCGCAAACGCTGGACCTGCCGGATCTGCCGGAAAAGGGGCGCGCCCGCGTGGGCCACGGCTTTTCCGAACGCCGGTTGGTGGAGGGCGCGGTGCCGCGCGCCCAACCCACCTGGAAGCTCTACACCACCGGATCGGTGGGCTCGCAGGCGCTTCTGGGCCTTCCCGTGCTGCAACGCCTTCGCGCGCGGTTCGGGCCGGATCTGGCGGTGTGGCCCTTCGAGGCCCCCGATGCCCCGATCGTGCTGGCAGAGATCTATCCTTCGCTCCTCGATAGCATCGTGGCCGCCGAACCCGCCGCCGTGAAGGATGAAGCGCAGGTGCGGGTACTGGCCCGTGCGCTGGCCCGGCTGTCGGATAATCACGATCTTGGCGCGCTATTCGGCGCCGCACCCGAGGATGCAGGGCGCGAAGAGGGCTGGATTCTCGGCGCCGGCGCCGAAGCCTCCCTGCGCGCCGCCGCGCTTCAGGGCGCGGGCCCGCGCGCCCTGCGCAACGATTGCTTCGCCCTGCCGCAGGGCGTTGATTGGGTGCCGGTGGACGATGCGCTGGCCCAGCTTCGCCGCGAAATGCATGCCGTAACGGCGCCCGCGCCCTGCGATCTCGCAGATGCCGCGGGCCGGATCCTGGCCGAAGGGGTGCGCGCCGCACGCTCTCATCCCCCACACGCCAACTCGGCTGTCGATGGCTATGGCTTTGCCCATGCCGCCACCGGCAGCGGGCCGCAGGCACTACCGCTTGTAGAAGAACGGGCGGCGGCGGGTGGCGGCCCGGTCGGGCCCGTTCCCGAAGGCGCTGCGATCCGGATCCTCACCGGCGCAGCGCTTCCCGAAGGCGTCGATACCGTGGTGCTTGAAGAGGTTACCACGCTGGAGGCGGGCCATGTGCGCTTCAACGGCCCCGTAAAGCCGGGCGCCAACGCCCGGAAAGCGGGCGAGGATATTGTTGCCGGCAACACAATTCTTGAGCGCGGCACGCGGCTTGGGCCGCCCGAACTGGCGCTTCTGGCGGCGGCCAATATCGGATCGGTCAGCGCCTTTGCCCCGCTGCGCGTGGGCGTTCTCTCTACCGGAGACGAGCTTGTGCGGCCCGGCACGGGCCAGGCGGGCACCCCGGATGCCAACCGCCCGATGCTGCTTTCGCTGGCAGGGCGCTGGGGGCACGAGGGGCGCGATCTGGGCATCGCGGCCGATGACCGCGCGGCCCTGCGCGAGGCTCTCGATGATGCCGCGGGCCGCGCGGATGCAATCCTCACCTCCGGCGGGGCCTCGGCGGGGGATGAAGATCACATGTCGGCCCTGATGGCCGCCGAAGGAACGGTCGCCACCTGGCGGGTAGCGATCAAGCCGGGCCGCCCTTTGCTGTTGGGGCAGTGGCGGGGAACGCCGGTCTTCGGGTTTCCGGGCAACCCTGTTGCGGCCTTTGTCTGTGCGCTTGTCTTCGCGCGCCCTGCGCTTTCCCGCCTCGCCGGCGGACCCTGGCTTTCCCCTGCGGGCCGCGCGGTGCCCGCAGCATTTAAGAAGAACAAGAAGCCGGGGCGGCGGGAGTATCTGCGTGCCCGTATCACCGCAGAGGGTGCCGCGGAGGTTTTCCCTTCCGAAGGATCGGGCCGCGTCTCAGGGCTAAGCTGGGCCACGGGGCTTGTGGAACTGCCCGATGGCGCGGCAACGATTGCACCCGGCGATCCCGTGCGCTTTCTGCCCTACAGCGATTTCGGCCTTTAATCGAAGGTGCCCGCCACACGGCCTAGCAGCATGAAGCCACGCGCCGTACGCGTTTCGGCCAGTGCCGCAATCTCGGCATCGCTGGCATGTTCGGCGAACTCGGAAAACACCTGATCGAACTTGCGCAGGAAGTGGTGCACGGTGTCGCGAAACACGTGATCGCGCCGCATGCGCGCGGCGGCAAGCGCGATGCCGGACCGGTCCCGTATCCCGCCCAGTTCAGCAATCGGCCGCCCGCGTTCACCCTTGGCAAAGCGGCGCCACACTTCAGGGCGGGCGCGATCGGGCATCATATCGTCCATGTAGATGCCATCCTGGCTGAGAAGCGTGAGCACGTCCTGGCTGGCCTGAATAAGCTCTGCCGCACGCCTGTCGCGCATCGCGCGGGCCAGCGCATCAAAGCCCGCACGATCCTCCGCCGTTTTTGGAAAGTTCAGCGCGGTGATGAAATCATGCACGGTGATCGGCGGCTCGGCCTCGGCGCTTTCAAAGCCAAGATCGCTTTGCGTTTCGCCCGCGCTTTCCGCTGCCGCGGCCTTCGCTTCGGTAACGATCGACAGCCGGGAGGATGAGAAGGTGGCAAGCTTGGCATCCGTCTCCTTCTGCGCCGCGATCAGGGAATCGAGCTTGCGTTCAAGGGTGTCCTTTACCCCCATGCCAGACATCTGGCGCTGCGCCACATAGGCCTGGCGCATGCTATCGAGCGATTCCTGAAGCCGGGCGGTTTCTTCGCGGACAGAACGGGCGCTGCTCGCGGCAATCGCAGCCACCCAGATCAGCGCAATCGGCATGAACACGGCAATTGCCACCATCATCCCGCGCAGGGGGTCGCGCACATCCGCCGCTTCCCGGCCACCGGTGACGAAGAAGAACAGCGTGGCCAGAACGAGCCAGACAAGCGACAGGGCAAGCGCAATCAACTCGCCATTCGTCAGCCCGCGGCCCTGGCCTGCGCGCGCGAATACCCCGAGATCAACTATTGGCCGTTTGCGTTCCTGTTCGACCATCGCGCCGTGCCCCCCAGCCCCAGCGTCAGCTATACTCGATGTTCAGAATTTCATAGCTCTTTTCGCCGCCCGGTGTGCGCACTTCTACGGAATCGCCTTCGTCTTTCCCGATGAGCGCCCGGGCGAGCGGTGATTTGATGTTGAGCAACCCGCGTTCGATATCCGCCTCGGGCTCTCCAACAATCTGATAGGTTTTCTCTTCGTCGGTATCTTCATCCACCACCGTCACGCGGGCGCCGAATTTCACGGCACCGGCCAGCGATGCTGGATCGATTACATCCGCGAGCGAAAGAATGCCCTCAAGCTCCTTCACCCGGCCCTCGATGAAGCTCTGCTTCTCCCGCGCGGCGTGGTATTCGGCGTTCTCCGACAGATCGCCATGTTCGCGGGCCTCGGCAATCGCACGGATCACGGCTGGGCGCTCCACGGTTTTGAGCGCTTTCAATTCTTCGCTGAGCGCGGTGTGGCCCGCGCGGGTGAGCGGTATCTTTTCCATTGATCCATCCGGCTGCGAACGGGCGGGGTAAACCACCCCGGTCACGAGAATTTGCACACCTGACCCAAATGCCGCTGGGATTGCAAGGGCTCGGTGGGCCAATCCCGCCTCCCCCTGGCCGCAACACCGCATGGCGGCGCTACTTTTCGCCGCGTCGTTGTTGACGGCCAAGGGCCCGAAAGATAGCCCTTTTGCGTTATCTTGGCCGCCCTATGCTGCGGCACCGAACTCAAGCGCCGGAGGCGAAGCGATGGCCGAAATCGAACGCGAATCCATGGAATACGATGTGGTGATCGTCGGCGCCGGGCCTGCCGGGCTTTCCGCCGCGATCCGCCTGAAACAGCTTGATGCCGATCTTTCGGTCGTGGTGCTTGAAAAGGGCTCGGAAGTGGGCGCGCATATCCTGTCCGGCGCCGTGCTCGATCCCTCGGGGCTAGACGCGCTGATCCCCGACTGGCGCGACAAGGGCGCCCCGGTGACCGTGCCGGTACGCAGTGATGCGTTCTATATGCTCGGTGAGGCGGGGCAGGTGCGGCTGCCGAACGCCATGATGCCGCCGCTTATGAACAACCATGGCAACTACATCGTCTCCATGGGCAATGTCTGCCGCTGGCTGGCGGAACAGGCCGAAGCGCTTGGCGTTGAAATCTTTCCTGGCATGGCCTGTTCCGAGATGGTCTATGGCGCCGATGGCGAGGTTAAGGGCGTTGTCGCGGGCGAGTTTGGCCTGAACAGCGACGGCACGCCCTCCGATGGCTATGAGCCGGGCATGGAATTGCACGGCAAATACGTGTTCCTCGGCGAAGGCGTGCGCGGATCGCTCTCAAAGCAGGTGATCGCGAAATACAGCCTCGATGCCAATGCCGAGCCCCAGAAATACGGCCTCGGCATGAAAGAGATCTGGGAAATCGATCCGGAAAAGCATCGCGAGGGCAGCGTGACCCACACCATGGGCTGGCCGCTCGGACGCAACGCAGGCGGCGGATCCTTCATCTACCACCTTGATAACAATCAGGTTTACGTGGGCTTCGTGGTTCACCTGAACTACGAAAACCCGCATCTTTACCCGTATATGGAATTTCAGCGCTTCAAGCATCACCCGATGGTGGCCAAGCTTCTGGAGGGCGGAAAGCGCATCGCTTACGGCGCCCGGGCAATCACCGAGGGTGGCTACCAATCCATGCCCAAAGCGGTGGCACCCGGGGTGGCGCTTCTGGGCTGCTCCGTGGGCCTTGTGAATGTGCCCCGCATCAAGGGCAATCACAACGCGATGCTCTCGGGCATCGCGGCGGCTGAGGCGGCACAGGCCGCCATGGCCGCGGGCCGTGCCTCGGATGAGCTGAGCGATTACGATGACGAGCTGCGCACGGGCCCCATCGGCCGCGATCTCAAGCGCGTGCGCAACGTCAAACCCATCTGGTCAAAATACGGGCTGATGGCCTCGCTCACCGCCGGTGGGCTAGATATGTGGACAAATAACCTCTTCGGCCTGTCGCTGTTTGGCACGGTGGGCCACGGCAAATCCGATGCCGAGGCAACGGGCAAGGCCGCGGATGCCACACCGATCGACTACCCCAAACCCGATGGGGTGCTCAGCTTCGATCGCCTCACCAATGTAAGCTTCTCGATGACGAACCACGAGGAAAGCCAGCCTGCGCATCTTACGCTGAAGGATGCCACCGTGCCGATCCAGACAAACCTGCCGCAATATGCCGAACCCGCCCAGCGGTACTGCCCAGCCGGCGTTTACGAGGTTGTGGAAGATGAGGGAGCGGAACCGCGCTTCGTAATCAATTTTCAGAACTGCGTGCATTGCAAAACCTGCGATATCAAGGATCCTTCGCAAAACATCGTTTGGACAGTGCCACAGGGCGGCGACGGGCCCAATTACCCCAATATGTAACGGATTTGTCAGCCGGGGCGCGCCAATCTGCCGGGGTGATTGCCGTGGCGGGCCGGCCCCGCTAGGCTTTCGTCGATCAGAGGAGAGCATTCCGGCATGCATCTAAAGCCCGCCCTGTTTTCAATGGCCGTCGCCGCCGCGGCAGCCCTTGCTCCGATAGCCGCAAAGGCCGGAAATTCCGGTGCTTATCTGGCTGCCCGCCAGGCCGGGGGTGAAAGCGATTTCGAGGCCGCCGCGCAGTATTTCGCGCGCGCCTTGATTAGCGATCGCAATAATCCCGAGCTGGTTGAAAGCACGATGGGTGCCTATCTTTCCCTTGGCGATCTTGATCGGGCCATTCCGCTTGCCCGCCGGATGGATCAGCTGGGGGTGGAAAGCCAGATCGCAAGCCTTGTTCTTTTCGGCGATATGGCGCGGCGCGAGGCTTGGGGCGAAATCCTTTCCGAGCTTGAAGGCGGCCGCTCCGTTGGCCCGCTCTACGACAGCTTGCTGAAAGCCTGGGCCCATGTGGGCGATGGCAGCATGTCAACGGCGCTGGAGACGTTTACGGAGATCGAAGAGGGCCGGGGCACGCAGGCCTTCGGGCTTTACCACCGGGCTCTTGCGCTTGCAGCCGTGGGCGATTTCGAAGGGGCCAATGCGATTTTCGAGGGCGAGGCCGGGGTCAACCTGCGCCTCACCGCGCGGGGCGTCAGCGCCCATGCCGAGGTTCTGGTGCAGCTCGAAGACAATGCAGCAGCGCTTGCCACGCTTGACGAAGCCATCGAACGGGCACCAGACCCGTACCTGACATCGTTGCGGAACCGGATCGCGGCGGGGGGCGTGACCCCGTTCACCGTTGTCCGCAACCCGATTGACGGGATTGCCGAGATGCATTTCAGCATCGCCACGGCGCTCACCGGCGAAGCCTCCGATGCCTTCACGCTGCTTTATTCCCGCATCGTCAACGCGTTGCGGGAAGACCATATCGAGGGCAAGATCCTGACGGCCGAGCTTCTCGAACGGATGGATCGCTACGAACTGGCCACGGTTGTTTACGATGCCGTGCCGCTCGCCCATCCCTATTTCCACATTGCCGAGATGGGGCGGGCCGAGGCGCTGACCCAGGCGGGCCGCACGGAAGCCGCCATTGAGGTGCTGACCCAGCTTGGCAAAACCCATGCCGATCTGCCGATCGTTCACGTGACCCTGGGCGATACGCTGCGGCGGCTTGAGCGGTTCGAGGAGGCGACAGGCCCCTATGACCGCGCCATCGCCCTGATCGATACGCCGATGCGCGCGCACTGGTCGCTCTTCTTCTCCCGCGGGATCACCCATGAGCGCACCGGGAACTGGCCGAACGCAGAGGCCGATTTCCGCAAGGCGTTGGAGTTGCAGCCGGAGCAGCCTCAGGTTCTGAACTACCTCGGCTATTCCTTCGTGGAGATGCAGACCAATCTCGACGAAGCGCTGGATCTGATCGAACGCGCCGTCGAAGGCGAACCGAATTCGGGCTACATCACGGATTCGCTGGGCTGGGTGCTTTACCGCCTGGGCCGCTACGAAGAGGCCGTGGTGCATATGGAACGCGCGGTGGAGCTGCTGCCGGTGGATCCGATCATCAACGATCATCTGGGCGATGTGTATTGGGCCGTGGGCCGGGTGCGAGAGGCCGAATTCCAGTGGCATCGCGCCTTGTCGTTTGACCCCGAGCCAGAGGAGGCCGACCGCATTCGCCGCAAGCTGGAGATCGGGCTTGACGCCGTTCTGTCCGAAGAGGGCGCCGAGCCCCTTCAGGTCGCCAATGACGACGGCTAGGATCTTCGCGCCTGCGAAGATCAACCTAGCCCTTCACATCACCGGCCAACGCGACGATGGCTATCACCTGCTTGATAGCCTCGTGACCTTCGCGGATGTGGGTGATCTTCTGACGATCTCAGAGGCCCGCCAATCTCGGTTCACTGTTACGGGCCCGTTCGCGGGCGACGTGCCGGAAGGCCCGGACAATCTTGTTCTGCAAGCGGCCCGCCTCTCCGCCCCCAATAACGTATTCGAGATCGCCCTCGAAAAGCATCTGCCCGCGGCTGCGGGGATCGGCGGGGGCTCTGCCGATGCCGCCGCCTTGCTACGCGGGGTCGCGGCGCTCGGGTGCGGATCGCCTGTGAGCGCCGCAAAGGCAGCCGCCCTCGGCGCGGATGTGCCCATGTGCCTGGCGCCAGAGATGAGCCGCGCGCGCGGGGTCGGCGAGGTGATAACACCGGTCCACGGCTTTCCGGATCTGCCTGCGGTGCTCGTCAACCCCCGCCGTGGCGTTGCAACGCCAGCGGTTTTCGCCGCGCTCAGCGAAAAAACCAACCCCGCGTTGCCCGAGCCGCTGCCGGAACGGCCCGCGCTGGCAGAGGCGATCGGCTGGATCGCAACCCTGCGCAACGATCTTGCTCCGCCTGCCATCCGCCACCTACCGCTGATCGCAGAGGTAACCGCCGCCGTCGCCCGCGCTCCAAGATGCGCGCTTGCCCGGATGTCGGGTTCCGGCGCCACGGTATTTGGCCTGTTCTCGCGGCCGGATGACGCAAGCCAAGCCGCCCGCCAGATATCCGAAGAATTTCCCGACTGGTGGGTGCAGGCCTGCACGCTCGGCAGCCAGGCCACCGCAGCTGCCCCGCAAATCAGTTGAGCCGCGCCACCACGTAGTCGGCAAGGTCGGAAAGCATGCCCCGCAGCTCATGATCCGGAAGGTGCCCCAGTGCTTCGCGCGCCTTGGCCGCCCAGCCGAACGCCTCATCGCGCGTTGCCTCCAGCGCACCGTGGCGGGCGAAGAGTGCCAGCGCCTCGTCCAGATCGCCCTCTTGCTGATCGCCGGTTTCGATGACCCGCTGCCAAAACGCCCGCTCCGTGCCATCCGCCGCGGCGACCGCCTTGATCACCGGCAGCGTGACCTTCCGCTCGCGGAAATCGTCGCCCACATTCTTGCCCGTCGCCCCCGCATCGCCTTCGTAATCCAGAAGATCGTCGGCAATCTGGAAGGCCATGCCGAGCGCATCGCCATAGGCATGAAGGGCCGCAATCTCAGCATCCGTGGCATCGGCCACAACGCCGCCCACCTCCGTGGCTGCTGAGAAGAGCGCCGCCGTTTTGCCGCGGATCACCTGGGCGTAGATCGCCTCATCGGTTGCGATGTTCTGGGCGGCGGTGAGTTGCAGCACCTCGCCCTCGGCAATCGTGGCCGCGGCGTTCGACAGGATGCTGAGGATTTGGAGCGATCCGGGCTCCACCATCAACTGGAAGGATCGCGCGAAGAGATAATCGCCCACAAGCACGGAAGACTTGTTGTCCCACAACAGGTTCGCGGTGGGCCGCCCGCGCCGCTGCCCGCTTTCATCCACCACATCGTCATGCAGCAGTGTGGCGGTGTGGATGAACTCCACCGTGGCCGCCAAAGCCCGGTGGTGCGGCCCCGCGTAGCCCATGAGCCGGGCAGCGGCGAGCGTCAGCATCGGGCGCAGGCGCTTGCCGCCCGCGCCCACGATATGCGCAGTGACCTCGGGGATGCGCGGGGCATGCGCCGAAACCATGCGTTCGGCGATCAGCGCATCCACCGCGGCGAGATCTTCGCTGAGATAGGCCGCAAGGCGTTCGTGCGGTTTGACGGTTGCGTCGTCGAGGCCCATCACTCTCTCGTCAGATCGCTCGACAAGCCGGCGCGCTTGTCTTTATCTCCGGTGATATGCGGGAACTCATGCGCACCAACGATCCCACTCTGATCGCCTTTGCCACCGCGCTCCTGCGTGGGGAGGATATAGACTTCTTCGAAATGGACGTCCACATGAGCGTCCTAGAAGGATCGATCGGCATTTTGCCGCGCCGGATCATGGTGCGCGACCGCGATCATTTCCGCGCCGCGGCGGTGCTGCGGGATAATGACATTGCCGTTGCAGGCTGAAGGCTTCGCGGCGGAGGATCTGCGCAGCGATCATTTCCTGGGCGGGCGACTTCGCATCGATCAGCCGCGCCGGGGATACCGCGCAGGCGTGGATCCGGTGTTCCTTGCGGCAGCTGTGCCCGCAGCGGGGGGCGAAGCGGTGCTGGAGGTTGGCTGCGGCGCCGGGGTGGCCCCACTTTGCCTTGCGGCCCGGGTGCCGGGCCTTGCGCTGACGGGGGTGGAGCTGCAGGCGCCCTATGCAGACCTGGCGCGCGCCAACGCTGCGGCCAACGGCACGGTGATGGAGGTGATAACTGCCGATATCGCCGATCTGCCCGCCGCGCTCCGCGCGCAAAGTTTCGATCATGTTATCGCCAACCCGCCCTATTTTCGTGCGGGCACCCGGCCTGCCGCCGCCGATCCCGGGCGCGAAGCGGGGTTGGGCGAGGCCAAACCGCTTGCGGCCTGGGTGGATACGGGCCTCCGGCGGCTGCGCCCGGGCGGGCAGATCACGCTGATCCAGCGCCCCGATCGCCTGGGCGATGTGCTGGCAGCGCTAGAGGGCCGCGCGGGCAGTATCGAAATCCACCCGCTCGCCCCACGCGTGGGGCGCGATGCGAGCCTTATCCTTGTGTCTGCTATCAAGGGCGGGCGGGGGCCGCTTCGGCTTGCAGCGCCCGAAATCCTGCACGAGGGCACCGCGCATACCAGCGACAGGGAAAGCTATCGCCCTGCCGCCCGCGCGGTTCTGCGCGACGGTGCGGCGTGGCCCTGGATCAGTCGTTAACGCATTCTTCGCACTTTCGGGCAACTCTGTGGATAGCCAGTGGATATGTCCAAGCAGCGTGACTCGACTCATATTCTGTGCTGCAATCGGAGTATTCATCATAACAGAGGAGGGCTCCGATGGCCTTGAGTGCGAGATTGCAGGAACTGCGCAAAAAGCACGAAGACCTCTCTCAACAGGTTGAGACAGAACAGAAATCTCCGGGAACCGATCCGTTTCGGATCACCGAGATGAAGAAGCAGAAGCTCAGGCTCAAGGAAGAAATATCGCGCCTCCAAGGCGCCTGAGGCGGCTTAACCGGGCGGAATATCGGCCGCAGCGATGAAGGTGCGGCCCTCAGACAGACTATCAAACCCCGCCGCTTCCTCGCGAATCCACGCCAGGAACGCGGCGATTTGGGGCTTTGTCTCCGCTCCGTCCGGGCAAACGAAGCGGTAATGCGCATCCGTTGAGAGCGTCAGCGCGAAGGGTGCCACAAGCTGGCCCGCGAGCAACGCCGCGGCCCCAAGTGAGATGCGCCCCATAACCACGCCCGCGCCAGCCATAGCGGCGTCAAGCGCGTGATCTGCCTGCGAAAATCGCGGGCCCGCCTCGGGCGCCTTGCCAAGCCCCGCGGCCCGGAACCACGCCGCCCAGTTGATCGGCGGCTTCAGAAAATAGGTATCGTCCTGGTGCAGGAGCGTCGCCTCGCGCAGCGCCTCGGGGGTGGCGTAGCGCGCAGCAAGCTCAGGCGCCATCATGGGCGTGACCCATTCGCGGATCACCGGGGTGGAGAAGAGCCCCGCATCGTCACCCAACCCGAACCGAAGCGCGACATCGATCTCATCGCGATCGAAATCCATGATTCTCAGGCTGGCCGAAAACCGCAGCTCGATCTCCGGATGGGCAGCGGCAAAGCCGAAGATGCGCGGGGCCAGCCACTTTGCGGTCAGCGCCGGGCCCGCTGTTACCGTAATCGCCTGGGTATCGCCCGCCCGCCGCGCGCTGCGCCAGGCCTCCGCCAGGCGCGCAAAGGCCTCGCCCGCCCCGGGCGCCAGGGCACGCCCCGCCTCTGTCAGCTCCACCGCGCGGTTGAGGCGTTTGAACACGGGCTGGCCCAGATGCTCCTCAAGCGATTTGATCTGAAATGACAGCGCGGCGGGCGTGACATTCAATTCCGCCGCCGCCTTGGCGAAGGACATATGGCGCGCGGCGGCATCGAAGGCGCGCAGGGCGGTCAGGGGCGGCAGGCGATCCGGCATGTCAGATAAGTATATCTTATCTGAAGCATTGGAAAGTCTCGTTTGTCAGGCGCGATGCGCAGGCGCATATTCAGCGCATCTCAACTGATAAGCCCAAAAGGAACTAAGCCATGTACGAACCCACCGCTACCATCGAGACCCGCGATGCCATCCAGGCCGGCCGCAAGGCGCGTGCCGAAGCACTGGCTCAGGCGCTGGAGCTGATCTTCGGCCGCCGCCCGCGCTAACGGGCCCCGACCAACAGAAAAAGGCCGGCCCCGGGGCCGGCCTTTTCGCGTCTTGGAGCGGGCTTCAGGAGAAGAACTGCGCCCCGTTTGCCGAGATTGTGGAGCCGTTGATAAACCCGGCCTCTTCAGAGGCGAGGAAGGCCACGCAGCGTGCAATTTCTTCGGGCTGGCCCAAGCGCCCCGCCGGGATCTGCGGCAGGATCACATCGTTCAAAACCTTCTCGGGCACCGCCTTCATCATGTCGGTATCGATATAGCCGGGGCAAACGGCGTTGGCGGTAATGCCCGCGCGCGCGCCTTCCTGGGCCAGGGATCTCACAATCCCCAGATCGCCCGCCTTCGTGGCGGCATAGTTCACCTGGCCAAACTGGCCCTTTTGCCCATTGATTGAAGAGATCACGACCACGCGCCCGAATTTGCGCTCGCGCATTCCGGGCCAGACCGGGTGGATCGTGTTGAACACGCCCGTCAGGTTGGTATCGACAACCTCTTTCCAATGCTCCGGCGACATCTTGTGAAACGGCGCATCGCGGGTGATCCCGGCATTGGCAACCACCACATCGATCGGCCCCAGATCGGCTTCCACCTGCGCGATCCCGGCGGCAGAGGCCTCGTAATCGGCCACGTTCCATTTGTAGGTCTTGATCCCGGTAGCCGCGGTGAACGCGGCGGCCTTCTCGTCATTGCCTGCATAGGTTGCCGCAACTTCGAACCCGTCGGCCTTCAGAGCTTTCGAAATGGCCTCGCCAATGCCCCGGCTTCCGCCGGTGACCAGTGCAACACGTCCCATATAGTTGTCTCCTCCGGGTCTGGTGTTCGTTCGGCCAGCGCCATTCTGCGGGCGTGACCTTGCAGAGCTATCGGCGGCGCCGCGCGGCGCCGCCTTGATTCAGGTCAGGGGCGTTCGACGCAAAGCGCCACGCCCATCCCGCCGCCGATGCAGAGCGTTGCGAGGCCCTTCTTGGCATCCCGGCGCGCCATCTCGAAGAGAAGCGTGTTAAGCACCCGCGCGCCCGAGGCACCGATCGGGTGGCCGATTGCGATGGCGCCGCCATTCACATTCACGATCTCCGGATCCCAGCCCATATCCTTGTTCACCGCACAGGCCTGGGCGGCAAAGGCTTCGTTGGCTTCGACCAGATCCAAATCATCCACCTTCCAGCCGGCCTTATCGAGCGCCTTGCGGCTGGCGTGGATCGGGCCCACGCCCATGATCGCGGGGTCAAGCCCGGCGGTGGCGTAGGAGACGATGCGCGCAAGCGGTTCGATCCCGCGCTTTTCGGCCTCATCGGCGCTCATCAACAACACGCCCGCCGCACCATCGTTGATGCCAGAGGCGTTGGCGGCGGTCACCGAGCCATCTTTAGTGAAGGCCGGGCGCAGCTTTTGCATCGCCTCGATCGTGGCGCCGTGGCGGATATATTCATCATCCTCCACCACGATATCGCCCTTCCGCGTTTTCACCGTAAAGGGCACGATCTCATCCTTGAACTTGCCCTCCTTCTGGGCGGCCTCGGCCTTGTTCTGGCTGGAGACGGCGAATTCATCCTGCTGATCGCGGCTGATCTGCCATTTTTCGGCAACGTTCTCCGCCGTCTGGCCCATATGGTAGCCGTTGAAGGCATCCCAAAGCCCGTCGCGGATCATGCAATCGATGAACTTCATGTCGCCCATCTTGTGGCCCGCTCGAAGATGCGCAACGTGGGGGCTGAGCGACATGTTCTCTTGCCCGCCGGCTGCCACGATATCGGCATCGCCAAGCTGGATGTGCTGGGCGCCCAGCGCCACGGCGCGCAGGCCGGAGCCGCAAACCTGGTTGATGCCCCAGGCCGCGCTTTCAATCGGCAGGCCCGCATTCACATGGGCCTGGCGCGCGGGGTTCTGGCCCTGGCCGGCGGTAAGAACCTGGCCGAGGATCGTTTCGGAAACATCCGCCTTGTCGATGCCTGCGCGGGTCACCAGCGCCTCAAGCACGGTTGCGCCCAGATCGTGGGCGGCGGTATTGGCGAACGATCCGTTGAAGCTGCCCACCGGCGTACGCGCCGCCGAAGCAATAACCACGTTTGTCATGAAGTCCCTCCTCTCGGGATCGGTAAATGCAGGCCCCGTGGCGCAACGCTTTTCAGGCATCCGCCATCGATTCGCATTCTGTGGTATGCGGGCAGACGGGGGCATGGCAACCGACAGGGTGTCTCAGCCCGTCAGCCGCGCATAGCCGCCCTGCGGCTGGCGCAAGCAGGAAGGCTCAGGCTGCGGGCGGTTGCGGCGCCAGTTTCGGCATGCCGAAACGGTAGCCCTGCAGGCAATCCACCCCCAGCGAGGTGAGATAGGCCGCATCCCGCGCGGTTTCGACCGATTCCGCCACTGTGAACATATCGAAATGCTGGCCGATGGAGACAAGCGCGGAGACGAGCACCTGATTATCAGGATCCTCGTGGATGCCGCGAATGAACTGCCCGTCGAGCTTCAGAATGTCGAAGTAGAAGTTCTTGAGATAGCGGAAGGAGGTGTGGCCTGCACCGAAATCATCCATCGCGAAGGACACCCCGCGCGCCTGGAGATCTGCCATGAACACCTGAACAAGCTCTGGCACCAGCATCGCAGACGCCTCGGTGATTTCGAGGATCAGGCGGCCGGGCACGTTCGGCACCGTTGCTAACCCGCGATCGAGCGTATCGATCCAGCGACGATACCCTATTGAGCGGGCCGATACGTTGATCGAAAGCCGCAGATCGGGGAAATGCGCGAGCGCCTCGAACCCGCGTTCGAGCGCGATGCAATCCAGCACCCGCCCGGTTTCCTCACCCTCCACGGCATCGATGAAATCCTTGGCCGGGATCGTGCGGCCATTGCGATCGAGAACGCGCGCAAGGCCCTCGTAAAACGCAACATGCGTGGGCTTTCGCGCCTGCACAACCGGCTGAAAGGCAAGCCGCACGCGCCCTTCGCGCGCCGCATCCGCCACAAAGGCAAGGGTATCGCGATCCCGTTCAGCAACCGCAACGGAAAGGGGCGTATCCGCCTCCAGCCCAACCGGTTCAATCGCTGCCTGTTCCATCGCAATCCCCGCACCTTCGCTGCCTTGCGTGGTGGCGGATTCGCGTTAAGAAAGGGTATTTGTTCGTGTTCTGTTCGCAGGCGCCGGGCGCACCTAGCTTTCTTCCCCGGCAAGAACGGCCGCGATAATCGCCTTCGCGCTCTCGCTCGCCCAATCCGCATCGCCCCGCATCCGCGCAATCTCGCGCCCCTCGGGATCAAGCAGAACCGTGATCGGCAGGCCCAGCACGGCCATCTCGCGCGCCACATTCTGTTTTGGATCAAGCAGGATCGGCAGCGCCTCTATGTTCTCTTCCTCAAAAAAGCGCTGGATGCCCGCAAGGGAGTTTCGGCCCGTGGCCAGCGTAACAACTTCGAAATCCTCGCCGCCAAACTCCTGCTGAAGCGCATCAAGGGCTGGCATTTCCTTCCGGCAGGGGGCGCACCAGGTGGCCCAGAAGTTCAAAAGCACATGTTTGCCCTGCCAATCCGCAAGGCTGCGTTCGGTGCCATCGGCCTCGGTGAAGATCGCGCCGCTCACCTCCGCCGGTTCGGCGTGAAACATGAGCTTCTTCATGTCGCCCTCGCGAAGCTCTTCCAGCGCGGCGGTATCGGCGAGGGCGGCATTTGCGCCAAGCGCGAGGGCCGTGTAGAGGACGGCGGATCGAATGAGCTTCATTTCCCCTCCGGGATCAAGGACATGACCGACAAGACCGCCAACGCGATGTGGGGCGGGCGCTTCGCCGCCGGGCCGGATGCGATCATGGAGGCAATTAACGCCTCGATCGGGTTCGACAAGCGGCTTGCGGCCCAGGATATCGCCGGGTCTCGCGCCCACGCCGCGATGCTCGCCGCGCAAGGCATCATCAGCACTAGCGATGCCGAGGCGATCCGGGAAGGGCTGCTCACGGTGTTGTCAGAGATCGAGGGCGGCCAGTTCACCTTCTCCGCGGCGCTGGAAGACATTCACATGAATGTCGAGGCACGGCTGAAAGAACTTGTGGGCGAACCCGCGGGGCGGCTTCACACCGCGCGTTCGCGCAACGATCAGGTGGCCACCGATTTCCGGCTTTGGGTGCGCGATCAGATCGATGCCGCCGATCAAGGGCTCGCGGCGCTGACGCGCGCGCTGCTCGCGCAGGCCGAGGCGGGAGCGGACTGGGTGATGCCGGGCTTTACGCACCTGCAAACAGCGCAGCCCGTTACCTGGGGCCACCACATGATGGCCTATGTGGAGATGTTTGGCCGCGATCGCAGCCGGTTTATCGATGCCCGCGCCCGGCTGAACGAAAGCCCCCTGGGGGCCGCGGCGCTTGCGGGCACCTCGTTCCCGATTGACCGGGATGCCACCGCCGAAGCCCTTGGGTTCAGCCGCCCGATGGCGAATTCGCTCGATGCCGTTTCTGCCCGCGATTTCGCGCTGGAGTTCCTGTCGGCAACCGCAATCAGCGCCATGCACCTGTCGCGCCTGGCCGAAGAACTCGTGATCTGGTCTTCGGCGCAATTCCGCTTCGTGGCGATGTCTGACAGGTTTTCCACCGGCTCTTCGATCATGCCCCAGAAAAAGAACCCCGATGCGGCGGAGCTTCTGCGCGCCAAGATCGGGCGGATACTGGGCGCCACGGTCGCGCTTTTCACGGTGATGAAGGGCCTGCCGCTCGCCTATTCCAAGGACATGCAGGAAGATAAGGAACAGGTCTTCGATGCGGCCGATACCTACCTTTTGAGCCTTGCGGCGATGGAGGGCATGGTGCGCGATATGGCGGCAAACCCCGATGCGCTGCGCGCCGCGGCTGCCTCGGGCTTTTCCACCGCCACCGACCTGGCCGATTGGCTGGTGCACGCGCTTGGCTTGCCGTTTCGCGAGGCGCATCACATCACCGGCAGCCTCGTGGCAGAGGCGGAATCCCGCGGATGCGATCTCCCCGACCTGCCGCTTGACGCGATGCAGGCGGCCCATGCAGGCATCACAGAGGCCGTCTACGGCGTTCTGGGGGTAGACAATTCGGTTGCAAGCCGCACCTCATATGGCGGAACCGCGCCCGATCAGGTGCGCGCCCAAATCGCCCGCTGGAGGGAGGCTCTGGGATGAGACATCTTGCGCTGATCGCCATTATGGCACTTGCGGCCTGTGAAAGCGGGCCGCGCCTGGGCGCCAATATCGGCATCGATTCCGGCGGCGTATCGGTCAACCCCGCCGTTTCGGGCCGGGTGGGCGGCGTGGGCGTGACAGTTACGCCATGATCCGCGCGCTCGCCCTTGCCGCCCTTGCGGGCCTGATCGGCTGCGGCGCCAACGGCCCGCCGGAGCCGCAGCGCGAACGCGGCCCCGGAATTTCGATCTCCGGCACCGCGACTATCGGTGTGGACGGCACGTTCTGATGACCACCCTGCGCCTGATCTACCTTGGCCTCGCCATCTGGGGCGCGATCCACCCGATGTACTGGTTCGTGACTTACATGCGCGAGGAAGGCACGGGCCTCTCCGGCCTGATCGATGCCTGGTATGTCAACGCTTCCACCACCGGGCTCACCTGGGATCTGATCATCGCAGCGATTGCGCTCACGGTCTGGATCATTGCCGAAACCTGGGTGCGGCGGAACTGGATCGCCCTTATCGCGATCCCCGCCACCTATTGCATCGGCGTCTCCTGCGGCTTGCCGCTTTACCTTTTCCTCCGCGCCAAACCGATCACCTGATGGACCATTTTCTTTACAAGGCCGGTGCGCTCCACGCCGAAGATGTGCCCGTGCCCGAGATTGCGGCATCGGTTGGCACACCGTTCTACTGCTATTCGGCGGCTACGCTGACGCGGCACTACCGGCTTTTTGACGAGGCGCTCGACGGGCTCGATCACCTTGTCTGCTACGCGATGAAATCGAACTCCAACCAGGCGATCCTGAAGCTGATGGCGGGCCTTGGCGCGGGCATGGATGTGGTATCCGGCGGTGAGTACCTGCGTGCGAAGGCGGCGGGCGTTCCGGGCGAGCGCATCGTGTTCTCCGGCGTCGGCAAGACCGGCGAAGAGATGCGCCTCGCCCTTGAGGGTGGCATCCGGCAGTTTAATGTGGAAAGCGAGCCGGAGCTCGTGCTGCTTTCGCAGGTAGCCGAAGCGATGGGCGCCACCGCCCCGATCACGATCCGCGTGAACCCGGATGTGGATGCCCGCACGCATGAAAAGATCGCGACCGGCAAGGCCGAGAACAAGTTCGGCATCCCGATCTCGCGGGCGCGGGAGGTTTACGCGCAGGCCGCCGCGCTGCCCGGGATCGAGGTGATCGGGATCGACGTGCATATCGGCTCGCAGCTCACCGAGCTTGATCCCTTCGAGCAGGCCTATCTCAAGGTCGCCGACCTTACCAAACAGCTGCGCGCCGATGGCCACACGATCCGCCGCCTCGATCTGGGCGGGGGGCTGGGCATTCCCTACGAGCGCTCCAATACCGCGCCGCCGCTGCCCACCGAATACGGCGCGCTGATCAAGCGCACCGTGGGCGATCTGGGCTGCGAGATCGAGATTGAGCCGGGGCGGCTGATCTCCGGCAACGCAGGCATCCTCGTCACCGAGGTGATCTACGTGAAGTCGGGCGAAGGCCGGGATTTCCTGATCGTTGATGCCGCCATGAACGATCTCATCCGCCCCGCCATGTACGGCGCCTGGCACGATATCGTCCCCGTGGCCGAGCCCGCGGCGGGGGTAGAACGGCAGCCGTTCGATATTGTGGGCCCCGTCTGCGAAACCGGCGATACCTTTGCCAAGGCCCGGCCGATGCCGCCGGTGCAGGCGGGCGCGCTTGTCGCCTTCCGCTCTGCCGGGGCCTATGGGGCGGTGATGTCTTCGGAATACAACACCCGCCCGCTCATCCCCGAAGTGCTCGTTCATGAGCATCAATTCGCTGTCATCCGGGCCCGCCCGAGCTTTGAAGAGATCATAAACCGCGATAGTGTTCCCTCGTGGCTCTGACGCGCTATCTTGTGCGCGGGGCAATGGCGCGTATGGATGACCCTGAACCAAACCAACACTGATGAGGCCCTGGGCCGCCTGAAACGGCCGGTTTTGCTCACCCATGCCGGGCTGTGGGCCGAACGGATCCTGCGCGCCTTCTGGCCGCTCATGGCGGCGATCCTGCTTGTTCTGGCCGCTCTGATGGCCGGATTGCAGGATGTGCTGGCGGTGGAACTTGTTTGGGGCGGCATCGTCGCCTCGGTCGCGGCCCTGATCGCAACAGCGATCCTGGGCGCCCGCAGGTTTGTGGCCCCGCGGCGGGCAGAGGCGGTGGACAGGCTCGATCGCACCCTGCCGGGCCGGCCTATCACGGCCATTGCCGATGCGCAGATCGTCGGTGCGGGCGATACCGCCTCCGAGCGCGTGTGGGCGGCTCATGTGGAGCGGATGGCAGAGCGCACCAAGGGCGCGGGCCCCGTGGCCCCAAACCTGCGGCTGGCGGAGCGTGACCCTTACGCCCTGCGCTACGTGGCGCTTCTGGCCTTTGTGATGGCAGCGCTGTTCGGATCGGTCTGGCGCGTGGCCAGCATCGCCGATGTGGCCCCCGGCGCGGGATCGCAGGCGCTGGCCGCGGGCCCCTCCTGGGAAGGCTGGGTGGAACCGCCCGATTACACGGGCCGCCCGAGCCTATACCTCAACGATATCGATGCCGAATCGCTCACCGTGCCCGCCGGCAGCACGATCACGCTGCGGTTTTACGGCGAGATCGGCGCGCTGACATTGGATGAAACCGTGTCTGGCCGGATCGGGGAGTTGCCGCCCGCGACCGACCCGGCACAGGATTTCACGGCCATTCAGGAGGGCCGCGTCGCCATTAACGGGCCCGGTGGCCGTGGCTGGGATATCCGCATTCTCGCTGACGCGCCGCCTGAAATTGAACCGATAGATGACCTTGAGCGCACTGTGGGGGGCGAGTTTCGCCAGCCTTTCCTCGCGCGCGACGATTACGGAGTTGTCTCCGGCACTGCCGAGATTGCGCGTGATCTCGGGGCCGTTGATCGCCGCTACGGGCTGGCGGTCGAGCCCGAGCCCCGCGCACCGGTCACGCTTGATCTGCCGATGACGATCACCGGCGATCGCCGCGAATTCGAAGAAACGCTGATCGACGATCTGGCCCAGCATCCGTTCGCGGGCCTGCCGATCACGCTCACGCTTCTGGCCGAGGATGCTGCCGGCCAAACCGGCGCCAGCGCCCCCGCGCAGGCGATCCTTCCAGCCCGGCGCTTCTTCGATCCGCTCGCGGCAGCGGTGATCGAACAGCGCCGCGATCTGCTCTGGTCGCGCGAAAACGCGCCCCGCGTCTCATCAATGCTGCGCGCCATCAGCCACCGGCCCGAAGCGATATTCGATTCGGAGACAACCTACCTGAAGCTGCGTGTCGTGCTGCGGCGGCTCGAAGCCGCTTTCACCTATGCCTCTGTCAGCGATGCGTTGCAGGAGGAGGTCGCGCAGGCGCTCTGGGATATTGCCATCGATATCGAGGAAGGCACGCTTTCAAACGCGCTCGAACGCCTGCGCCGGGCGCAAGACCGGCTCTCGGAAGCCATCCAGAACGGCGCCACGGATGAGGAGATCGCGGAGCTCATGCAGGAGCTGCGCGATGCGATGCAGGATTACATGCGCCAGCTGGCCGAACAGGCGGGCGAAGAGGGCCAGAACGAAATGGCCGAAAACCAGGAGATGCAGGAGCTGTCGGGCGACCAGCTCGAAGAGATGCTCCAGCGCCTGCAAGAGCTCATGGAACAGGGCCGTACCGAGGAAGCGCAGGCCCTGCTCGATCAGCTCCGCCAGATGATGGAGAATATGCAGATCGCCCAGGGCCAGCAGGGCGAAGGCCAGCAGGGCGAAGGCCAGCAGGCCATGGAGGGGCTCGCGGAAACGCTCCGCCAGCAGCAGGGCCTCTCCGATGAAGCCTTCCGCGATTTGCAGGAACAGTTCGGCCAGAACCAGCAGGGCCAACAGGGGCAGCAAGGCCAGCAGGGGCAAGAGGGTCAGCAAGGCCAGGCGCCGCAGGGCCAGCAGCCCGGCCAGGGCCAGGGCCAGCCGCAAGGCCCGGGCCAGCCCGGCCAACCAGGCCAGAACCAGGGGCCCGGCAACCAGCAGGGCGGCCAGCAAAGCCTGGCCGATCGCCAGCAGGCGCTGCGCCAGGAGCTTCAGCGCCAGCAGCAAAGCCTGCCCGGCGCGGGTACGCCTGAGGGTGACGCGGCGCGCGAGGCGCTTGATCGCGCGGGCCGCGCGATGGACGGCGCGGAGGAAGACCTGCGCAACGAGGATTTCGCCGGCGCGCTCGACAACCAGTCCGAAGCGATCGAAGCCCTGCGCGAGGGCATGCGTGAACTGGGTGAGGCGATGGCCCAGCAGCAGGGCCAGCCCGGCCAGCAGGGCGAGGCCGTGGGCGAAGCCAACCCGCTGGGCCAGCGCGATCCACTGGGGCGCGAGGCCGGGCGCAACGGGCGCCTCGGCACTGACGAGCAGCTTCTGCAGGGCGATGACGTTTATCGCCGTGCCCGCGAATTGCTGGATGAGATCCGGCGCCGCTCTGGCGAACAATCGCGCCCGGATGTGGAGCTGGATTACCTGCGCCGGTTGCTGGACCGGTTCTGATCAGCCCGCGCTTTCGCCGCCCAAAAGCCGCGACAGCCCGCCGACAGAGCGTTCGAGCGCCCCGTCAAGGCCAAGCCGCATGCCATTGGCCCAATCGACATAGGCCGCAAGCGTGGGCTCCAACGCCGGGATCGAGCGGCCAAGCGCTGGAGCCGTGAGATAGAGCACGATCATCCCGGCCGCGATCAGCATCATGATCGAAAACCCGTAGCGAAAACCGCTGCGCCGGGCCTGCGCTTCCTCAAGATCGGCATGGGTCACCAGCCGCTCGCGGCGATCGGAATTCGCGGTGAGGGTTGAGTTGATCTCATCCACATCCGGCAGGGCGTTTGGCGGCATCGGGGCGGGCCGCGGCGCGGGCTCCGGCTGCAGCTCCGGCTGTGGTTTCGGCGCTGGCTCCGGTTCTTCGGGGGCGCCCCTCAGCCGCGCGGTGCGCTGGGCCACATCGCGGGCAGGCTCGCCCTCCGAAAGCCCCAGTTCCGTTTGCGTTTCAAGCGGTTGGCCCCGTTCGGCCGCGCGGGCGGCGCGCTCAAGATCCCGCTCTTCTTCGAGGATCTGGCGCACTTCGGGATCGATGGTACGGCGCGGCAGGGCCGGCCCCCCGGGCGCAGGCTCAGGCGTGGGGTCCAGCGGCGGGTCGTAGGTATCCTCATCCACCCAATCGGTATCGTCGTCCACCGGCTGGGATGGGCTTTCGCTCTCGATACGGCCGCCGAAAAACTCCGCCGCCTCGTCTGTAAGACCCGTGAGGCGATCCGCTTCGGGCTCAAACCCATCGCCCACAGGCTCGGGCGCGGGCTCAACTGGCGCTTCAGGGGCAGGCTCCGGCTCCGCCGCCACAGGCTCCGGCGCAGGTTCCGGCTCCGCCACCTCGGGTTCGAGCGCAGGTTCGGGCGCGGGCTCTGGCGCGGGCTCTTCAACAGGCAGCCCGCCCTCGGGCGGCTGAAACCACGTTTTCCCGCAATTGGAACACTGCACGTCCCGCCCCGTTTCCGGGATCAGCGATGCATCGATTTCGTACTGCGCCGCGCAGTTGGGGCATGTCAGCCGCATGTCATTTTCCCTCGACCGGCGTATCGCGCCGTCACCCGCCTACTGGAGAGATGCATATCAGGGCGCGCCCCAATCGCCAACCAAACCCAAAGCACCCGATTGAACCCGCGGCAGCGCTGGGGCAAACAGGCAGAAACCAAGCGGGGCAGCCGTGTGATCGAGCTATCAAATGTCAGCTACAGCTATGGTGACCGGCGCCTGTTTTCCGAGATCTCGCTTGCGCTGCCCGCAGGTTCCTTCCACTTCCTCACAGGCCCTTCGGGCAGCGGAAAAACCACGCTTCTGAAGCTTCTCTACCTGGAACTGCGCCCCCAGGCCGGGCAGATCGCGCTTTTCGGCCAGGATGCGGCGGGGCTCAGCCGCGATCAGGTGGCCCTGGCGCGGCAGCGGATTGGAATCGTGCATCAGGATTGCCGGTTTCTCGATCACCTGAGCGTGGCTGATAACATCGCCCTGCCCCTCACCGTGGCGGGCCGCAACGTCGCGGCAGAGCGCGGGAACATGAACGAACTCATGTCATGGGTCGGCCTTGGCGCGCAGGCCACATCCACGCCGCCACAGCTATCGGGCGGGGAACGCCAGCGCGCCGCCCTTGCCCGAGCGGTGATTCTTTCGCCCGACGTGGTTCTGGCCGATGAGCCCACCGGAAATGTGGATTGGGAGATGTCGACGCGGCTTCTTTCCCTTCTTGTCGAACTCAACCGCATGGGAAAAACGGTTCTCATCGCCACCCATGATCTGCATCTCATCCGCCAGGCCAAGGCGCAGGTCTCGGCGCGCGTGCTGCGGATCCGCGAGGGCAAGCTGCAATTGGCGGGGTCTGACCTGTGAGCACAATCGCCCATCTTGCCGCGCAGCTTTCGGGGGGCGATGCCGAGCGCATGGTGCCCCGCACCGGCATTACCGCGAACCTCACGATGTTTGCGGCAGGCGCAATGGCGTTTCTGTGCGTTTTCGCCCTGGCGCTTCTGTTCTCAACCAGCCGGGTGGCGGAACGCTGGGCATCGGAGCTCGCAAATACCGCAACCGTGCGGATTTCGGCGCCCGCGGGGCAGGAAGAAGCGCAGGTGGCCGCGGTGCTTGCTGTTCTGGAGCAAACGCCGGGCATCTCCAGCGCCCGCGCGATGAGCGATGATGAGCAGGCGCTGCTTCTCGCGCCCTGGCTGGGCCCCGACCTGCCGCTTGCCGATCTGCCGGTGCCCCGGCTGGTAGAGATTACCGAGGCCAGCGGTGGCTTCGATGCCGAGGGCCTGCGCCTGCGGCTTCGCGCCGAGGCGCCCGGCGCTGTGCTGGACGATCACACGCGCTGGCGGGCGCCCCTGATCGAGGCCGCGGACCGGCTGCGCAGTCTGGGCTGGCTCGCGATCCTGCTGATTGCGGCTTCGATGGCCGCGATGGTTACGCTGGCCGCCACAGCCGCGCTGGCCGCAAATGGCCAAGTGATCGAAGTGCTGCGCCTGGCCGGGGCCCGCGATGCCTTTGTCGTGCGCGCCTTCACGCGGCGTTTCACTTTGCGCGCCTTCACTGGCGCGATGGTAGGCGCCGTCTTCGCCATGGCCGCCGTTGCGGTGATGCCCAACCCCGGCGCGGCGGCGAGCTTTTTCAGTGGGCTTGGCTTTCGCGGGGGCGAATGGTTCGCCCCGCTTTTCGTGCCCTTCGCGGCGGCGATCGTGGCGTTTCTTTCCACGAGGCTCGCAGCCACCCGGCGTTTGCGGAGCATCCGCTGATGCCGCTGCAATGGGTGCGCTCGCTTATCTTCAACGCGCAGATGTATGCTGCCATGCTGGTGCTGGGCATCGTTTACCTGCCCGCAGCTCTGCTGACCCGCGATGGGGCGCTTCGGGCCTGCCACACTTATTGCCGCTGGGTGATCTGGACAGCCTCTTGGATGATCAACCTGCGCGTCGAGGTGCGGGGCACACCGCCCACCGAACCGGTGCTGATCGCGGCCAAGCACCAGTCTTTCCTCGATATTATCGTGATCTTCCATGCGGTGCCCGCGGGGCGTTTCATCATGAAGCGGCTTTTGATGTTCGCGCCCATCATTGGCCAATACGGGCTTCGGATCGGCTGCATCCCGGTTAACCGCGGCAAACGCGGGGCGGCGATTGCCGAAATGCAGAAGCGGGTCGCGCAGGGCCAGGCGCGCCCGGGCCAGCTTATCATTTACCCTCAGGGCACGCGCGTCGCCCCCGGCGCCATGCGCCCCTACAAGGTTGGCACCGCAGTACTTTATGAGCAGCTGGGCCAGGAATGCGCGCCGGTGGCCACCAATATCGGAGTGTTCTGGCCGAAGCGCGGTATCCTGCGAAAGCCCGGCACGGCGGTGGTGAAGTTTCTGCCGCCCATCCCCGCTGGCCTGCCGAAAGACCGGTTTCTGGAGCGTTTGGAGCGCGAGGTTGAAACCACCTCCAACGCACTCATGCGCGAAGCGGGGTTCGACCAGGGCGCCCAGAGCGCTATGCGAAAGAACTGACTCACCTAACGCTGCCTGAAATCAAAGATTTCAACGCGTTAAGTGATATGCGGTATTTTGGCTATTTCGCCAAACGCTTTAGGCTGCTAGCCCCTTGCTGCCGATGGCGAGGAACTTCTCGCGGCGATCTTTCACCAGCGCCTCGGGGCTTTTCTCCGAAAGCTCGGCTAGCATGCCCGAGATCGCCTCGCCAACCCGGCCGATGACAGCGGCGCGATCGCGTTGCGCGCCGCCCACGGGCTCCGGCACGATCCGATCAATCACGCCGAGATCCAGAAGATCCTGCGCAGTGAGCCGCAGCGCTTCTGCGGCCTCGCGCATCTTTTCGGCATCCTTCCAGAGGATCGAGGCGCAGCCTTCGGGAGAAATCACGGAATAAATCGAGTGCTCCAGCATCGCCACGCGATTGGCTGTGGCAAAGGCCACCGCGCCGCCCGACCCGCCTTCGCCGATGATTACACTGATCAGCGGCACCCCAAGCTGCAGGCATTTCTCGGTGGATCGGGCGATGGCTTCGGATTGCCCGCGCTCCTCCGCCCCTTTCCCGGGATAGGCGCCGGGGGTATCGACAAGCGTGATCACCGGCAGGCCGAACCGCCCCGCCAGATCCATCAGCCGGATCGCCTTGCGGTAGCCCTCGGGCCGCGCCATGCCGAAATTATGCTCGATCCGGGTTTTGGTATCTGTGCCCTTTTCATGGCCGATCACCATCACTGGTTGATCGTTCAGCCGCGCAAGCCCCCCCATCACGGCATGGTCATCGGCAAAGTTCCGATCCCCTGCAAGCGGCGTGTACTCAGCGAAAAGCGCCTCGATGTAGTCCTTGCAATGCGGCCTGTCAGGATGGCGCGCCACCTGGCATTTCCGCCAGGGTGTGAGATCGGCATAAAGATCTTGGAGAAGCGTTGCGGCCTTGGCATCGAGGGCTGCGGCCTCTTTCTCCACATCCATCTCTTCATTGGCGCGGGCCATGGCGCGCAGTTCTTCCGCCTTGCCCTCGATCTCGGCAAGGGGCTTCTCAAACTCGAGATAGTTGGTCATCGGCGTTCCCCGGTCGTCGCGCCCTATATGCTTGCGCGGGCGTGGCGTTGCAACTCTCCCGCCCCGCCGGGGGTGGACATCGCGCGCCGCGCTTCGCACAACTCCGGGCATGTCGGGTGAGACGGAAGATCAGCGCGCGCGCCTCGCACGGCTCTGGTGGGTGGGCGTGGACGCGGTGCGCGGCGATCGGTGTACGGAACGGGCCCTGGCAGCCCATGGCGTTGCGCGGCCAGACGGCATCGTTGCCGTTGGAAAGGCCGCCGCTGCGATGGCCGAGGCCGCGCAACGCCATGGGCTGCCAGGGCCCGTTCCGTACACCGATCGCCGCGCACCGCGTCCACGCCCACCCACCAGAGCCGTGCG
>JANQPC010000019.1 GCA_028285485.1 Paracoccaceae bacterium | reverse complement strand
CTTCTGAACTATTTCCTCTGGCTTGTGCCGCTTGTTCGCCATTCGCTGTCCTCCGTTTCCTAAACATGACGGTGGACCAGTTCAGATGGGGCACTCCAGCCAATGTACCGCGCAGCCAGATCACCCGTGCCGCAAACGTGGTCGGCGCCGCCGGCATCCTGCCCCACGTTGTTGTGGCCGAGGATGGGCGGCAAACCCATGTGGTGGATGTGGAAGCGCTGCTCCGCCAACCCGATTTCATGGCGCTTGCGGAACTGTCGTTTCCGCTTGATGCGGGCCAAGAGGCCGCTGGGGCAACGGAGCGCGCGGGCGCGGGCACCGGCGCGGTGCGGGCGCCCGAGAGCCCTTCCCAGGCCGGGGAGCTTGCCGCCCGCTACGTCGTGGTAGAAGCCGGAGATATCTACGGTATTCCCGCCAAGGATGTCTCAAGCATCATCGATGCGCCCAAGGATATGATCTCTCAATCCACAGGCGATCCCCGGGTGCGGGGCCTCTTCGTGCATGATGGCCTATCTATCCCCCTTTGTGCGGCGGCCTCCCTGCGCGGGCCGGGCCGGTTTGCCCTGATCGTTGGTGATGGCGCAGAGCAAGTTGCGTTTCTCGTGGACGAGGTGAAGGGCCTGATGTCGCTTTCCTGGACAGCAGAGGATACGCGGGAGGATCACATCGCGCTCACATCCGGCCAGTCGCGCCTGATCTGCCGGCGGCTGGATCTGCTCTCAGTCGCCGCGGCGCTGGGCGGCGGCGGCCAGGCATGTTCCGGGAGCGCGGATCTAGCGATCGCCTGAGAACTGCGCCAGTTCGATGCCTGCGTTTTCCAACCCGTCGCGCACGGCGCGGGCGATTTCGACAGCCTGGGCCGTATCGCCGTGAAGGCAGATCGTATCGATCCGAGCCGGGATCTTCTTGCCGCTCTCTGCGATAATCGCGCTCTCGCGCACCATTTCCACGATGCGCGGGGCGGCGCGGGCCGGATCGTGAATTACCGCGCCCGGCAGGGCCCGGTCCACCAACGTCGCGTCATCGTTGTAAGCGCGATCGGCAAAGATCTCCCCTGCCCAACGGCAGCCGAGATCCCTCACCGCCTCTTCCATCGCCGTCGCCGCCAGCACCATGATGATGATCTCGGGATCAACCTCAAGCGCCGCCTCGTAGCAGGCCCGGGCCAGATCGGCATCTTCGGAGGCCATGTTGGCCAGCGCCCCGTGTAGCTTGAGGTGGCGTACCCGGCCCCCGGCGGCCCGCGCCATAGCCATCGCGGCGCCCAATTGGTAGCGCACGAGGTTCTGCAGGGTCTCGCGGGGCAGGCGCATCCGCCGCCGCCCGAAGCCCTGCAGGTCGGCAAAGCCCGGATGCGCGCCAATCCCCGTGCCCGTTTCCACCGCCCGCCGCATCGTTTTGCACATCACATCGGGATCGCCCGCATGAAAGCCGCAGGCGATGTTGGCCGAGGTAATGATTTCGAGCAGATCGGCATCGTTGCCCATCACCCAGGGCCCGAAGCTTTCGCCCATATCGGCGTTTAGATCGACACTGCGGGTCATCGCGGCCCCCCTCCAATTGCAACCAGCGCAAGATCCATAACGTTTGTGCCGGTGGGCCCGGTGGTGAAAAGCGCGCCCTGGCGGGCAAGGTAGCTTCCGGCATCCGCCGCCCGCAGCGCATCGCCTGCGCCCTCGGCCCAAAGCGCCCCATCGGCAAAACCCCCGGCAT
>JANQPC010000104.1 GCA_028285485.1 Paracoccaceae bacterium | reverse complement strand
TCCATCTGCCTGCGCTGCCGCGACGGGCGCGAAACCCGCGATACCGATCTTGCGGAACGGGGCGGGCGGCGGCTTGCCGCGGCCGTGGTGGCGGGCTTTCCGGCCAGCGAGGCGGCGCGCCTTGGCGTTGGCCTGCGCGGCGTGAACTGCATGAGCCAGTGCAAGCGCCCCTGCGCCATCGCGCTCTCGGGCCCCGGCCGCTTCAGCTATCTTTTTGGCGATCTCGATCCCACGGCTCACGCCGCAGATGTGCTGGCCGTTGCCGCCGCCTATGCGCGCGCAGAGCTTGGGTTTCTGCCGCGATCTTCCCGCCCCGCCGTGCTTCAGCGCGGCATTCTGGGGCGCGTTCCACCGCTGGGGCTTGAGAGCGATCTTGTCGAGCCCCTGCCCACTACACCCCACGTTCAGAGACAGGAGAGAGAACAGGCATGATGAGATTTCGTACTGCCAAAGCGGTTGCGTCCGCAGCGTTGATTGGCGCCCTACTGGCCCCGATTTCCGCCGCAGCCGATGGCGTGACGGTTGGGCAGACCTTCATCGCCGCGGGGCTGGACCCTGCCGAGGGCTCGAACGGCTGGGCGCTTGTCAGCCACGGTATTGGCGAACAGCTTTTCAAGGTGTCGCGCGAGGGCGAAGTGGTGCCCAATCTCGCCGCCTCTGCCACCCTGAACGGCGATGGAACCTGGACGGTGGAACTTGCCCCCAACCGTTTCTTTTCAGATGGCACGGCGGTAACGGCGGAAACGGTTGCGATGGCGCTCAACCGCACGGGGGAATCGAACCCATCGGCCCGCGCCACGGCGGGGCTTCTAACCTTCACGGCACTGGATGAGGATACGCTGACGGTCTCTACCGAACAGCCTACGACAATCCTGCCCTCGATCCTCGCGGAATGGGCCTTCCCGGTATACCGCATGGATGGCGAAGCGCCGGTGTTCACCGGGCCCTTCGCGGTGACGACGTTCGAGCCCGGTGCGACGATCGAGATGACGCCGAACACCTTCTACGCCGATGCCGAAACCCGGAGTGATGTGACGGTGCGCCGGATCGCCGATGGGCAATCGCTGGCGCTGGCCTTTGCGTCGGGTGAGCTGGACATGGCCTTCAACCTGCCGGTCGAAACGCTTGCGATGCTGGAGGCAACCGAGGGGGAAACGGTAACCTTCCCCGTGGCTTACCAATACATGATGTGGATGAACACGCGCACGCCCGCGCTGGCCGATCCGCAGGTGCGCCGGGCCATCGACATGGCGGTGAACCGCGCCGATCTGGTAACCGCGGCGCAGGCCGGGGTGCCCGCAACGGGCGCCTTTGCTGCAAACTACCCCTTCGCGGCGCCGGGCCCCCTGCCCTTCGATCCGGCCATGGCGGCGTCGCTTCTTGATGAGGCCGGATGGGCGCTGGGCAGCGATGGCGTGCGCGCCAAGGATGGCGAGCGGCTGGAGCTTGTGCTTTATGCCTACCCCCAGCGGCCGGATCTGGTGACCTTTCAGCCCGTTGTGCGCGCGGCCCTGGCCGAGATCGGGGTGGCTATAACCACGCAAGTGACCGAAAGCCCCAGCGATGTTGCGGGCAGCGGCGCCTTCGACCTGTTCCTGTGGGCGCAGCACACCGCCCCGGCGGGCGATCCGGGCCTTTTCCTCTCGCTCTTTTTCGAAACGGATGCGGCGCGGAATTACACCGGATGGTCGAACCCCGACTATGACGCCCTGATCGCCGAGCTGCGCGCAGAGGGTAACCCGCAGGCGCGGATCGGTCTGGCGCTGCGCGCGCAGGAGATGATTGCTGCCGAGGCGCCCGTCTCCTTCCTCGTCACGCCGGAATGGCATGTGGGGCTTTCCCCGGCGCTCGCCGGCTATGAGCCCTGGGGATCGGATTACTACGTGATCCGGCCCGATCTTGTGGCGGCGGAGTAGCCGCGGTGGCGGGGGCACTTGGGCTTGTCGGGCGGCTCGCGCTATCCTGGCTGGCCGTTGTTGCCGCCGCCTTCCTGCTTTTGCGCACGATGCCGGGCGACCCGATCGAGATGTTTCTCGACCAGATGAGCGTGCAATCGGGGCCAGAGATCGTGGCGGCCTACCGCGCGGCCTGGGGGCTGGACGAACCGCTGACATGGCAATTCCTGCACTGGCTCGAGGGGTTTGTGACCTTCGATTGGGGCGTATCGTTCGAAACCGGGCGCCCGGTGGCGGCGGATTTCGCGGCGCGGCTGCCCTACTCCGCCGCCATCGGGGTTGGCGGGATGACACTTGCGGTGATCGTCGGCTTCCTTCTGGGCTACCTTGCCGCGCTTCGGACGGGCGGCGCGTTTGACGCGATCTCCCGCGGGTTGGCCGTGGCCGGGCAATCGCTGCCGGCCTTTGCGGTGGGGCTCGTGGCGCTTTGGGTGCTGGGGGTGGAGCTGCGCTGGATCGATGCCTTCGGCGGCGGGCCGGTGGAGCGCATTGTCATGCCGATGCTGCTTGTCACCTTTTTTTCCGTGGGCGCGATGGCGCGCCTCACGCGGGCGGGGTTCGCCGAGGTCAAGCGCAGCCCGTATTTCAGAACCGCGCTTGCCAAGGGGCGGTCGCGCCCCGCCGCGCTTTGGCACCATGGCCGCGCGGCGGGCGCGCTGACGTTGATTGCCGGGCTCGCCCCGGAACTGGCATGGATCATCGGCGGCACGGCGGTAGCGGAGATCGTTTTTGGCGTGCCCGGTATCTCGGAACGCGTGGTGCAGGCGGTCAGCCACCGCGATTACGCGATCCTTCAGCCCTATATCGCGCTTCTGGCCCTTTGGGTGGCCTTGGTTCTTCACGGCGCGCGTGGCGTTCGGCGGGCACTCGACCCGCGCATACCATGATCCGCCTGGCGATCCTCTTGGCCCTTGGCGCCGCCCTCGCGGCGCTTTGGGCCGCCGGGGCGTTTGGCGACCCGCATGCGGTGGACCTTACAAACCGCCTGGCCGGGCCATCGCCGCTGCACCTGCTTGGCACCGATCACCTGGGCCGCGATCTGGCGACGCGGCTGATCTGGGGGGCGATGCCCTCGCTGATGGCAATCGCCATCGTGCTTGGCGTGGGGATCGGGCTTGGCGTATTGGCCGGCGGCGCGATCGCGCTCGGCCCCGCCCCCTTGCGCGACTCCACGCAATGGTTGGCCGAAACCGCGCTGGCGGTGCCCTCGCTTGTGACCGCGCTTGTGCTCTCGGCAATCTTCGGGGCGGGGATCTTGACCATTGCTGCGGCGCTTCTGGTAACAAGCTGGGCGCCCTATGCGCTGACAATCGCGGCGCTGCTTGACCGGGTGCGCGCCGAACACTACTGGCGCGCAAGCGAAGCGCTCGGCACCCCGCTTTCGGCGGGGCTGCGGCGGCACCTGCTGCCCAATGCCTGGCCTGCGATCGGGGCGCTGGCCGGGGCCGATGCCGGGCGCGCAGTGATCCTCGTGGCCTCGCTCGGTTTCATCGGGCTCTCAGCCGATACCGGGCGGCCCGAATGGGGCGCAATGATCCACGAATACCGGATGTTCCTGTTTACCGAACCCCGGCTGGTACTGGCACCGATCCTGGCCTGCACCTGCGTGACGGTGCTGCTGCATGTGACGCTTGACGCGTCGGATCGCTAAGAACCGCGCCAAGCGTTGGAGCGGCCCGCCGCCATGCGCGCCGGCACGGGCGCAGCCCTCAAGGCTAGATCCGGATGAGGTGGTTATCCCAGGCTATGGCATGGGTGACGGCCCCTCCGTTGGGCAGCGCGATGCGCCCGGTTCCCGACGTGGCCATGAAACCCGTCTGCGCCATCGCGACGCCGCAGACATCGGCGATCCGGGCTTCACGGGCCAGAAGCCCGCGCCGGTATTCCTGAAGAAGATTGCCGCGGGGCGATGTAACGGCGATGGCCTGCCCGTCATCGGAGATCGCGATGCTGCCAAGATAGCCGTTCAACCGCCGCCCGCCCGCCTCTGGCATCAGCGCCGCGTCGGGTTGAGAGATACGGTGCAAGCCCAGAAGCGGCAGATCAGACGCGAGATCGCCCTGCCACTGCATTGCGAAGGCAACCGTGCCGTCTTGCGCAACCGCGAGGTGCCGGATCGAATTCTTCCGGTGGCCGTCATCCAGTTGCAGTTGCGCGATCCCTCGCCCGTCGAGACCAATGTAGCTCAGGTTCGATCGCATGGTGGGCAGGTTCAGCTTGCTGCGCCCGGTCTCGGGATGCGTTTCGATCCCGCCATTGGCGATCACGAGGGCACCGCCGCCTGGCATGAGCTTGATGTCATGGGGGCCGACGCCGCCGGAAGAGAATTCTGCGATGCGCCGGTAGCCTTCATCCGCCGCCCAAACACCCACGATCCCTTGGCCCGCTTCAAAATCGTTCTCGGTGGTGAAGAGAAGCCTGCCATCGGCCGAAAATGCGCCATGGCCGTAGAAGTGGCGCCCTTCCGGCGCTGCCAGATGCGCTTTTTCGCGGCCAAGTGCGCAATCGAGCACAATCGCGAACCTTCCGGGCCGCCGGGCGAAGGCCACGGCCTCGGGCCGGGTTGGGTGCGCGGCGGCGGCGTGCCCGCGCCCCGGGAGCGGCAGTTCGAAGACGATGCCCGCATCCGCGCCGAGGCCAAAGAGCGCATAGGTGCCGTCCGGTTTCCGGCCTGCCGATAGGTAGGCCGGGCTACCGGCATCCGCCCAGCCTTGTTTCGGGGCGAGCCCCGTTGCAAGGAGACCCGCGAGAAAGGCGCGGCGATCGGCCATCAGTCACCGTCCAGCGCGTTAAAGCCTGCCGCGATGCCCAGATCTGGGCCGATCTCTTCGGCCAGAAGCTGGCGGATCGCATCGATGCGCTGTTTCAGGGCCTCAACACGAAACCGCCCCTGGGGATCGGCCACGCCTGCGAAAACCGGATCATCCAGGGCCGCAGCCCGCCCCAACGCCTGATCGAATGCCTGCGCAACCGCCGCATCGCCCCCGGAGATCAGGTTGGCCAGTTCCCCGGTGGCCTCCAACGAAAGCGTCACATGCCGGAGGGATCGGCCCGACCGCCGGGCCTCGGCGCGGTTCGGGCGCGGGCGCTCGAACGTGCCCATCGGGCGGCCAAGCCGTGTTTCCGCGGTGAACTCCAACCCCGTTGCGAGCGAGGTGAAAAGCTGCCGCGCGGCCTCGTTCGGCGTGCGGTAGGTCTCATTGCCTGGGGCAGACATCAGGGCGCCGTAGCCGCCCTGCCACTCCTCAAGAATGCTGCGGGCATTCGCGGCGATATCGATGCTTACGGCTTTGATCAGGGCGCAGGTGTCACCCGGCGCCGCGCCCCCGGCGAATTGCGGATCAAAAAGCAAAAACTCCAGCGCATAGAAGCCGCGCGCGGCCACCGAAACCTCCGAAAAAGCCGCCGGATCGGCAACCGCGGCATCCTGATCTTTGATCAGCGCGGCGAGCGCCTTGGGTGTGGAGCCGCGCGGATCGGGCCAGAAGGCGAGCGCAAAGGCGCGGTCATCGGCCTCGGACGGCCCGAAGCGCAAGTGGCTGACGCGGACCCAGGCATCGAAAGCCTCGTGATAGGCCACGGCGAGTTCCGCGTTTCCGGGCGCGCAATCCGCGGCGGCGGCCCGGGCAAGGGCATCGGCGTCAGACGCCAAGGCCGTGTATCCCGGAAGGATGTGGGTTTCGACAATGGCGGCGATATCGGGAGGATTCGCGGCCACCGGGGTAGCCAGCAAGACGAACGCAGCGGCGAGCCTCAGGCGCATCAGAGGCTTTCCAGGAAAGTGATCAATGCGGCGCGATCTTCCACCGGCATCTCCACCACCGCATCGCGGTGCGGCTGGGCCTCGCCGCCATGCCAGAGCACGGCTTCGAGCAGCGAGCGGGCGCGGCCATCGTGAAGAAAGTAGGTGTGGCCGGAAACCACCTCGGTCAAACCGATGCCCCACAGGGGCGGCGTGCGCCATTCGGTGCCGGTGGCCCGCGCTTCGGGCCGGTTATCTGCCAGGCCCGGCCCCATGTCATGCAAGAGCATGTCGGTATAGGGCCAGATAAGCTGGAAGCTTTGTTCGGGCCGGTCTTCCAGCCTGTGGGTTACGAAGCTCGGCTGGTGGCAGCTTGTGCATCCGGTGGTGTAGAACACCTCTTTGCCGCGCAAAACCACCGGATCTTCCACATCCCGGCGGGCGGGAACGCCAAGGTTGCGGCTGTAAAAGGCCACGAGATCGAGGCCCTCGGCATCAATCTCGAACCCGCGTTCATCGCCATCGCCATGGGGGGCCGCGCGGCATTCGGCCTGCGCTTGGGTGCATTCGCCCCAGGCGGCGGGGAAGAGCGGGTTGGAAATGCCGATATCGCCCGCAAAAGCGCCTGCCGATTGGTGGCGAACGGTCGGGGCGCCCGCTTTCAGGCCGAACCGGCCCAGCATCGGCTGATCATACTCCACCGACCACACGATATTGGCGCGGCCCGAAATGCCATCGCCATCGGCATCGTCGGGATCCGCAAGGGCCAGGATATCCGCCGCCGGGATCGCTTCAAGAAGCCCCAGGCCGATCATCTGGGGCGCCACGCGGGGGCTTAGCATCGCATCCGCGTGCAAGGGCCCGTAGCCAAGATCGGCCGCGGTGTAGGTGGGCTTTCGAAGCCACGCGACCTCGCCGCCCGAAAGCGGCACCTCGATCTCTTCATACGCGATCTGAAGGCTGTATTCCGCGGCATGGCCCGCAAGGCTGAAATCCTGCATCTGAGTGCCGTAGGTGGGCTCTGGCAAGGTGGCGAGATAGCCTTCGATCTCATCGATCCCGTCCCCGGGCCCGCCGGGGATGGAGACGCGCAGGAACATCGAAATCGAATTGTCGCCCGGGCCCTCCGGCGGATGGCCGCGCCCGTCTTTCAGATGGCAGCGCTGGCAGGAGCGGGCGTTGTAGAGCGGGCCAAGCCCGTCGGACGCAAGGGTGGAGGATGGCGAGGAGACCCAGAGTTTCCGGAAAAGGCCGTTGCCGACCTTGAAGGTCAGCTCATCCTCGAAACCGATATTGGCGGAAGGCTGCGAGAAGGCATTGGGGTTTGCCATCGCCCGCACGGTCGCGGCGCCTGCGGAATTCGCCTCGAAGGGCTGCGCAGCACCGAAGCTTGTGGCCGGTGTCGTCACCGCCGCAATGCGGGTCGCCTCCTCTGCCGTGCGCGGCACGATGTTGAGATGCGGTTCATCAAGCGGCCCGGCGGTGAGTGCCGCGGGGCAGATCAAACACCCGGTCAGGGCGAAAAGACGTGGCGAGAACATGGGCCTTGGCTACCATCCGATCTGCGGGGTGGCGCGGCCAGCAGCAGCCGCGCCACGCGCCGGGGTTTCGCTTATTCGAAAACGGCTTCGGGATTATCGAGGCTGTCGGAGCCTTCGATCTCGATCCCATCGGCGCCAAGCGCCGCGATCACCCGTTCGATGCTGCGGGTCTGATCGATAAGCCCGTTCACGCCCCCCATGATCAGGGCCTCGCCCGCGGCATTGCCGCGCTCCAGCATCATATCATAGGTGAAGCCCGATTCCGCGGCGGTTTTGATCCGGCCCAACGCCATCACGGCCGCGGAGAGCTTTGCCTGCATCTCGGCATCCAGGGCAGCGTCCGTTTCGGCCACGAGGGCCGAAAGCGAGGGGCCGTCAACCACACTGCCGTCCACACGGGTGTAGCTGCCCAGATAGACCGACTGGATGCCTACGCCGTTATAGAAGTGATCGTTATGCGTGTTGTCGGCAAAGCAAGAATGCTCTTCCTCGGGATCGTTGAGCATCACGCCAAGGCGCATGCGTTCCCCAGCCGTTTCGCCATAGGAAAGCGATCCCATGCCGGTGAGGATCGCGGCGATCCCCGCATCTTCATCGGCCAGCAGGGTTGCGCGCGCATCGCCGCCCTCGGCCCATTGCGCAACGATCCATTCGAGATCCGAGATCAGAAGATCGGTCGCGGCTTTCAGATACTCCCCCCGGCGATCGCAATTGCCGCCGGTGCAGGCATCGCCTGTGGCGTAATCTGTCCAGGGGCGGCTTCCGGCGCCTGCGCCGTGGCCGTTCAGATCCTGCCCCCAAAGCAGGAACTCGATCGCGTGGTAGCCGGTGGCCACATTGGCCTCTACCCCATCGGCCTCCTGCAGCGTGTCTTCCAGAAGCGCGGGTGTGATGGCCGAGGCATCGACCGTTTCGCCGGAAAGCGTGAAGCTGGCATTCGCGATCACGTTCAGCACGGCGGCCTCGTTCTCATCCGTCGGCCCGCCATAGGAGGCATCCACGTAATCGATCAGACCTTCGTCCAACGGCCAGGCATTCACCTTGCCCTCCCAGTCATCCACGATTGCGTTGCCGAACCGGAAGACCTCGGACTGCTGGTAGGGCACCCGTGCCGCGAGCCAGGCCGATTTCGCGGCTTCGAGCGCTTCTGCCGAGGGGCTGGAGACAAGCGCATCAACAGCGGCCTGCAGGCGTTCGGCGGTGATCAGGCTATCGGAATACTTGGCCTCCGCGATATCGGAATAGGTCTCCAGCACCGCGCCTTTGCTGGCGTGCCCGCCGGCCATGGCGGCGGTCCCGAAGCTGAGAGCGAGGGCGCTCGTGGCAAGGGTCAGGGTTTTCATCGGCGGCTATCCTTTGTTCAGTGTAGCGTTGCGGGTGTTGGGTGGGTGCGAGGTGTGGCGCGCGCGATACGCTTCAGGGCAAAGCCAAATTCCTGGGCGAGCCCCACGAGCATTGCCGCCATATCCGGGCGCACGATCATCGTGGCCATCAAAAGCGCATCCTCGCGCTCGCCATCGCTGGCGTAGCCCACGAAATTCGCAAAACAGGCTTCATCCGCACCTAGGCATTTGCAAGCCACGCCATGGCGCAGGAAGGGCCGCCGCCCATGCCTTGCGCACAGATCGCAAAGCGCTTCGAAGGATTGGAGCGCCCGGGGCCCGTGGATCGGGCCAAGCGACGCGGCGAAATCGTCGCGAACCTGCGCCTGTGCCCCCGGCCCTGCGAACCAGAGGCGAAGATAGAGCACCGCGCCAGCTTCGACCGGCCCCAGATCTGTGACATATCCAACCGAGAGGCCGCCGCGATTTGGGGTAATCGCGTTCATCTTCGCGCCGCTCGCGGGCCAAATGGGCCCCTGGGGCCAAGGCACTGGCGGCATTGCCACGGGTTCACAGCCAGTCCGCGCGCAGTCTCCATGCGCCCGCTCCTTCGAGGGTTGGTGGTTTTGGGAGGTGGCTTGCCGCAGAGTCGGCGGCTGGCTTTCGATAAACTTGAGTGAAATACTCAGTTATGTCAATCGGGCAAGGTGCGACCAAGTTGCCCTGGCCGCCAGGCCGCGCGCCGGCCTGTTCAGTTGAGCAGGATCAGAAGAACGAAGAGCCCCCAGAACATCACCATGAAGTGGTTCTGCTGGGCCCATTGGTGGCAGTACCAATAGGCAAAGTAATTGCCGCCGATCACGAACCCCGCCCAGATGCAGACGAAGAACGCCGCCCCGGCCACGGCGGCCGCCTGCGCAAACGCCACGCCGGCAAACCCCAGCGCGGCGCCAATCAGCAGCAGCGCGGCGCCGATCAGGCAGATCGCCGCGACCGTTTCGGCCAGCCGCATCGTCTGAAACAGCAGGCGGATCAGGCGCGGGTCTTCGATCCGGCGATGGGCGAGCGGGGCAAATTCTTCCGGAAACTGCTCGGCCATCAGATCGAAGCGCACAACCATCGCCACGGCATCTTCGTTCAGCTTCGGGTGGCGCCAGTTATCGGCCACTGCCACCGTCATCCAGAGGCCGAGACCGGCCACTAGAAGCGCGTCTACCAGAAGCAGCAGGCTTTCCATCGCTTATGCCTCCTGCGGATCGGGGCGCATGGCGCTGAGCCCATCGCTTTCCCGCACGCCCGCGCAGATGCTGGCGAGCTTTCGGGGCTGATCGTAGGGCCAGGGCGTGCCCCGATGAAGCACCGCGCGCTGATCCCAAAGCAGCACATCGCCCACCTGCCAGGCATGGGCATAGACGAATTGCGGCGCCGTGCAGAAGGCAATCAGCTCATCGATCAGGCGCTGGCTTTCAGCCTCGCCATAGCCATCGATCCGGAAGGCATGGCTGGCGATATAGAGCGCCTCGCGCCCATTCACGGGGTTTGCCCAGACCGGTTTCCAATGCTGGTCAGGCCACTTGTTAAACATCGGCAGGGCCGCCAGTTCCTCGGAAATCTGGCGGCGGGAATGGCTGTAGCGATGCCAGATCCCGCGCCCCGCGACCCTCGCCTTGAGCGCGGCGGGCATCTCGGCCCAGGCCGCGCGGGTGCTGGCAAGTTCGGTCGCGCCACCTTCGGTGGTTACGATCCGGGCGGTCAGAATGTTCACAAGCGCCGGCACGGGCAGGAAGGTACTATCGGAATGCCACAGAAAATTCGCTTTGAGGTTCAGCGTGTGAAGATCCATCTCCCCACTGGTGGTTCCATCCGCACGGACATTGGAGACCTCGGGAATTGCCATAGCCTCGCCCGGCTTGCGTTCATCCGCGGTACGGTCCTCAACCGGGCCGAAAAGCGTGGCAAGGCGCATATGGGTTTCCGGCGTCATCGACTGGCCACGGAACAGCAGCGCGGTATGTTCTTCAAAATGCGCGCGGATGGCGGGGAAGAGATGATCGCCGGTGACCTCGTTCAGATCGATCCCCAGAACCTCCACCCCGAAGGCCGGGGCAAGCGGGCGCGTTTCCAGAGAGTTCATTCGGCCGGTTCCTTCTGGCTTCGGGCCTCGATTTCTTCCGGGCTCAGGTGGCGCACATCTTCCCACACCTTGGATTTTCCGGGGTTGAGCAAACCTTTGGGATCAAGCCGTTTCTTCCAGGCAAGGTGGCGGTAATCGACGTTTTTGACCCCGCCGCCTTCCACAAAGAACGTATGCGCATCGGCCACGGCGAACCCGCCCGCCTCGTAGGTTGCATCGATTTCGCGCAGCCGGGCCTCATCGCGGAACCAGATGATCGGCAGATCGAAGGCAACGATCCGGCCCTCGATCCGCGCAAATTCGTGGTGCGGCCAGACATCTTCACCCAGCGCCGCCGCCATCGCGGCCACCCGTTCGGCATCCGAAGGGTCCGGCACAGCGATCTGCTGATAGGTGGCGCTGCGGTCTGACTTCAGCACCTGTAGCGTGGTGTGGTTATAAGCAAACTCGAACACATGCGGCAGCTTCAGCGCAGTGCGCCGGGCGTCATCCATGGCCAGATGAACCTCACCGCCATGGGCCGCCATCAATGCGTTGAAAGCTGCCATGTCTTCTTTCGGAACAAGCGCAACCAGAAGGTTCGCGCCCTTCGGTACATGGCCTTCGAGGCGCGGGAAGTAGGCCACGATTCGGGCATCGACAGTGCAGCACAGCTTGCGCCCGATCTCTTCCGAGGCCGCCAGCGCGTAACCCGCGCCATAGCAGGCGCGATAGCTTTCAAATCCGGTCATGCAGCCCACCCAATCGCGCGTCGGAACGGTGCGCAGCGTCACCTCGGTGATCGCACCGTTCAGCCCCCAGGCGTGATGGATCTGCAGCGCATCGGCGGCATCGAACACATGTTCAACCGGCGTGTCTTCAACGGAAAGCGCCTTGAGTTGCAGGATATTTCCCTTCTCCCGCAATACCCCGTTGGCGATTGAACCGATGCCGGCGGAGCCCCCGGCGACGAAGCCCCCGATCGTGGCGATATCCTGCGTTGAGGGGAACATCGCCATTTCCCATCCTTCGGCCATCAGGGCCGCGTTGATATCGGCCATCAGTGCCCCGGCTTCGGCCCGCACGAACCCTTCGCCGATCTCAAGGATGCGGTTCATCCCCGTCATCTCCACGATCAGGCCGCCATGCAGCGGCACCGCCTGCCCGTAATTCCCGGTGCCCCCGCCGCGAAGCACGATGGGCACCTCCGCGCCATGGGCAACGGCCAGCACATGGGCGAGCTCTTCGCGGGTTTTGGGCCGCACCACCAGATCGCCGAAGGAATGGCGCAGTTGTGCGTTCAGGATCGGGCTGTACCAGAAGAAATCGCGCGACCGCTTCTTGATGGTTACCGGATCGTCGATCACGTCCACGGGGGCCAGGGCGGCGGCGATGCGGGTCCAGTCAAGGTCAGCCATGGGGGAGGTCTCCGTTGAGAAATTCGGAAAGGGGCCGCGGCGCGGACCCGCCGGACAGGAGGGCGGCAACGTCAGGCACATCCGCTATCAGAAGTTGATCGATTGGTGCCGTGTCGATCATCTCCGGCGCAAGGCCGAGGGCTTTGCGTGCGGCGGTGGTGATCATCGGCAGGTGATGGGCAAACGGCGGATCGAGATGCGCAGCCAGCACGGCGAGCGCCAGGCTGTGGCACGGATCGTGCTGGCCGATGGGGCAAAAAGCATCACGCACGTTATCGGTTCCCACAACGACGCTCACGCCTCTAGCCGCGAGCTCATGGACCCGCGTGAGCCCCCGTTTGCGCGGCGTGCCCGAACCGCGCCCTTGCAGGTAGAGATTGGTTGCCGGCAGCGTCACCACGGCGATCCCGGCCTCGGCAAGGCCATCGGCCACGCGCGCAACATCCTGCGCGGGTCTTCCCGCGAGGCTGCAAAGATGGCCGCAAAGCACCGGGCCCTCATGGCGCATGTCCCGCGCGGCTTCGATGATCAGATCGATCCCGCAGAGTTCCGGATCGAGCCCTTCATCAACATGGAAATCCAGCGCGAGGCCGAAGCGATCCGCAAGCGCGAAGAGCTGGCGAATGCCCTCGCGGCGATGGGCATGGGTCAGAACGAACCCGCCCAGAACCCCGCCATCGCGCGCGACCCGCCGGGCAATGGCCTCGGCCCGGGCCGGATCCGCCATATCGTCGATTCCGGTGAGCGTCGCGGGCTGCAGGGTTACGCCCTGCGCCGCAGCCTCGCCCACAAGCTCCACGGCGATTTCCCAGGCGAGCGGGGGGCCGGGATCGCGCGCCTCCCAATCGATATGGGTGCGGATCGCGCCGCATCCGGCCGCGATCAGTTCCTCGAGGCCCCGGCGCATCCGGGTTTCGAGATCCTCGCGCGTCCAAAGCGCCTTATCGCGCCGCTGCGCCGCTGCCGCTGCGGCGAGATCGCCCCCGGCATCGGGGCAGCGCCCGATGGTGTGGCATTTATCGAGATGCACATGCGGTTCCGCGAAGCGCGGCAGGATCAGGTGGCGCGGCTCTGCTGGGCCCGGGCCCATGCCCGCCGCGCCCCTTGCGCCGATCTGAACGGTGCCGATGCGGCACCGGGCGCGGCTTTCGCCACCGAATGCTTCAGGGCGCGCAAGAAGGGTTTCGGGCACCGCAACTCCGGCGATCTTCGCCCCCTGTTCCACTGCGCTTTCCTGAATTTTCATCCCGGCAAACCTCTCCACCGCCCCTGCGGTGCAGGAGCGAGACGGCCCTATCCGATCTGTGCCAGAGATTGCGCGCAGCATCCCAAATCGGGGCCCCTTGGGCAAGGCCGGACTGTTTGAATGCGGGAGGCGCACGCGGCTCCTCCCGCGATGCCGTCAGGTTTCGTCCCACCACATCTCGTCAATGCGGATTTCCTGGGCAACATGAACGTTGAAGCCCACGAGACCTTCCTTGCAGTGGTTGTACATCGACCGCCAGTAAGGCTGGATGATCACGCCTTCGTCGACCATGATCTGCTGTGCCTGAGCCATCAGGGCGCGGCGCTTCTCCAAATCCGGCTCGCCCAGCGCCTCGGTCACGATCCCATCGAACTCGGCATTCTCGAAGCTGGATTCATTCCACGGCTCGCCCGTGCGGTAGGCAATGGCAAGGGTTGTGACCCCGAGGGCCCGATGGTTCCAGTTCGTCACTGAGAACGGGTATTTCGACCAGTCGTTCCAGAAGGTGTTCGAGGGATAGACGGTGCGCTTGATGGGGATGCCCGCGTCGCGCAGCTGCGCGCTGATCGAATCCGCCGTATCGCGCCAGAACCCGCCATCAAGCGAGATCAGCTCATGCTCATAATCGGCTACGCCCGCCTCGGCCATGAGCGCCGCGGCCTTTTCGGGATCAAACTCCGGGCGCCCGACATCGGCATATTCGGGGTGGATCGGGCAGACATGGTGATTATCGGCAGCCTCGCCGAGCCCGGCATAGCCCAGCTCGAGCACCGTTTCGTTGTTGACTGCCATCGCCAGCGCCCGGCGCACCCGCGCATCGCCATAGGGGCCTTCGGTTTGCTTGGCGCGCGCAAGGATCGTACCGGCGGAAACCACCTCGTTTTGCCGCCAGCCATCAAGCGTTTGGAAGAGAAAGACGAATTCGCCTTCGGTGGCGTGAACGGCATCAACCTCTTCGCTTTCGGCCGCATTGAAGAAGGCGGCAGGATCAACGCCGAAATCGACGTACTCGATCCGGTCCAGCCAGGCGCCGTTGCCGGCATTCCACCAGGTATGGTTTTCATTGCGCACAAGGGCACCCGACACGCCCGGCGAATAGCTTTCGGGCAGATAGGCCCCGGTGCCCTTGGGATTATCCAGCATCAGATCGGCATCAAAATCCTGCGGCACGATGGCCGCGGGGTATTCGGCGAAACTCGCGATAATTGAGATATCCGGCGCGGGCAGGTTCAGAACCAGCGTGAGATCATCGACAACCTCGATCACCCCCGGAATGGCGCGGTTCGTCGCCTCATCGATCATCACGCCGAAGCGCGAGGCCATCGAGTTGCCTTCAAAATCCCGCTCGCAGAACCGTTCGATATTGAAAGCGACATCTGCTGCGGTGAAAGGCGTGCCATCGTTCCAGGTGACCCCGGGGCGAACGTTCAGGGTATAGACGGTTGCATCATCGCTTACCTCCCAGCTTTCCAGAAGCTTGGGGGTGAAGGTGCCGTCATTTTCATACTGCACGAGGTATTCGAGCCAGCCGCGCGTCATGTTGGCCAACATGTTGAAATCGAAGGTGCGCGGATCGCGCAACGCGCGCAGTTCGCCCTGAATGCGCACCGTGCCGCCGGGCACCGGCGTTGTCTGGGCGCGCGCGGGCCGGGCCATCCCGAGCATCGCGTAGGCAGTGGCCGATGAGGCGCCGTAGGCGGTTGCGGGGGCCAGAAACTCGCGCCGCGAGGGGCCCCCCCCGGCCCGCCGCCCCGCCTTGGCCGAACGGGCCAGATGATCCGGCAGCCGGGCGCCGGTTCGTGAGGGAAATGCCATGGTCTTTCTCCTGTCAGACGTCGTAATTGCGCGCGTGAGGGAGAAACGTGCCCGGGCCGATCTTCGCTTGGGAGCGGAGATCTGCGGGCGCGCAATGGGCCTCTCACGCAGTTAACGTGTCAGGCCCTGTTTTTGCCGTCCTGTGCCAGAAGACGTTGCAATCGTACCCACGCCGCGCGGTTTCGCAATGGGTTCGGCGGAAGGAGGGTGCAGGCGGGCGCGGGATCGCCCAACGAATAGGCTTTCGCGCCCGAAAGGGGCGCGGCTTTGGAACCGAAATGGGCAGGGCGCAAGCGGCGGATCGGACCGCCGCCCTCCTCCCCTGCCCTAAGGCCTTACCGATTGAACCCGGCGACATGGCCGCAAAACTCGGCGGCAAGCCCCATGCCTTTGACGGCGGCCTGCATCTCTGAAGGAACATTGCCAAAGAAGTAGAAGGCGCCCGGCTCCGCCACTTCCAGCAGGCTGGGGAAATGCGGGGCAGCGGTTTCCTGAAGATGAAAGCCCACGGCATTGGCATCGGCAAATTCATCCCGAACGTAGATCGCCCCTTCGCTTTCGGAGACGTAAACGTGGACGGCCAGGGCGCCCGGCTCATTGGCCTTCATGGCGTCGGTCACGCCCTTGTAGATGCCGGTCAGAGCATCAAGCTGCCCCGGCTTCGCTGTCCATTTGTAGACGACGGTGACTGCGTTCGTATCCATGATCTTTCTCCCATTCCTGGTTTCGGTTGATCTGCTGCCGCATGGTAACTGATCGTTTACCTTGACAGAGGTAACCGATCGATTACCTTACTGTCAACCGTGAATTTGAGGACACCGATGCCGAGCCCAAAAGGATACACCCGCGAGGATGCGCTGGACCGTGCCATCGAGCTCTTTCGGCGGCAGGGCTATTCGGCAACGAGCACGGCGGAGCTTGTCGAAGCGCTCGGGATGAACCGAAAGAGCGTATATGCCGAGTTCGGATCAAAGCAGCAGCTCTTTGAGGCTGCGCTTGAGCGCTACAGCACAATCAACTTGTCTCGGGTTCTCGCGCCCATCGAGGCGCCCGACGCGAATGCGCAATCCATCAAGGATGCGTTTCTTGGCTACGCGTCGGCCAGTGAAACCAGGTTCAGCGGCCTGGGCTGCCTTATGGCAAACACAGCCGTGGAACGGGCCGCACTTGATCCGGGAAGCGCAAAATTCGTCGACGCCTATCTTGCGCGCCTTACGAAGGGCTTTCGAAACGCATTGGAGAATGCCCGCCGCGATGGGGATTTGGACGCGAGCGCCGACCTCGATGACCTCGCAGCGCATTTTGTGAACGCCGTTGTTGGCATCTCCGCTCTTTTGCGGGCGAAGGCGACCCCGGCGCAGATGTACGCGGCGGGGAGAGGCGCGACGAGCATGCTGCGCGGCGCCTGAGCCGCCCCAGGCGCGGAGGCGATTGCCCATGCGCGCCAACTGCGAAAATTGCGAAGATTTGGGGCCGTCCGCGTATACGGTTTTTTTCGGGGTTTCACGGGATTGAGGAGACACCTCAAGAGCGGCAGTCTTCATGAACCTCGACAGCATTGTTCGAAGCTTTCTGTCGCTCACGCCCGATCCGGTGGTGATCGATTATTGCCCCGCTGGCCGCGACGTGGGCGAAATTCTCTATACAAATGAAGGTTTCGAAACGGCTTATGGCCATGAATGCGCCGCCGTTCTGGGGAAGTGCGCCAGCCTTCTGCATGCGCCCCAGCATGAGCGCGACCTGCGGGCCCTGATCGCCGAGCGGCGCGCCGAGGGCGCTCAGAGCATCCAAACGGAAACGGCCTGCCAGCGGGCCGACGGCACCGTTTTCTGGGCCAGCGTTACGATCGTTTTCCTCGATGACGCGGAGGGTGGCGGGCATTACCGCATCGCCACGTATCGGGATATCTGCGACCTCAAGAAACGTGAACTTGCGGCCCAGGAAGCGCTGGATCACGCCAGCACGGCCATCGCGCGGGAACAGGAAGCGCTTGCGCAGGTGACATTGCTGCAGGGCCGGCTTGAGGCGGCACTTGATGCGCATCCCGACCCGATGTGCATCTATGACGCCGAGGGCACTCTGGTGGTGGCCAATGCGGCCTATCGCGCCACGATCTCTACCGATCCCGAAAGCATCACGCCAGGGATGAGCTATCGCGAGATCCTGAGCGGCGCCTTGAATAGCGGGCTTCTGCGCGCGCCTCCGGAGGGCCGCGCCGCGTTTCTTGAGCGCGTGCGAACCCATGATCTTTCGCTCAGCGGGATCGAGGAGGTGGAGATGCCGGGCGACGTTCACCAGAGGGTCGTGCGGAACAAAACCCGCAGCGGCGACATGGTGATCCTGCGCATCGACATCACAGAAATGGTCCGCAAAACGCGCGAGATCGAAGAGTCGCGCCGGCGCCTTGCCGAAGCGCTTGAGGCCTTTCCCGGCCCGTTCTGCATATTTGGCGAGGATTCGCGGCTTATCCTATGCAACGAGGCGTACCGCCATCACTACAAGGACGGCTCGGGCGTGATCCGGCCCGGGGTCCATGCAGGCGAGGTTTTGCGCCTCGGCGCTGCAAACGGCGTCTACCCCGAAGCCGCCGGGCGCGAAGAGGATTGGATTTCGGAAACCCTGCAATCGATCACAAATCAGGCCGGCACCTACGATCTGGCCCTAGCGGACGACCGGCATCTGCGCGCCTTTGTTTCGTTCACCGATGGCGGCGACATGATCCGCGCGCACACGGATATCACCGAACTGGTTCGCCAGCGGCGTATGGCGGAAACGGCGGAAGGGCGTTTGCGGGATGCGATTGAGGCGTTTCCGGATCCGTTTGCGATTTACGATGGCGAGCTGCGCCTTGTCACCTTCAACTCCTCCTTTGCCGCTTCGATGGCGGTTGATCCAGCCAGTGTTCAGCCAGGGGTTCTGTTTCATGAGCTGATGCGTTCAGCCATCTCGGCGGGAAAGGTCATCCTCGGCGCTGAGGACCAAAACACCTATGTGGAGCGCGTGACCGGCGAAGCCCGCATGGGCAAAAGCGTTGACGACATGCAGTTCGAAAACGGCCAGCACTACCGGGTGTACCGGCACTGGTCCGAACACGGTGATCTTATCATCCTGCGCACCAACGTCACCAAACTCGTGGAGCAACGCCGCAAGCTTGAGGATACGGCCAACCGGCTGGAAACCCTGAACAGCACAATCACCCATCAGGCGCTGCATGACGAATTGACCGGCCTCGGCAATCGCCGTTTCCTGACGGAGAAATACGAAGAGATGGTCCGCCGTTGCGAGGCGGAGGGCGGCGATATTTCGGTGCTGAACGTCGATCTGGATCGCTTCAAGCAGATCAACGATACGATGGGGCATGCCGCGGGGGATCACGTGCTTAAGACAGTGGCGGATCGGCTCGTGGCCCTGACGGGGCCGAATGAGTGGCCCGCCCGCAATGGCGGTGACGAATTTGCAATTCTGATCTGGGAACCAAAGCTCACCAGCCGCCCCGCGGATCTGGCGGAAGAACTGGTGCGCGTGCTGCCGAAGGATGTGGCTTTTGACGGGCGCGATTGCCTGTTCGGCGCATCGGTCGGGGTGGCGAGCACGCCGATTGCGAGCCCGCAGGAGATCTTCTCAAGCTCCGACATGGCGCTCTACCGCGTTAAGAAAACCGGGCGCGGCAGGGTGGGCATCTTTGATGCCAAGGATCAGGCAGACGTTACCCGCAAAAAGAAAACGGCGGACGAGCTTCTGGGCGCGCTCGAACGTTCTGAGCTGGAGCCCTACTACCAGCCTCAGATCGATGCCGCCTCCGGCCAGGTGGTTGGGCTTGAGGCGCTTGCTCGCTGGCACCACCCCACCAAGGGCGTGCTTGCCCCCGCGGCCTTTATCGACATTGCCGATGAGTTGAGCGTGGTGCCGAAAGTGGATCGCATGATCTTCGAGAAGGCCGTTGCCGAATGTGCCGAGCTGTTTCGGGGCTGGTCGGCCGTGCCGGATCTGGCCTTTAACATCAGCGCCGGGCGGATCAGGAATGACGATCTGGCCGGTATCCCGGAGCGCGCGAATACCTATCCGGGTGCGGTGACATTCGAGTTGCTGGAGACAATTTTCCTGGAAGAGGAAGACACGGGCTTTCTGATGAAGCTCGATCAGTTGCGGGAGATGGGCATATCCATCGAAGTGGATGATTTCGGCTCGGGGCGCGCCTCCGTGGTGGCCCTGCAGCGGATCGGGCCCGACCGGCTGAAGATCGACCGCCGCCTTGTGGCCCCGATCACGGAAAGCGAGAGTGCGCGCCGCCTAGTGAGATCGATCGTGGAGATCGGGAATGCGCTGGAGATCGGTATTGTCGCCGAGGGTGTGGAAACGGCGAGCCACGTGAGGATCCTGACCGAACTTGGCGTCGACCGCTTGCAAGGCTTCTACTTTGCGCCGCCGCTCTCTATCGACGCCTTGCGCGGCTATCTCAGCGCCAAGGCCGCCGCGCGCAAAGCGGGTTGATGCGTTGGTGGGGCGCTTGCGCGATCAGGATGCCGTAAGGGCAGCGATCTGCTGGAACGTGGCCTCCGTTGCCGCATCCATCGGGAAGTAGAGCTCCAGCTTCAGGTCATCGAGCAACAGATCCTCCGGCGTGCCGAATTGCGCAATCGTGGCGAACATCGAAATGCGCAGATCGCCGTGCCGCAGGATCGTTGGGGTCACCGGGCCGAGGGGCAGCGATGCGGGCTCGGGCACGGAGGACAGGTAGCGCAAGACCGCCTCAAATTCCGGCACACCACCAAGGGCCGCACTTTCGGTTCTGAGCCGGATCGCGACATGGTGCGCAACCTCCGGCCAGTTTTCGATGGCGTCTGGCAGCGCCTCCATCATCAAAAGATCGATCAGGCTGTCGCCCACGCCGATCCCAAATCTGCCATAGAGGCTGAGCGCCACCGCATTGGCCTCCCGGATCACCCAATGCCTGTCGAGCGCCAGGGCCGGGTACGGGCGGTGGCGATCCAGTTGCCAGGCAATGGCGCGGCGGACCGGGGCCATATCGGCATCGTCCCATTCGCGCCCCTTGTAGCGAACGGCAAAACCCGCCTGCGTGAGCAATTGGTTGCGGGCATCCAGCGGCAACCGCAGCGCCTCGCCAAGGCGCACCACCATCTCGCGGCTCGGATTGGCGCGGCCCGTTTCGAGGAATGACAGGTGGCGGGCCGAGATATCGGCCTCCATCGCCAAATCCAACTGGCTGAAACGGCGCGCGGCGCGCCAGGTTTTGAGCGATTGGGCGAAGCCGGTCATGGCCGAACCCTACCGCGTAGCCGGGAGAAAAACACTTACCTCCAAGGTAATTGCGGCGCCCTGCCCGGCCCCCGTATCGATCGCCGCAGAGTGGAGGCGGCAAGGCCGGTCAATCCAGTTTGCATCAGGCGCCGCCTGCTCTTGGTCGCCGAGGATGGGGCGCGCGTTTTGCGCGGGCACCCAAAAAGGAAAGGGAAGCGCTCGTGCCGCAGCTCAGACTTCTGCTGATCGTCTTCACGGTTGTGATCATTGCCTTCACATTGGCGGCTGCCGCGAATGAGGGCCTCAATCTGCTGCCTCATTTCATCGACCCGATCCTTGCGCTGACATGGCAGGGGCAATTCAACGTGGATTTCGCCACCTACCTGATCTTGTCCGGCGTCTGGATGGCCTGGCGGGGGGGCTTTACCGCGGGCAGCATTGCGCTCGGCGTGCTGGCCCCGAGCCTCGGCATTTTGTTCTTCGCGCCCTACCTGATTTACCTGATCGGAACATCCAGCGGTGATCCGAAACGGCTCCTGCTTGGCGTACATGCGCCGTGAAGGCCGTGATCGGCGTTGCAGAGTTGGGGCCGATGGCACACAGTGCGCCCAGGCCCTGCTCGGGCCTCCGCCCTCCACTCGGGAAGCATTGATCATGCGGAGCTAGGGAACCTCATCCTGTCTCGTTCGGGCACATGCATAAGGAGGGATTGCAGAGGCGGCTCGAAAGAGGAGGACTGACCATGGAACTTTCCGCCCCCATCTACGCCCTGAAACGGCGCGCCAAGCTGAGGGCCCGGCAAACAGGCATCCCTTTGCACCAAGCGCTTGATCGGGTTGCTTCGGAAGAAGGGTTTCGAAGCTGGAGCCACCTTGCGGGCTCTTCAACCCTCGCAAGCCCGGCGCAAGAGGTGCTGGCGCAGCTTGAACCGGGCGACCTGATCCTAATCGGCGCCCGGCCTGGCCACGGCAAAACGCTGCTTGGGTTAGGACTGGCCGCGTTGGCCCCAAAGCTTGGCCGCACGGGGTACTTCTTTACGCTCGACTATCATGCGCGCGACGTTGCAGATCGCCTAGCGGCGATTGGCGTTGACCCTCGCGCGCCCACCGAAGTGGTGATCGATACGTCCGATGACGTGTCTGCCGGCTACATCTTGAGCCGGCTTGAGGCGGAAAGTGCGCCCGCGCTCATCGTGGTGGATTACCTGCAGCTGCTCGATCAGAAACGCACCAACCCAACGCTCGATGATCAGATCGGGGCGCTTCGTCGGTACGTGAGCGAAACCGGCGCCATCTGCGCCGTTATCTCTCAGATCGACCGCTCGTTCGATCTGGCGGGCAGGCCCATGCCCGGCATCCCGGATGTGCGGCTGCCAAACCCGCTCGATCTATCCGCGTTCGGGAAGTTCTTCTTCCTGCACGATGGCAAGATCCGGATCGATCGGGCGGCCTGATCGTGCGTGCGAGCGCTTTGCGGGCACAGGCGCGTGCCGGCAAAGCCCTCGCCCGCTATGCGTCCGCCGCTGGCGGCCCTTCGATGCGTTTTTTGAGCGCGTTTGAATAATAATCTTCCGCCTGGAACACGAGCTGATCGAGATCATCCGTATTGATGGCCATCGCCATCTCTATGAGGCTTGAAACGCGCGGGTTCCGCCGCCAGGCAATGAAAGCTCTCATAGCATCATAATCCCGGACATTGGCGGCTTCTTTGACGAAGGCTTCGATCAGAGCCACGGGCGCATTTGTTGCGTGCTGCAGGAACGCAACGTAGCTGTCACACCCATTATCGAACGGTGAGCTGGTAGACATGAGGTCATCCGCATTTTTTGAAATCCACGCAATTAACGGTGGCGTGGGCGGGCGGGCCTAACGCCGGGGCGCGATCATTTGCAATTGTGACGGTGCGTCACAAAACGCCGATTACAAACCCGCACGGGTGATCTCGCAACTTATTGCGCATGGAAGGCCCTGCGCGCCACATCGTTAGCGGGCTTGACCCGGAATGCGCCAATTGCCCGCTCTGCAAGGCCAAATCAGTCGAATCAATTGGGGTATCGGTGGGCGAATGGGTGAAAAATCACCCATCACCCTATGATCGTTAACGCCTCCACCCGGTGAAAGTTAACGCCCCAAGTGGAAGATTTAACAAATTGTTAGTTATGACCGCTCGCCCCAGATTGGGGTCACCGGATGCGAGGGTGGCGCGTTCGAGAGTGTGAGAGTGGAGAGTAACGATGACCACCCATTTTGTGGCGAAAGCAGTACGTGTTGCCGTGGTTCTGGCCACCGCAACGGCAATCAACAACGCGACCCCCGTGACCGCCTCTGCACAAGGTGCATCGAGCGCGGATATCTCAACGCCCGAGGCGCTGCGCAAGTTCCGCGAGCGGTTCTTCAGCGAAGACGTGCGCCATGGCGCACGTTCGGAACGCGATGAGCGCACCAGCGTGTCGCGCGACAGATCGGAGCAAAGCGAAACGGCCTCCAATTCTGGCGCCGCCGAGCGCGATGAGGACGACGACAAGCCCAAGGCGCAGAACGACAAGGCGAAGGCCAAGGCCGCCAAGCTGGCCGACCGGGCCGCCAAGCAGGCCAAGCGTGCGGAGAAGGCTCAGGCGCGGGCCGAAAAGGCCATCGCCCGGGCGGAAAAGGCGGCCAAGCGGGCCGACAAGGCTGCGGCCAAGATCTCCAAGGCCGCCGAGAAGGCTCAGAAAGCCGCGCAAAAGGCTGAGAAGGCCGCAAAGCGCGCCGCCAAGCAGGCCGAGAAGGCGCATGCCTCCGGCAAAGAGGCGGCCCTCAAGCGCGCCGAGAAAGCGGCCAACAATGCGGCCAAGGCCAAAGAGCGCGCGGCGAAGGCCGAGGCGAACATCGAAAAGGCCGAGGCGCGCGCAGAGAAGGCCGCCAAGAACGCCGAAAAAGCCAAGGCGGCAGTTGGCAAAACCCAGGACGCGGCGGAACGCGCGGGCGAGAAGGCCGAAAAAGCCGCCAAGAAGGCCGAGAAGGCTGCCGAAAAGGCCGGGCTTTCGACTGAAGACAAAGAGACCGGCGGCGAAGATAACGCACCCTCTGCCGCCGAAACCAAGGAAGCTTCGGCTTCCCAAGACACAGGTTCCGCAGACGGCACCGCGGATGAGGGCGATGCCGCTGAGGATGGGGGCGAAGACGGGGGCGACGAGGGTGAAAGTGACGGCGACGACAGTGGGGACGACGCCGGCACCGACAGCGCGGAAGACGGCGACGTGGCTGAAAGCTGAGGCGTCGCGCAGACAATGCGCAAGCAGGCGGGCACGGCATCCCTGGGGGGCCGTGCCCGTTTTGCATTGGCCCCAGATCCCAGGCCGCAGAAACGAAAGGCCGCTCATCTGAGTTCCAACAAGGCGCGTATTCCGCCGGTGGCCGGATCACCGAAACTCGAACGCCTCGGTGTGGATGCGGCTGCGGCTGACGCCTTCTTTGCGCAGGTCGCTCATCAGGCCATCGATCATCGGCTTCGGCCCGCACATGAAGTATTCGTATGTGCTCAGGGGATCCGGAAGGTTCTCTTTCATCTTGTCGACGCGGGCGAAGTTGCCCTCTTCGGAAAAGAGCGGGATCAAGGTGATATTGCCCAGGTCCGCCGCGCGCGCCCGCAACTCATCAAGAAAGATCGCGTCCTGTTCCTCGCGCGCGGCGTAAACGAGGTGGATCTGCCGCCCATCACCCGGCTGCATGGCGCGCAGTTTGGAAAGAAACGGCGTGAGGCCGATGCCGCCCGCCACCCAGATCTGCTTTTTGCCCTTAGCCCGGGCAGCATCGAAGCGCCCGTAGGGGCCGCGAACCAAAACATCCCGGCCCGGCTGAAGTTCCTCGCGCACCTTGCGCGTCCAATCCCCCAGAACCTTCATGGTGAACCGCAGCCGGCCTTCCTCCGGCGCACTTGAGATCGTGAAGGGATGCGGTTCCGACCAGCCCTTGCCCTGTATCTCGACAAAGGCGAACTGGCCCGGCTTGAAATCGATCATGTCGCCCACGGGCTTCAGCACCACCTCGGTGGCACGCTCAAGCGCGTTCACGGCCTCGATCGTGAAAGGCACCGCCGTGCGCCGGTTCATCCCGAAAAGGGAATAGATCAGCGCCACGACCCCGATGATCGCCGCGAGGATCAGCAGAATGCCCGACGCGCTGAACCGTTCGAAAAAGATGCCCGGCGCGGTCATGAAATGGCCGATGATCAGGATGTAGACCAAGGCCATAACCTTGTGCGTCGGGCGCCAGCGCGAATACCGGATTTTCCGGTTCAGCGCGACGAAGAGCCCGATCACAAGGAAAATCAGCCCCAGCATGCCCAGTGGCGCTGAGGGCATGAGGGCATTTGCAACCGGATCGGCGCCCGGCGGCAGATCTTTCGGCACCCCGAAGAAGTGCACCAGCGCGAAGATCGCCGCGAAGGTGCCCGCCACCCGATGCACCTGGTACATCCGGTCGAGCCCGCCGAACATGTCCTCGAAGATCTCAAGCCGGGTCGACAGCACGACGGATGCCGTCATCAGCAAAAACGCGATCCCGCCAAGCATGGTTGTGCCGGTGGTGCGTGGCCCGTGCGCCTCGGGCGGGAAGCCAAGGTGGAGGGCGATGAACACGCCCAGCACCGCGGCCATGGCAATCAGCCCCTGTTGACGAAGCATGATCAGGGTCTCCTCGATGCAGTTACTCAGCGGGGGGTGGGTTGATCGCCGCGCGCGCAGCAACGTTGACGGAGAAGCCGAGCAGGAATTCCTCTTCGGTCAGCACGGCATCGTTATCGGTATCCGCGCGCCGAAAATCGGCCAGCAGGGATTGGCGGTGCTCGGTGCGCGAAATCTCGTTGTCGCCGTTGCGATCCCAGCAGGCGAAGACAACGCGCATGGCGGTTTCATAGGCGTCGGCCCTGCCCGCTTCTTCCGCCACCATCTCCATCCCGAAGCCCCAGGCGAGGAATTCGGAGAGGGACAGCTTGTTGTTTTCATTGGAATCCATGGAGAAGAAAACGTCGCCCCCAAACGTGGTGAACTCGCCCTGATCGATGTAGCCGCGATCAGCCTGATCCACCGATTGGAAGGCCAGCTTGGCCAGATCGCGGCCTTCGCTGGATTGGGCAAGCGCGCCGGCTGGAGCCGCGAGCGCGGCAATCAGAATTCCGGTGATGAGTTTGGTTTGCATGAATCTGTCCTCCTGCTGAGTGCGGGTGCTGCCAAACGCGAGTCGCTTGACCTGCATACGCATAACTTGCATATGCAAGTCTTGTAAACACAAATATGCAAATGCAACACTTGCAGCACACAAGTCGCGGAGTTATGGCATTGACCAGGAGGCATTACGTCATGACCCAGGTCCCTCAATCAGACGGGATTCGCGAAAACAGTTTCGGTTTTCTGATCCAGACTCTGGCGCGGCGTATCGATGGCGACATGAGAGAACGCCTTAAAGAGCATGGCGTGGACCTGAAGATTTTCGCCAACCTGATGTTTCTCTCGGCCAAGGATGGCGTGACACAGCGCGAGATCGGGAACGAGTTGAACTTCCCCGATTACTACACAAGCCGGAACGTTGACGCCCTGATCAAGGAAGGGTTTGCAGAACGGCGCCCTGACCCAAGAAGCCGCCGCACGACGCTGATATTTCTGACCGCGAAGGGGCGTAAGAAGGCTGCGGAGCTTCCCGGCGTGATCCGGGCCTCAAATGAGAAATCCCTGGCCAATCTGAATGCCACCGAGCGGAAACAGGTGATGCGGCTTCTGCAGAAAGCCGCTGGGCTGGGCGCCTGAGCGCGCCCCGGGCCCTGACCGCGTGACGCACCCAAGGCCCTGCAACCGTTACCCGATCATGCCGCGCTTTCTCCGGCGGCGCCGTCATCGATCAGGGATCGGATCTCTTCCGGCCGGTACCCATATTCCGCAAGGATTTCTCGCGTATGCTGGCCAACAAGCGGCGCGGCCCGTTCCACCGAGGGCGGGGTGCGCGACATGCTGATGGCCGGGCCAACAATCTTCACCTTCCCGGCGGTTGGATGATCGTAGCTTTTGATCAGGCCAAGATGTTCAACCTGGGGGTCCGCGGCGGCCTCAAGATGCGATTTGACTTCGCCGCACCAGATGTCAGCCGCGAGCAATGCCTCGATCAACGCGCGCGTCGTCCACTTACCCGTCTCCGCGGCCAGCGCGCGCCAGATCTCGTCGCGCTTGGCAAAGAGGGTTTCGGGATCGTCATAGGCCAAGAGATCTTCGTTTCCGAGCACGCCGACCAATGTGCGGAAGGGGCTCATGGCGATGGTCACCCAGCCATCTCTGGTGGGATAGGTTCCGAACGGCGCATCCATGCCGGGATGCCCGATACCGGAATTCGGGCGCTCGAAATCTTCGGCGAAATTCATCGCCATGACCATTTCCTGGTTCTGGTGGGCGAGCATCCCGGCAAGCAGGTTGATCTTTATCTCCTGGCCTTCGCCAGAGCGCTCGCGCCACAATAAGGCCGAGAGGATCCCGTAGACCATGTTCATCGCGCCGATCTGATCGGAAAACCCAGCACCCACGGGGGTGGGCGGGTTATCCGCCTGCCCGGTGGAGGCCATGATCCCTGTGAGGCCCTGAACAAGCATGTCCTGCCCGGGGCGCGAAACATAGGGGCCGTCTTCGCCGTAGCCCGAGCCTGCGCAATAGACGATCTTCGGGTTCACCGCCCGGAAATCCTCGTAGCCATAACCCAGCCGCTCCATAACGCCCGGGCGGAAGTTCTGCACGACGACATCGGCGGTTTCAGCCAGCTTCATGATGACATCGCGCGCGCCGGGCGATTTGAGGTTCAGCGCGAGAGAGCGTTTGTTGCGGTTCCAGGCCAGGAAGTTCGGGCTCTCGCTGCCGCCGACCCATTTGTTTCGAAACGTGAGGGAACGAAAGAGATCGCCCGCGCCCGGCCGTTCGATCTTGATAACGTTGGCGCCGAGATCGGCCAGAAGCTGGGTTGCGAACGGGCCCTGAAGCAGGTGGGAGAAATCCAGAATAGTGATGTGGGACAGGGCCTTGTCGGTCATGCGCTTATCCTTTTGGAATCTGTATCGCCGCGTGCCGCAGCCCGGGCCTGCCGCCAGAGCGCGCGTAGCGCGGTGAGTGTTGTGAATTCGCCCTCGCCCACCGCGAGCGCCTGGCGAACCCGGTTTGCGGCGGCCGTTTGAAACCCGATATATCCATCGAACCGCGGGCGCAGCAGCGCGTTCTCCGCCGTTTCCAGCGTTTCGGCATAGAAGTTTCCCCAATCCGCATTCACGCCGCTATCCCGCCAAGCCGCCCGTGCAGAAGGCTGCCCGCCGTGTTGGGGAAAGAACGCGGTCTGGGTTTCGGGCGCCATCAGCCACGCGATATGTTCCAGCAGGTCTGACGATGGCTGCGCCCGGCGCGAGAACCCGATGCCTGTTCCGCCAAGCACACCGCCCAGGCCGCCAGCCCCGCGGGGCGTATCGGAGAAGGCAACCCGGTGGCGGGCACGGCCGGGGCGGGCATAGGTGACATAGCCGAAGATGAGCGGGATCAGCGCAATGTCATCGCGCTCCGCCATAGCCCGCAACAGCCCGATTGGATTGAGCTTGTCGCTCCCGCTTGGGGCGCGGCGCGACAGGCGGTGCAACCGCGCCAAGGCAGGGCCGGCGATCTCGTCTGGTAACAAATCATCGCCGCTGGCCACCGCGCCCTCTCCGGCGGCCATCGAGATCAGGTTGAGAAAGGCATGCGGCCCGCCGAGCGAGAGGGCCACGGGATGGCTTTCGGCAAGTGCTTCGATCTCATCCCAGCTCTGCGGTGCGGATGCGATCCGGTCCGGCCGCCGGGCCACGACCTGCGTTGCCACGTCAAGCGGCAGCGCCCATGTCTTGCCCGCCCAGTGATAGGATGCCAGGGATGGGCCAACGCTTGCGGCACCCCAGGCGGCGATCTGAGCAGCATCGTAAAGATCTTCCAGCGGGATCAGGCAATCTTCCGCAACCGCCTCTCCGATATGCGGGTGATCGAGAACGATCAGATCATGGGCCGCGGCAAGATCCGCGATCGGAGCGCTTTCGAACCCCTCAAGGGGCTGCTTTTCCCAGTGGATCAGCGGGCGATCCCGCCCGGCATTGGCCAGCCGCGCGGCTTCGGCCAGCGCGTTGTACCCGCGAGGGTGATCCCATGTGAGGCCCCGAAACGTCACCCGGCGCTCCAAAGCGGTGGTGCGCCGATATCCATAGCCACGCGGGTGATGTGCCAGCGGCCAAGATTGGCCGTGAACAGCTGATCGCCGCTAAAGGCGATATTCGTGGGATGGCAGAAGACATGCGCCGTTGGATCTTCGATCAGCACCTCGGTGCGCGTGCCGTCGGGCGATATGCGCAGGAGGCGGGAGGGTTCGTAACAGCCCACGATCAGATTACCCGCCTGATCGAAGGCGATCCCGTCAGGAAGCCCGGGCAAGCCATCGGCAAATGTGGATCGCCCGCCTGCGGATCCATCGGTGCGGATCTCGATCCGCGTGATCGATGGCGCGAAGGTTTCGCAGACATAGACGGCATCCTCACCCGCCCGCATGGCCAGACCGTTGGCAAAGTTGAGAGCGCCGGAATACCAGAGGCCGCCTACACCGCTTTTGAGATCATAGGCCCAGATGCCGGGGCCGGGCGTGCCGGAGGCGTGGCTGTCGGATACCAGCAACCGCCCGCGGGAGGCATCGATCAATGGAAAGTTGGGGATGCGGATCCCGGGCGCCGTGAACCGCGCCAGTGCGCGCGCGGCCAGATCAAGGCGAAAGACGGCGGCATGCTTGAGGTCGCAGACAAACAGCGCTGTATCGCCGTGAAAGGCCAGGCCAAGGGCGAAACCGCCGGTTGTTGCAACAGGCTCCATCTCCGATCCGTCCGGCGAGATCCGAACGATCTGCCCGTCCTGCGTTCCCGCCCAGATCCACTCATCGGGGCCAACCGCCACGCCTTCGGGATGGCTGAGCTTCGGTTCGGAGAAGATGCCGTCAAAGAATACCTCGGCCCGGCCTACGGGCAGGAGCGGTGCCTCTGATGTGGCAAACCGAAAACTCACCGGCCCAACCGCTCGCCGCTTGCGCCGTCAAACACGTGGATCTTCTCGGCATCAAAGCCAAGCGCGATGGCGCTATCCATCGCGCGCCCGCCTTCGGGGCCCACCTTGACGGCAATCAGCGCCTCGCCCGCCCGCACATTCAGAAGCGTGCTGTCGCCAAGCAGTTCCGAGGAATAGACCTGCCCGCGAATACACTCCGACCCTTCGTCAACGCGAATATCCTCGGGGCGTATCCCGATCGTGGCGGGCCCATCGGCATAGCCTGCAAGCGGCACGCGCCCGGCGGCATGGGTGAAAATGCCTTCGGCAATGGTGCCCGAAATCAGGTTCATAGGCGGAGAGCCGATGAACCCCGCCACGAATGTGTTGGCCGGGCGGGCATAGATTTCCGCCGGCGTACCCATTTGCTGGATACGCGCATCGTTCAGGATCACGATCCGGTCGGCCAGTGTCATCGCCTCGACCTGATCGTGGGTGACGTAGATCGTTGTGGTGGCCAATTCCTTTTGCAAGTGCTTCAACTCGGCGCGCATGACGGTGCGCAGCTTGGCATCGAGGTTTGAAAGCGGCTCGTCCATCAGGAAGAGTTGCGGCGTTCGCACAATGGCTCGCGCAAGCGCCACGCGCTGCCGCTGGCCGCCCGACAATTCGCCCGGGCGCCGCGCCAACAGATGATCCATCTCAACCTTTGCCGCCGCTTGGCGCACCTTCTCGGCACGTTCGGATTTCGGCAGTTTCGCGATCTTGAGCGGATAGCCGATATTCTCGCCAACCGTCATATGCGGGTAGAGCGCGTAGTTCTGGAACACCATCGCCAGATCCCGATCTCGCGCGGGCACATTGTTAACCCGCTTGCCGCCGATCAGGATCTCGCCCGAGGTGGGTTCTTCAAGGCCCGCCACGAGCCGCATCGTGGTTGATTTCCCACAGCCCGACGGGCCGAGCAGCACCAGAAACTCACCATCCTCTATGTGGAGGTTGAGGTTCTCAAGCGCGGTGAAGGTGCCGAAGGATTTGTGAAGCGAAGAAAGCTCAACGGTCGCCATGTCAGGATGCCTCCGGAAAAAAACCTGGGTCGAATGGCAGGGCAATCTCGGCGCCGCTCTCTTCGATCAGGGTAAGCTTTGAGCCGGAGACGCGGATATCGGCCACGCATGCCCAGCCTTCCGGGCAGGGCACGGCGCCCATCGCATGGCGGATTTCGATCCGGCCTCCAAGCTCCAGGGCCGTGGGAACGCCCTCTTGCGATACGGGGTTGGGCGCGAGGGCAGCGCGGTGGCCGCCCGCGCCCCCCGCGCACCCGTCTTCGATGCCGATTACGCCCGTGTGCCGCCCGCCCCAAGGCGCGTAATCCCGCCCCCCGTTGGAATGCCACAGCATTGTGACGGGAAGCATGCGGGCCTCCTTGAGGAAGAAGACGATATCGCCCTCTGCCTCGCGAAGGATGGCGGACCATCCGATCCCCGCGCCCTGTGCCTCGATGAGGGTAACGAAGTCTTCGCATCCCTTGGCGATGGGCAGCCGCGTGAGATCAACCGTGCCCCCACCAGGTGAGGGAACGGCGTGGATATCTTCGGTTCGCGCCTGGCAGGCGAGCGCATTGCGCCCGGGCTCTAGCGGGATGGCGGGCGTGAGCGCGGCTCGCTTGGGGGAAAGAGACAGGCGGGCGCGCCCGGCGAGATGCACCATCGGATGGTGGGCAACGGTCAGCTCCCCCTGCCCGCCTTCCAGGGTGTGGGACTGGTAGAGGATGGGCGCGTTGCCTGCGATCTTGATCGATTTGGTGATGCGCGCACCCATGATCGGCGCATCGAGGGTAAGATCGATCTCGGCCACGGTTTGCCGCGCAACTGTCCAGTGGCTGTTGGCGCTCCACCCATGCGGGGGGCCGGGTTCAACATCGGAGGTGCCAAAGGGCGCACAGAAGAAATCGCCCGAAAGATCGCGTTCAACCGGCGGAATATCGTATGGAATCCGGCCGTTGCCGACCCAATGGGCGGTATGCAACGGCGCGATCCGGCGATCGCCCACGTTGAAGCAGAGCTCGCGCAAATTTCCGATTGCGGCATCCACCGCAACCGATCCAGCCCTGGTTTCCGCACGGACCCATCCCATCGCTATTCGCCCTTCATGGCGAGGCCGCCATCCACGCGGAGGATTTCGCCCGTGATGAAGCTCGCGCGTTCGGAAGCAAGGAACACCACAGCTTCCGAGACTTCCGGCGGGTGCCCGAAACGCCCCAGCGGATGGGCGCGGTTCCAGGTTTCGCGCAGCGCCGCGCCACCGTCATCGAGATCGGCGAAAATCTTCTCGTTCATCGGCGTCAGGATTGTGCCCGGCGCCACCGCATTGACCCGGATCCCGGCGGGCGCAAGATCAACCGCTGTTTGCACCGTAAGCGCATTCACCCCGCCTTTGGCCGCGGCATAGGCGGGCCAGCCTTCGAAGCCCCGCAGCCCCTGCACGGATGACATGTTGACGATGGACCCGCCGCCGCGCTTGCGCATCTCCGGCACGGCAACGCGCATCGCGCGCCAGTAGCCGCTCAGATTGATGTCGATCACCGTTGTCCAGGTTTCTTCATCGATCTCGTCCACCACACCGCTGATGGCGCGCGCGGCGTTGTTCACAAGGATGTCGATACCGCCGAAGGCGGCCACCGCAGCTTCTGCCATGGCCTCGACAGTGCCGATATCGCGCATGTCTGTCTTTGCGAAGAGGGCACGCGGACCGAGCGTTTCGGCCAGCGCTTCACCCTTCTCCGCATCCACATCGGCGATGACCACAGCGGCGCCTTCCCGATGCAGCCCCTCGGCGCAGGCACGACCGATCCCATCGGCACCGCCCGTTACAATCGCCGTTTTGCCCTTAAGTTCCATGCCTATTCCCCCCGAAACGCGGGCGCGCGCTTTTCGAGGAAGGCATCGATTCCTTCCTGACCATCCGCTGTTGAGTACAGCCGGAAGAGCACCTCTTGCTCATAGCTCTTGGCTGTTTCGACCGGGGCATCGAAGCCTTCGCGCATCAGCCGCTTCATCTCGGCTTGCGCCAGGGGTGCGATCTTGAGGCAGGCGCGGGCGCGCTGAAGCACGGCGGTATCGAGATCATCTGTCACCTCGGCAGCAATTCCGAGATCGAAGGCGCGTTGGCCAGACAAGCGCCACCCGGCCAGCATGAGATCGGACGCCGCGTACTTTCCAACCGCCCGCACCAGCCGCTGCGTTCCGCCCCCGCCGGGGGAAAGCCCCAGCCGGCCCTCCGGCAAACCAAGCTGGGCATCGTGGGAGACGATCAGAATATCGCAACACATCGCAATTTCGAAACCGCCGCCCAGCGCGAAGCCATCGACCGCGCAGATCACGGGTTTTGGCAGGCGCTCAAGCGTGTCAAAGACCCGGCGCGAATTCATCTGGTAGGCGATGAACTCGGCGCGCTTGTCGCCCTGGTATTCGGCGATGTCGGCCCCGGCCACAAACGCCTTTCCGCCCGCGCCCCGCAGCACGAGCACCCGAACGCCGGGATCGCCCGCCGCATCTTCCAGCGCCGCATCGAACTCAGCCATCAACGGCGAAGACAGCGCGTTGAGCTTATCGGGCCGGTTGAACGTGAGCTGCCGCACGCCGGGGTGCAATTCGCTGATCTCTATGAGCGCCATGGCTTACCCTTTGACAGCGCCGGCGGTGAGGCCGGCGACGAAGTAGCGTTGCAGGAAGAAGAAAACCGCGATGACCGGCAGCGACACCATCACCGAGGAAGCCATAAGTTCCCCATACCGGATGCCGTATTGCCCGATGAAATCGTTGAGCCCCACGGGCAGGGTTCGCATCTCCCTCGTGGATGTGAAGGACAGGGCGAAGAGAAACTCCTGCCACGTTACGATCAGAACATAGACCGCCGTTGCGATGATGCCGGGCCGGGCGAGCGGCACGACGATCTCGAAAAACACACGCAGCGGGCCCGCGCCATCGATCGCCGCGGCCTCTTCCAGAGATACGGGAAGCTTCAGAAGAAAGCCCCGCAGCATCCAGATGGCCACCGGCAGGGTCACCGAGACATAGGCAATGATGAGCGAGGCATAGGTGTTCAGCAGATCGGCGGCTCGCATCATCTTGTAGATCGGGATGATGATCGCAGAATGCGGGAACATCTGCGCCAGCACCACGAGCGACATCAGCGCGGTGAGGATCAGAAGCGTGCGCCGGGCAAAGCTATAGGCCGCAAGAAGCGCGAGCGTAACGGTGATGACAACCGACGCGCCGCTCACAATCAGCGAGTTCAGAAAATACGTTCGGAATTCAGGCCGGAACGCGGTGACGTAATTCTCAAGCGTCGGGTTTTCCGGCCAAAGCCGCGCCGGTATGGCAAAGGGCTCGGTTGCAGGTTTCAGGCTAACCGAGAGCATCCAGAAGAATGGCAGCAGCACGAAAATAGCGAGCGCGATCTGGCAGACGATCAGGGCGAGCCGCGCGGAGGGCGTAAGCGTCATGACGTGCGCCTCCGCTTGCTGGCGCCGGTTTGAACGATCACGTAGAGCGCCACCAGAACCGCAAGGATGAGGATCGAAAACACGCCGTAGACCGCTGCCTCACCGAAGCGGAACTGGCCGAACCCGGTTTCGAAGATGCGGGTGGGGAAGATATGCGTGGCGTTTTGCGGGCCACCGCGGGTCATCACCCAGACGATATCAAAGTAATTGAAGGTCAGGATCAGGGTCAGCACGATGTTGACCACCACGACCTCTTTGATCGAGGGCAGGGTCACGTCGATCAACCGGCGCCATGGGCCCGCCCCGTCAATCGTTGCCGCTTCAAGCTGTGATTTATCCACGTTCTGAAGCGCGGCGAGATAGATCAGCATCGAGAAGGGAAAGCCCTTCCAGACGGCCACGAAGATCACCGCCGCCATGGCCGTATCGGCATCGGCCAGCCAGGCGGCATTGTCTTCGAAAAGGCCCAGGCGGATCATGATCGAGTTTACCAGCCCGAGCTGCGGATCATACATGAAGCGCCAGAGGATGGCCGTGACAACGCCGGGCAGCACGAAGGGCAGCAGAACCAGCGCCCGCAACAGGCCCTGGGCGGGCAATCCCTGATTGAGCAGCATCGCAACGAAGAAACCGAGCACGTTTTGCAGAAGCACCACGCCCACAGTCCAGTAGATCGAGTTCCAGACAACCTCGGGGAACTGGCGGGAGTTCCAGACTTTCTCGTAGACGGCCCAGCCCACGAATTCGGGCTCGGGGCTGATGAAGGACGTATCGTAGAAGCTTTCGATGACCGTGCCGACCATGGGGTAGTACAGCATCACGCCCATAAGAATGAGCGCGGGCGCAAGAAACGCCCAAACGAGCCAGCGGTCTTTGGCGGTCATCGCAACACTCCTGGTGCGGGCGGCACGAGGCGTTCGCCCCATGCCGCCCACGGAGGATCACTTAGTTCAGCGCGTCAATATCTGCGCAGGCGGCTGTGGCGGCCTCGGCCACGTTGGCGCCGGAAAAGACATCCTGAAAGAGCGTCATCTGGATCTCGGCAACTTCAAGGTAGCGGGCCGATAGCGGGCGCGGCTTGGCATTGCCGAGATGCGCCATAATCTCGGCGGGGCCTTCGCGGTTCTCGGCCAGAAACGCCTCTGCCGCCGCGGTGTTGGCCGGGATCAGATCGACCACATCGCCATTCACGTCTTCGCGCACCATGAACTCGATGAATTTCTGGGCCGCTTCCTTGTTTTCAGAGCTTTCGAAGACGGCAAGGTTCCATCCCCCGAAGGTTCCGATCGCTGTGCCGCCGCTTCCGGCCGTTCCGTTCACAAACCCCCAATTGATATCCGATGCCTGCAGGGTCGGCTGCTCCAGCGCCGGCCAGAATTCGATGGCCAGCGAGCCATTGAGAAAGAGCTCCCGCATGGTTCCGGAATTGGCGTTCAAAATGCCTTCGGGCGCGAACTGGGCGAGATCCTGAAGATACTCCATGGCCTCAACCGCAGGCGGCTCGTCAAGCGCACAGGCGCCGCTGGCATCGAGCACTTCGCCGCCGTTGGAGAAGATGAAGGAGTTTACAACAACAACCGTGTCTTCCCCACGGTGGCCAAACAGGCCCACGCCGAACTGCCCGTCGCCCGTCATCGCTTCGGCTGCGGCGCGCAGGCCCTCGAACGTGGTCAGGCTTTCGGCCTCCACGCCCGCGGCATCCAGAAGATCTTGATTGTAAAAGCTAAACTGCCAGACATCGACATTGAAGGGAATGCCATAAAGACGGCCATCGAACACCGCGCTATCCCATGCACCGCCGAAGAAGCCATCGCGGGTGAGCCCGGCGGACGCCGCAAAATCGGTCAGGTCCGCAACGGCGCCGGCCTGGGCAAATGCGGCAACCCAGATCTGATCCAGCGTGGCGATATCGGGCGCATTGCCGCCCTGCACGGCTGTTAGGAGGCGCTGCTGATACTCCGGATAGGGGATCGTGGTGACTTCCACTGTGATATCCGGATTCTCGGCCATGAAGCGATCAACAGCTTCCTGCTGAAACTGCGACAGGCCGCTTTCCGTTTGCTGGTTATCCCAGAATTGCAGGGTTGTTTGGGCAGCGGCAGCGGTGCCGAACGCGGCAACAAGGGCAGTGGTTGTGAATATGGTTTTCATAGTGTCCTCCCGGTTTGGTCTTTGCGTCAGAATTTGCCCGATCGCTGAGTGGCTGCGCTGGCGCGTTCAGCCTCGGGCGCTTCGTCTTGATCCGCGGCCACCAGCACATCGGCACCCGCGGCCCTGAGAGATTGACGGTCAGCAGGCACTGCCCCGTCATCGGTGATGATCGTGTGGATGCCTTCGATGCGCGCGATACGGTGGTTGGCATCGCTTCCGATCTGGGTGTGATCGGCCAGAACAACTGTCTGGCGCGCCGCTTCGACAAAGCGAGAACCGGCAAGCGCCAGGCGTTCGTCCATCGACGAAATCCCAAATCGCGTTGACACCCCGCTGACCGAGATAAAGGCGCGGTCGGCGCGCAGGCGTTCGAAGAGGGCCCCAAGGCTGGGGCCCACAAGGCAACGATCGGTCGATTGGTATTCGCCGCTGGTGAGGATGGTCTTCACCCCGGGCGCACCATCAAGGCGGAAGAGCACGTCGAGCGCATTCGTAATCACGGTCAGGCCCGCCAGGCGCGCGGGATCTTCAAAGGCAACCCTGCGGATCTCATCTGCCAGGCAGAGCGTGGCCTCGCCATCGCTAATCAGGATGGATTCGCCCGCGCGCAGGCTTTCGCAGGCCGCCTGCGCGATCTGCCCCCTCAACCGCGAGATCTCGGCAGCGATAGAATGATGCGGGGGTGCGATGATCAGTTCGAACCCGACTTCGCTGGCGCGGGCCTGCATCGCCAGGATCATGGTGCGATACCAGTCATGCGCAGGATAATGCGGCATGAACCCCACGCGGATACGCCCGCTTTGCAGGCTTATTGAGACGGGTTGCCCGGAAAGCTCCGCCCGCTTTGCGGGCGATAGACGCCAACCGCCCTCGTCCCTTTCAAAGAACTGCCGGAGGTTCTTGGCTGTGACGATCACATGCGGGGTGGGTTCGGCATCTTGCCCGCCACGCCCGGCGAGCGCGAGGGCAACCATGTCAATCGCCCGGTCGCCGACAACCTCGGGAAAGAACGCCGCGACGGCGCGGATCGCCCCATCTTCGGCGACGCGGGCAACGAAATCCGCCGCTTCCCCACCCGTTGCGTAGATCGCAGTTGGCGTATCCGCGCTTTCCGCCACTTCGGCGGCTGCGATTGCGGAGTGATCGTTGACGGCGAAGACGATATCAAAGTGATCCGACGAGGCCATGGCATCGGCAACAACACGGGTGGCAACGCGGTAACTGCCCTGGCCGTTGACGGTGACCATCTTGAGGTTTCCGCCGAAAGCATCGCGAAGGCCGGATTCAAACCCGGCAACCCGGTCTCGCGTATTTGCAAGCTCCGGGTGGCCCACGATCAGGACGCGAAGTTCCTCCGCCCCTGCCGCATCCCGTCCGGCGAGGCGGCCAAGCTCCCGCCCGGCCTGAAGGTTATCCGGCCCAAGATAGCGCCCGCCCTGTTGCGGCGCGCTTTCGGCAAGGAAGGGAATACCGCGCCGGGCGATGTGGCGCCGAAGCGCATCGCCGCCGCGCCCGGAAATCGGCGGCAGGATCACGGCATCGAGCTTTTCGACAGCGAAGGCATCCGGGCTTTCGGCGAGCTTGGCGTCTTGCGCGGCGGGGTGGCGCAGAACCACCGCATCGGGAAGTACCGCGCCGCCATGGGTGCGCCGCAACGCGCCCTCCTCGGCCAGTTCAGTGATGTCTCGGCGCAGCGTGACGCGCGACACCTCGGGCATGATCCGGGCGAGTTCGGCGATCTCGACCGCCCCCTCCGCCGTGAGAATGGACAGAATCCGTTTCTGACGCTGTTCTTTGATCATTTTCGCTCCCTGTCGGCTGTTATGGATCATTTGATCAAGTGATCCACGATCTCATGGTCAAAGATAGCCAAAAAGAGACATAAACGATCAGATTCGATCAAGAGCAGTGGGAAATCCGCGATATCCCCCAGCCAGGCATGGTTGGATTTGCCCTTTTCAAGGCTCGATCCCGGCCGCGCATCCGCGAGGGGGCGGCGCTGCCGGGGACCGGCTGGCGCCCGCGCCTATCAAGCGCCGGAACACGGGAGCGCGCTGGTTTGATCGGCTTGAGCTGCGCGCCGATGCGCGTGAAACCCTTGGCTCAGGCTGTCTTGGCCTTAACGCCCTGCGAGAAGTACACAACAAGCGCAAGATCGAAGGCCGTGACCACGAGATTCCAGCAGTAGAGCCAGAGAACGGGGCTAAGCGCGCCGCCTGACCACCAGATCATCAGTTTCGCGGTTATCCCGAACAGGTAGCCTACGCAGATCATCGCCACGAAGCTCGCGCTTTTTCCCACGGCGGCGCGAACCCGCAGCATCTTGGCGATCGACCAATACCAGCTTACCGAGAAGCAGATCAGCATGCCGGCTTCGAAGAGTTCGGCATGTGTGACCATCAGCGCTCATCTGCACTTTTGTAAAGCGCAGTCAGTCCGTTGCGGCGCCGCTCCAGCGCAACCTGGGAGAAGGCCCCCAAAAGGAAAGCGAGTGCAAGGCCCACGATCAGGCCGGGCCCGCCCATCATCTCGATAGCAAGCGCCAGAAGCGGTGGGCTGACGAGGTTGCCGAGGTTCCCGGTTTGCGCCATCGCGCCGTGGCCGAGGGCACGCGCCTCCGTCTCGGAATTCAGTTCGGGAACCGCGGCAAAGCTCGCCGCCTGAACGCACCCCATGGCGGTGGCGAGGAGCAGGCAGATCACCGGAGAACCGGGAACCAGCAAGAGCCCAAGCACCAACGCCCCGCACATGAGGAACCCCACCTGCGCTGTCCAGACCGCGCCCTGCCGGTGGACGAGCCACATGCCCAGGGTGAGCGCGCTGACAATGCTGACAAGCGGGATTGCGACCATCACAAGTTCCTGCCAGCCGGGGGCCACGAAGGGGCGCAAAAGCGTGAGTATCCCGATGGAACCGAAGGCGAAGAACAGCCAGCCAATGGCCGGTGCCCCGACCCAAGGGGAGGTGTAGATGGCAATATGCTGGCGGATGAATTCGGAAGTGCTCAAGGGCTCCATCCGCGCATCATCGCGGGCCGCGGGCGGCAGTACCGAAACGGCGATGGCGATCAGAGCCAGATAAGCGGCATGGGCAAGGAAGATGGACGGCACGCCGTTGCCTTCTACAAGCGGGCGCCCTGCGAAGACGACGATGGCGAAGGCAACGCCGAAGAACGTGCTCCAAAGCGTCATCACAGGCCCGGTATGGCGCGGCGCGCAGAGGGCTGTCATCAGCGTTGGCGCCGCGACCACGATTGCGAGATGCGAAACCCCTTCCAATGCCCGCGAGAGCAGGAATAACCAGAACTCCGGCAAGGTTGCCTGGAACGCGGATGCGCCGGCGCCGATCCAGAGCGCCCAGAGAATGGCCGTGCGGTACCGCACCCGTGCTACGATGATCCCTGAGACCACGCCAAGCAGAACGCCCACCACGCCAACCAGCGAAACGGCAAAGCCCAAGGCCGCCCCGACGCTTCCGTATGTATCCTGCAACAGGTCATAGATGGCACTGACCTTGGCGTATTGTGCTGCCGCACCCAGGCCGGCGAGCCACAGGAGCAAAATGGCTCCCCATGCTGTCGAACGATCCGGCACGACACCCCCCCAAAAAAAATCTAGAATCAAATGCCTTCTTCGGTAGCGCGGGTGCCGGTGCGTGCCGTGACCCAACCGGGTCACGCGCTGCGCGGTAAGCGTAAACTCGCCGCCCGGCCGGGGCCGCTGCGCGGGGTGTGTTGGACGCGCGACGGGCCGCGCCCTACAACCGGTAGTGGTTCAGTGAGGCACCTGAGGGGCTGGCACCTTGACCAAAGAAAACCCGAGCGACCCGGACAACATCGAAGTCAACGCCATCGTCGAGCGGCTTTACGAGGTTGCCTTCGAGCCCGAACATTACGAGAGCCTGCTTGATACCTGGGAGGCAGAGCTGGCCCCGTTGCGGGCGGGCCCGAAGGCGCGAAATGCGGCGAGCCAGCTTGAGGCGCATGTGGAACGCGCCTCGGTATTTCTTGACCGCTACGCGCAGGGCCAGACCGAGCCGATCACCGACATTCTGAACCGGCACGCCCCATTCTCGGCCATTGCGATCGACAGCGATTTTTCCGTGATCGCCGCGAATTTCGATACGGGCGAACCCCGGGGGGCGGGGGGGATGCAGCTATCCGATATTCCGTTCTTGCCCCCGGGCACGGACGCGGATGTGCGCGCGCTCGCAGCAGAGGTGTTCCGCAGTCAGACCGAGGTTATCCAGGCGCTTTCCGGAGGCGAAAGCTCTTCCCGCATCGCCTTGGTCAAATTGCGCCCCGCTGTGTCCGGCAACGCGGGCAGGGCCGTTGTGGCCGTGTTTTCTCATATTCATTGGAGCCGCGCGGTGGAGGAGCGTCTGCGCCGATCCTTCAGCCTTTCGAAAACCGAGGCCGAAATCGTGCGCCTTGTGTTGGAGATGAAGGGGCGCTCGGAAATCGCACGCCTCCGCAACCGATCCGCGGAAACGATCAAGCGCCACCTCAGTTCGATCTACCGCAAGGTTGGCTGCCGATCTTCGAGCGAGCTGCTGGTGGTGGTGATGGCTTTCATCAACCTGATCGCAGATGAAGCGGCATCGGAGAAATCCGATGCGGCCGAGCTGAGTGCGATTGACGTTGTGCCGGGCAACGGGGCGGTGCCCCGCAGGCTTAACTTCGTTGAGGCCGGTGCGCGCGAGGGGCGCCCGTGCATTCACTTGCCCGGGCCCTACTGCCTGTCTCAGTGGCCAAGGCCGGCGGAACAGGCCGCGGCGCTGCGCGATATCCGGGTTATCACGCCGATCCGCGCGGGCTATGGCCCATCGCCCCACCGCAAGACCGACGGCGATCTTGCCTCGGACGTCGCCTCTGAAATCGTAACCGTCATGGATGCCCTGTGCGTTGAGAAGGCGCCTATCGTTACCCAAAGCAATGATATCGTTTTCGCGTTCCGGCTGGCGCGGAAACACCCTAACCGTGTGAGCGCCATCATCGCCTGTGGCGGGGCCACCCCGATGGAACGCCCCGAGCAGTTCAACCGTATGGATAAGTGGCATCGCTTCGTACTTGCGAACGGGAAATTTGCGCCGCGGCTTCTGCCCTTTCTTGTAAAGGCGGGGTTCCTGCTTGCCCGCCGGATCGGGAAGCAACGCTTCCTCGAACGCGTCTATGCCAACGTGCCGGGCGATATGCAGGTGATCTCCGATCCTGAGTGCCGCCGGGCGATCCTTGAAGGATCGCGGTTCGCCTTGTCGGATGGTGTATCGGCGCACGCGGCGTTCTCCGATGTAATCCTCTATTTCGGGCGCCCGGAATGGGCGGCGGATGTGCGATTTGCGGAAGGCAGGATCCCCGTCTACCTGATCAATGGGGATAAGGATCCGATGGTTCGGCCCAAAACCCTTTCAGAAATTGCCGCGGCCTATCCCTGGATCAACGTGAAGATCTATGAGGGGGCGGGGGAGTTCGTGTTTTTCCAGCACTGGCCGGCGGTGATGGATCTCGTTGAACGCCACGCCGAATGAGCGTTCGCGGTTCAATGCCCGCGCGTCACGAAGGCTCAGGGCCAAGCAACCCCGCCACCAGCGCATCGGCGGCGGACGGACCGAGCGCAAGGGGGATATCGTGGATCACCGTAAGCCGCGTGAGCGCTTGCAAATCCACATCGCCTGAATGCGGCACCGTGGGATCGGCAAAAAAGATCACAGCATCGAGGCCGCCGGTGGCGATCAGGGCTGCAAGCTGCTGATCCCCACCCCGGCCACCGCGTTGCAGGCGCTGGATCGATAGATCCGGCGCGGTTTGGGAAAGCACGCGCCCGGTGCCGCCCGTGCAAACGATGTGGTGGCCCGCAAGCCGGGCGGCATGGCGCATCACCCAGGCGCTGAGATGCGATTTTCGCGTGTCATGGGCCACCAGCGCTATGCGGCGCGGTGCGGTAGCGATGGCCTGTGCCCGCGCTGTGATGGCGAGGATGGCGCGCACCTGGCCGGCGAAACCCTCAGTCTCAGCAGGGAACGCGCCTGCCAGAGCGGCGGTGCCGACGGTGAAGCCCTGCGCCCCGGCCAAGGCCGTGGCCTCCACGCGCGCGGCACTGTCGATACTGCCGGCCACGATGACCGGCTTGGCCACCGCAGCGCTTACGGCGGCCATGAGCTGCGGAACGTCTCCCGAGTAGCGATAGGCGAGAAGATCCAGCCCATGCACATGTTCCAGCGCCGCAAGGGCGCGGGCAGAGGCAACGATATCGCTTTCGGGCCCCTCAAGCACGCTTGGGTGCCCAGTGATCCGGCCCGGAAACGGGTAGTAGCGCACCGGGTGGTGACGGGTAATGCCGGTAACGTCCTCGGCGCGCGTGCCGCCGAGAAGCACATCGACATCGAGATCCACGGCTGCGCGGGCAGACGCCATCTCGCTCTCCGCATCAAGGCTCACCACCTCCAGGTAGGAGCGCCCGCCAGCCTCGCGGATCGCGTTGGCCAAGGCGCGCAGATCGTCAAGCGGCAGGCCCACATCCTTGAAGCCGATATGGCGAACACCGCCTTCCAGCGCCTGATCGAGCCGGGCCTGGGCATCCGGGATCGTCCGATCATTTTCCGTGAGCATCAGGATGAAATCGAAAGCCATGGCCTAGCTCAACGCGTTTTGCCGCCGCCGGTCAATGCGGCGGCGGCCTCCGCCCTGATCGGGCCGGCAGCCGCCCAATGCGCTGCCGTCTCGGCAATGCGCAGATGCGGCGCGCCGAGGCTCTCACCGATCAGCGCCTGCAAGTAGCCGAGCGCCTGCCCGGTTGGCAGGCCCGCCGCGATCAGGGCGGAGAACACATCTCCCACCCCATGCGGCACCGGCCTATTCTGAGATGCGCGAGGCGTGCGGAAAGCTTCTGCGCCCGAGGGGGTTACGGCGAGCACGCCGGTTTCGGCCCCGTCAAACGGCGCCGAGGTTACGAGGATCCGGGCGCCATGGGCGAGCGCGCTCAGATCCCGGGCGGCGGCCTCAGCGGCGGCGAGCGTTTCGGTGCGGTCACCTGTGAGCCAGGAGAGTTCGAAGGCGTTGGGCGTGAGGATATCGGCCTTGGGCACAAGCCGGTCGCGCAGCGCCTCTGCGGCCTCGCGATTGATGTAGAGGCCCTTTGGGCTATCGCCAAGCACCGGATCAACCACCACGCGCGGCTTCTCGCCCCGAAACCGGTCAATCAGACCCACCGCCATATCCACATGCGCCGCGCTTGGCAGGTAACCCGTCAGAATCGTATCGACCGCATCGATCCAACCGTTCCGCTCCAGCGCCCCGATCAGGGCCCGGAGCGTTTCGGGATCGACCGCGCCGCCCGCGACGGGGGCAAAGCCCGGATGACTGGAGAGCTGGGTTGTGGGTAGCTGGGTGACGGTATGGCCAAGGATCTGAAGAACCGGCGCCACCGCGCTCAGGCCCACATGGCCATGCGCGACCCAGCTCGACAAGGCGAGGATATGTGCCATTTGGGGACCCTTTGCGGAACGGCAGGTGCAGGCTATGCCGCCCGCGCCCGGCTTCCAAGGCTCGGGCCCGGACGCGGTGTGCGGCCGCGTTGCGCCTCATCTGCGCAGAGTGGCGCAATCATGTTATGCTGGCGGCGCAAGCAACACTGGGAGGAAGAGCCAATGGCCTGGATCATGGCTTATGCGGGTGCAGTCCCCAATTCCAAGAAGGCTGAATACCACGCCCATGCGGCCCGGATGGCGGAGGTCTTTCGGAAATACGGCGCCACGCGCGTTGTTGAGACCTGGGGAACCGCCGTTCCGCCAGGTGAGGTAACGTCCTTTCCGCTGGCGGTGAAAGCGGGCCCCGACGAGACGGTTGTCTTCGGCTGGCAGGAATGGCCCGATCAGGCCACGCAGGAAGCCAAGTTTCAGGAAGCCATGCAGGATCCGGCCATGGGGAACATGGGCGACGTGCCGATCAACGGCAAGACGATGATCTTTGCGGGCTTCGAGGTGCTGACCGACGCTTAGGGCAGCCAGGCATGGGCCGGGGTGTTTTGGCTTCTTGCGGCGGCGGCCTGACACGGGCCGCGCGGCCGGCACCGGGCCGCCGTTTCTTCAAGGCGTGCGTGGGCCTGGGCCTCACGCCTCCTCGATTTGGGGAAACCACGTTAGCGACGAGTGGTGCAGCGAGATCAGAACCTTTCCGTCAAGCTTGTGATAGGCAAATGTGTAATCCGCCCGGGTGGCATTCCCCTCGCCATCGACGAAGGTGTAATGCCCCATATCCTTGTAGCCCAGGCCGCCCGCTTTCAGGATCGGGCCCACGGCGCTTTGAAACTCAACGGTTTTCCATCCGTTTTTCAGAAAGCCCTTATCCTGCGGATAGTCGGGATTGCCGCCCACGAAATACGCCCGAGCGCCTTCGCGATCGAGCCGGATAACATCCGCCAGCGTGGGTTTGAATAAGACGGGCTCGTCAGGATCGCCAAAATCATAGAGGCCGAGCAGGGCCTCGACATCTTGTTCGGTGACATATTTCGCCCAGGCGCGCTGGGCTGCGACGACCTCTGCCTTGGTCATGGGTTGAAAGTTGCGCTCAGAGATGGCGTGCCCCCCTTCTTTTCAGGTCAGCGCGGATCGGGCCGAAGTTGGTTTGGCGCGCTGATCGGAACCTCCTAGGCCGCGGGGCGCTTCAGAACAAGGCTTGGGGGTGCCAGAGGCGCAGGGAGCGGGCGGCCCTGCGGCGGGCAGGATCACGTCAGGTCAAGCTTCCCACCACGCAATCAACGCTTGCGTGTTCCGAATTTCGGAATAACCGTTCTCCATTGCCACGGTTCGGGGCCCGGCGCGGTGGCAGACTGATCAGGTTCAGAAAAAGCAGACGCATCATGAAGATGTTCAATATGGGCCGTGTGCCCCCCGTGACGTTCGGAGCCGGGCGCATCGCAAAAACGCCCGATCTTGTTACGGCACTCGGGGGCGGGCCAGTGCTGATCGTTGCCGATGCAATCCTCGCCGAACTGGGCGCCGCACAGCGGTTGCTGGACGACCTTGCAGCCCATGGCATCGCAAGCGACCTTGCCGCGGAAGTCTCCGGCGAACCGAAGGAAACGCTTGTTGATACGCTCTCCGCCCGAGCGCGAGACGGCGGCGCCAAGGTGGTGATCGGCTTCGGGGGCGGCGCGGCGATGGATGCCTCCAAACTGATCGCGGCAGTTGCGCAGAGCGGACTGCCGGTTCGTGACTTTGCCCTTGCCGCGCGGCCGTTGCCGCCCGGCGGGCTGCCGGCGATTGCGATCCCCACAACCGCCGGAACAGGATCCGAGGTGACACGCACCTCGATCGTTTCAACCGATGACGGGCACAAGTACTGGTATTACGGCGAAGATCTGATGTTTGCACAGGCCGTTCTCGACCCTGAGCTGACGCTGAGCCTTCCGCCGCATCTGACGGCGTGGACGGGGATTGACGCCGCCGCCCATGCGCTTGAGGGCATGACCTCGCGCCATGCCAGCCCGGCGGGGTTGCTTTTCGGGTGCGAGGCCCTGCGGACGCTTGCCGATGCGCTGCCACGCGCGGTTGCCGATGGCGGCGATATCGAAACGCGCAGCCGGGTGATGTGGGGCAGCATGATTGCCGGTCTGGCCCTGCATAACTGCAACACGCATCTGGGGCACAATATCAGCCATGCGCTGGGCTCGCTTGCGCGGGTTCACCACGGGCGCGCGAGCGGTCTGGGGCTGGAAGCCAGCCTGCCCTGGCTCGTGGCCCGCCCGGACGGTTCGGAAAACTACGCGCGCGCTGCTGGGGCGTTGGGCAGCCAGGCCGTGGCGGGCGCCCTGCCCGGCGCCTTTTCTGATCTCATGCGCGCCTGCGATATCCCGGCGGAGTTGCCGCCCGAATGCGACGGCGTTTCGGAAGCCGGGCTTGCCTCGGAAATGAAGAGCGCTGCGAATTACGGGATGTCGCAGAATGCGGCGTGCCCCGTGGCCGAGGCAGACTTGGACGAACTGGCCGGCAGGGTGATGCAATTGCCCGTGGCGGCGGCATAGGCGGCCCGGCAATTGATCGCACTGGCGTCTCCGGGCACTTTGCCAATTGGGAACGGATCGGCCTGCGCCCCGCAGGCCGGTGTGCGCGAAAGACCTGGAAGCGGCCCGATATGAGCAAAACGAAAGCACCTCCCCTCTGGCAATGGACGGCCTCCGAAATCTCCGCAGCCACACGGGCCGGAGAGGTTACGGCGACGGACGCGACCGAGACCGCGCTCGCGCGAATGGAGGTTGTGAACCCGGCACTGAACGCCGTGGTGGAGAGCCTCGCGGAGGAGGCGCGGGCGCAGGCAGCCGCGCTCGATGCCAGCGATGCGCCCAAGGGGCCGCTTCATGGCGTGCCCGTCACGATCAAGGTGAATGTCGATCAGGCGGGGCATGCCACAACGAATGGCGTAGCAGCGTATAAGGACGTGATCGCGCCCGGCGATGCCCCGGTAGTGCGCAACCTCAAGGCAGCCGGGGCGGTTATCATCGGGCGGACCAACACGCCGGAATTTTCATTCCGCGCCGATACCGACACACCGCTATACGGGCGCACGCTCAATCCCTGGGGCGCGCACGTTTCCGCGGGCGGCTCGTCGGGCGGGGCGGGATCGGCTGTGATGGCCGGGATCGGCGCGCTTGCCCACGGCAACGATATCGGCGGCTCCCTGCGCTTTCCCGCCTCGGCCAACGGGGCGGTGACGGTGAAACCGGGCTTGGGCCGCGTACCGGCCTGGAACCCGAGCCAAACGCAGGAGCGCGGGCTCTTGGCGCAATCGATGTCAGTGCAGGGGCTACTGGCGCGCACCGCCGATGACCTCGATCTTTCGATGCCGGCGCTTATTGCGCCCGATCCTCGCGACCCCTTCCATGTACCGCTTCCGTGGCGTGGCCCGCCGATTGACCGCCCCATCAAGGTTGCCGTGGCGCGGGATGATTTCGGCTTTGGGCTGCACCCGGAGGTGGCCACAGCGCTCGACAAGGCCGCCGCGGCGCTTACCAACGCAGGCTACGATGTGGTTGAGGCCGAGCCGCCGCTTGCTCAGGAAACCGGCGAGGTGGGCTACCGCGCACTTCTCGGGGAGGTTCAGGCGCTTTTGAAACCGGAGATCGAAGCGCATGGGTCCGAGACCGTGAATGCGATCTTCGATGCCTATTTTGAGATCTTTCCGCCATTTGAAGGCACGGACCTGCTGCGCGCACTGGCGCGGCGAAGCCACTATGCCCGCGCGTGGTCTTTGTTCCTTGAAGAGTACCCGCTTATGCTTACGCCGTTCCTGCTAAAACCGTTCTTCCGCGCGGGTCGGGATGCGGAAGGGGTTGCGGGCGCGCGTGAGGCGCTGGGTCAGGCGCATTGGTCCTTCCTGATGAACTTCATCGGCCTGCCGGCGGGCGGGCTGCCGACCCACATTGCCGAATTGCCCGAAGGCCCGCAGCCCATCGGCGTGCAGATCGCGGGCAGGCGGTGGCGTGAAGATCTTATCGTGGACGCGATGCGGGCGATCGAGCGAGAGATCCCGCCGGCTTGCACCACATTGTGGGCGCGGAACGGCTGACCACGGCGCGGAAGGCTGTGCGCCAAGCCGGCCTCTCGCAGATTTGGCGGGCATACGCCCCCTTGCCCTTATGCCGCACCGAACGCACACTCGTATGCGGAGAAGGAGGGGTGGCTGGCCTTCTGGGCAAACGGGGCCAGTGACATGCTTCGGGAGGCGTGCGCATGACATCCAAGACCACAGGTTCCACACCGCCAGAGAATTTGACGCCGCCGAAACAAGGGGTGATCAGGGTCAACACGGTAACCGCCGAGGATATCAAGGCATCGCTGAGGGCGGGGTTTACCGATTTTCTCGCGCGCCCTGTTATGAGCAGCTTTTTCGGCCTGTTCTATGCAGTCTTCGGCATCCTGTTTGTGTGGTGTCTCGTTTGGCTCGGCGCGATCTGGATGGTTATTCCGGCCGCCGTTGGCTTTCCGCTGATCGCGCCCTTCGCCGCCGCGGGGCTTTACGAGATGTCGCGCCGCTTGCAGAGGGGGGAGAATTTCGGATGGTCTGACATCCTCACTGTCATGGCCCGCCAACGCAAACGCGAGATGGGCTGGATGGCCTTCGTCACCCTGTTCATTTTGTGGGTCTGGTTCTACCAGTTCCGAACCGTGCTGGTGATCGTTTTGCAGGATTCCTCGTTTTCGGATTTGAACGGGTTTTTTGACACAGTGCTCTACACGCCCGAAGGCTGGACGTTCCTGGCCATCGGCACCTGCGTTGGCGCCTTTCTTGCCGCGGTTCTCTTTACGGTCACGGTTGTTGCTATGCCAATTCTGCTCGACCGGGAGATTGATTTCGTAACCGCCATGCTCACATCCGTTCGTGTGGTCACAGAAAACCCCGGCGTCATGCTTGGCTGGGCCGCAATCATCACAGTGACGATGCTTCTATCGATGGTGCCCGCCTTCCTTGGCCTGATTTTCACCCTGCCGATCCTTGGCCACACCACCTGGCATCTTTACCAGCGCGCCGTGCCCCCGGCGGAAAGGTGATCTTGCGGGCCATTGCTTCGCACCGATGCGAGCATCTCCCTGCCTAAAGGCGGGGAGAGCGAGCGTGGAACGGAAGAAGAATTGGCGCGCGCGGCAAGTGCTGTGGCACCTCTTGCAATTGCCCCGAACCGGCGCGGAGACTAAGCGGGGCATGGAGGTTCACATGGCACAAGATGCGGCGGCCCCAACGGTTCATGTGGGCAAGGCATGGCGGCTGATCTTTGCGGATCTCGGCCTCGATTCCCAGGCCGTTCTGCGCCGGGCAGGGTTGCCCTCGGGCCTGCTGGACGGTGATGGAAGCCGGATCTCACTCGACGCCTTCTATGCTTTGTGGGAGGCGATGGCGGAAGAGGCGAAGGACCCGCAACTGGGCCTCAGGCTTGGCCAGATCTCATCGGTAGAACTGTTCGATCCCGCCTTTTTTGCGGCCATGTGCGCGCCCGACATGAATACGGCGGCGCGGCGGCTCGGTGATTTCAAGCGGCTCGTCGGCGCCTTCCGGCTGGATGTGGAGGCCGGGCCCGATGCCACCACGATCAGTTATCGCTGCAAGTATCGCCCGGAAGTTCCGCGAACCATGGCGCTCGCAGAGACGGTGTTTCTGGTGCACTTTGCCCGCCGGGCAACGCGGCACCCTGTTATTCCCACACGGGTCGCCCTGCCGTTCAAGGTTGCCGGCGCGGAGGATTACGCGGACTGGTTTGGATGCCCTGTGAGCACCGGGGAAATCGCATCGGTGACATTGGCGGCGGCAGATGCGCGGCGCCCGTTTCTTACCCATGACGATCAGATGTGGGAATTCTTTGAGCCCTCGCTCCGGCGGCGGATGGACGAGGCGCGCACCGGCGCATCCACGCGCGCCCGCGTTGAGCATGCGCTTGCCGAGCTTCTGCCAAGCGGGCGCACACAGATCGAGGAGGTCGCCCGCGAATTGGCTATGAGCAAGCGTTCCCTTCAGCGGCGGCTTTCCGAAGAGGGAACGACTTGGATCGAGGTTTTGAATTCCGCCCGGGAACGGCTGGCGCGCCACTATCTTGGGTCAACCGAACTGGGGGTGGCGGAGGTGAGCTTCCTCCTGGGGTTTGAAGACCCAAACTCCCTCTTTCGGGCGTTTCAGAGGTGGACGGGCACCACGCCGGAAGCCTGGCGGGCCGAGAACCGCAAGCCTGCGCGGTTAACCGCCTGATCCCCCACATTGGCACCTTTGGCATGTGGCCTGGCGCATTGGGCGAGTGAGGCGGGCCTGCGCGGGATCTATGTTGGGGCCAATCGTTCAGAACCCAGCAGGAGATCCCCATGGCCAAGACCATCCTCATAACCGGCGCCAGCTCCGGTATCGGCAAGGCAACGGCACGGCTTTTTGCCGAGCGCGGCTGGAACGTTGCGGCAACGATGCGCAACCCCGCGGACGGAGCGGATCTGGAGGCGGAGAATGTGCTTGTGACCCGGCTTGATCTGCTTGACACATCAACAATCGAAACGGCCGTTTCCGCTGCCGAGGAACGCTTTGGCGGAATCGATGTTCTTCTGAACAATGCAGGCTACGGTGCCTATGGCCCGCTTGAGGCGACGCCGATGGAAACCATCCGGCGGCAATTCGAAGTGAATTTCTTTGGCCTGATCGAGGTGACAAAGGCGGTTCTGCCCTGCATGCGCGGGCAGAAATCGGGCACCATCGTGAACATCTCTTCGATCGGCGGGCGCATGGCCTATCCGCTTGGCACGCTCTACCACAGCTCGAAATGGGCCGTTGAGGGCCTGTCAGAAGCGCTGCATTACGAGCTTCGGCCTTTCGGCGCGCGCGTCAAGATCGTCGAGCCCGGCGGCGTGAAGACGGATTTTGGCGGCCGCAGTTTTGTCTTCACCACCGATGCGTCACTTGAAGAATACCAGCCCATGGTCGGCGCGATGGCGGCGATGATGGAAAACCTCGACACGTCAGGACATCAAGAACCCGAAGGTGTTGCCGAGGTTATCTGGACAGCAGCAACGGACGGAACCGATCAACTGCGCTACATCTCCGGCGATGGCGCGGTGGAGCTTCTGGGCGGGCGCTATTCGAGCGAACAGGATGAGGGTTTCGTCGCTGGCATGCGGGCGCAGTTCGGGTTGTAGCGTGCGCTCTCGGCGTTGGCTTGGTGGGAGGCTGGCCTAGCCTTCCAATGCTCTCAGATCGATATCAGCCGTTGCCCGGATGAAGACCGGGATCTGGCCCAGGGGTGCGGCCGCCTCAGTCCAGCTGCCGCCGGGCAGGTTTTCTTCGCCCCACGCCGAACGCCAGTTGGTGCCCGCGGGCAGGTAGGTGCGCCGCGCCGTGGCGCCGGGTTCCAGCACCGGGGCGACCAGCAGATCGGGGCCGAGCATGAACTGATCGTCGATATCCACTGCATCGGGATCGTCGGGGAAATCAACTAGGAGCGGGCGCATGGGCGGCAGGCCGGTTTCCGCAGCAACCGCCATCTGCGCCTTGAGATAGGGGCGCAGCCGTTCGCGCAATTCAAGGCAGGCCACCAGATGGGCCTCAACCTCCGCGCCAAAGCTCCAGATCTCATTCGCCGCGCCGCCAAAGAGGAATTCGCGGCCCAAACGCGGGTCGCCCTGGCTATCCTGACGGAAGCCGTGAAGCCGGAAGACCGGGCAGAAGACGCCGTATTGGAACCAGCGGATCAGCAGCTCATGAAAGGCAGGGTCGCGAATATCCCCGCCCTTGAAGCCGCCGATATCCGTTGTCCACCATGGGATCCCGCTCATCGCCATGTTCAGCCCCGCCCGCACCTGGCGCGCGAGATCGGGGAAGGTGGAATGCACGTCGCCCGACCAGACAACCACTGGATAGCGTTGCGATCCAAGCCAGGCGGAGCGCGAGAGCAGCACGCCATCCTCAATCCCGTCCGCCGCCATATGTTCGGCATAGCCCTGCTGGTGCAGCATCGGATAGGCGTTTGTCACCGCACGCCCATCGCCAAGAAAGTAGCGCATGTTGTCGGGATGGGTCGGGTAGACCTCGGGCTCATTGGCATCCAGCCAGAACGCTCCAAAGCCGTATTGCGTATAGCCCTCGCGCAAGCGGTTCCAGTGATATGCGCGGGCCTCGGGATGGGTGGCATCGTAGAAGGAAAGCGGCACGCGCCCTTCCGAATTTGCATCAAGGAAAACCGATGATGCCTGCACCCCGCGCCGATGCTCGATCAAGTAACCCGCATCCCGCATTTCGGTGAAGTTCTCTGCGTTGGAGTTCACGGCGGGCCAGATCGAGATCATGGGCCGCATGCCCATCGCCTCAAGCTCGGCCACCATGGCGGCGGGATCGGGAAAATCCTCCAGGTTGAGCCGGCCCTCTCCCCCCTTCGTCCAATTAAAGAAATCGATCACGAAGCAACTCACCGGCAGCCCGCGGCGGTGATATTCGCGCGCCACTTCGAGCACCTGATCCTGGGTGCTGTAGCGCAGTTTGCATTGCCAGAAGCCCATGGCCCAATCGGGCATCATGGGCGGGTGGCCGGTAAGCGCGGCGTAGCTTCGCAGGATGGTTGCGGAATCGGGGCCCGCCATGACGACGTAATCTAGCTGGGGGCTGGCATCCAACGCCCATTTCGTGCGGTTTTCGGCCAGTTCCACGCGCCCCGTGCCCGGCGTGTTCCAGATCAGCCCGTATCCGCGGGAGGAGACGAGGAAGGGGATCACCACCTCGGTGTTCATCTGCAGCAGATCGATCACGCAGCCCTTCTGATCGAGCCGCCCATGCTGGTGCTGCCCCAGCCCGTAGAAGCGTTCGCCCGGATGGGCCTTGAACTGCGTTTCGATGCGCCAGAGATCGCCCTCTTCCGCATCGTAATTCCGGGTGTTGGGATAGAGGATATGGGGCATCTCCTCTTCCAGCAGCGCCACGCCTGTCTCGGCATCAAAAAACGCAAGCTCCAGCGTAGGCTCCAACCCGCGGGGCATTTTGCGCACTTCTGCCCGGAGACGGCCATTGGTGAGCGTTGCGAGTTCGCCATCGATCGATGGTTCCGCGCTGGCAGGCGCAGGCAGATCGGGCAGCAAGCCGCTTGGCAGCGACTCGTCGAAGCGCGCGTTCTTCGTGGCACGCACCCGGATCGCGGAGGGCCCGTGGGCTTCTAGCACCAGCGTTTCGCGCCCGATACGGCAGATCAGGCCAGTATTGCTAATGGAGAATGTCTGCGGTGTCATGCGCGCTCCGATCTGGGTATGTGCGAGAGGCATGCGGGGGAAAAAACACCCCCGTGGCCGGTAAGCAAGCTCTGGCCTTCAGTTCGCGCGGCATCGATCAGGGCCTTGCGCGATTGCGTAGCCAAAGCCGCATCCCAATCCCAATCGCTGGACCAATCCAGATGGGCAAGTTGAAGCGCGGGCACATGGAGGATGTCGCCCGCCGCGAGCGCGTTTTGTGCCGGGAGGCGCCAGGCAAGATGGCCGGGCGTGTGCCCCGGGGCCGCGATGGCCTCGGCGCCATCCACGATATCGCCGGGTGAGACGTGATCGAGCCGGCCGCCATAGGGCCGAAGCGCGGCGCGCGCATCGCGGGCAATGTCTGCAGCCGTGTCTTCGTGGGCGCGGTCAAGCCAGAATTCGACCTCGCGCGCCGGAACGGCGATGCGGGCATTGGGGAACACCGGCTCTCCATCCCGCCGGACAAGGCCGCCGCAGTGATCGCCGTGAAGGTGGGTAAGCCAGACCCGCCTGATCTGATCTGGAGAGACGCCCTCGCGCAGCAAGCGCGCCTCCAAACGGCCGTCTGCCTCCCCAAAAAGCGCGCCGCTTCCGGTATCGACGAGGCCGAGCGCTTCCCCGGCTAGGGTGAGATAGCACCAGACAGGAAGGCTGATTTCGCCGGGTAGCTCTGGTGCGCCCAAAAGGCGCGCCGCCTCCGCGGGGGCTTGGCGCACCGCGGGCAAGAGCATGGGATCGAAGGGGAAATGGCTGTCGAGGATCGGCAGCAATGCGGTCATGTCGGCCTCTTTGGCGTGGAGGCTGCAACACAGGCCGCCCGGGCGCGGCTGGCCCAATCGGGGGCGGCGTAGGTTGCCCGGGCGGCATCCACAAGCGCACGCTCTGCGCCGGGAAGATCTGCGCCGGTCACGGCGCCGTCCTTGACGATCTGGCGCCCCGCGACCCAAACGTCGCGTACAGCCGATCGGCTGGCCCGGCCCATGATGAGGCCCGCAAGCGCCTCGGGCGCAGGATCGATCTGGTCATAGGCAAGCTTCTGAAGCGACAGCGCCACAACATCTGCCTGCGCCATCGGAAGAAGCCCCTGCCCCTCCGCCCCGTCAAACGCAGTGCGCCCCGTGGCCATACCCGCGCGCAGGATGGCGCTTCGGCTCAGCCCCGCGGTATCGAATCGGCGCGGGCCGAGAAGGGCCGCGGTAAGGCGCAGCTCGCGCAGGATATCGGCATCATCGTCAAACCCCATGCCATCGAGCCCGATGCCAAGCGGGAGGCGCGCGCCTAGAAGTGCCGACCCATCGGCAGTGCCCGAAAAGAGCCGGAGGTTGGAGCTTGTGTTGAGCGCCAATGCCACGCCAGCATCTGACAGTGCCGCAATCTCGCCGGGCCGCAGAAACACCCCGTGGGCCACCGTCAGCCGATTGTTGAGAAGCCCTGCACGTTCCAAAAACACATGCGCGCCCTCCGGGCATTCCGCATCAAGCCAGCTTCGTTGCAGACGGGTTTCCAAGAGATGCAGATGGACGCGCCTGCCAGACTGTTCCGCCGCCTGCGCAACCGCCGTCAGGCCCTTTTCGCCCAGCCATTGTGGCCCGGGCGGGCCGAATTGCGTGATAACGTCAGGGCCATCGATGGCATCCGCGATTTCACCGACGAGCGCGATCTGCTCCTCCACTGGGGGCAGCGCTTGGGCGTGCTCAATTGCGGCCCAGTCCTGCGCCGTGACCGCCGCCTTTACCGCCGCGCCGCCGTCGTAGCCCGCGAGATTGCGATCGAGTATGGGCACAACGAACCCCAACCGCAGCCCGATGTCCCGTGCCGCCTGCGCCACGGCCTTCGCCTCGCCCAGCCAATCGCCCGTTTGCGGCAAATGGTTGTGAACAACGGTTGCCACACCCGAGAGTGCCATCCGCCCAAATGCCACGAGCGCGGTCAGGTAGGGATCGGTTTTTGGCTGGCGCCAGAGATCCCAAAGCCACGCCTCAAGCGGCGCGTCGGGCGCCCCGTAAGCGAGAGGGCGCAGGCCGCGGCCATGGTCATGGGCGTTCACAAGGCCCGGAATAAGGATTGCATCGCCCTGCGCCTCCGCCGCCGTTACCGCCCCAATTCGCGCGCCGGACAGCGAGAGCTCACCGCCCCAAACAGGCGGCGCGTCCCACGGGCGGGCCCAGATTGCCGCGGCGCGAAGCCGTGTCATAGGCCGAGAAGCCGCGCCAGATTGCCCCCTTCGATCATCGCGCGATGCGCCGGATCCTTCACGGATTTTGCGATTTTCAGCCGCTCCATCTCAAAATCACTGCCCGGCCAATCGGTACCCATGATAATCTTCTCCGGCCCCAGATCGCGATAGGCCATGCGCACCTCGATAAGCTGGGTCGACGAGGTTTCCAGATAGATATTGGGCGTGCGCCTGGCCACGAGGATCGCCTCGCCCACATTCCAGACCGTGCCCATATGGGCGATGAGCGTGGGTACGCCGGGGTATTGCTTGCAGATCTCTTCGATGCCCAAGGGATGGATAAACGCATCATCCAGCGCATTGAACAGCACGATGATCCCCCGCTCCGCGCAGGCTTCGTAGATCGGGTCCAGCAGCCCGTGATCCACGATGTGATAGCCGTGCAGAACCGGGTGCAGCTTCAGCCCCTTGAATCCGTGCTTGTCATGATCACGGCGGATCTGATCAGCCGCATCCGCATCGCGGGCATTGACCTGGCCGAAGGGTATGATCCGGTCGGGATACTTGTGCCCCACCCGGGCGGTGTAATCATTGTCAATCATCTGGCCCAGCGAACAGCCCACCGCCATATCGACGCCAGCGTCATCCATATCGCGCAGCATCATTTCAACCGAATAGGTTTCTGCCGTCAGGTAATCGGAATTCTGCCCCGCTTCCCAGATGTTGTTATAGGCGTCGATAATCATGCAATCCGGGCTCCTTCGGAGGTCTCACTGGCGGTCAATGGGTTGAAACACGCGGCCATGCCGCCGCACGGATCAGCGGCAAGCTTCGGGGCTTCCTGCCCGCAGCGCGGAAGCGCGTGGGCGCAGCGGCTTTGAAACGGGCACCCTGCGGGCGGATCGAGCTGGCTTGGCAGATCTACCGTGCCCAGCCGGGCGGCCGCGCGGATGGTGGCACGCGCGGAGGCAACATCCGGCTTCGGCTGGCTTGCAAGAAGCATCGCGCTGTAGGGATGTGCAGGGCTTGTGGCGAGCTTGCGCGCCTCGGCGAGTTCGACGATCTCGCCGAAATACATCACCGCAATGCGGTCGGCGATAGACGCCACCATGCCCAGGTCGTGGGAAATGAAAACAAGGGTCAGGCCCCGCTTGCGCTTTAGATCCACCAGAAGATTGACGACCTGCGCCTGGATCGAAACATCTAGGGCCGAAATCGGCTCATCGGCCACGATGAGATCGGGATCGGAGGCCAAGGCCCTTGCGATGGCGATACGCTGGCGTTGCCCGCCCGAGAACGCCGAAGGCAGGCGATCCAGCGCATCCCGCTCCAGCCCAACATCCGCGAGCAGTGAGATTGCGCGGGCCTCCCGCTCTGCCTTGGGAAGGCCGGCATGGGCCAGAACATCGAAGAGGACCGTGCGAATGCGGTGGCTGGGATTCAGCGAAGAATACGGATCCTGAAACACCATCTGGAATCGCGGGCGCAGCGATCGGAGGCCACCTGCGCCGAGCGCCATAAGATCCGCCCCTTCATGAAGGATCTGGCCGCCCGAGGGCTGCGCAAGCCGCAGCATCGCGCGCCCGAGCGTTGTTTTGCCCGAGCCGCTTTCGCCAACAATCGCGAGGGTTTCACCCAGCCGAACGTCCAGATCTGTTGGGTGCAGCGCGGTGATCTCCCGCCGGGCCAGCCCCTGACGCACCGGATAGCGAACGGTCAGCCCGCGTAGGGAAAGGATGGGAGCGGCGCTCATTTCTGCCCCTCGGGATGCCAGCAGGCAAGCCGCCCGGGCCCATGGGCCTCCAGCGCTGGCCGGGTTGCCGCGCATAGCTCGCTGGCCTTGCGGCAGCGCGGGGCATAGGCGCATCCCGCGCCATGCGCCCCAAGCCGCGGCGGCGCGCCGGGAATGGCGGCAAGCAGCCCCTTGGCGTTGGGCTCCAACGAAGTCGCCGCAATCAGATCGGCGGTATAGGGGTGCTTGGGCGCCGCAAAGAGCTTCTCAACCGGCGCCTCTTCCACGATCCGCCCCGCGTAGATCACCGCCACACGGTCTGCCACCCCCGCCACCACACCCAGATCATGGGTGATGAGGATCAGCCCCATATTGCGGCGCTCCACCAGCCCCGTGAGCAGGGCGAGGATCTGCGCCTGGATCGTTACATCCAGCGCGGTTGTGGGCTCATCGGCAATCAGCAACGCAGGGTCACACGCCAGCGCCATGGCGATCATCACGCGCTGGCGCTGGCCGCCGGACACCTCGTGCGGGTATAGCCCGGCGCGGCGTTGGGGCTCAGGCAACCCAACTTCAGTGAGCAGGCTTACCACGCGCTCTTGCGCATCGCGCTTGCGGGCCCGGCCATGTACGATCAGCGCTTCGGCGATCTGATCGCCGATGGTTTCGCAGGGGTTGAGGGCCGACATCGCATCTTGAAAGATCATCGCGATCCCGCGCCCCCGCAAATCCTGCAACTCGGCGGGAGACAGGCCAAGCACATCGCGGCCTTCCAATGCGATCTTACCGGAAAGGGCTGCGCCCGACGCCTCATTAAGCCGCGCCAGCGCCATGGCCGTGGCGGACTTGCCCGACCCGCTTTCCCCCACGATCGCCAAAGCCTCACCGCGCGCGACGGTGAAAGACATCTCCTCAACCGCTGCCAGCCGCGCCTGGCTTGTGCCGAACGCGACCGAAAGATCGGTAACCTGCAGGAGCGGGGCGCTCATCGCACACCCTCGCGCCGAAGGCGCGGATCCGCCCAGCGATAGGCGAGATCCGTGGCAAGGTTTACAAAGACGTAGAGCACCGCAAGCACGAGCGCGGCCCCCTGCGCAACCGCGTAATCCCGCGTCAGCACCGCATCCACCATCATCCGCCCGATGCCCGGGTAGCCAAAGACCACCTCGGCAATAACAGAGCCCCCGAGCATCGCGCCGAATTGCAGGCCGATCACGGTGAGAATGCCCAGCGCGGCATTGCGCAGGATATGGCGCAGGTAGATTCGCCGCCCCGGCACGCCTTTCATGCGGGCGGTGCGCACGAAATCGAGCTTGGAGGTTTCGATGATCCCGCTGCGCGCAAGCCGCATCAACACGCCCGCCGTTGTCAGGCCCACTGTGAGGGAGGGCAGAACGAGATGCGTGAGCCAGGGGCCAATAAGCTCGGGCCGCCCCTGAAGGATCGCATCGATCAGAACGAAGTTCGTGATCGGTTCATAGGTGATCGACGACGGCAGCCGCCCGAAGGCCGGGAACCAGCCCAGCCAGAGCGAGAAAACGAGGATTAGCAGGATCCCGAACCAGAACCATGGCAGGGCAAAGAGCGCCATCGCGATGAAGCGGAGCGTTCCGTCAAGAAACGATCCCGGGCGCGCCGCAGCCGCCAACCCCATGCCGAGCCCGGTGATCAGCATCACCAGGAGCGAGGCAACGGCGAGTTCGATGGTAACGGGAAGCGTTTCCCATACCATGACCGAGACATCTTTGCCGGTGATGAACGAACGCCCCAGATCAAGGCGCATCAGCTCGCCGAGATAGATCAGGTACTGATCCCAAAGCGACCGGTCGAGCCCAAGCTGCGCGATAAGCTGCTCTCGCAAGCCGGCTGTGGAGAACTGGGATGCCAGCAGATCCACGGTGGAACCCGGCAGCGCGCGTAGCGCGAGGAAGACAAGCGTTGCGACGGCAAAGAGGGTAACAGGCAGAAAAGCGAGCCGCCGAAGGATTTCGCCGATCATGGCCGCACCGCGGCCCGATCCCGATCCGCAAGCTGATCGCCGCAGAAGGAGACGGCGAGCGCGAAGATCGCAATCAGCAGGCCCGGCATGATCGTGTGCTCGGGGGCGATGAAGATTAGCTCCTGGCCTTCGCGCACCATGTAGCCCAGATCCGGCGAGGGCGGGCGTACGCCAAGGCCCAGATAGGAGAGCGCCGCCGCCGTCAGCGCGGCCAGTGCGACCACCGAGGTCGCCTGCACAAGCATCGGGCGCAGGATATTCGGCGCGACCTCGCGGATCATGATATGAGCCTGGGTGAAGCCCGATGCGCGGGCGGCCATCACGTAATCACGCGCCGCCTCCCCGCTTGCCAGCGCCCGCGCCAAACGCGCGAAGATCGGCAACTGGGAGACGGCGACGGCAAGGGTAAGGTTCACCAGAGACGCACCCAGGGCCGCGAGCACAAGGATCGCGGCAAGGATCAGCGGGAACGACATCAGGATATCGACGAGGCGCATCATCGCCCAATCCACGCGCCCGCCCGCCACGCCGGATACAAGGCCGTAGACCCCGCCCACCAGCATGGCCAGGGCCACGGCGCCGAGCGAGACAAACAGCATCGGGCGCAGCCCGTAAAGCAGCCGCGAAAGCTGATCGCGCCCGAAGCCATCGGTGCCGAGGATATGCCGTTCTGAAAACAGGCCCAGCATCGGCGCGCCCGCCGCATCGATCGGATCATGCGGCGCCAGCACCGGCGCCATCACAGCCGCAAGAACGAAAAGGCCCGCAACTGCCCAGGGGATGGCAGACAGACCCTTCCCGAGCAATTCTGAAAGGCCGGCCTCCTTCGGCCCCATGGTTGCAGCTTTGCGGGTTTCTTCTGCCATGGTGGCAATGTGCTCCGACACGCCCGGGCGGGGGCCCCTCCCGCGCGTGCCTTAATGGTAGGCCTCAGGCGGCGAATTCCGAATCCTCAAGGAAGGTCCGGTACGTGCCGAGGGCATTGGCGTTCACCCCCGCCAGATCGGTGCTGACCGCAACGGGCAGGAAGGTGTTCACCACTGCGGCCACGGGCATCATCTGATCGGCCATGTAATCGTTGATCTCCACATAGAGCTGGCCGCGGGCATCCGGATCGCCTTCCGAATTGGCCGCCATGATAAGTTCATCGAGGCCCGCTTGTTCGGGAAGGCTGCTTTGCGCGGTGATGCTGTCGGCGCCTGCCGTGCCTGTCATGAAGAGCGGTGAGAAGCGCCCGTCGGGATCAGGGAAAAAGGCCGAGCGCTGGAGGAAGGCAAGCTCGTGGGCTTCGGGATCGAAGAGGCGGCCATTGAATGTTCCGCCATCAAGGTACTCCGTCGTCACGCTCAGGCCGATCCCGTTCAGGCTGCGCTCAACCACCTGCCCCAGGCGGGGCCAGAACCCGCTGTTCTCTGAGATAAGGCTCAGTTCGGTGCCCACGGCGCCCGCTTCCTCAAGCAGCGCGCGGGCGGCCTCAGGATCATATTCCGAGTGGCGCTGATGTTCCGGCGCATAGCCCTGTTCTGCCGCGGGCGTAATGTAACCCGGCACCTCGGCCTTGCCAAAGAACGCCTCGCGAACGATGGCTTCCCGATCTATCCCGAGGTTAATGGCCCGGCGCACGCGAATGTCGCTCAACGCCTCAACGCCGCAGTTCATGGCAAGCATCGCCGAAATGAAGGCCGCCGATTGCTCGATCCGGATCTGCTCCATCGATTCAAGGCGGTCGACATTGGAATGCGGGATCAGGTTGGTCACGTTGAGATCGCCGCCCGCCAGCGCCGTCATCTGCGCCACCGCTTCGGGGATCACCTGCATCACAATCCGCGGAACCGCGGGTGTGCCCTTGTAGAAGTTATCGAAGGCTTCAAGCACCACACGTTCATTGGGCGTAACAGAGGCAATCCTGTAAGGGCCGCAAGAGGCGAAGTTGAGGCCGATCTCCTGACCATAAGTCTCAAGCGCCGTCGGCGAGATGATCACCATATCCGGGCGCGAAAGACGGCCCAGGATCGCCGCATCGGGCGCCGCGAGATTTATCCGGAACGTCATCTCATCAGGTGTCTCAAAGCCGACCACATTGGGGCCGCCAAGGTTATCGGCCGCAAAGGAAAGATCGGGCCGCGTGGTGTCGCTTTCATCGAACATGCGCTGGAAGGTGCGCAGAACGGCCGCAGCATCGATGGGCGTGCCGTCATGGAAGGTAAGGCCCGGGCGGATGGCGAAATCATATGCCGTGCCGTCATCCGAGACGGTCCAGCTTTCGGCAATCGCGGGCTGTGGCAGGGGATCGGAGAAATCCATGTGGGTAAGGCCGCGCGCCACGGTATCCATCACATGCACGGTGTCGCCAAACCCAACCCAGGTATGAGGCTCGAAGTTCCCCACCAGGCCCGGCAGCGCGAATACCAGGGTTTGCACCCCATCCTGAGCTTCCACCTTCCAGGGCAGCACGGCCATCGCCGAACCTGCGCCCAGAAGCTGGCCAAAACGGCGGCGGCTGATGGCGCTTGGCGGGTTGAAATCGTTGATCTTGGTCATTTTTGTCATCCCTGTTTGTTGGACATTGAGGGCTCTTCCTGGTGTGCGGCCTTTGGCGTGGCCGTTCTTCGCGCGCTGGCGCGTTGTGTTATTTGCGCGGGGGTCACACGGTCTCTCCCAGAAGGCTGACGTGGGCAGAGACGATCCGCCATCCGGCGGAGGTGCGAAGCAGCGTTTTGGTCTCCCGCCCCGGAAGCGTATGGCCGTCGCGCTGATACTCGGTATTGGCGGTTGCGAAATCGCGCCCGTAGGTGGTGATGACGGTGCGCATCAGATCGCGCGCGAAGGCGCCGGTGGTGCGGCCCCGGCGAAAGGCCGAGATCTCATCCCAGCCATAGAGGTTTTCGCCAACGCCATAGCGCGTGGTTTCAGGCGCGTTCCAAAACAACTCCTCAAGAACCGGAACATCGTTGGATGTGAGAGCGGTTTCGTAGCGGTCAAACACAGCCCGCACTTCGCCGACGATTTCGGGGATGTTGATCAAGTGAACCTCAGGCATGGGTCGGTTCCCGCATCTGAGGCGCCATCTGAAAACCGGCGCGTTCCAGGTGCAGCGCGGCCCCCAGAACGGTGGCCTCTTGGAAAGGCCGGCCAACGATCTGAACGCCAACCGGAAGGCCGCTCTCTACCCCCTGGCATACGACAACCGCCACGGGCACGCCTGTGAGTGTAAGCGCTTGGGTAAACATCCCGATGCCAAGCCGGATCGGAAGGGTGGTCTCGGCCACCTCCCAATCATCGGTGCCAAGCGGGAAGGCCGGGCAAGGCGTGGCGGGCGCGATGAGGATATCGGCTTCCCGCATCAGCGCGCACAGTTCATCGGTGACCCGGCGCCGCAGTTTTTGCGCGCAGGCCGTCCAGGTGGCCGGAACGAGCGCCCCGGCGCGAAGCCTGTTGCGCACGAGGGGCCCAAAGCGTTCGGGTTGGGATTGAAGCTTCGGCAAGTGCTCCTGCCCGCCCTCCGCGGTGGTGAGAATGAAGCTTGCGGCCCGCGCGGCTTCCGCCAACTCAAGGAGAACGGTCTCGCGCGCGCCAAGCGCGGCAGCGGCGGCATCGGTTGCGGCGCGCACATCGGGATGGAGCGGGGCATCGAAATAGCCGCCAAGCCGGGCCGCCCGAAATGTGCCTGCGCCAAGGCCCGGGCTCGCTTGCTTCGCCGCGCGGGGCGTTTGCACTGGGTCGTCGCCGTCTCTGCCCTGAAGAACATCATAGGCAAGAGCCAGGCCCCGCACATCGCTCGCGAAGAGCCCGACATGGTCCAGACTCCGCACAAAGGGCGTGACGCCTGACCGAGAGATGCGCCCGTAGGTGGGCTTCAGACCCGCAACGCCCGACAGGGCTGCAGGCACACGCACGGAGCCGTTGGTATCGGTTCCGAGGGCAAGGGGAACAGCGCCTGCCGCCACAAGGGCTGCTGAGCCCGAAGATGACCCGCCTGCACTTCGCTCAAGGTCACGCGGATTGCGCGTGTTGCCGTCATGGGCATTCTCGCCGGAAAAGCCATAGGCAAGCTCATCCATATTAGTGCTGGCCACGAGGATAGCCCCCGCCGCCTCCAACGCGCGGATCGCAAAGGCATCCCGCCCGGCAGGCGCGTTGGCCTCCGTTGCGCGGGAGCCCGCACGGGTCACAAAACCTTCGACATCAAAGAGGTTTTTCGCCGCGAACGGCACCCCGGCGAGGGGGCCGGGCTGGCTGCCGGAGGCGATGCGCGCGTCGATGCGTTCGGCGCAGGCCACCGCGCGGGCGCGGTGTAGGTGGGTGGCGGCCTGCAGATCCCGGGCCGCATCGATTGCTGAGAGCGCATCTTCCACGATCTGGCGCGCCGTGACACGCCCGGCCTGCACATCCGCTGCGATCTGCCGAAGGCTCATGGCGCATCTCCCCCGGGACGGAAGACAGGCGCAGGCTCCTCGGCATCGAGCCCGGGGACGTTGGCCAGAAGTTCGGCAAACCCCGATGTGCGCTCAAGGTTCAGCGCCACTTCGGCAAGCTCCTCCGGCGGGATCGTCAAACCGATGGCCTTTGCAGCTTCGCGCACATAGGCGGCTGCATCGAAATCCGGTGGAGGAGGCAGAAAGGTTCGCATCCGCCTACCGCCCCGCCGCATAGGTGATCCGCCGCGGATCGGCGGCGGCGACAAGTACCGGAGGTTGGCCTTCGCTCATAACGCGGCTTCCGGCGATAGAAACCCCGCCGGCATCGAACTCATAATCCGGCCATTCGTGGATCACATGGCCCTTGGCCGCGAGCGCGGCGCGCGTTTCGGCCGCGATCCTGCCTTCAACCGCCAGCCGTTTCGGGAAGGCGGGATGCGGGTAGAACGAGCCGGGGTGTGAAAACGTGGCTACGCGCGGGCTTTCTACCGCCTGTTGCGGTGTCATCCCGTAAACCACCATATCGATCAGGCTTTGGGCCATGGATTGCACGATCATGTCGCCACCCGGGCAGCCGATGGCGAGCGCCTCGCCCGTGGTTTCGTTGATTGCAATTGCCGGTGCGGGGGTAAGGCGCGGCCGCTTGCCCGGTGCGATGGCCGCCGGGTGATCCGGCTCCAACCGGCTTTGAACGCCGCGGGGCGACACAAAGAACCCAAGGCCCGGCGCAACAGGCGCGCCGTCAATCGTGTCACTCGGCATCGAAGAGAACACGTTGCCCGCAGCATCAGCAGCGGCCAGGTAAGTTGTATCGCACCGCCCGCGCCCGCCTGCAGCCTCAGCGGCAGCCCCCGGCAATGCAGTGTCCGGATGGATGGCATCGCGCAGCGCGGCGATGTGCGGCTCTGACAGCAACTCTTCGAGGGACGTGTCGGTGAAGGTGGGATCGGTATAGTGCCGCTCACGCTCGGCAAAGCCTTGTTTCAATGCCTCGGCGACAAGGTGAAGGTGCCCGGGCGCGCCATGGTGAAACCGCTCCAACGGCAGGCCTTCGAGGATCGCGAGAGCCTGAAGCATGACCGGGCCCTGGCAAACCATCCCCGGCGTTGCCACCCGCCAGCCGCGGAAGCGCACCTCGGGCGCCGTTTCGACACGGCTTTCGTATTTCGCAAGGTCTTCCACCGTGAGCCAACCGCCGGTTTCCCGGTGAAACGCGATGAGTTCCTCTGCGATCTCGCCTTCGTAAAAGAGCGCGCGTGCCGCGGCGATGCCGCCGATCCGGCTGCCATGATCGCAATCCGCAAGGCGCGCGAGCGTGCGGCCCAGATCCCGCTGAACCAGCCATTCACCCGGGTGCGGCGGGCGGCCTTTCGGCCAATAGATCGCGCGTGAGCTTTCGTAGCCGGCAAACCCGTTGCCCAGCAGCTCAAAGGCCTTTGCAGAGCGCAGATCGAGGGGAAATCCGTGCGCGGCATAGTCAATCGCCGGGGCCATCACATCGGCCAACCGCCAGGTTCCAAAGCGCGCAAGCGCCTTGCACCAGACATCGAAGGCCGCAGGTACAACCCCGACGGGCGAGCCAAGCGGCATCTGCCCGCCATGGCGCTTGAGAAACGCGTCAAGCGTAACCTGCTGGCCCCATGGGCCGACACCATCGATCACATGGATCTCGGGCTGCCCCGCCTGCCGGATCAGCGTGGGCGCGACGCCGCCGAGATTGCACATGTCAACCTGCACGACGTTGGAGAGAAACCCGCCCATAACGCCCGCATCGATTGCCGTGCCGCCCTGTGCCATCACCTCAGCCATCGCCTGCGCAACAATCGGATGGCCCGCGGAGACGACGAAATCGCGCCCCACCAGCGTGGGCCGCATGGATTCAGGCGGCGGAAAAACCGCGGGCGTCGGAGACCCGGCGTTTCGCATGCCGCCGGTTTGATCCTTGCTGGGGCGGATCGGGGTTTCTTCGTTCATACCGGCCGCACCCTCTGTCATCCCAACAGGTACCCGGCATCCACCGGGATTGTGGCGCCTGTGACGCCGGAAAACGCGCCCGTGCAGAGGGCGACGCACACCTGCGCAACCTCCTCCGGGCTGAGGATGCGGTTCGCGGCCCCGGTGGTGGCGAAGCCCTCCCAAACCTCTGCCGCATCGCGGCCCTCGGCTTCGGCGATCCCGCGTGCGACCGCCCGCAGCATGGGCGTATCCACATTCCCGGGGGCAACCGCGTTGACGCGAATATTGGCACTGACAAGCTCCGCGGCGATGCTTTCAACCATGCCGATCAGGCCCGCTTTCGAGGCAGAATAGGCAGAGGCATTGCTTTCCCCGCGCAGCCCGGCGGCGGAAGACACAAAGACCATCGCGCCCCCCTCCGGGTTCATTGTCTTGGCAAATGCCGAGGCCGCATGCGCCGCCCCATCGAGATTGACGGCCATGATGCGGCGCCAGGTGGTGAAATCGGTTTCCCGGATCGGCATCGTTGCGACGATGCCCGCGGCATAGACCATGGCATCGACCGGCCCGAGATCAGCGGCGAATGACTCGACGGCGGCGGCATCTGTCACATCGAGTGCGTGAAGATCGCCTTCGGCAACAATGTCGGCCCCCGTCGCCTTCCACCCCAGGGCGGTGAAGGCCAGAAGGCAGGCGGCCCCGATGCCGCCCCGCGCGCCGATCACCACTGCCCGCTTGCCCGCCATCACGCCCCTTTCGCCATCTTGCGAAGGGTATCGGCAATCATCTCCGGCCCGGGCACCACGGCCCGTTCCAAGGTCAAGGCGGCAGGGATCGGCACGTCCGGCACCGCGAGCCGCTCCACCTGTTGCAGCGCCGAGAAGCCAAGTTTTTCAAGCACCCGCATCGACAGTTCAGCGGAAAGGCCGAAGCTCAGGTAATCCTCGTCAACAACGAGGAGGCGCCCGGTTCGCCCAGCGCTTTCGGCCACCGTGGAGGTATCGAGCGGAACAACGCTGCGCAGGTCGATCACCTCAACCGAGATGCCATCTTCGGTAACCATCTCGGCTGCCGCGAGAGCATGCTCCACGGTCGCCGAAAGGGTGGCCAGCGTAACGTCAGATCCCTCGCGCACGGTCGATGCCTTGCCGATGGGCAGCGTATAGGCTTCATCGGGCACATCCGGGTGATGGCGAAAATCGCGGCCCTTCCGCAACAACAGCGCCTTGTGTTCGATGAACACCACAGGATCATCGCTGCGGAGCGCTGCGGCCATCAGACCTTTGTGATCATACGGCGAACACGGCGCGACAACCTTGAAGCCCGGCAGGTGCGCGAAGAGGCCCCAGAGGCATTGCGAATGCTGCGCCGCCGAGCCGATGCAGCCCCCGGCGGTTTTGAACACCATGGGCATCCGCTGCCGCCCGCCCGACATGTAGGGGATTTTCGCGGCCGCATTATACATCTGCTCCAGGCACACGCCGATGAAATCCACGAACATGATCTCGATCAGCGGTCGCATCCCGGCCTGGGCCAGCCCAACGCCCATGCCCGCAAAGCCCATCTCGGCGATGGGTGCATCCATTACGCGGTTCTTGCCGAAGCGCTCCTGAAGGCCGCGGGTTGCACCGAAGACGCCGCCCGCCCGGCCAATATCCTCGCCGATGCAAAGAATCGCCTCGTCGCGCTCCATCTCCAGGGCTATGGCCTCGGCAATCGTGGCGGGAAGCGGCATAGCGAGGCGATCGTTCGGGCGGTCAACGGCGTTCACGCGGGCGCCTCCTCGACAAAGCGGTAGAGAAGCGCGCCAGACGCCTCGGGCATCGGGAGCGCCAGCACCTCCTGCAAGATCTCCTTCATCGCGGCTTTCTCTTCCGCTTCGATTGCTTCCTGCAGTGCTGGCTCCGCGAGGCCCGCGTCCGCGAGGCGCGCGCCGTAAAGTGCGATCGGATCAAATTCTTCGCGCAGCCTCTGGCGCTCTTCCCGGCTGCGATAGCCCTCTGGATCGCCCTCGAAATGGCCGCGGAAACGATGGCAGGTGGCCTCAAGAATAACGGGGCCCTTGCCGGCGCGCGCATGGCCCATCGCCTCGGCAAAGCCCTCCGCAACCGCATCCACATCGGTGCCGTCTACGCGCAGGCCCTTGGCCGCATAGGCAGACGCGCGTTCGGAGATCGTATTGGTGGGCGAGACGTCTTCGAAATTCACCGAGATCGCCAAGGCATTGTTTTCGACGAGCACCACCATGGGCAGTCTGGCCGCGCCCGCCATCACCATCGCCTCGTGAAACCCACCGGTGTGGGAGCCGCCATCGCCGGTAACCCCCACGGCAACGGCATCCTCGCCGCGCATTCGAAAAGCATGGGCATAACCCAACGCCACCGGGAGCGAGGCGCCCACGATGCCCGTGGCAGAGAAATTCGTTTCGGGATCAAAAGGGTGCATGTGCCCGCCCCGCCCGCGGCAGAGCCCTGCCTCTCGTTCGCAGATCTCCGCAAGCAAGGCGCGGCGATCGACCCCTTTGGCCAATGCGTGAAAATGGTTGCGATGCGTGGAGACAACGGCATCTTCAGGGCGCAGCGCCTCGGCCATACCCGCGCCAATTGCCTCCTGGCCGAGGCCCACATGCAACTCGCCATGGATCGCCTTGCGGCGGAGCGCTTCGAGACACGCCTCATCAAAAGCGCGCATCGCGGCCATCCTGCGGTAGCGGGCGAGTGCGGTCGCGGGCTCAGGCATCAAAGAGTTCCTCAAGCTCGAAGACAGACCCGCCCGGTTCTTTACAATAGGCAGACCGGCCTTCTGCAAAGGTTACGACCTCGCCCAGTTGCTCCGCCCCCTCGGCGCGCGCCGTTGCTATGGCCTCCGGCAGATCGGGCACCTCGAACGCTATATGCGCCAGCGGAACGGATCCGGCCCCCGCGCCCGCTTCGCCCTCCACCGAGATCAGTTCCAGGATCACCGGCTTTGCAGCATGCGAAAGCTGCGCCAGTTGCGCCGAAACGCCGGGGCGCCCGATCATGCGCGCAAATGCATCCCCCAAATCGGTTGCGGCAAGGCTGAGGGTGAAGCCGAAGGCATCGCCGTAAAACGCAATCGAGCGCTCCAAATCGGCCACGCAGACCGAAAAATGCAGAACACTTGCGTTGCTCAAAGGCACGGCACCCATCCCAGGCCAGAACAGATTGGATACAATTATCCTTGTAGCCATGTAGCCGATTGTCAATTCACTTTCCGGCTGGCACTATGCCTTCGGGCCGTTCATGCCTGCGCGACCGGGCCGATTGCGTGGAAACCGGGCCTTACGTAACGATAAGCTTAAGAACCGGGCAACTTAGCGATTTCAGGGGGTCAGATGGACCTTTCGCCAGATCGATCACGGCAGGCGCAAGGTCGAAGCGCCCAGGCGCAGGCCTATTCCTACCTTCTGGACGAAATCCGGTCCGGGCGCCTGAGCGGGGGCACCCATGTGGTGGCAGATCGCATTGCCTCGACACTCGGCATCAGCCGAATGCCCGTGCGCGAGGCAATCCGGCAGCTTTCAAGCGAGGGGTTCATGACGATCCGCTCAAACCGAGGCGCGGTTGTGACCGAGCTTGGCACGGAAGAGATTGAAGAGCTTTACGAGATGCGTGCGGTTCTTGAGGGCTTCGCGATGCGCCTTGTCACGACGCGGATCGACAGCCAGGGCCTTGATGAAGCCGAGATCGCGCTCACGCGGCTCGACCGTGCTCGGGAAGACGTGGATTGGTTCATCACCGCGCATGACCAGTTCCATGACGTGTTCCTGGGATACTGCCCGCGCACCCGCATGGTTGAAGAGATCCGCCGTATTCGGCGATCTACGGAGCCCTATTTGCGCATGACCCTGAAGGTGAGTTCCACGGCGGTTCAAAACACCACCGCCGAACACTCCGAGCTTTTGGAAGCGATCCGCTCCGGCAATCCGGATGTTGCCGAGACCGCCATGCGCAACCACATCCTGCGGATCGACGTGACAGAACTCGTTCCGAACAGCGCCTGAGCGCTTATTGCGCGCTGCCCAGCCAAAGAGAACCCGACATTTGCATGCCTCTGTTGGCCCGTGCCTGCGCCAGTGCAATGGCCCGGGCGCCTTGCCCGGGCCAGATACGCGAAGACCCGTTGCCGCCCTTATCCGGCCAGCGGCATGTAGATGTCGGTCAGCAAATCCGCCGGGGCCGTGCTTGTCGGGTCATTGAGATAGTGCTCGAACGAAGGGGCATCGCGCAAGGATTCCTGGCTGGAAGAGAGCCATGCGCCGTAAAGGTAGCGATACGCCTCGCTCAGCCCGGCATAGGGGCCTTTGAAGTGGAGAACGGCATATCGGCCACCGGCCAGCTGAACCTCTTCAAGGCCATCGGGAACCGTCTCGCCCTCCCACAACACGCCCGCATGGCTGCGAAGTTCCTCGGCGGGCGTTACTTCGGGGTCATCGTAGTAAACGCCTGCCATGCCGCTGGTCTGCGGCCAGTGCCCGCCGGTGGACATGATTGTGGCCACCTTCTGGTAGACCACGCTGCCTTCGGCGTAATCGCCACGATGAGCCAGCGCGGCAAGGCGTTTATCGGGGGTGGTTTGAATATCAACATCGAACATGGTTGAACCTCCTTGGGGGTTGGGATGGGGCGCCGTGCCGGGCAGGCCCGTGGCGCGGAAGGCTTTCGGGGTTTGGCCATAAGCTTCCTTGAATGTGCGGACGAAACTGCGGTCGTTCGGGTAACCTACGAGGGCCGCAACCTCGGGGATGGGCAGGTCTGTTCGCAGAAGGAGCATGGTGGCTTTGTGCATGCGCACGGAGCGGATGATCTGCGCGGGCGACGCCCCGATGATGGCGGTGAAGACCCTGTGCCAGTGGAAGCGCGACATCGCTGCCACATCGGCAAGCTGATCGAGCGAGAGATCGTCTGCAGCGTGGGTGTGGATATAGTCAATGACCCGCAGAATGCGGTCCATATGCGGATGGGGTTTGGGGGCGTCGTCGGTCATGAAGAGACCTTAACCGCCCTCCGATGCACAAATCTTGCTGAGTTGCAGGGGCCGGAGACTTTCGACCTGCATATCGCCGGGCGCGATGGCGGGATCGCCGGGATCGCGCGCCACAGCCGGATGGCGGCGCGCGTGAGAGATCAGAGGGCCTTTCGAAACGTCACCTTGTCATCCCCATCCGCCCAGAAATCGCGGATGCGCGCTTCTTCGTCATACCCATTCTGCGCATAGAAATTTCGCGCGCCCGCAAAGGCGCCGGTGCCGGATGTATCCACGATCAAGATGCGCTGCTTCCTTTCGGACAGCACCTGTTCAGCGGCCTGAACCAGCGCTGCACCAAGCCGTTTGCCCTGAAAGGCGGGGTGCACCGCCAGGGCAAGCATGTTCCACGTTCCGTCAGCAAACTCCTCGGGGACGGTGTAACAAAACCCAACCGCCTTTCCGCCTTGATGGCAGGTAAGCCAAAGCGCGTCGGCCTCGCCATTGATCGAGGGCGCCAGCATCTCCGCAAGCATCTCGCCGGGGAATAGCCCGGTTTCGTTCAGCACGTCCCGAAGCGCGGGAATATCGTCTTCGGAGGTGGGCTTGATATCGGCGTTCGCCATTGTCTTTCGTCCTGTTGGCTGCGCCCCAAGGGCTGGCAGAGCGGGTCTTGTTCCAGCTTGGCCGGGGCAAGCCGCTTTCCGGTTTTTTGCTCTCCAGCACATAACGGACGCAAAAGAACGTTGCGGGCAACCGCCCAAAACGGGGCCTTTGCTTGAAGAACGAAGATGTGATCGCACCGGCCCGCTCGCGCGCATTGCTTGGCACACCGAAGCGGAGTGGATTGAGACGCCGCGTCCTAATCGGGCGCGCCGAACTCCAGGCTGCCCCTCCCTTGGGTTCCTCTTTACTCGAAGCGCTCGATTAGCTTTCCCAGCCGGTCTAGTTTTTTGAGTGACTTTTCTTTTGCCGTGTGCCCTGCGGCGATGACGATGGCGTTGCACACCGTCATCGGCACGGTCAGGGTTTGGAGCGCATCCGGATCGCCGGATCGCGGCGCGGCCAATAGGTGATCCGGGCGAGGCGCGAGAAGCGCGCCTGACTTGCCCGAGATGATTATGGTTGTGGCCCCTGCCTCATCCGCGGTTTCGATAAGTGCAGCATAGCCGCGTGGCGGGCGGCGGAAGGCGAAGCTCAAAACCACATCCCCGCTTTCGAGGCCCAGCGTTTGCTCGGCAAGCCCTCGCGGATTGGTATCGAGCTGCTGAACCTCTTTTCCGAACCGGCGGAACCGCTTCACCATCATCAGCGCCAGAACCTCGGCATTTCCGTATCCGTAGATAAAGATCCGGTTGGCTCGCATGAGAATGCTGGCAATATCGGCGATCTGATCGGGCTTTATGAACTCCTCGATCCCATCCAGCGCGCGGGCCTCATCCCGCGCCAGCTTGCCCAGGACGGTTTCCGACGTGGTCTCCGAGATCGTCTTTTCGAACCGGGTGGCCGTTTCCCGCGTGGCAATGAACTCATCGCGAAGCGCATCGCGGAAGGCGGCATAGCTGTCGAAGCCCAGCTTCTTGGCGAGGCGCGAGGCCGTGGCCTCATGCACACCAACCGCCCTTGCCAGCTCGCCCGCCGTACCAAGGGCCGCCGCCGTTGGGCTTTCAATAACGTTTTCTACAAGCCGGCGCTCGCTGGGCGTCAGGACCGGCGCCTGATCCGAGATCTTTTCCAGAAGTGACATATGCAGGCTCCCGCTGTGCACGCATACTTGCATACTATTCCATAGCCTGCAAGTTTACTTGCTGATCTTGAGCGTGCCGGGCCGCTCTCCTCCGGCCCCGAACCGTTAGAGTACCCCTTGATTAGGAGTGCCGAAGCCTGATGCGCGCACGGCTAGCGGCGCCGGGGTGATGCCGCCGACACTCCTCTGGCGCGGGCGATCGCGGTCACAGCCTGTGCCCGGCAAGGCAGGGCCGTTCGGTGACGGCATTCAACACTATCGTCGTTCGAACCCGCGTGACGGATTGAACCGTGTTGATCTGGGTCTCGATGATCTCGTTCAACTCATCGGTGCCGGAGGCGCGGATTTTCAGGAGGTAGCAATCGTCACCGGCGATTTTGTGAAGCTCCTCCAGCCCGGTTACCCCGGAAAGCGCTGCGGCAGTATCAAACCCCAAGCTTGGTTTGACGTCGGTCACGAACACGAAGGCCAGAAGCGATTTGCCAAGCATTCTGGGGTTGAGCCGAACCTCGTAGCCCTGGATGGCACCCTCTGCTTCCAGCCTGCGCACCCGCTCCGATATCGCAGAAGGCGCGAGGCCCACGCGGCGGGCAATCTCGGCCTTTGAGAGCGCCGCATCGTTCAGAAGAAGCGCCAGAATTTCTTTGTCTTTTGCGTCGATCATTCTGATTTTCTACTATTTCGACGACGTAACGTCTACAATCGGCAAGAATCGGAAACGAAAGGGATAAAGCAATTGTTATTGCGGCCACACATGCTGGACGTGCGGATCGACGATGTTGCGGTTCGGCTCGCATATCTCCACCGCACCGGCCGCAAGCCACCGCTCGTCTGCCTGCACGGATTTGGCTCCACCAAGGAAGACTATGCCGACCTTGCATTGCTACCTGCGTTTCAGGATCGGGCGCTTTTGTTCTGGGATGCGCCGGGCTGCGGCGGCTCTGAGATCTGTGATCCCGAGGCCCTCACAATCCCGTTTCTCGTTAAGGCCGCATCGGCGGTCTTGGATGCACTGGGCCTCGAAGGGTTTCACATATCCGGCCATTCCATGGGCGGGCTGACGGCGCTGTTGCTTGCCGCAGAACTCCCTGGGCGGGTGATGAGCTTTCTGAACATCGAAGGCAATATCGCGCCTGAGGATTGCTTCCTGTCGCGCCAGATCATGGTGCACCCCTCAGAAAGCCCGCGCGCCTTTGCCGAGGGATTTGCCGAGCGCGTGCGCACGCTGCCGGAATACGGTGCGGGCGCCTATGCGGCGGCCCTTCCCGCAAAAGTGCGCGATACGTCCTTCGAGCCGATATTCACATCGATGGTGGATCTCTCGGATAACGCGCCGCTGATGGAGATGTTCGCAGGGCTGGCCTGCCCGAGATGCTTTATCCACGGCGCCCAGAACACTCACCTCTCTTACCTGGGCGATCTTCCGGCCAAGGGTGTGGAGGTCATCGAAATCCCGCAATCCGGGCACTTCCCGATGTATTCCAACCCACCGGCGCTTTGGGCCGCCATGGCCGGTTTTCTCGCAAGACACGATCCAAGGCCATGACAGCCACCGATTTCGCCGCCTTTCCGACAGGCAACTTCTGCAATGCTGATGCGCGCGTGAAAGCTCTGGCACCCGCGATCAAGCCGTTGATCCCGGGCAAGCGCATTGCCGGGCGGGCGCGCACGGTGCGGATTGCTCCCGGCCAGAACGCCGCCATTCACCGCGCGGTGCATCATGCGGAACCCGGGGACATTCTGGTGGTAGATGGCGGCGCTTCCGACAGGTTTGGCCCCTTCGGCGATCTTCTCGCCGATGCCGCGATGGCCAGGGGCATCGTGGGCGCTGTCTTTGATTGCACGATCCGGGACAGCACCGATATCGCAGCGCTTGGCTTTCAGGTGTTTTCGCGCGGGTTTCACCCTGAGGCGACGGCCAAGACGGAGCCTGGGGAAATCGACATCCCCGTGATCGTCGGGGGGGCACGCGTTGTTCCCGGAGACATCCTTGTGGGGGATGATGACGGCGTGATCGTCATACCTCAGGCCATTGCGTCGGACGTTCTTGCCAAGGTGCCGGAGGTTGCGGCGCGGGAAGAGGCGATCCGCAACCGTATCCGCGCCGGCGAATCCACCTTCGAGATCTTTGAACTTGGCCCCTGACGGGGCGTGCCGGATTGGAGGGCCCCATGAGTAGACCCAACACATTCTTCAACTTTGCGGATCTCAGCGAAGGCATCGCCGGCAGCCTCGCGGCAGGGATCGAAACCCGGGTGTTTCCCGGAGAGCAGGCCATGCTGTCGGTCGTGAGTTTCGAGCCGGGCAGTGAAGGCGCGACTCACGCACATCCGGAAGAACAATGGGGTGTGCTTCTGGAAGGCAGCGGCATCCGAATTCAGGATGGCGTGGAAGTTACCGTTGGCGCCGGAGATTTCTGGCGCACGCCCGGAAACGTGGAACACGGATTTCACGCGGGCCCGAATGGCGCGAAAGTTCTCGATATCTTCGCGCCACCTCGGGACGCATATCGCACCGCCGGATCGGGCTTCGCAGCATCCTGAAGCAGGGCGCGGAGTCTTCCAGGCGGCCAATAGCGGCGCTGCGAGAACAGGATTTGGGTGGCTCCGGGCGCCCGCGGATTGTCGGCGCCGGATCCCAAGCGGATTAGCCCCCTACCCTTCGGGCAGCCTGATCACCGCCCCATGATCCGCTTGCGGCGCTCCTGCATCCTTTCATTGGCGGCAACCGTTCCATCGTGAAAGGATCCGAACCACTTATCCCAGGGGATCTCCAGGCTGCCGTAATTGCACTCAAAGTACCGGTGATGCATCTGGTGGTGGAAGGTGCCCAGCGCGAGGCGGTTCTTATCGTTAACCAGCAGGCCCTGAAATCCGGTATGCGTCGTGATCGCCGTGAGGAAGTAGTACTGGAGGTGGAACAGGATATGCAGCGGGTGCGCGCCAATGATCAGGTGCACGAAGACCGAGCCAAGGAAAATGAACTGCTCAACCGGGTGCATCGACATTCCCGACCACGGGCCAACATTGATGTTGCGGTGGTGCAGCGCATGAACGTGCTTGTAGAGAAACGGGAAATGCAGCGCCCGGTGGATGATGTAGAAATAAAAGCTCTCCCAGATCGGGATCAGGAAAAAGATCGCAACGAACCAGACCGGGCTGGCCTCAAACGTGATCAGGCGCATGTGCCCGTTGGCGAGCGCCCAGAAGAGGATCACCTCAAACGCCGTCCAGATCGCCACGCCGGTGCCGAGGGTCCAAAACATATTGTCGCGCACCTGCCCGCCCAGCGTGAACTGCTTGCCGTTGGCCATGAGCGGACGGGGATCGAACTTCAGCCGCTGGCCCTGGGCGGAATAGGTGTAAAACCACAGATGCAAGGATCCCGCGACCAGTAGGGTCAGCGCGATGTTCCGGAAGTAGATCTGCGCGATCCAGCCGAGCTCGAAGGTTTGAGCCACTTCAAGCGATGGCTGAAACCAGAGGTAACAGGCGCAGGCGATCGCAAGGACGATGAGCTTTTCGGTGATCAGGAACCATGAGTTCCACACCCATTTGAGCATCTCAGCCGGGTTCAGCGGCCAGATGAAGAAGGGGGAGGTTCGGATCGGAACCTCTGGCATGTGGTGCCAGCCCCTGAGTTGTTCTTCTGACATCCCGCATCGCTCCCTCTGCACGGCCCGAAATTGACATACCCGGCTTCCTGCAGCAAACAGATTGAGGCGAAGAAATAGATCGGAAAATCAGATTAATGGCAGTTTCTCTCAAGGCCATGCGTTACTTCAATACGGCCGTGGCCCGCGGCAGCATCGCGCAAGCGGCAGACGAGTTGAACATCGCCGCCTCAGCCGTTTCGGCCGCCATCGATCAGGTTGAAGACGCGCTCACGCTCACTTTGGTGACCCGGCAGCGTTCTCGCGGCATCAAGGCAAATGCCAGCGGGCGCCTTATCGCGCAGAAGTTCGAGCGCCTTCTGGAAGACTATCAGGCGATCCTTGCGGAAGGGGCGGAGTTGAAGCATTCGTTGGGGGGCGTGCTGCGGGTTGGATACTATGCACCCGTGGCGCCAGCGTTCCTGCCCGGCATCTTTTCGAGCTTTATCCCGCAAGGCAGCGATACGGTACTGCACCTCCGGGAATGCGACAACGATGCCGCGCAGGAAGGGCTTCTGAACGGTGAATTCGACGTCATACTGTTCGTAAGCGAAGGCGCAAAGGCCGCGATGGCGTTCGACATTCTGGTCGAGGCCCCGCCCTACTGCGTGTTGCCCAAGGCACACCCTTTGGCACGCCAGCGGAGCATTAGCCTCGCGCAGATCGCCAAAGAGAGGTTGGTTGTTCTCGATCGGCCGGTCGCAGCGGCCTACTATCATCGGCTGTTTGCCGATTTCGGCGCCAGTATCACCGTGGCCGCCTATGCCAACTCAACAGAAATGGTGCGCGGCCTGGTAAGCGCAGGCCATGGATGCGCCGTGCTGAACATGCAGCCGCTTACGGATACATCCTATGCGGGGGCCGATCTGGTGAGCCTGCCAATTTCTGACCGCCTGCCCCACCTGACGCTTTCGATCGCCTATGACCGCGCGCGCCCGAGGCGCCTTGTTCAGCATTTCGTCGATGCCTGCCGTTCGCATTTTGAAAAGGCAGGTGCCCGGTATTGCGTCGGCAATACCTGACGCTTTGGTGAAGCGCATCCTTGGCCTGTTGGCCGCGGCAAATCTTGATGCGCAGGCGAGATGGCTGCGGCGCGCCCTTGCTTGGGTACCCCGCCTGGCGCGTATTCCGGTATCTGGCAGCGCCTGGGCACGCTAAACCCGCTCCTCAGGAGCCAGTTCGCGATGGCGGATATTCACGGCGGCCCCAATAACTGGCGAGGGCGCCCGCGCGATAGATGCGGAACGCGATGTTGTCTGGAAGGGAGATTTGCCTGTGCCACTATCGATGAACCGAAATGTTTTCATCACCTGCGCGGTAACCGGATCTGGTGCGACGCAGGATCGCTCTCCGCATGTGCCGCGCAGCCCGCAGGAGATCGCGCGTTCCGCAATCGATGCGGCAAAGGCGGGCGCCGCCGTGGTTCATTGCCATGTGCGCGATCCCGAAACCGGGGCACCTTCGCGCCGCCTCGACCTGTATCGTGAAGTGACCGAGCGCATTCGCGCCGCGGAGGTGGACGTTGTGCTGAACCTCACCGCCGGCATGGGGGGCGACATCGTTTTTGGCCCGCCCGATGCGCCTTTGCCGTTAAACGCGGCGTCCAGCGATATGATCGGAGCCGCCGAACGGGTTGCCCATGTGGCCGAATGCCTGCCCGAGATCTGCACGCTGGATTGCGGCACGATGAACTTTGACGAGGCGGATTACGTGATGACCAACACGCCGGGCATGCTGCGGGCCATGGGCGGGGTGATGAGCGAGCTTGGGGTCAAGCCCGAGATCGAGGCATTTGATACCGGCCATCTCTGGTTCGCCAGGAAACTGGTGGAGGACGGCACGCTCGCGCCCAAGGCTCTGGTGCAGCTTTGCATGGGTGTGCCTTGGGGGGCGCCAAACGACCTCAACACCTTCCTGGCGATGGTCAACAACGTGCCCGATGATTGGACATGGTCGGCCTTTTCGCTGGGGCGGGATCAGATGCCCTATGCCGCCGCCGCCGTTCTGGCAGGCGGCAACGTGCGCGTTGGGCTTGAAGATAACCTCTTTCTCGAAAAGGGCACACTCGCAACCAACGCACAGCTTGTAGACCGCGCCGTGAGCATGATTGAGAACATGGGCGCGAAGATCATGGGGCCGAAGCAGGTGCGCGACGCACTGGGCCTTACCAAGCGCGCACCGGTGGCAAGGTGAGCGCGGCGAAAAAGGCCGCGGTTGTTGGCGGCGGTGTGATCGGGGGCGGCTGGGCGGCGCGGTTCCTGCTGAACGGCTGGGATGTTGCCGTTTTCGATCCGGACCCGGATGCAGAGCACAAGGTCAAAGAGGTGCTCGCGAACGCGCGCCGAGCGCTGCCCCTGCTCTATGACAAGGCCCTCCCATCAGAGGGGCGCCTCGGCTTTCATTCCGAACTTGCAAGCGCGGTGGGCGGCGCGGTTTGGATCCAGGAAAGTGTTCCCGAGCGGCTCGACCTTAAGCACAAGGTCTACAGCGACATTACTGGATACGCCGGGCCCGATGCCCTGATTTGCTCATCGACCTCCGGTTTAAAACCCTCCGAACTGGCGGCCCAGGGCGCGCGTGTGATCGTGGCGCACCCCTTCAACCCCGTCTACTTGCTGCCGCTCGTGGAACTGGTCGGCGAGGCCGGCGATTGCGCGCATGCTGCAGAGACCCTGCGCGCGGTCGGTATGTACCCCCTGACCGTTCAAAAGGAGATCGCCGCGCATATCGCCGATCGTTTGCTCGAGGCCGTTTGGCGCGAGAGCCTTTGGCTTGTGAAGGACGGCATCGCGACGACCGAAGAGATCGACGAGGCCATCCGGATGGGCTTCGGCCTTCGCTGGGCGCAGATGGGCCTTTTTGAGACCTACCGCATCGCGGGCGGCGAGGCTGGCATGAAGCATTTTATGGCTCAGTTCGGCCCCGCGCTGCAGTGGCCCTGGACCAAGCTGATGGACGTGCCCGAGTTGAGTGACGAGTTGATCGATCTAATCGTAAGCCAGTCCGACGCACAATCTGGGCATCTTTCGATCCGGGAGCTGGAGCGACTGCGAGACGACAACCTTGTTGGCATTATGCGGGCGCTAAAGGCGTCGGGCAGCGGCGCGGGCGGCACGATCAACGCGCATGAGGCGAGCCTGCCCGACCGTTGAGGGCCCGATCCGGCGGCAGGGTGCAGCGCCCGGAACAGCTATTGCACGCGATGTCTGGCCGCGCGGAATGGTCCGCCTTGGTTCCCGGCGTTCTGGAAGATACGGCGCTTTGCCTTAGCAGGCTGTCCGTGTACCGCGGTTCCTTAGGTCGGCGCACCCGCCGATCACTGCAAGCCCAGCAGAGAGGGGCCAAGCATCCTGTTGTCAGCCCGTGCCCCGGGGTACTGAAGCACCAATGCAGCGAGCTCCTGGGCGGCTTGAACGGCGCCCCGCGTTTCGATGCCAAGAGCGCGCGCGGCAAGGTAGCCCGCGTTGAATGCATCGCCCGCCCCCGTTGTGTCGCGCAAATCTTCCGATTTGCGCGTGGGGTGCACGGATCTGTCGCCGCCGATCGAAGCACATACGGGCCCAGCGCCATCTTTAACGATAATCTCTCCGGTGCAGAGGGCCTCCAGGCGGCCAAGCGTGGCCTCGGGCGACGCATCCTCCCAAACGTTCTGTTCGTCGTCAAAACTGGGCAGAAGGATATCTGCCGAGGCCATGAAGCCGGGCAGAACGTCGCGAACCTCTTGCACGCCGTTCCAAAGCGCCGGGCGGTAATTCGGATCGAAGGAGATTTGTGCGCCCTCGGCCCGGGCCGCGCCCAAAGCCTCCAGCAGAGTTTCGCGCGCGGCGGGCGTGAGGATTGCGATGGTGATGCCGGAGAGGTGGATAAGATCCGCCTCGGAAAGGCTTTGGCGTAACTGCGCCAGGTCATCAGCAATTGCCCGCGCGGCAGACACGCTGCGCCAATAGTGAAACGAGCGTTCCACCCCATCGAGTTCAATCAGATAGAGCCCCATTGTTCGATCGGCCGTGCGTGACACCACATCTGCCAGCAGGCCATCCGAGGCCAGTTCTTTCACGAACGCATCGGAGATCGTGTCCTCCCCAACGGTTGTGACAAACCCAACCTCTGCCTGGCCGCCCAACACCTGCGCCATGTGCCATGCCGTATTGAAGGTATCGCCTGCAAACCCGCGCTGGTACCGCGCGCCGCCCAAGGGCGCGAGTTCGATCATTGCCTCGCCAACGCAGAGAAGCCTGCGCCACGTCATGCGCGTTCCTCGCCGTAGATCGTTCCCGTAAGCCATGCGGGCCAATCCCGTTCAAAGAAGGTTTTGGCGGCCTCGTCAAAGGTTCGGTTCGGGCGCTTGCTGACCGACATTTGCTGGCCGTCGTAGCGCACGCACAACTGTTCGCCCGTGTTGAGATCGGTTTCTTCACGGAAACGAAACGCCTCGACCGTTCCGGTGCGCGTCTCGGGCACGGCGCCGCCATCGGGATCGCAGATGGCCCGTGCGCCCCGACTGCCGCCGCCTTCGGCAATGTAATCATTCAGGGCCGCGAGAACGGCCTCGGATGCCAGCGCCATCTGCCGCCATTGCAGCGCCCGGGCTAGCTGGTTCGGGCGCGGCGGCGCAAGGCCCTGCTCTGCAATCGCCCGGTTCAGGTTGTGCGCCTCTGCCCGCGCCCGCATCACATCCTCGGAAAAACAAAACGGCCCCGCATGATCACTCATCCGCGCCTGTATTTCGGTTTGCAGCCGTTCCACGGTGTGCGGGCTGCCTTGGCGGAAGAGCCGGTCAAGGCGCGCCAGCGCGGCGCTAACCTCTGGCGCCCCATCGCCCTTCAGCGGCGCGGGGCACCGCTTGGCCAGATGCTCCGCCGCGCGCGTGCCGAACACCTGGCCCGCGTTGAGGGCCGATCCGCCGGGCCGCGTAACCCCGTGGGTTCCTGCCGCCTCGCCCACCGCGTAGATGCCGGGCTGCGAAGATTGGCCCCAGGTATCAACCGCGATCCCGCCATTCATGTGCTGGTTGTTGACCGCAAATTCCAGCGGATCCTTGGCCACGTCGATCTTGTAGCGGCGGTACAGCTCGATCGCGAGCGGGTTCATATGCCGCAACCGGTCGATCGGGAGATCCTGGATTGCCCCCGCCGTGCCGAGATAGGTTGCCACGTCCGCATCCAGCCTTTCGAGGCTGAAGGGCTGATCGCCGGGTACCGGGACCGGATTTCGATTGAAATCCATGAACACCCGGCGGCCCAGAGCGCATTCGCGGAAAATGGCAAGGTCCACAAGGCTGGAGCCAAACGCCAGCATCCGGCTGGCATGGAACGGCCACTGATACCCTTTGCGGAAGATGTTCGAGGCCAGTTCCTGCGTGGTGCGGTAATAGTCGGCAAGAAAGTGGTGCTCGGCGCCCTGCGCATCCACCGAGTAGATATGCGGCATCGCCTGAACGTAGGTTCCCGACAGGTTCCAGGGAAACCCCTCGCGCCGCGTGCCGATACCGAATTGGCTTTCGGTGAGGTTCACAAGCTCCACACCCGCTTCGAGCGCCAGCCCCAGCGAGCCGAAGCAGCCATTGGGGAAAACACTGTCACGATAAAGCTCACCGGGCCCGCCCGCGGCCAGAACGAGGCTGGGCGCGCGGAAGTAGATAAGGCCGTAACGGTTCGCCGCGCCCTGATCGCGGTTGCGCATGGCCAGCACACCAACCACGCGGCCAGTGGGATCGCGCAGGATCTCCACGGCTGTGGTTTGATTGAAGAAGGGGATGCCAAGGCGCAGCGCTTCCTCGGCAAGAACCTTCACCATGAGGCGCGAGGTGCGGGGGCCGCAGCTTGTTGCGCGCCCGACCTCATCATGATCGGTCTGGTAGCGGAGGGTTCCGCCCAAAGGATCCTGCGGCAGCGGAAGCCCGAGATATTGGAGGCTTGCCATGGCACGGGCGGAGCCCACGGCCTCGATATAAGCCGTGTCTTCATCCATCGCGCCGCCCGCCCGGATCGCGCGCGCCATTTCCTTGAAGTTGTCGCCCTGATCGGCGGTGTTGGCGGTATGGAGTGTTTGTTTGTCGGAGCCTGAACAGGCCGAGGTGCCGCCCCAGGCAGATTGCGACAGGATCACGATATCGATCCCCCGCCGCTTCGCCTCCACAGCGGCGCGCAGCCCTGCAGCGCCGCTGCCGATCACAACGGCCCCCGCCTCCACCACCGGTATCGCCTGATCGCCAAGCTCAAGCAGCCCCGAAGGCTCTGGCGCGGGCCCAAGGCGCGGCATCGCAACGTCGGTAAGAGTATCTAGGATTTCCTGCGGAATGTGGGTCAGCACGAGAAACAGCTCATCTTGAGTTAAGAGGCGCGAGACGGTGCGTCGGTGGACGCGCGAATGGCAAGCGACACGGGGCTCAGCCACTCAGGCTCCGGCGGAATACCTTCGCCGATCCACTTCAGGATGACCTTTGCGACCTGCTCGCCAAATTCCGCAATATCGCAGCGCACCGAAGAGAGCGGCGGCCACGCATGCGCGCATTCCTCGATATCGTCAAAGCCCATGATGCGCAGGCCGCCCGCGCCCACCTTTCGGCCGATCTGCTGGCATCCGGTCAGAAGGCCCAGGGCCACCAGATCGTTGAAGCAAACGACCGCATCGATATCGGCATGATCCAGTGCCAGGCGTTCGGCGATATCGCGGCCAAACTGGCGGGTTGAGCGGCCCGGCAGGATCAGTTCGGGCAGGCCGGCGGCGGCAAGCGCGCCCCGATACCCCTGCAACCTGAGCGTTGTGACCGACCGGTTCGGAACGCCGCCGACAAAAGCGATGCGCCGCGCCCCGGTTCGCAGCAAGTGCTCGGTTGCCGCGCGGCTTCCGTCTTCGTAATCGGGCGCGGCGAATGGGAGCGATCCATGCCCTGTTTCCGCCCGGCGCAGCACGCGAAGGGCGGGAATGCCGGATCGGAGGATCGCGCCAAACCCGCCATCGCCTTCGCCGTAGGCGGGGGAAACGATGATGGCGGCCACGCCGTGTTCGATCATCGCGCCGATGACCTGGGATTGAACGCAAGTATCTTCGTCGGTGTTTGCGATCACCGCCGCATAGCCCTTTTCCGAAAGGGCCATCTGGAGCGATGTTGCGAATTCCCCAAAAAACGGGTTGCGCAGATCGTTGATTACAAGGCCCACAAGGCCGGTCGTGGAACTGCGCAGGGTGGCTGCCGCGCGGTTATAGACATACCCGATCTCGGCCATCGAGGCGCGCACCTTCCTGCGCGTCTCGTCCTTCACCGTGGGGCTGTTTTGCAAGACAAGGCTCACCGTCGATTTCGAAACGCCGGAGTGGCGCGCGACATCGATTATGGTGGGGCGGCGTTCCATCCCTGTGCCCTCAAGCCTCAATATCCAATACGAGGATCCCGTCCTTGCCACCTTCGGCATGGGCCACCATGCGGGCCCCGACCTTCTGGTGATCGGGGTGATCCTGATAGGCCTGAAGTGCCTCCCAGCTTTCGAAATCGGCGGTGAAGCCGTGCATGTAGCCGCGTTCGATCTTTTCGGGGCTTTCCGAGCGCCCGGAATGGATGCCGAGAAGCCCGGGCACCTTCCCTTCGATCTGATGCAGCTCCGCGAAGATGCTCGTGGCGGCCTCTTCCGTCACATCGGGGCGATACTTCAGCAAAACGATATGGCGGATCATGCGGCGGCTCCCATGCTGTGATCTTCGCGGATCATGTCGGCGGCCTTTTCGCCGATCATGATGGCCGCAGCGTTGGTGTTGGAGGAGATGACGGTGGGCATGATCGAATTGTCCACAACGCGCAGCCCCTCGATTCCGTTGAAGCGCAGGCGAATATCCACGACCGCCTCCGCATCCGGCCCCATGCGGCAAGTGCCGACACAGTGATGCGATGTCTTTGAATGCTCGCTGATGAAGTTGAAATAGTCTTCGTCACTCTGCACTTCCGGGCCGGGCAGTCGCTCGGCCTTGACGAATGCCTGCAGCGGGCCCTGCGCCATGATCTCCTGCGTGATCTTCAGCCCTTCGATCGACATCGCGCGGTCCTGCGGATCGGCGAGGTAGTTGGGGTCGATGAGCGGCGCCTTGGCCGGGTCTGCCGAGCCAAGCCGCACGCTGCCGCGGGAGCGCGGGCGCAGGTAGCAGGAGTTAAGCGTGACGCCCCCATTGGGCATCGCGGCCACGCCATGCTCGATCCCGGTACCAAGGCCCAGGTGGAACTGGATATCCGGGCTGCGGGCATCGGGATCAGCATACCAGAATCCGCCTGTTTCAAAGAGTGAAGAGGCCACCGGGCCTTTGCGGGTGAAGACGTATTGCAGCCCCGCAATGGCCGCCCACCAAGGCTTGGCATAGCGGTCATAGCTATAGGGGCCCGACAGCTCGGAGATGCAGTAGAGATCCAGGTGATCCTGCAGGTTATCGCCGACATTCGGCTGATCGTAGACGGCGGTGATGCCGAGGGCGCTCAGCGCATCCGCGGGCCCGATGCCGGAAAGCTGCAAGAGGCGGGGGGAACCGATTGCCCCGGCTGACAGGATAACTTCCGACCGCGCCGTGAGCCGCGCACCATCCGTCAGTTCAACACCCCTCGCGCGGCCCTGCTCCACCACGATCCGTTTGACCTGAACACCGGTGCGTACCGTCAGGTTCGCGCGCCCTTCGTTCGGGCCGATATAGGCCATCGCGGCAGACGAGCGGCGGGCGTTGCGCTGGGTGAGCTGGTAGTAGCAGACCCCGTCCTGCACCTCGCCATTGATATCGAGGTTGCGCGGGATCCCGATCTCAGCCGCCGCATCGAAATACGCTTCGCAGATCGGCAGAGGGGCGATGGGCTGGCTTACGCCCAGCGGCCCGCCCTGCCCATGGTAGCGATTATTGTAAGTGTCGTTATCCTCGGCCTTGCGGAAATAGGGCAGGACATCTTCGTAGGCCCAGCCCTCGCAGCCCATCTGGCGCCAATCATCATAATCCTGCGCATTGCCGCGGGTGTAGATCTGCGCATTGATCGCGGAACCGCCGCCGATCACCTTGGCCTGCGTGTAGCGGAAGACCTTGTTCTGCATATGCGCCTGCGGAACCGTCTCCCAACCCCAGGAGCCGATGCCCTTCGTCATCTTCGCAAAGCCGGCTGGGAGGTGGTAGAACGGGTGCCTATCCCGCCCGCCGGCTTCCAGCAGCAGCACCTTCGCGGCGGGATCTTCGGAGAGGCGCGCGGCCACGACCGAACCGGCAGAACCGCCGCCGATGACGATGAAGTCGTAGCTATCCGGGCGCTCAGAACTCATCTCTGATCTCCTTAGGCCGAAACCGTGGCGGGGGCGGCGGTGAAATGCGTCTGGCGGATATGCTGGCCGGTGCGTAAGGCCAGGGCCGCGATGGTCAGGGCCGGGTTCACGGCCGCAGAGGTCGGCAACACCGATGCATCCGTGATGAAAAGGTTCTTGTGGTCATGACACTGACCGAAGGTGTTGGTCACGCTCGCGTTCGGATCTGCCCCCATCCGCGCCGTGCCGCATTGATGCGATGGCGTGCGGCGGTCAAAGGCCTGGCTGACAACGATGGGAAACCCGGCCTTTCGCAGCACCAATTTCAGCTTTGCGACGAGGGCCAGATGCGTTTCCCAGTTAGAGCGCTTCCAATCGAGCCGTATCTGATCGCCCTTGAGCGTGACCCGGCTTTCGGGATCGGGCAGATCCTCTGACATCGCGTAGAGATCGAGCGAGCGGGCCGCGATCCAACCCGCCGCCATGCGCGGCAGGTTGGTGGTTGCCGCCAGGATCGGCCCGGTGATCTTGCCCAGCATCTGCACATTGCCAAGCGGCGTGCCCCCGGGCCCGCCCGCCAGGTAGAAATCGTTGATCATCAGCGTTTTCTGATAAACGGCACGATTGCGCCGGAACGGGTGCAGCGCCAGAACCGCGGAACAATTGTGGTTCATGAAGTTCCGGCCCACCTGATCGGAACGGTTGGCCACCCCGCTGGGAAATGCGTCTGACGCAGACCGCAGGAGCAGCGCTGCCGACTGAACGGCGCCCGCCGCCAAGGCATAAAGCCGCGCCGTCAGCCGCTGGGGCCCATCGGGGCCCGTGACGTCAAGCCCCGTGACCGCGCCATCGGGGCCTGTCACGATGCGGTCAACCCGCGTGCCCGTTTTCAGCGCCACATTGGGATGCGCCAGGGCAGCATCGATAGCCGTTTCGGCATCCAGTTTCCCGCCGCAGGTATCAGGATGGCCATCCCAAGCGGTTGCCCCGCCGCCAAGCCACCGCTCAAGATCAACACCCAGCGGAACCGAGGCCGGGTGAAGCCCCTGCGCTTCAAAGGCCCGGCGCAGCCGCACAACATCCGGCTCATCGGGCACGGGGGGATGGGGATAGGCCCCTGAGCGCGCCGGTTCGGTCGGATCCTCACCGCTTGCCCCGCGCACCTGATAGAGCCTCTCGGCCTGCGTGTAGAAAGGCTCAAGCGTGTCATAGGCAATCGGCCAGCCCGGGGTTGTGCCGCCCTGGTGGCGGATCGGCGCGAAATCCTCCGCCCGATAACGGATCAGCGCCGCCCCGTAGAACTTCGAATTGCCGCCGACCATGTAGTAGTTGCCGGGGCTAAAGGGCGTGTCGCTGGCATCGAGCCACATCTCATCGGGGCGGAAATGCCCGGTCCGGAAGATTGCATCCGCGTCCCGATCCATGGCCGAAGGAAGAAGTCTCTCCCCCCGCTCCAGGATCAGGACGCGGGCCCCGGAGGGCGCCAGGGAGGATGCGAGTGTCGCGCCGCCCATGCCGGACCCGATGATGATGATGTCCCAGTCGCTCATGCCCCATTGCTCACGGCTTGATGCGCGCCTCGGTCTGAGGATCGAACGCCACGGCCTTTTCCATGTTGACGGCGAAATCGAACATCTCGCCTGCCGCAACGGTCGTATCCGCCCGCATCCGCGCGATAACGTCCTTGCCGCCAAGGATCATGGTCACGAAGGTGTCGGCGCCTGCTGGCTCGGTAACCCCCACCCGGTTTGACATCGCCGCGATGCTGTTGGAGGCGCGATCTGCGCTTTCAGGGTCTGTAATTGCCTCTGGCCGGATTCCAAGAAGGATGTTCTTTCCCGCCCATTCCGCCATGTTTTCCTGGGCAAACGCCAGAAGCGCGTCATCGCCATCGGCGCGTGCGATCCGGGCATGGGGCAAGCCGTCAACCATCTCAACCTTGGCTGGAACCACGTTCATCGCCGGGCTTCCCATGAAAGTGGCCACAAACACGTTTTCGGGCGTGTCGTAGATCTCCTTCGGCGTGCCAAGCTGCTGCACGTAGCCGTTGAACATCACCGCGATCCGGGTCGAAAGCGTCATCGCCTCGATCTGATCGTGGGTCACGTAGACGATTGTTGTCTTAAGCTTCTGGTGGAGCTTCTTGATCTCGGTCCGCATGTCCACGCGCAGTTTTGCGTCGAGGTTGGAAAGCGGTTCGTCGAACAGGAACACATCCGGGTTCCGCACGAGCGCCCGGCCCATGGCAACACGCTGGCGCTGGCCGCCCGATAGCTGGCCCGGCTTGCGATCGAGCAAATGATCGATCTGCAAGAGCGCGCCCACTTCTTTGAGCGCCTGATCGCGTTCGGGCTTGGGGGTGCCGTGCATCTCAAGCCCGAAGGTGATGTTCTGGGCAACCGACATGTTGGGGTAAAGCGCATAGCTCTGGAACACCATGGCGATGTTGCGTTTGGAAGGGTGCACGCCGTTCATGACGCGATCCTTGATCGAGATCTCGCCCCCGGTGATGCTTTCGAGCCCCGCGATCATGTTCAGAAGGGTGGATTTCCCGCAGCCGGATGGCCCAACGAGAACGAGGAATTCGCCCTCCTCCACCTCGATATCGACCCGGTGCAGCACCTCTACCGCGCCGTAGGATTTGGTGACGTTGTTGATGTCGAGAAAACCCATGGGACCTATCCTTTGACCGAGCCAGCCATGAGGCCGCGCACGAAGTAGCGGCCGGCGACGATGTAGACGAGAAGTGTGGGGGCGGCGGCCATGATGGCCCCGGCGAAATGCACGTTGTACTCGCGCACCCCCGTGGAGGAATTGACGAGGTTGTTGAGCGCCACGGTCATCGGGGCTGCCCCGCCCGACGCGAAGGAGGCGCCGAAGAGGAAATCGTTCCAGATATTGGTAAACTGCCAGATGCAGCAGACCGCGATAATCGGCCCTGAGCTTGGCAGCATGATGCGCCAGAAGATCTGGAAGAAGCCCGCCCCGTCGATCTGCGCCGCCCGCACAAGCTCTGTCGGGAAGGCGGCGTAGTAGTTGCGGAAGTAGAGCGTGGAGAACCCGATACCGTAGACCACATGCACTAGGATCAGCCCGTAGGTTGTGCCCGCGATTTCGAGTATGCCCAGGATGCGGGCCATCGGGATCAGAACGATCTGGAACGGGATGAAGCAGGAGAACAGAAGCAGGCCGAAGACGATCGTCGCCCCACGGAAATGCCACTTTGTAAGCACATAGCCGTTCAGCGCGCCGATCACGGTGGAGATGATCACCGCCGGCACCGCCATGGCGATGGAGTTCATGAAGTACGGCCTGAGGCCCGTGGGCTCGACCCCGATCTGGGCGGAAGACCATGCCGAGAGCCACGGCTCGATCGTCCATTGCTGCGGCAGGGCGATCATGCCGCCGCCGGTGATTTCACTCAGCGGTTTCAGCGAGTTGATCAACATGATGCCAAGCGGCAGCAGGTAGAACAGCGAGAAGACCAGCAGGGTGACGTAGATGAGCACGCGGGTCACCCGCGACGTGCGCATGGCGTTTTCATTGGATGCAACGGCCATCACTTCTTCTCCCGCAGTTCGGCGTAGAGGTAGGGCACCATGATCGCCGCCACCGTCATCAGCATGATCACGGCCGAGGCCGCGCCGATGCCCATCTGGTTTCTCGTGAAGGTGTATTCGTACATGAAGACGGCAGGCATCCAGGTGGAGGTTCCGGGCCCGCCATCGGTCATGGCAACAACGAGATCGTAGGATTTGATCGCGAGGTGGCTAAGGATCACGAAGGCCGAAAGAAACGCCGGGCGCAGCTGCGGCAGGATGATGCGGCGATACATCTGAACGTTTGATGCGCCATCCATCTGCGCGGCCTTGAGAATTTCGTTATCGATCCCGCGCAGCCCGGCAAGAAACATCGCCATCACAAAGCCGGAGCTTTGCCAGACAGCCGCAATGACGATGGTGTAGATCGCCATGTCACTGTCTTTGATCCAGTCGAAGGTAAAGCTCTCCCAGCCCCACATGCGGAATGTGGCCTCCAACCCGATCGCGGGGTCGAGCATCCACTTCCACGCAGTGCCGGTAACGATGAAGCTCAGCGCCATCGGGTAGAGGAAGATCGGCCGCAACGCGCCCTCGCCGCGGATCTTTTGATCCAGGAAGATCGCGAGCATCAGTCCGATGATCGTGCTGATCACGATGTAGAGCGAGGCGAAGATTGCGAGGTTTACGACCGCCGTATCCCACTGCCGCACGCGGAACAGGCGCTCGTAGTTCTGCCATCCGACCAGATCGAAGGTTGGCAGCATTCGGCTGCCGGTGAAGCTGAGGTAGATCGTAAAGGCGATAAACCCGTAGACGAAGATCACCATGATCGCGAAGGACGGTGCCAAAACGATCTTCGGCAACCAGTTTTGCATGCGCGTTCGGAAATCCGTGCCGCTGTCGGTCATAGCCATGCGGCCCCCTCCCCTTTTGTCGGACGGTGTTCAATGCGGATCAGATGCCCGCGGGGTGGCACCGGCCCGCGAGCGCCGCGGGCCGGGCCGGACTGGCCGGTTTACATTGCCAGTTCGACGGCGGTGACCATCTCTTCGGCTGCCGTGGCCGCATCGAACTCGCCGTTGAAATGCGCGGTGATCACATCATACATCGCGTTTTGCACCGACGGGTTGTTGGCGTGGCCGTGCGCCATGGAGCCAAAGAGGCCGCCATTCGCCGCAGCATCTGCAAGCTGCGCCATGCCAAGCTGACCGCAGGCATCAAACTCGGCATCCGAAATGTCGGTCCGCGCCGGGACGGAGCCTTTCACGGTGTTGAAGGCCACCTGGAATTCGGGGCTCATCACCGCAGAGGCCATCGCCATCTGGCTGGCCATCGAGGCATCGTCGGTCACGTTGAACATCGCGAACTGGTCGGAGTTGAAGGTCACGGTGCCTTCGGTGCCGGGCACGCGGAAGCACTGGAATTCTTCGCCCGCGGTCTGACCCGCTGCGATGAATTCACCCTTCGCCCAGTCACCCATGATCTGGAACAGCGCCTCGCCATTGGCGACCATGGCGGAGGCCAGGTTCCAATCGCGGCCCGAGAAGTTGTCATCAACAAACCCGCGCAGGGTTTCCATGCGCTGGAACGCCTCGACCATCTGCTCTGATCCAAGAGCTTCGGGATCGAGATCCACCATTGCGGCCTGATAGAAATCGGGGCCGCCAACGCCCATCACCATGGAATCGAAGATCGTCGCATCCTGCCAGGCCTGCCCGCCGTGGGCGAGCGCGGTGTAGCCAGCGGCTTCCGCCGCTTCCATCGCCGCAACGAATTCATCCCAGCTTCCGGGCTGCTCAAGGCCGAGTTCGGCCATAATGGCGCTGTTGGCCCAGACCCAGTTGGTGGAGTGAACGTTCACAGGGGCCGACACCCAGTTGCCCTCAAAGGTTGAGAACTGCTGGAGCGCCGCGGGTACCACATCCGCCCAGCCCTGCTCTTCCGCCAGGCCATTGAGGTTGGCAAGCGCGCCCTCCGCAGCCCAATCCTGGATCGAGAAGCCAAGCATCTGAACGGCGGTCGGCGGATCGCCCGCGGTTACGCGCGCGCGCAGAACGGTCATGGCATCGGAGCCGCCGCCACCGGCAACCGGCATATCGGTCCACCCTACACCCTGGCCTTCGAGATCGCCCTTCAGAACGTTCAGGGCAGCCGCTTCGCCGCCAGACGTCCACCAATGCAGAACCTCCACATTGTCGGCATGAACGATCGCCGTTGAGCTCATAAGCACCAAAGCGGCACCGGTTATCTTCATCATACGCATGCGTTTCCTCCCTGGAATTTTGCGTCTTTCTTTTCCGTCATGCTCCGAACCGCGGTCAGGAGCCATTCACCCAAGGCGCGCGCGTGCGCCCGACGCGCATCACGACCGATTTCACCTCAAGGAATTCTTCAAATCCGTAGCGGCCAATCTCTCGTCCCTGTCCGGATTGCTTCATGCCGCCAAAAGCGACCTCAGGATAGCCATCCATCCAAGTGTTGGTCCAGACAGTCCCGGCTTCTGCCCGGCGGGCAAAGGCGAGGCAGGTATGGACATCGCCGCTCCAAACCCCCGCCGACAAGCCGTAGATGCTGTCATTTGCAAGGGCGATGGCTTCGTCCAGGGTCTTGAATGTCAAGACAGATAGGACGGGGCCGAAGACCTCTTCCTGCACGATGCGCATGGATGAAGTTAATCGTGTCACAACAGTAGGTTGGTAGAACTGCGCGCCCACGCCCTCCACTTCGAGCGGCGCGCCTCCAAGCCGAACATCGGCCCCTTGGGCCACGGCTTCTTTCACGTAGCCATCGATCTTGGCCTGATGCTCTGCCGTGACGATCGCGCCCACCTGCGTGGCGGGGTTGAGCGGGTTGCCGTAGGCCACTTTCCGGGAAAGCTCGACGACCCGGGCGGTGAAATCCTCGGCGATGTCTTCATGCACGATGATTCTGCTGGAAGAGTTGCAGCACTGGCCAACGTTGAAATGAACACCGAAGGCAACCGCATCGGCAGCATCCTCAAGATCGGCATCCGGAAAGATGACCTGGGGGTTCTTGCCGCCAAGCTCCAGCGCCACCTTCTTGAGCGTGCCCGCGGCGATTTCGGAGATCTTCTTGCCAACGGCGGTCGACCCGGTGAACGAGATCATGTCGACATCCGGGTGGGATGTCATGAGGCTGCCGACGGGCAGGCCGTAACCCAGCACGATGTTGCAAACGCCTGCGGGCATCCCGGCTTCAACCAGAAGCTCGGCCAGCAAAGCCGTGGTGCCCGGCGTCATTTCCGAAGGTTTGACAACACAGGTGCAACCCGCCGCCAGGGCAAAGGGAAGCTTCTGGCTGAGGATCCAGAACGGGAAGTTCCACGGCGTGATGATGGAGACAACGCCGATGGGCTCCTTGAGCACCATCGCCACCATATCTTCGCCCAACGTGTTGTGGCTATCGCCGTGCACGGCGCGCGCGAGCGAGGCGGCATAGCGCCAAAGATCTGCCGCGCCGCCGACTTCGCCGCGCGATTGGCTGATCGGCTTGCCGCTTTCCAAAGTCTCCAGAATGGCCAGCCGTTCGGTATGTTCTTCGATCAGGTCCGCGACCTTAAGAAGAACCGATGCGCGCGCCTTGCCGGAAATCCGGCTCCACCGCCCATCGTCAAACGCCGCACGCGCCGCCGCAATCGCCGCCTCGGTTTCCGCCTCGCCGCCCTGCGCTGCACGGCTGACGACCAGCCCGTGAGAGGGCGAGACCCGCTCTGACACAGCCCCATCGGCGCTATCCACCCAGGACCCATCGATGAAGTGGCGCAGGTTGGCCGGTTCGGCCGGAACGCCGATTTCCGCATCGGTAATGATGGTGAGGTCTAGCATTCAGGTTCCCTCGAAGGCGGGGTTGCGTTTTTCCTGGAAGGCGGCAACGCCCTCGGCCCGATCCGCCGAAGCGGCGATGGCCGCGGATCCAAGCGCTTCGATGGAGGCATCGCGGTCTTCGCCCACCGCCGCATGGATCATGTTCTTGGCGATCTCAGTGGCTCGCGGAGACAGGACCGCGCCCTCTGCCGCAATCTCCCGCGCCAATTCCAAAGCGTTGTCGGACGCCGCGATGGCAAACCCGGTGGCCACGGCGCGCTCGGCAGAGATGCGGCGCCCGAACAGCGCCATTTCCTTGACCATCGGCTCAGGGATCAGACGCACGAGGCGCTGTGTGCCCGACCAGCCGGGAACGATACCAACCCGCGCCTCGGGCAACGCGAGCGTGGCGCGATGGGTCATCACCCTTACATCGCAAGCCGCAGCCAGTTCCAGCCCGCCGCCGAACGCGTGGCCGTTCAGCGCGGCGATGGTGGGCTTGGAGAGCCGCGCGAGGCGATCAAAGATCCGATGCCCGTCGCGCACCCAGTGGCGGGCAAACTCCGCCGGGCTCAACCCGCCCCAGGCATTGATATCCGCGCCAGTGCAAAAGGCTTTCTCTCCCTCCCCCGTCACGATCAAAGAACGAACCGCGCTCTCGCGTTCGATTGCAATCAGGTGCCGCTCCAGATCATCCAGCATCGCCAGGGTGAAGGCGTTCATCTTGGCCGCGTTTTCCAGCCGCATTAGCGCGGTGGTGCCGCTGATATGGAGTGTGACCGCGCTCACTGCGCCCACTCCATCGCGCCGCGGGTCAGAAGGCTCTTGGGCATCTCGGTCGCGTTTTCTGCAACCGTCACGCGGCCCTCGGATGCGGCGCGGATATCCCGCTCCACATCGATACCGGGCATGATCTCGGTTGCCACAAGGCCCGTTTCACCCAACCGCATCACGCAGCGCTCGGTGATGTAGAGCACCTCCTGCCCCAATTCGCGTGACCGGCGGCCCGAGAAGGTGACATGCTCGACCTTCTCGACCATCTTGGTGAACTTGCCAGGCGCGGCGACCAGCACACCGCCTTCATCCACCTCAACCTTTGCGCCGGCCTCGAACCAGCCGGAGAAGACGATCTTCTTTGCCTGGCTTGTGATGTCGACAAAGCCGCCGGCGCCCGCAGTCAGATACGGCTTCTTGCCCAGCTTCGAGACGTTGACGTTGCCTTCGGTATCCACCTCGAGGAATGACAGGAACGACATGTCGAACCCCGCGCCCTGGAAGTAGATGAACTGCTGGGGGGATGGGACAAACCCATCGGCATTTGAGGCGCAGCCAAAGGCAAAATCGGTAAGTGGCATGCCGCCAACGGCGCCCTGCTCAATGGCCCATGTCACGGCTTCCGGCTGACCGGCCTCAAGCAGAATGCGCGGCACCATGGCCGAGATACCGAAGCCGAGATTGGCGGTCATGCCCGATTTCAGTTCCATCGCCGCGCGGCGGGCGATAACTTTCTCGATGCCGTAATCCGGCACGGTAAAGCTCTCCCAGGGCCGCTGGATTTCCCCTGAAATCGCCGGATCGTAGAGCGTTTCTGTGGTTTGCTTCTGATCGGGGTCGATCACCACAAGATCCACAAGATGCCCCGGAACGCGCACGTCATGGGGGTTCATGGAGCCGCGCCGGGTCATGCGCTTGACCTGCGCAACGACAAGGCCGCCATGGTTGCGCACACAAATCGCCTGCTCAAGGCCGCCTAGCGTGGCGCCTTCATGTTCATAGGTCAGGTTGCCATGCTCATCGGCGGTGGTTGCCCGCAGGATACAAACACTCGGCACGATGTTGGGAAAGTGGAGCCAGGTTTCGCCATCAAACTCGACCCGGCGCACCACCGGCTCTGCCGCACCGCTGGCATTCATCGCGCAACCCTCACGGATCGGATCCACGAAGGTATCAAGGCCGATCTTGGTGAGAACCCCGGGCCGCCGGGCCGCCGCCTCGCGCGTCATGTCAAACATGATGCCCGACGGCACATTGTAGGCGGCCACCCGATCTTCGACGATCATGCGCCAGATCTCGGGCATCGGCAGGCTTGATGGGCCCGAGGGGTACGAGCCCGCCAGAACCTTCTTCAACAGCCCGTCCTGCGCCAGGTATTCCATGCCGCCCACGCCATACATGTCACCCGCCGCGATGGGGTGAAGCGTGGTGAGCGCGCTCGGATGCCCTTCGGCCTTAAACCGGGCGCCGATGGCCTTCAGCACCAGATCCGGGCACCCAAGCGCCGAAGAGGACGACACCGTGATCACCGCTTCGTCGGCGATCCTTGCGGCAGCTTCGGTGGCGGAGACAATCTTGCTCACGGCGCGCCCCCGTAATCCACGGCTTCGCGCTGGCCGGACCCGGCGGATTTGCGTACCGCGAGCGCCACGGCGAGGGATTTCACGCCGTCCCACCCCGTGGCGGCGGGCTGACCCTTGCCAAGAATGGCAGAGGCAAAATCTGAAAGACCTTGCGTGTAGAGATCGTGATCGGAAAACGGAACGGGTGTGCGGCCCTCGCCGGTTACGAGCTCGATCTCGCCCATTGGCCGCTGGGTCATCACGCCGGAGGCGAAAATCGATCCTTCGGTTCCATGAACCTCCAGGCCGGAGCCCGCAAAGGGATGGGTGAAGCTTTCATGTGCCATCACCATCGCCCCCGACGGCATGGACCAGGCCGACATCGCGCTGTCTTCAACCGTATCGCCCATGCCGGAGGCCGCCATCTGCGCGGCTACAGTTAGGGGATCCTCCCCCAGGATGAAGCGCGCCACATCGGCATCGTGAACGGTGATATCCGGGATCACCCCGCCACCTGCGCCCGCATCGTTGATCCGCCAGCCCTGAAGATGCGGCGGCAGATGCACGGCGTGGAAAATCCGCATGGACAGAACGCGCCCGATCCGGCCCTCGGCCACGAGCGACCGTATCGCGCGATGGCTGCCCGAACAGCGCAGGTGATGGTTCGTGGCAAAGGTTACACCGGCCCTCTCAGCCGCACGCACCATGGTGACGGCATCGCCAAGCGTCATCGCCAGCGGCTTTTCACACAGCACGTGCTTTCCGGCAGCGATCGCCGCCATCGCTTGCGGGAAATGCTTCTCGTTGGTCGTGGAAATGTAAACAGCGCCAACCTCCGGATCGGCCAGAACGGCCTCGAGATCCGTAGCGGAACTTGCGATACCATTTTCCGCGGCGTAGGCCGCCCCACGTTCTGGCGAGCCCGACACGACGTGCAGAACCTCGTGACCAACCTGGGCCCGAATGGCAGAAATCACGTATTCCCTGGCAATGGTGCTTGCACCAACCAACGCCCAATTCACCTGGCAGCCTCCCCTCTGCTGGAACGTTCCAATTGCTTTTGATGGAACGTTCCAATTTTGTCAAGCCACTGTCACATCATTCGATGGGCGCTTTGAGCTTTCGGCAATCCGCCAGCCGCATTTGATCGTAAACCGGCCGCCTCAATGCGTTGTCACCTCTTCGAGCAGCCGTGCAACCTGCGCACTCATCTCGATGGGCCAGACAGAGCTTTCGGTTCTACCGGCGGCGATACAGCGCTGAACCTCCATGGCTTCATGCGCGTAGCCCTTGCCCAAAGCAGGCAGCACCATTTCTTCCACATCTGCGCCGCGCCGCAGCCGCAGCGTCTCTGCCCGGTGAAAGCTGCGCGGGATCTCCAGCTGGCCGAGATCGCCCGTGACGCGGACGGCAACTGGCATCTCAACACGGAAGCCGAAGGAAAGCTGTGACAGGGTGCCAGAAGCATGCACGGCGCTGACGCCCACCATCTCGTCCACGCCCGTCGGGCCGCGAATGAGGGATGCCGACAGCGTTTCGATTGGCCCCGCCAGGAGCAAGGCCGCGGCGAAGGTGTATACGCCCAGATCAAGGCTTGCGCCGCCCCCCAGCGCCGGATCGAACAGATTGGGAAGGGTCTTCGGATCACGGTAGGAAACAAAAGTGGCTGTCAGGTGCCGGGGCGTTCCAATCGCTCCCTCACCGATCAGTTCCCGCGCTTTCAGCATCACGGGAAAAAACGCGCTCCACATCGCCTCCATGAGGAAAAGCCCAGAAGATCGGGCAGCCTTTGTGCAGGCCAGCGTGCCTTCAACCGATGTAGTCAGTGGTTTTTCGCAAAGCACGTGTTTACCGGCGGCCAGCGCGGCCAGAACGTTTTCCTTGTGGCAGGCATTTGGCGTCGCAACGTAGACGATATCAATCGCCGGGTCCGCCAGAAGCGCCTCGTAGGTGCCGTAGGCAACCGGCACGTTCCAACGCGCGGCGAAGGCATCGGCGGAGCTTTGGCGCCGGGAGGCGACCGCGCGAAGCTCCGCATCCGGGATGAGTTGCAACGCCTCGGCCATCGATGAGGCGATGTTGCCGGTGGCGAGGATGCCCCAGCGAAACATCGTCATTGTGCGGCCATTCCTATCTGCGCCGCAACCATACTTGCCACCTGTTCGGGATCGGCCGATTTGAGGTGGCGGTCGCGGCGGCCATCGAGGATCGCCTTCACATCGTGCAGGATCATATCGCCGATGGGAAGGCGGCCGCCGGGCACTGCCGCGGCTCTATGAGGTGAGAAGATAACGTTCTCGCTTTGGCGGAGCGGATCGGTTCTTGCGATCGGCTCATGCGGAAAGACATCGGTCGCCAGCCTGATCTGCCCGCCATTCGCGGCAGCAACCAGCGCAGGGAAATCGGTGCACCAGGCACGGCTGATCACGACAACGAGCGCACCGGGCGGCAGCGCCTCGATCAACGCCGCGCTCAAAAGCCCGCGCGTTTCTTCGGAGGGAACGGCGGCCACGATCACCACGCGGCTGGCGGCAACCAGCGTTTCAAGATCGGTCGCTTCGACGCCCGGGTTTTCCTCCTTCAGGAACGGGTCATAGGCCAGCACGCGGGGCGAAAACGGCGCCATCAGGCGGTGGGTCTCACGCGCGATCTGGCCATAGCCGATGAACCCCACGGTTTGACCGAACAGCGAAAAATCGCGCCCCTCCCGATCATCAAGCCAGCGTTCGCCGCCGGTTCGAAAGGCCTCATGCTCATCCACCAACCCGCGCGCTGCACCGAGGATCATCGCAAGCGTCATCTCGGCAACCGATTGGCGAAAGCCCGGCGCGCAGGACAGCACTTCTATCCCGCGCTCGAAGCAGGCGGCATAGTCGAGCCCCTCGTTGAACCCGCCTGCCACCTCGATCACCGCCTTGAGGTTGGTTGACCGCGCGATCTGCGCCCCGGTGAGCGCGGGCATCGCGGCCACATAGAACGCGGCCTCACCGATCAGCGCATCAATCCGCTCTGCCCCCATCGGCCAGTTCTGGCCGCCCTCGATCCGGCACATGCCGGACAATTCCGCGTAGGCCTCGGGGCGGAAAAGCTCTTCAAGGCGGCGGAAGTGCTGATCGAGGATCAGAAGCGGCTTGTCGGTCATGGCTCCCTCACGCAGCGGATTGGGCGGCGGCCTGTTCCTCGGCCGTGGCTGGCGCGAAGAGATGCGCATGGGCATGATCGAAATCGAGCGCGATCTCCTCACCCGGGGTGAAGATGCGATCCTCGGCGAGCGAGGCGAGAATGCGTGTGCCATCCTTCAGCGCGATGTCGATGACCGTCTCGGTGCCGAGCCGCTCGGATAGCGTGACATTGCCGTGTAGCACCCCGCCGGACTCAACCGGGTGAAGATCTTGCGGACGGATGCCAAGGGTGGCGCGGCCTGATGCCGGCACGTCAGCGCGCCAGGCTGGCGCCGCGAATTCGGATACGAGATCGGAGCGAATGCGGGCCGTGTCACCTTCCTTCGAAACCAAATCGACATCGAGGAAGTTCATCGATGGCGCGCCGATGAACCCGGCCACGAACAGGTTTTCGGGCCGGTGATAAAGCTCCATGGGCGAGCCGACCTGCTGCACGTAGCCGTCCTTCAGAACCACGATCTTGTCAGCGAGCGTCATCGCCTCAACCTGATCATGGGTGACATAAACCATTGTCGCATTCAGAGATTTGTGGAGTTTTCCGATCTCGATGCGCATGTCGAGCCGCAGGGCCGCGTCAAGGTTCGATAATGGCTCGTCGAAGAGGAAGACCTCTGGCTGGCGCACAATCGCCCGGCCGATGGCCACCCGCTGGCGCTGCCCGCCCGAAAGCTGCGAAGGGCGTCGATCAAGCAAATGCTCCATCTGGAGGATGCGCGCCGCCTCGGCGACCTTTTGATCCTTCTCGGCCTTCGAGGCGCCCGAGATCGTCAGGCCAAAAGCCACGTTTTCGCGCACGGTCATATGCGGGAAGATCGCGTAAGATTGGAACACCATCGCAATGCCGCGCTGCGAGGCCGGGATCTCATTCACCACCGTGCCGCCGATTTCCAGCCTGCCACCGGTGATATCCTCAAGCCCCGCGATCATGCGCAGCAGCGTGGATTTCCCACAGCCCGAAGGGCCCACGAACACCACGAACTCGCCATCCTTGATCTCGATATCAACACCCTTGATCACGTCGACAGAGCCGTAGCTCTTCTTGATGCCTTTCAGCAGTACGTCCGCCATAACATCTCCCTTCGTTCACGCTGCGGTCACGAGCGCCAGGCGCCCGTCCGATTCGATACTCACGTCCACCGGGTTATCGATTTCGCCGATGAACGCGCCGGTTTCGGGGTCAAACCAGCGAAAGCCCATCAGCTTCATGCCCTGCGCAGTTTCAACGATGCGCGCGGCATAGCGGTTTACCGGGTTCGCCCCGTCAAGCATCGGGCCCGGCGCCACATGCCACGGCCCGCGGGGATTATCGGCGACAAGGTAGTGGCTTCCCGTCATGGCCGGGCCGCCCACGATTTCTTGCGCGCCGGGCGTCCAGAACCGCTCATTGGTGCAGAAGAGGCAATACCAGCGCCCGTCCTGTTCGAAGACCTGCGGCACTTCCAGCTCCCCGAACCCGCCTACAAAGACCGGATCCTGCAACGCCCACTCATTGAGGTTTGCCGAGGTTGCAAAACCAATTGCGCCGGCATCAAGCCAGCCCTGCACGCCCGATTTGCGCGCGGTGAAATACATCAACCACCCGTCGCCACCCGGATCACGCATGACCCAAGGATCGCGAAACGCACGATCATGCCAGCGGTCTTCCTTGAACTCCTCATAGCGGTCATCGATATCGAGGATCAGGCCACTTCCTACGCGTTGCCAGTTGTGCAGATCGGAGGAGATCGCGTGGCCCAGGCGTTGGTGTTTGCCGCCTTCTTCCTGGCTGGTGCCGGTATAGAAGAGATGCCAGTTCCCGTCGTCACCCCGCACGACCGATCCTGTCCAGGTGGTGTAGTCATCCCAGGATGGGCCCTCAGACGGGGCAAAACAGGTGCCCAAGTGGTCCCAGTTCATCAGATCGCGGCTGGTGGCATGGCCGTAGCTCACGTTCCAGTGCCGCAGCTCCGGGTCCCCGATAGACTTATCGGCCTGCAGAAAGAACGCATGCCACAAGCCCCCGTCACGAACATACCAGCTGTCCCAGACCCACTTATCTTCAAGCGCGAGAACCATCAGCCTTTCACCCCGGTCGAGGCCACCGATGCGATGAAAACACGCTGCAATGACAGGTAGAATGCCAGCACGGGCACGGTGATCACCGTGAGGTAAGCCATCACCTCACCCCAGGGCACGTTGAGCTGATCGGTGAAGTAACCGAGGCCAACCATGACGGGCCGGATCGCCTCTTCCTGAACCACCATCAGGGGCCAGAGATACTGGTTGTACATGAAGAGAAATTTCAGGATCGCGGCTGTTGCGATAACGGGCCCGGAAAGCGGCATTACGACCTTGCGGTAGATCATCCACCAGCTTGCGCCTTCGACCCGACTTGCCTCGATCAACTCGCGCGGAAGATCGCGGAAATACTGCACAAACAGGAAGATCGAAAGCCCGTCGGCGATAAACGGGATGATCTGCACTCGGTATGTGTTGAGCCAACCGATTTCCAACCCTTCCGTTCCGATCCACGGCAGTTGCGATGCCATCAGCAGGAGCGGGATGAAGATCGTCTCATACGGGATGATGAGCGTGGCCAGCAGGATCGAGAAGATGACCTCTTTCCCCTTCCAATCGAGAAACACGAAGGAGAAGGCGGCGAGGGAACAGACGAAAAGGGTCAACAGAACCGTCGCGCCCGTAATCAACACCGAGTTCAGAACGAAAACACCGATCGGGGCGCGATCAAACGCATCCCAGTAGTTCTGAAACGATATGTCGCCCACCGGCAGGAACGCACGCAGACTGTTGGTATCGTTCAAAAGCTGCTGATCGGGCTTCAGAGATGACATCGCCATGAAAAGCAACGGGAAAATGAAGATGATGGCGACGAGGATCAGGGCGGCGTAGCGCGCCGCCAGGCGCAGGCCGCGATTGTCATGGGATACCGCAGCCATCAGTTCTTCTCCCGCGTGAGGTAGCGTTGGATAAGCGAGATCGCGAGGACGATCAGGAACAAGATGACTGAAATCGCCGAACCGCCCGAGATATCCTGGCGCTCATAACCGCGGACAACCGCCTGGAAGACGAAGACCTGGGTGCTGTCGAGAGGCCCGCCGCGCGTCATCACATTGATCTGTGCGTAGAGGGCGAAGGCCTGCATGGTGATCACAATCAGGATCAGTACCGCAGTGTTTCTGAGCCCCGGCCAGGTGACATAGCGAAAGGTCTGCCACTTGTTGGAGCCTTCGATTTCAGCGGCCTCATAAAGCGTTGGCGATATGGTTTGCAGACCGGCGAGCCAGATCACCATGTGAAACCCAACACCCTGCCAGATCGACATGGCGATGATCGATGGAAGAGCGGTGGAGGTGGAACCCAACCAATCCCTCGGTTCGAATAACCCGAAGCTGAGCCAGCCCAGGATATTGTTCAGCAACCCGTCGCCTGGGGAATAGATGAACTTCCACAGTAGCGAGACCACAACGATCGAAACGACAACGGGCATGAAGTAGATCGTTCTGAAAACGTTGATACCGCGGAGTTTCTGATTGATCAGAAGCGCCAGGCCCAGCGCGATCCCCGCCTGAACGGGTGCAACGAAGATCACGAAGAAGAAGGTGTTCACAACCGCTCTCATGAAAACAACGTCTGATGCCAGAACGACGGTCCGGTTCTCTCCCGATTGCCAGCTGAACCATTCCCGTTTCCCATCAAGCTGCGGGTAATCGGGGTTGTTTCGCGTGAAGGTTCGAAGGCGCGGGTACTCGATCGCGCCCTCATCATCGCGAAGAACCTGCCCGTTTTCGCCGCGTTCCGGCTCAAGCGTGAAGATCGCGAGGCCAAGAAGATCCCGATAATTATCGAATCCGACGTATTCGGTGGGATTGGGGGAAGCGAGGCGCTGGTTGGTGAGCGAAAAGGCGAAGGCAAGGAAGAAGGGCACGATGATGAAGGCCGCGATCAGGGCAATGCCCGGGAACGCCATGAGCCATCCGGCCTTGTTCGATTGCGTTAGTTTCGACGCCATTGGATGCACCTCTCCTGTGGCCCGGGGCCGCCTGGGCCCCGGGTAGGGTTTGCGTCTGCGGTTCGGCGGTTAGTGGCCGTAGCCGTCATTGGCCTCGATATCGGCGCCGATTTCATCGACGGCCGCGTCAAGCGCATCGAGCACATCGGCACCGTTGGCGATATCTGCCAGCGCATTTTCAAAGATCAGCGCCTGAACGATGTAGCCCGGTGTGACCGGCCGCACGAGCGCCTGCGCTTCCGACAGGCCGTAGAAAACCTCGAGCGCGCCGCCGGCGGCATAGTTCGCCGTATCGGCAGCCGCAGACGCCGTGGGCGGGATCAGGCCCGTACCATCGGAGAAGGCCGAGAACCAGCGATCCTGTAACGCGAACTCGATGAACGCACGGGCGCCATCGGGATTCTCCGAGGTGGCCGAAACGCCGAACTGCCATGACGCGCCGCCGATCACCGAGCCATTTCCAAAGTCCGGCGCAGGAAGAAAGAGTGCGTCGTCGCCAAAGGCTTCAACTACCGGCAATGCAGCCCAGTTACCATTCCACGAGATCGCGTAGGTGCCATTCAGAAGGCCGGCATCACGGTCCGCCGCATCCTGGCTGGTGCCGGGCGCGAGGTTTTCCTGAAACAGCATCTGCCACCATTCGCCGAACGCGATGGCGGCATCCCCGTTCAGCACGCCTTCTGCGGATTGGTAGGTCGACCGGTCGATGATATCGCCGCCGAAGCTTTGGAGCAGCGGCGAGAACGCGTAGGGGTACCACTCCCCCCGCCAGGCCATGCCAAGATCGAGCGGGTATTCGAAATCGCCGGAGTCGCGGATCGTCATGAGCGCCTCGGTGAATTCGTCGCCTGTCCAGGGCGCATCAAGCGTTGGTACTCGGATACCGTAGGCCTCCAGCGTTGAACGGCGCGTTGTCATGGCAACCGCAGCGTCCCAAAGACCCACCGAATAGACCTCGCCATTCCAGCGGCCGATCGTGCCCGGCAGGTAATCTTCAAGGGTGGCCTCATCGATGCCCAGTGGCTGCATGTAGCCGGCCCAGGCCCAGTTCGGCATCACGGGCCCGTCTACATCGAGAATGTCGGGAAGTTCGCCCGCAAGGGCCGCTGCGCCAACGGCATCGTTGTAGGCAAGCTGCGGAAAGGTTTCGATAACCACCTGCCAATCGCTTTGCGAGGCGTTGAATTCTTCGACCAGTTGGTTCACGAGCGCTTCTTCGGCATTGGCGCTGCCGGCGCCGTGATACCAGAGGCTCAGCTCCGTCTGCGCGGCGGCTGGCGCGGCCAGCCCGGCCACGCAGATGGCCGCCAAGGTCATGTTGCGGGTCATATCTCAGTCCTCCCTTTGAGATTAATGATGTTGAAATGCTGTGCGGGTGGCGCGACGAGCGATCCGCGCAACTGGATCTGCCCGCTGACGCGCACCGGGGCGCTGGCGCGGGCCTTGGCCGGATCAACGATCATGTCCAGCAGCCATTGCGCGGCCCGCGCACCCATCGCGCGATAGGGCAGCTCTGCCGTTGTCAAAGCAGGGAACAGGGTTTCCGAGATCAGGCGGTGGTCGTCGTACCCAACGACGGAAACCTGCTCCGGCACCGCGATGCCGCGCTTTCGTAGGATCCCGTAGACGGCCATGGCCAGACGATCGTTGCCGCAGCAAATCGCCGTGGGCGGGTCGACATTGTCAAAGAACTGATCGAGCGCATCCCAGATCAACTGATGTTCGCCGGCGGTGCCGAAGAGGTCCGTCGCGCGCTCAAGCGAGGGGTCAAAGGCAATACCGGCTTCCTGCAAGGCCGCCCGGAACCCTTTGCCGCGAAGGCGGGTGGCAACCTGCGTTGGCGCTAGCGTCATATGCGCGATCCGCCGGTGACCCGCTTCAATGACAGCCTTCGTGAGCGCGAATTGCCCCGCTTCGTCATCGGGAATAACCGCGGGGGTGCCAGCATCGTCAAAGCAGTTCACCAGCACCTTGCGGATATCCTTGCCGGGAAGGGAAATATCGAGCGGTTTATGAAAATCCGCCACATACATGATCCCTTCAACCCGGTGCGCCTGAAACGTGCGCACAAGATCCGGCACCCGTTCCAGCCGCCCGCCGGTATCTGAGATAAGCAGCGTTTTGCCCGAGGCGGCGATCACCGATTGCGCGCCCTGAACGATGAAGAGTTCCGGCAAGCCTGCGGGTGACGCGACCTCGTCTGCATTGCTGATGGCACCGGTAATCATGCCGATCAGGCCGGAGCGGTGGGATTTCATCGATCGTGCCGCGTGGGAGGGCACGTAGCCGAGAGCGTCCATCGCGGCCTGCACCGCCTCTTTGGTGCTTGGGGAAACCGGTGCATCGCCGTTCAGCACACGGCTGACCGTTTTCGGCGACACGCCTGCTTTCTTGGCGACGTCGTAGATTGTAGCCACCTTGGATCCTCCCTCGGGGCGAGCGACTCGCCCCTATGACACCGATGTCATGACACCGGTGTCATAGTCAATAGATCCAGCCCCTGTATCTGGGCCACTGAATTCACGCCTCTTTAGGAAGGTCTTCGGCACTGGTGGGCGCATTATGACCGCCTGATGCCGTCGGTGCGGTTCTCAGGATTGAGCCAGTGATCGATGAACCGATGCATGCCATGTACCATCGTGCTTGCTATTGTAGAAGGCACTGTGCCCTCAATGGAAAGCTCATCGGAATGGTTATCGTCTACAGCGCCCGGAAGATCATTACGATGGAACGCAATTGCCCCATCGCGACGCATGTCGCGGTGAAAGACGGGGTGATTGTGGGTGTGGGCGGCCCAAATTGCGGTGATGGCTGGGGGCCGGTCCTGCGCGATGACCGCTTTGCGGCGCATGTGATGATGCCGGGCCTGATCGAAGCACATGCGCATGTGATGGCGGGCGGGATCTGGCGGTTCACCTATTGCGGCCACTACACAAGGAAAGATCCTGACGGGACAACCTGGCCGGGCGTGGGAGACGACACAGGGCTTATCGCGCGGCTGCGAGATATTGCTACCAAAACGCCGCCAGGGACACCTGTGGTGGGATGGGGGTTTGACCCCAACTTTCTGGCCGGTGGCAGCCTTGACAGAGAGAAGCTTGATGAGGTTTCGACCGAGCATCCGGTCGCCCTGCTGCATTCCAACTTTCATCTGATGACAGCCAATTCCAAGGCTCTGTGGCAGGCCGGGATTGATGTGCAAACCAACATCCCGGGGGTTGTACGTGGGGCCGATGGCACGCCCAATGGCGAGCTGCAAGAATTTGCGGCGATGGGCCCGGTGATGGCGGTCATGGGTGTGAACTTTGCCGATCTCGCAGATGCTGACGCCGTGCGGGCCTATGGTCAGGTGGCCCGCAATTGCGGCGTAACCACTGTGGCTGATCTGCTCTCGGACCTCGAAGAGGCAGAGGTTGATATGCTGATACGGGTGACGGGGGATGATGCTTTTCCCGCGCGCTACGTGCCAGTGATGAACGCCATGCGCAAAGATCCCGAGACCGAAGCGCAGCGCGCGCTTGCACTGAAACGGCGCTCAACCGAGAAGCTGCACTTGGGGCGCGCGAAACTGTTTACCGATGGTTCAATCCAAAGCGGCACAGCCAAACTCAAGGCGCCGGGCTATTTCAGGCTAGACGACCATAGCATCTGGAACATGGAGGTGGAGCATTTTCGCGCTGCTATTCGCGCCTTGCACCGCGCTGGAGTAAAAACCCATGTGCATACGAACGGCGACGCAGCGTCAGAGCTTGCGATTGACGCTTTTCGCGAGGCGATGATCGAGACGCCAAACGCCGATCACCGCCACACACTTGAGCATGTGCAGCTTGCGGGACTCGATCAATTCAAACGGATGCGCGCACTTGGCCTGACTGTGAACATCTTTACAAACCATGTCTATTACTTCGGCGATCTGCATTGGACCAAGACGGTGGGCCCGGACCGCGCGGCGCGCATGAACGCGGCGCATGACGCCTGGGAGGTCTTTGGCGGCGATTTTGCCATTCATTCAGACGCGCCGGTAACCCCTATGGCACCGCTCCATACCGCGTGGATTGCTGTGAACCGGCTGACAGAGACAGGCCGCCAGCTTGGGGCCAGCCAGAAGATTACCATCGCGCAAGCACTCCACACGATCACGCTGGGCGCGGCCTATGTGCTGAAGCTCGATGATAAGATCGGTTCGATCCAAACCGGTAAGCGCGGCGACTTCACCATTCTGGATGGCGATCCGCTGGAAACGGAGCCGGAACGCCTGCGCGACATCCCAATCGTGGGCACCGTCCTGGGCGGGATGGTCGTTGTTTAGCCCATCTCGGGGCGAGGGCCCTAAGCTGAGGGCACGTCTTCGAGAAACTTGACAAAATGGCCAATCGGACCGCGCGCCTGATCCTGCTGCCAGATCGCACAGGTAATCAGCTTTTCCGGCACATCTTGGATCGGAACCACCTTGAGGCCCGGCCCAAGCGTCCGGGCGACGCCTTCGGTCAGAACGGTAACGCCCATGCCGCAGGCAACCAGGCCAAGAATACCGGCCGTATTGAACGCCTCCTGCGTAATGCGCGGCATAAACCCGGCGCGCCGGCAAAGAGGATTGAGGTAATCGTAGAAGTACTGCCAATCTTGTGCGCCACCATGCACAAAGTTCTCTTCGGCCAGATCCGCGAGCCGGATGCTATCGCGCCGCGCAAAGGGGTGGCTATCCGGGCAGACACAGATCAGTTTTTCGGCGTGAACCGGGCGCTGGGCATATCCCGGCACGCGGACCGGGCCCGTTACAAAGCCAATATCCAGCTTGCCCTCTGCGATGCGCCTGAGCTGCGTGAGCGTGACACCGTGTTGAGGGCGCAGCGTGATTTGAGGCTGCGACGCCTGAAACTCCTTAAGCAGCTCAGGCAATGGCCCGGCAATCGCGAAGTCGGTGTAGCCGATACGCAGCATACCCACCCGGCCATCATGGGCATTGCGCACGTCCCTACCGGCGCGCTCCACGAGGCTGAGGATCTCATAGGCGCGTTCCAAAAGGATTTGCCCCGCTGGAGCTAGTTTAACCGCGCGATTGGTGCGCGCAAAAAGCGCTGCGCCCATCTCTTCCTCCATTGAGCGGATGGCGCGGCTGAGTGCGGGCTGGGCGATGCCAAGACGTTCGGCGGCGCGGCGGAAATGCAGCTCTTCGGCGACAGCGACAAAGTACCGAAGGCGGCGAAAATGGGATCTCATGATGCTCATTGGGTATCAAAAGAGATGTAAATGATATTATCCCTGCGCGCGTTCCCATGCAACGTTGGCAAAAAACGGTGAACCAACAAGGAGATCGAACATGAAGCTGTACAGCAAAACACTCGCCGCCTGCGTCGCGCTTTCCCTGTCTGCCGGCACGGCCACGGCGCAGGACATTACGATGAATCTGGGCTTCGGTGCGCCCGAGGAATCGCTCTATGGCCGCTTTGGTGCGATCTTCGAGGAGCTGGTCGAAGACTACACCGGCGGCTCTGTCGATGTACGTCTGCGCTGCTGCAACCAGATTGCGACCGAGGATGAAGGCTTCCGCGCGATGCAATTGGGCACCGTCGATGGCTTCTTCATCACGGCCAACAACGTGTCACCGCATTGGCCGCTGATGGATGTGACCGTGTTGCCCTATATTTTTCAGAACACCGATCACCTCGCGCGCGTTGTAGATGGCGAGGTCGGGGATTTCATCAAGGCCCAGTTGCTGGAGGACACGAGTGTCCACCTGCTTGCTTTTGGGCCAGCGCTGTATCGTGATTTCTATAATTCCGTCCGCCCGGTCCAGACGATGGCCGATATGGAGGGCCTGAAAATTCGCACGCCTAACAATCCGGTCATGCTGAGAACCTTTGAGGCGTTCGGTGCAAATCCCGTGCCGCTGGCTTGGTCTGAAACACCGACCGCACTGCAAACCGGCACGGTGGATGGCGGCGATAACGGTACATCCTTTATCCGCGACATGAGCTTTTACGAGTTCATGCCTAATCTCGTGATCCTCGAGCATTTCGTGTCGATGGCCCCGCTATTCGCTTCGTCAAACTTCATGAACCGATTGAGCGATGAGCAGAAAGAACAGGTCATGCGGGCTGCTGAGGATGCGAGCGCGCAATTCAGCGAACAGGTCCGCACAGAAACCGAAGAGGTGCGCGACTGGCTCGCCACCGAAGGTGGCATGACGCGAACTGATCCCGACCGCGCCGACTTCATCGCGGCGGCTCAGGGAGTTCAGCAAGCAGTGGCAGCCGAGCGCGGGCAGGAGTTCGTGGATCTGGTAAACATGATCAACGCCGCAGCCGAGTAAGCTGCCTTGCGGGAGCCTGATCAGGCTCCCGCATTGTCCAATGGGCCGCACCATGACCATCCTCCGCTGGCTTGAAAAGCACTTCGAAGAAGCGCTCTGCTGTATTGCGCTAAGTGTCATCGCCGTTGCCGTGATCAGCCAGGTAATGGCGCGCTATGTCTTTGAGATTGCGCTGCACTGGACAGAAGAGACGGCCGCGATCTGCATGGTTTGGGCTGTCTATATGGGCGCGTCGCTTTGTGTGCGCGAACGCTTTCACATTCGCATCCTTGTCGCGGTGCAGGCCCTGCCCCCTCGCATGGGCCGGTACGTGATATTCATGGCCGATCTTTCCTGGGCCGCGTTCAGCCTGCTGATGATCCGCGTGAGCTGGGACTATCTGGCGCTTCTGTGGAATTTTCCGTCGCACAGTCCAAGCCTGGGCATCAACGAATTCTACCCGCAAACCATACTCGTGATCGGCTATGGCCTGATGCTCGCCCGTCTGATCCAGACCTACGCGCTGTGGTACCGCGATGGGGCCGAAGGCCTGCCCGGAATGCTCGTTGAAGATGGCGATGCCACCCACGACGAGGAGCACCTCTTTTGAACGAGCTGCTCCTGCTTTCGATTTGCTTTGTCATTCTGACGCTGATCGGCGTGCCGCTTTTTGCTGCTGTCGGCCTGACCACTGCGCTTGCGCTTTTTCTAATCGAGATCCCTTACACGCTGCTAGCGCAGACTGGCTACAATAGCCTGACGCCATTCCCCCTGCTGACGATCCCGCTTTTCGTGCTGGCGGGGCGGCTGATGGAAACGGGCGGCATGGCGAACCGAATGATCGGCATCGCAACCAAGCTTGTCGGGGCCTACCGGGGCTCGATGGGCCTTGTGACCGTATTTGCCTGTATGCTTTTTGGCGCGCTATCGGGTTCTGGCCCGGCGACGACCGCCGCCATCGGGTCGGCGACTGTGCCGGCGATGAAGAAAGAGGGCTATGACGTTCCCTTCGCTGCTGCAATTACCGCCAGTGCCGGTGCCCTGGGGAGCCTGATCCCCCCGTCAAACCTGATGATCATTTACGGGCTCGTCTCTGAGACCTCGATCCCGCGCCTTTTCCTTGCCGGTATTGTGCCTGGCTTTCTCGTCACGACGCTGCTGATGATGACCACTTATTTGATCGCAAGGCGTCGGGGCTATGGCGGCGGCGGCGCGCGGTTTACCTGGGGCCCGTTCCTGAGCGCGGCGTGGGAGGGAAAATGGTCGATCGGTGCGCCAGTTCTGATACTGGGCGGGATTTACGGCGGCATCTTTACCCCGACTGAAGCAGCGGGCGTTGCCGTATTCTATGCCCTCTTTGTGGGCCTTTTCATCTACCGCGAGCTGACGGTGAAAAAGGTACTGGAGGCGCTGCGCTTTACCGCCTTGTTGACGGGCATCCTGATCCTGCTGACGCCGACGCTGGCCTTTGGTCAGTTGACCGCCTTCTATGATGTGCCTGCCGCTGTGCAATCCGGCATCACCGCCATTACGACGAGCCCGTTTCTCGTTCTGCTTTTGATAGGCGTGTTCTACATCTTCATCGGAACTTTCATGGAAAGCCTGGCACAAATTGTGCTCTTTACGGCGGTTTTCCTTCCGCTTGTTGTGTCGCTTGGGATTGATCCCGTCCTTTTTGGCATTTTCACAGTTATCACCTGCGAGATCGGCTTTCTCACACCGCCATTGGGCGCAAATCTGACGATCGCTTCACGTATCTCGGCGATATCGCTGGAACGAATATCCGTGGCGGTGCTGCCATTTATCGGCGCCTACATCATTGGCATGATCATCATCATCTTGTTCCCTGACCTGACTCTCTTTTTGCCAAACTGGGTCTATGGCCCCGCATCCGTGAGGTAGGTGCATGTTCGACATCGTTCTGAAAGGCGGCGAAGTATTCGATGGCACCGGGGCGCCTGCAGTTGTGGCGGATATCGGGATCAAGAGTGGCATGATCGCGGAAGTGGGCACCATCACTGCCGCCGCCGAAGAGGTGATCGATGTCACCGGGCTGACGGTTTCGCCCGGCTTTGTGGATATGCACACGCATTCTGATTTTACACTCATTGCGGATGGCCGTGCCGAAAGTCAGGTGCATCAGGGCGTGACGACAGAGGTGATCGGGCAATGCGGCATTTCATGCGCGCCTGTCTGTTCGCATTCCGCAATCCGGCAGGTCTCACCCTGGTTCACGGACAAGGCCGACCATAAGAAATGGCTGAGTTTTGGCGATTATCTCGATGTGCTTGATGAGACACCATTGGGTGTGAATGTAGTGGCTTTTGTCGGGCACGGCACGATCCACCGCGCTGTCCTGGGGGACGAACTTCATGCCGGTGAGCCCGAAGATGTCGCCAAAATGGCCAAGCTTGTGGATCAATGCATGGAAGAGGGCGCTGGCGGCTTCTCATCCGGTCTTGAGTACTTCCCAGGTATTCTGGCGGCACCTGACCACCTTGTCCCCATGGTCGAGGTGGCCGCGAAACACGGGCGGCTCTATGCAACCCACGTGCGCAATCGCGACACCGAGTACGATCTTGGCTTTACCGAAGCCATGGGCACTGCGCGCCAGGCAGGGGCAAAACTGCAAATCAGCCATATCCAGCCCAAATTCGGCGCGCCGTCCCATGCGATGGAACACACTCTGGAAATGATTGACCTGGCCCGGCGCCATGACGGCGATATTGCCTTTGACGTGATTCCCCATGACTGGAACCATACGCTGATGGCGGCGATCCTGCCCAAATGGGCGCAGGCGGGATCGATTGATGATGTGCTCAAGCGCCTTGCTGATCCGGAGATCCGTGCGCAGATCAAAGCAAATCCAAAGCCCATGTGGCTCATCGTAAAGGCGCAGCAATGGCATGATATCATTTTGCTCAACGCCACAGCCAACAAGGATCTTGTCGGCGCCAACTTCGAAGAGATTGGACGGATGCGCGGCGTTGATCCTTACGATGCGGTCCTGGATATCCTCCTGGAGGAAGGCGAAAACATTATGGCGGCTATGTGGTCGTCCAAAAGCTTTGAGAACAAGGATATCGAGCTTTGTCTGGAACAAGGTGAATGCGCGGTGATTTCTGACACCGTTGCCATCGCCAATGACGGAGTTCTCAGCGATCATGTCGGATCACTCAGCGGATATGGCTGGGCTGCGCGGTTCCTTCAATACTTTGTCCGAGATCGCGGTGTACTGACCCTGGGCGAAGCGTTGGCTAAAATCACCTCTGTCCCCGCGGAACGCATCGGCCTGCGCAAGCGCGGAAAACTCCGCAAGGGGTATCACGCCGACATTTGCGTCTTTGATCCGATGTCCATCACGAGCAACGCCACGGCCCGACATCCGCGCCGCTATGCAAGCGGCATTGCCCATGTGCTTGTTAACGGAGCGCTGTCCATGCGGGACGGATCCAGAACATCCGTCAATAATGGTGCTGTGCTACGTGATTTCGCCCCGGCCGGACCATCACCGACCTAGCTTGTCCAATCTGCCGTCCGCCACAGCGCGTGATCTAGGGGCAGCTCGGAGATAAACAGGCGCAAGGCGAATGAGCCCCACCTCCTTTCACGACTTGGCGGCACCCTTGGTGGCTCAAGTTCTGTCGTGCGCGGTGGGTGAATGAGCGTCCCCCACTGAAGCGGTTCACCGCAATGGTTAGCCAACGGAGGACCAATTCGGTAGGCGTCGCTCATTGGGGCGAATTTTGTCATGTACTGCTCCAAGATCTCGACACAGAACGAGGCAACGGACCTTGGGAGCAAGTGAGATTCCCCTTAGTTCTTGATTTTTTGGTGCCCGGGGGCGGAATCGAACCACCGACACGAGGATTTTCAATCCACTGCTCTACCCCTGAGCTACCCGGGCACGGGAGCGGGCGGGCCCGCTGGGTCGGGGCGTTCTAGACTTCGGGGCGGGCAGTGTCCAGCCACAAAGAGCGGGGCTGTCAGGGGGTGTCGGCGCCCCTCTCCGGGCGCTCGTCTTCGTCTGTTTCGGGAAGCGGAATGCCGTAGCTGCCAAGCATCCAGCGCCCGAGATCCACATCGGCACAGCGGGAGGAACAGAATGGGCGGTAGTCCGCAACTGTCGGCGATTTGCAGATCGGGCAGGCCATCAGAGCACCTCGTGAAGCGGGTGGCGTTCGCGCTTGCGTTGCAGTTCATAGTGGCCAAGCGGGGTCCACCCCACAAGGCTGGTTTCCACCGGATCGGCGCGGAACGCTTTGCGCAGGGCCTCTTCGAGCGTACGCCTGTCTTTCTTCGGCATCGGCGCGAAATCCACCACGATCTGGCCGCCGAGGCCGCGCAACCGCAATTGGCGCGGCAGGGCGCGGGCCGCCGCAAGATTGGCCTTAAGGCCCGCGGCGGGCGAGAAATCCGCGCCGGTGTTGACGTCCACCGCCACGAGGGCGCGGGTGGGCTCAATCGCCAGCGAGCCTTCCGGAAGAGGCACGTCTGGCGATTTCAGGGCCTCAAGGCATTCCAGAACACCAAAGCTGTCGAGCGGGGCGGGATCGGCCTCGGCCCGTGCGGCAAAAACGGGGTCGGACCAAAGATTGAACGGGTCACCGTCTGACGGGCCGCTTCGCGCAAGATGCGCGGTTTCCGGCGCGCAGACCAGCGCATCGGGCGCGTTGCTCAGCCATTCGGCCTCGACATCGCTTGCAAAGAGACCATCCTTGGCGAACCAGCCCATATGCGGCGCGTTTGCCGCCAGCAAAACGCGCCCGTACGTGGCGAATAGCCGTCGCACCTCTCCGGCGATCCGCGCCTCCTCTACCCCCGCCGCAGATGTTCGGATGATCGCGCCAGGTGCCGTCTCAACGGGCTCTTCCGCGAGCCTGGCAGCAAGTGCTTCTGAGACCACAGCGGTCAGCCGCGCTCGCTCCCCCTCATCTGTCAGCTTGCGCGAGGCGTTGATACCGGGCGCGCCGGGGGTGAGGATCACGCGCGGCCCCTTGATCAGCAGATTTCGGCGGAGCGGCACGGCTTTACCCGGCTCAGGGATGGCAGAGGCTTGAACGGCCAGCCTATCCCCTTGGCGCAGACCCTTGGCATCGCGCAAAAAGCCGCTCTGGCGCCCTTCGCCATCGGCAGAACCAGCTGCATTCCGAGGTACGTCGCAGAAGGCGCCGCGGCCATTTGGAAGCACGCGGGTGATCGTGCCATAGGTGATTGCGCCAACCGGGGGCGGGAACGGGCGGTTATCGCCCGGGTCGACTTCCATATCCTCGACCTGCCCGTCGACGACGAGCGCCGAGACAGCTTGCCCGCCTGGCGCGGTGCCCTTCACGATCACCCGGCCCTTCACTCCGTAGCCCCCGGCGCGCGATACCCGGCTGCTTCGAGAAGCGCGGCGGTCTCAAATATCGGCAGCCCCATCACGGCGGAGTAAGAGCCCTGGAGCCACGGGATGAAGGCGCCTGCCGGCCCCTGGATGGCATAGGCGCCCGCCTTGCCTTCCCAATCCCCCGTGGCGAGATAGGCCGCGATTTCACGCTCTGACAACGCCTTAACTTTGACCGCCGTTACCACATCACGTTCCCAAAGCCGGTCTGCGGTGCGAACGGCCACAGCCGTGATAACACGGTGTCGGCGGCCCGACAGAAGGCGCAGGAACCGCGCGGCCTCCGCCGCGTCTTCGGGTTTTCCAAGAATCCGGCGGCCCACGGCCACCGTGGTGTCGGAGGTGAGCAGGATTTCCCCAGTGCCCACATCAAGCGCTTCGGCCTTTTCCCGCGCCATGCGGGCGCAATAGGGGCGGGGCAATTCGCCGGGCCGCGGCGTCTCGTCAATATCCGCGGGCCGCACGGCATCGGGCACAATGCCCAACTGCCCCAGCAACGCGCGCCGCCGGGGGCTGGCCGATCCGAGGATCAGCTTCACCTACTTGAAGCGATAGTTGATCCGGCCCTTGGTCAGGTCATAAGGCGTCATCTCAACCTGAACCTTGTCGCCAGCCAGAACGCGGATGCGGTTCTTGCGCATCTTGCCTGCCGTATGTGCGATGATCTCATGGCCGTTTTCCAGCTCGACCCTGAATGTCGCGTTCGGCAGGAGTTCCTTCACGACACCGGGAAATTCGAGCAGTTCTTCCTTGGCCATGGTTTCTCCATATAAATCCGCCCGGTTCGCGCCGGGCGCGCTTTACATGAGCGCAATGCCCCGTGTTTTCAAGCGAAAACTCAGGCTGCCGGGCCAAGCGTGGCCGTCTTGCGCGGGTCCGATCACGCGTCCGCGGGCTCCGATGCCGGGCCGAAACGCTCAATCATCCGGGCCATGATCTGGTCGCGCGCCTCGCGGTAGCTGCCGAGCTTCGCGTCGCGTGTTTCGCCCAGCCCCGTCGGGTCCAGGATCGGCCAGTATTCTACTTCGAGGTGGTAAAGCCGCGTCAGTTCAAGCGCCTTGCGTTGCGAGGCGGGGGAGAGCGCGATCACCAGATCGAAGCCCGAGAGATCGTCGCCCCATTCCTCCATCTCGTCGAAGGAGCGGGAAATGTGGCGCGCCAGTTCAACGCCGATCTCCTGGCAGACCGCAATTGAGAAGCCATCGATATCAAGATCGCCCTTCACGCCCGCTGATTGCACATAGGCGCGCTGGCCGTGGAGCTTTTTCATGATCCCCTCGGCCATCGGCGAGCGAACCGCATTGTGATCGCAGCAGAACAGCACCGATTGGGGGAAGGTGCCCGCCATATCAGGCCCCGAAATGCAGAACGCAGATCAGGGTGAATAGGCGGCGCGCGGTGTCGATATCCACATCCGCCTTGCCTTCAAGCCGCTCCTGCAGCACCCGCGCGCCTTCGTTGTGGATCCCGCGCCGCGCCATGTCGATCGCTTCGATCTGGCTGGGCGGCAGGCGCTTGACGGCATCAAAGTAGCTTTCGCAGATCTGGAAGTAGTCTTTCACCACCTGCCGGAACGGGCCTAAGGAAAGGTGAAACTCTGCCGCGGGTTGTTCATCCTCAGTCTGAATATCGAAGACCAGCCGCTTCTCGCGGATCGCAAGCTGCAGACGGTAAGGCCCGCCGGGCACGGCCCGCGTTTCATGCGGAGGCAGGGTGAAGCTGTTGTCTTCCAACAGGTCGAAGATCGCGACCTTGCGTTCCTGTTCGATCTCCGGCGTTGGCGCGGGCAAAGCGCTGTCGTCGATCGAGATATGGCAGATACGCTGCGTCATGCGGGGCCTCCGGGCGCGTAGAATCGCGCGTTAGCCAATGGCATAGCCCGCAACGGCACCGAGCGCACCCAACACAGGGCCGCAGTGGCGGAAGCCCTTTTGAACTGTCATCAATGCCGCCCCAGGCGTTGCATTCACCCCCACGAGCAAGCGCGGGAACCAGGGGCCGCAGGGCCCGGCGCTAGCCCGTTTCATTCAGCCGGTCGAGCCGGGCGCGAACGCTCAGGCCATGTGCCTCAAGGCTTTCCGAGCCCGCGAGCGTTTCGGCAGCCGGGCCGATAGCCTTGAGCGCTTGCGGGGTCATGCGCGCCAAGGTCGTGCGCTTGATGAAATCCATCACCGAAAGCCCGCTTGAGAAACGCGCGGATCGCGCCGTGGGCAGCACGTGGTTCGGGCCGCCCACGTAATCGCCGATGGCCTCCGGCGTCCAGGCGCCCAGGAAGATCGCACCGGCGTTGCGGATCTGCCGGGCCAGCGCCACGGGATCATCCACGCAGAGCTCAAGATGCTCTGGCGCGATCCTGTCCGTCAGCCGCACCGCCTCGTCCAGATCGGCCACGGTGATGACCGCCCCGTAATCGCGCCAGCTCGCCCCGGCAATCGCCGCGCGCGAAAGCGTGGCCAAACGCGCCTCTACGGCATCGGCCACCTCGCGCCCAAAACCCGCATCGGTGGTGATCAGGATCGATTGCGCGCTTTCGTCATGTTCGGCCTGGCTCAACAGATCGATCGCAATCCAATCAGGATCATTATCGGCATCGGCAATCACAAGGATTTCCGAGGGCCCCGCGATCATATCGATCCCCACCTGCCCGAACACGCGGCGCTTGGCGGCGGCAACATAGGCATTGCCGGGCCCGGTAATCTTGTCCACCGGTGCGATGGTTTCCGTGCCATAGGCCATGGCAGCAATCGCCTGTGCGCCCCCGATCCGGTAGATCTCTGATACACCCGAAAGCTGCGCTGCCAGTAGGACGGCGGGGTTGGCCACGCCATCGGGCGTGGGTGCGCAGATCGCAAGGCGCTCAACCCCCGCCACCTGCGCCGGGATCGCGTTCATCAGGACCGATGAGGGGTAGGAAGCCAGCCCGCCCGGCACGTAGAGCCCGGCGGCTCCCACAGCCGTCCACCGCCAACCGAGCATCGCGCCGGTTTCATCCTGCCACTCCGCATCCTGCGGCATCTGCAGTACGTGGTAGGCACGGATGCGCTCAGCGGCGAGTTCCAGGGCCGCGCGTTCGGCCGCAGGCACCTGCGCTGCCGCCTCCGCGATTTCGGCTTCGGAGAAAGCCAGCGTCTGCGGCGTTAGGGTCAGCCGATCAAAGCGCTCTGTCAGCGCGATCACCGCCGCATCCCCCCGCGTGCGCACATCCGCAATGATCTCGGCCACCGCGGTATCCACATCCGGTGCATCTTCTCGCTTCATCGCCAGAAGCGCTGCGAAGCGGGGCTCGAAATCATCTTCGGCGGTAGAGAAAAACTGGGGCATCGGCATCTCCTGCGGCCCCACATAGCCGGGCCGCTAGGGGGCCTCAAGCCAAGGTGCCCGGATCACTCCGGGTGCGACGGGGCCTTGCCCGAGGGCGCGGTATAGGGGCGGGTCACATCCGTTAAGGTCACTTCCAGCGCCTCAACCGACACGGCCAGCGCGCCATCGCCGGCGAGCGTGAGGAGGATCCGCCCGCCACCATCCTCGCCGGCCTCAAACGCCAGGGAAAGGAGCGACAGCACCATATCTTCCGCCTCGCGATCAAGCCCCTGGCTGGCCACATGCGTTGCATCCTCAATCGCGAGAACGGCCTGCACTCGCTCTGGCCCCGCTGCCGTGCCGCGTTCCCACCGAAAGCGGTTGAGCAAAATGGCAAAGCGGCGCGCGCCGCGTTTCCAACGCATCTCGGTAATCGGAAACACGGCATCCTGCACCAGTGCAGAAATCACCTGCAGATCCTCGGCGTCAAACGCACGCACGCGGAGGGGCGCCTCGCCCCCATCTTCGAAGCGGGCGTCTTCGCTCATCCCGCAATCCGCTCGATACTGGCCCCGCAGGCAGAGAGCTTCTCTTCCACCCGCTCATATCCGCGGTCGAGGTGATAAACCCGGCTCACCACCGTTTCGCCTTCTGCCGCGAGCCCCGCAAGGATCAGCGAAACACTCGCGCGCAGATCGGTGGCCATTACGGGCGCCCCCTTCAGCCTGTCCACCCCCGTCACGGTTGCCGTTCCGCCCTGAACATCGATCTGGGCACCCATGCGCATCAGTTCGGGCGCATGCATGAACCGGTTCTCAAAAATCCGCTCTTCCAGAACGCTCGTGCCGTTGGCAGTGCACAGAAGCGCCATCATCTGCGCCTGAAGATCTGTTGGAAAGCCCGGGAAGGGCGCGGTTTCCACATTCACCGGCTTGATCCGCCCGTTCTCCCGCGAAACGGAGAGGCCACGCGCGGTTTCGCTGACCTCGATCCCCGCATCATGCAGCTTTTCGGCGAAGGCCTGAACAAGGCCGATCCGCCCGCCGAGGCATTCCACCGTGCCGCCGGTGATGGCGGGGGCCAGCATGTATGTGCCCAGTTCGATCCGGTCGGTCACCACCCGGTGGGTTGCGCCATGCAGCTGATCCACCCCCTCCACGGTGATGGTCGGCGTGCCGTCGCCCTCGATCCGGGCCCCCATGGTGCGCAGGCATTGTGCGAGATCCACGATCTCGGGCTCCTGCGCCGCGTTCTCGATCACCGTGGTGCCCTTGGCGAGCGTTGCAGCCATCAGCACGTTTTCCGTGGCGCCAACCGATACGAAGGGGAAGGCGACCGTGCCACCCTTCAGCCCACCCGATGCCGATGCATGCACGTAGCCATCCCGAAGCTCCAGCGTGGCACCAAGCGCCTCAAGCGCACGCAGATGCAGATCCACCGGCCGCGCCCCGATCGCGCAGCCGCCGGGAAGCGAGACAGTGGCCTGCCCGTAGCGCGCCAGAAGCGGGCCGAGCACCAGGATCGAGGCACGCATCTTCCGAACGATATCGTAATCGGCCTTCTGGCTGGTGAGGTTATGGGAGGAAAGCGCCAGCACCCGGCCTTCCTGAAGGCTCGATACCTCTGCGCCGAGCGATTGCAGCAGCGTCGTCATCGTCTTGATATCTGAAAGCCGCGGCGCGTTGGTAAGCGTCAGGGGATCGTCGCTCAGAAGCGTGGCTGGCATCAGCGTAAGGCAGGCGTTCTTCGCGCCCGCAATCGGGATTTCACCGCTGAGCGGCGCGCCACCCTTCACCAGAATACTGTCCATCGTCCTGCCTCATGCCTTGCCGGCTTCTTTGCGGGCCCGCGCCTGCGCCTTGCGGCGCGCAAGGTTTGCCTTCAGCGCGGCCTTGAGCCGCGTGGCGCGCGGATCTTCGGCCTTCGCGGGGCCCGGTTTGCCGGTGTTTTTGCTCATGCGCTCTCTCTATCCCAGCCGCGCCAAACGGTCCAGAATAGGCTTGCAAGGTAGGGCGATTGCCAGTATTTCGCCCGCCATTCCGCCGCAGTAGCTCAGTGGTAGAGCGCACCCTTGGTAAGGGTGAGGTCGGGAGTTCAATCCTCCCCTGCGGCACCATAGGATTATCGCATAGCGTTGATACATAATAATTTTCCAAAGAATCGCGCGGTCCAATCCACCCTTCTAGACACCTTTGACCAGCTCCATCAAAGCCGTTAGGCATCTTCAAGCGCGGCATGGAGGGCGTATACCAGCACTGCCGTAAGCAGCACCTGCATCGCGACGCGACCGAGTTTGATTTCCGCTGCAACAACCGAATTGCCGACTGCGTTGACAATGCAGAGCGGAGAGCAATCGCATTGAAAGGTGCTCTCGGTGAGAGGATTACCTATCGGCGGCCTGATCGGGAAGGGATCTAGTGTATTGGGTAACGAGGCTCAAGCTCGCGCAGGACGCGGCCAAAAGCGGCGGCTTCGTCACCTTCCCAATTTGTGACTGCGTCAAGTCGGTTGCTTGCTTTCGCGCGTAACTTGTCTGTCCCAGTGGTGTGTTTCTGCAGAACTGCAACAACTGAGACAGGCACATCTTCATTTTCAGCCTCAGACTTCAGATACATCGCCTGCCAGAGCTTCTCGTTTTGACTTACCAAGAATAGTGCGACTGGAAATGCAGATCCGGTTCGGTTGAGAACGAAGTCCGGCTCTACGTCCGCCAATCTTGGCGAAATAGTTGCCCGTTGCTCAAATGAAAAACCTTCGAGTGATACCGTTTGTAGCTTGCGTTCAAAGTCCTCAATAAAGGTGTTTTCGGTCCTCTCCTGAGTAAGGAAATACATATCCTGCAGCCGCAGGAGCAACGCCATGAAGTCCATGACCGAATGCTCCAGTTCGACTTCCGCAACCGCCTCTATACTAATCTCGCCGGACTCCTCGTCATATTGGGCACCATAGGAAGACAAGATTTCATTGAATGCCGATAGGCGAGTCTGAGAATCAAGCGTCGCGCCTGCACCCTCGAAGTTTTCGACGGTAAGGGCATTGTCCACAATCCTGTAACGCCCTCCGCCATCCGGGCCGAGCACATAGTACCCCAAGAGGTCTCCGAACTGGCCTTGAAACGGAGTGGACACACCGAAGCCACCGCTGAACTTGTTCACCCGAACCTCGGCGCAGAACGCTTTGCAGATGCGATCTTGAAAGCTCATGTCGAAACATGCCCGAACAGATTTGGCGTATAGGGCACCCCATATCGTTCGGCAGCTAGCTTGAGCGCGATGTCATCATTCATGCTGTCATCCTCTGACACGAAGTCTCCTCGGCGGTGCTTCGAGCGAACCTCTGGTATTCGATTCTGCCCCAACGGCTTGGTCACGCCAAGCTCTAGATCATTCACATCGCCGCAGGCGGCGTGGATGTGCCATCCCGGCACGGGGTGCGCGCCGTGATACTCAAACCTTGCGAGAGTTCGCGTGTCATCCGGTAGCCGTTCGGCCAACACCGCTTGATACTCTGGTAGGTCTCTATGATATGCTACCATGGTGATGAACTTGCGCCCGAGAGCGTCAAATTCAACGGTGCACCACCGCCACTTCCGCGTGAGTGGGAATGCCCCACCTCGACGGCGCTTGCTCATGGGAAAGTCTCGTTTTCGGGGCTTGTCGTCACGCCAAGCTCCGAACGTCACATTTGTTTTCTGTGCAACGATGACTTCTGCAATCTTCATGCAGGCAGTCTAATGTCAAGCCGAAGGGAAGAGTCCAGTGAGTCAGGAACGGAAGACCCAACTTGACCGCTTCAAAGAGGCCACCTGCGAACTAGGGACGGACGAGGATGAAAAAAGGCTCAACGAGAAGCTGGCGAAGCAAAAGCCGGATGACAGAAAAACCAAATGAGTGATCGCGCAGCGCTTTATCTCGGAATCGCCGCCGTAGTTTGTACCGGCGTTGCAGTCTACTTCAGCCCGTTCCAATCGTGCGTCCGATCCCTTCAAGGCGAGGGTGCTGCGGCTACTTGCTACATCCGCGGCAAATAATTGGTTTGTCAAATACACAATCGCCCTTTCATTCCGGGTCGTCCTCTCAGTGCATGGTGTAATCTGGCTGTAATGCCTAGCAAAAGCTCGCGATGGCCAGGGGTTGCCACCTAGGGGCTTGAGTTTGCGATGATGAGGGGCGGCTCACTGGGAAAGCTCATGAGGTCGAACCAGACAAAGCCGGTGCCATCGGGGTTTTGCCCCTTGCCGTAGCGCAGGTGTGTCCTGTTCACCTGGTTGCGGATCAGCGCGGCTCTGAAGGCCCTCAGGTCAATCAGCCACCAGGCAGCGATGTTGGTGTTCGCAGCATCCGCGTGGCCGTAGAACATCCAGTCGCCCTTGCCTTCGACAATCTTGCTCAGTTCGGTCTTGCCGCCGGATGGAATGCGGCAGCGGATCGTGAACTCGTTTGGATAGCGCTCCGCATAGCCATATCGCCGTACCCGTGCAGCCACCCGTATATCCCGCGCATCGAGCATCATCAGATCCGTGGCGTTGTGCCTGTCATGGTGATCGGGTGCGCTGCTCAATAGGTGGCCACCAACCAGCCGCTTGATCTCCGGCAGAAAGCGGTCAGACCAGGACCGGTTGGCGTCGTAGTAGTTCATGGGAATGCGGCCCGGCTATGCG
>JANQPC010000078.1 GCA_028285485.1 Paracoccaceae bacterium | reverse complement strand
ATCATGTGCTCAGCTGGAACGTGATCTACCACGGTGATGAAGACATCCTTCTGCGCACCATTGGCGAGATCCGCCGGGTGCTGAAGCCGGGCGGCACCTTTCTGGGAACGATGCTTTCGAAGCGCCGCCTGCCCCATGAACAGACCAAGGCCCCGGGCCGCGAGATCAGCCGCAATACCTGGGTGTTCGACAGCCCGAAGACCGATAAGATCCACCCGCATTACTACTGCACGGCGGCAGAGCTTCTGGCGCTGTTTTCGGGCTTCGAAGTGCTGAGCCTTCGGGACCGGGAACATGACAGGCCCGGTTCCTGGCACTGGCACCTGACACTGGAGCGTCTGTGATCCATGACGGCCATGAGTTTCGAAGGGGCGACGGTTTTCCTGCCGGGCGAGATCGCGGAAACCACTGTCTGCGTGGAAGACGGCGCGATTGTTGAGATCGGCGGCCCGCTTCAGGGCGAGGTGATCGATGCGCGCGGGCTGATCCTGGCGCCCGCGCTGATCGATGTGCATGGCGATGCGTTCGAGCGGCAGGTGATGCCCCGCCCCGGCGTGTTCTTCCCGATGGAAACGGCTGTGCTGGAAACCGACAGGCAGCTGGCCGCGAACGGGATCGCGACGACTTATCATTCGATCACGCTGGGGTTTGAGCCGGGGCTTCGCAGTGTGGAGCGCGGGCGCGAAATGATCGCCGCCTTGCGCGATCTGGCCCCGCGCCTGACCGTTGAAAACCGGGTGCAGCTTCGGTGGGAAACCTTTGCAACCGAGGCGATCGATGTGCTCGACTGGGCGATGGATTGGGAGCTTACCCCATCGCTGGCCTTCAACGATCACCTTTCGATGTCGATGCGCAGCGGCGATACGGCAATCCAGGATCGCCTCTTTGAGCATGATCCCGACTATGCGCTGATGGATCTTGAGGATGACGCGCTTTTTGAAGCCCGCCACCGCAAGCACGCGGAACGCGCGGGGCTCGACTACGGCGCGTTTCATGCGCTGATCCGGGAGGTATGGGAACGCAGGCCCACCGTGCCCGCAGGGATCGGCGAGGTCGCCACCCGCGCCCGGGCCCGCGGGGTGCCGATGCTGAGCCATGACGATACGCAAGCGCGCACCCGCAGTTTCTATCGCTCCGTGGGTGCCGATGTGGCAGAATTTCCGATGACGATGGGGCCCACGCAAGCCGCCAGGGATGCGGGCGATACGATCATCTTCGGATCGCCCAACGCGGTGCGGGGCGGCAGCCACATCGGATCGCTGAGTGCGGCGGATATGGTGGAGGATGGCTACTGCGATGTTCTGGCCTCCGATTACTACTATCCCGCCATGCTGGCGGCAGTGGATCGGCTGGATCGCGAAAGGCGGGCGGATCGGCTGACGCTCTGGTCGCTTGTCTCCGCAGGCGCGGCGCGTGCGATGAAGCTCGAAGATCGCGGCGACATTGCCGTGGGCAAGCGCGCCGATCTGGTGCTTGTCGATTGGCCCGAAGGCCACACGCCCGCCATTCGCGGCACCTGGGTCAAGGGCCGCGCCGCCTATCGCGCGCACCCGGCCGGTTAGCCCGCAAAGACTTCACCCCCTGATCCCATGCTCTCGGAGACCCCATGACCCCGCTCAAGATCGGCGCCTGCCTGACATCTGACGAAATCGCAGCGCACCGCGACTGGCTCTTTGACGATGCGCGCGACATCGAGCTGCAGGATTTCGGCAGCTACACCGCGCTGACAACCGAGTTTGAGGATCGCATTGCCGCCGCCCGGGCCGCGCTAGACGGGCATGCCGGGCGGCGCGGCATCCATGGTCCTTACGAAGGGCTCGATATGGATAACAAGGATGCCGAATTGCGCCCTCTCATCACCGCGCGCTTTCTCAAGGCGCTTGAGGCGGCGGACCGAGTTGAGGCACGGCAGATGGTGTTGCATTCGCCTTATACGCGCTGGTTTCACAAGAACCGCCTCGCCACGCCGGACTATCCCGAAGAGAAGCTGGGGCGGATCTACGAGGTCATGCTGCCGGTTGTGCGCCAGTCCGAGGCGCTAGGTATCACGCTGGTGATCGAGAATATCTTTGACGCCGATCCCGCCCATCGCCGCGAGATGGTGGAAAGCTTCAATTCCAAAGCCATCGCGCTTTCCATCGATACCGGCCACGCCCATCTGGCGCGCCGGATGTCAGACGCGCCGCCGGTGGATTATTTTGTGCGCGATGCGGGCGACCTGCTCGCCCATGTGCATATCCAGGATCTCGACGGCCATGCGGATCGCCACTGGGCGCCGGGCGAAGGCGAGATCCACTGGCCGGAAGTGTTCCGTGCGCTGGCAGAATGCCGCAGCGCGCCACATCTTGTGCTGGAGCTTCGGCGGAAATCCGAGATTCCGGCCGGGTTTGCTTACCTCAAGAACCTCGGGCTCGCGGTCTGAGCAGCGCCGGTTGCGCCACGCCGGCGGCCTAAAGCGGAATCCGATACAACTTGTGCAGGCCACCGCCAAGTTGCGCGACGGCCTCGAAATCTTCGATGAACCGCCCGCCCGCGTTCTCGATCACACGTTGCGAGGGCTGGTTATCGCAAGCGGCTGTGACATCGAGATGCCCAAGGCCCAGGGCACGCGCATCGGGCAGGAGCTCTTTCAGTGCCGCCGTGGCAAGCCCCTCTCGCCGCCGCCAGGGCACAACGGCGTAACCCACATGCCCAAGGCAGGTAGGCGGCAGGTCTTCCGTTCCCGGCTGCCAGCGCAAACCGATCGTGCCCGCAAACCCATCCTTCACGATCCAGCGCCGAAATGACGGCAAGCGCGAAACCTGCGAACCGTCCGGCAGGGTAACCGGCGGGCCATCGCCAGCGAGGTCTGTCTGGCGCTTCAAAAACGCATCGGCGTCGTGTTCGATCGCCTGCAACTGCTCGGCCGCCACGGCGGGGCGCAAATTGTCGGGCGACCAGCCGCGCTTCAGCGCGTCAACATAGCCCGGAAGCAGGGCCACGTTCGGTGTGTAGAGTACGGTCATCGGCGTTTCGTAGCAAAAGCCGTTACGGCCGCTTAGCGGTATTTCTCGATAAAGGCATCGATCTCAAGGGTGCGGATATCGGGAAGCGCCTCCCTATAGCGCGCGCGGGGCCAATCCCAGACCGCGATCTCCAACAAAGCATCGGCCTGCGCCTCGCTGAAACGCCGCTTGATCATGCGTGCAGGAACGCCGCCAACAACGGTGTAGGGCGCCACATCGCGGGTAACCACCGCGCCCGCACCGATCACAGCACCCGTGCCCACGGTGACCCCTGCGGTCACCGTTACCCCATGGCCGATCCAGACATCATGGCCGATGCTGACCCAATCCGATTTTCGCCACTCGAAGAACGCGTGATCATCCTCGCCCAGCCCATAGGCTTCGGCGCGGTACACCGAATGGTGCTGCACCGCGCGCCAGGTGGGGTGATTGCCCGGGTTGATCCGGGTTGCATTTGCGATCGAACACATCTTTCCGATCGTCGTCCACACGACATGGCAATCCTGAGTGATGTAGGACCAGTCGCCCATCGACCCCGCCTTGAGCACTGTGCCGCGGCCCACCTCCGTCCACATCCCAAGCTCGAAGTTTTCAACCTTCGCCTCGGGGTGGATCGTCGGCGCTTCCGACAGATGCGCTTTGGAGCCCGAGCCGCTCATGGCAGCTCCCGGGGTTGTTGCTGCCCGGGCGCGCGCCCCGCGCTTTCAAGCATGTTGGGGCGCATGGAGGCGGATCTCCGGGGCCTCGAACTTCGCAAAGCGCCCGCCCACCAAGGCGAGCGGTTCGATCAGCGCCTTCAGCGTAAAATCCCCGATCTCGGGGAATTGGAGGCCCATCGAATGAAAGGTCGCCGCGCGCTGGCCCGGTTTGGGGTTGAGGCCCGGATGGATATCGCGCGTGCCAAGTTTCAGATGGTGGGCGATATCCCATTCCTGTGTCTCGCCGCCGATCCGGGTCACCACCCAGCAATGCCCATCCTCGCAGGTGCCGCGCTTTTCCGCGGGGAAGAAAAACCCGGTTACATAGCCTGCCTCGATGCCCACGGCGCGGAGGGCGGCAATGAAGTAGGTGTTGATATCCACACAAGAGCCCTCGGTCAGGCCGCAGCCCAGGGCGGGGATCTCCTCCAACCCATCGGTGAAGGCCGTTTCGGGATGCCCGTATGTGAACCGGTCGGCGGTGTGGCGTGCAATTGCGCGGGCGCGGGCAAGGCCGGCCAGTTTCGGGGCCACGCCCCGAACCTCGGCCACAAGCGCCGCGCCTGCGCGCGTGAAGGGTGAGGCATGCGGGGTAAAGAGCGCATCGGGATAGGCGTGCGCGGCGGCAGAGACGTGAAAGGCCAGATCCAGCGTTGCGCCCGGCGCAGCGCACCAGAACGCCCGTTGCCCCGTTGCCGCCTCGCTCACGGGCCGCAAACCTTCCCCCTCAACCTGCGTAGAACTGCCATGGGGCGTTGCCATCCCGCCGGGAACCAGCACGCCCGTTGCCCCCTCGGGAAGCGCGGCGCGGTAAGACACCCGCATCGTCATTTCGCCAGATCCGCCTTTCCGATCAGCCGCGTGCGCACGAGGCCCGAAAGCCAATCGATCAGATAGACCATCCCGATGATCAGAAAGATGATCGTCCACGCCTCATCCCATTTGTAGGCGGCGATCCTGTCAGAGAGCAGAAAGCCGATCCCGCCCGCGCCCACGATCCCCAGGATCGTGCCGGAACGGACGTTGGATTCAAAGTTGTAGAGTAGTACCGAAAGATGCACTGGCAGCACCTGCGGCATGATCGCGTAGCGGATCGTCTGCAGCCGCGAGCCGCCCGATGCGACCACCCCTTCAACCGGCTTTTTGGACGTGTTCTCAAGCGCTTCCGAGAAGAGCTTGGCAAAGGTTCCGATCTCGCTCACTGCTATCGCGAGAATGCCCGCCAGCGGGCCGAGGCCGAAGGCGCGGATGAAGATCAGTGCAAGGATCAGGGTCTCAAACGCGCGGATCACATCGTAAACCCGGCGCGAGCCCTGCCGCAGCCAGAAGATGCGATTGATGTTCTTGGCGCCAAGAAAAGAAAGCGGAAAGGCCACGATCGCGCCCAGCACAGTGCCGAGAAAGGCCATCGAGAGGGTTTCGCCGAGGCCCTTCAGCACTTCCTGCCAGGCGTCCCAGGTTGTCCAGATATGCGGGGGGAACATGAAGGAAAGCACGCGGCCCAGGCGCCCCAGCCCGTTCCAGATCCGTTCCGGCGAGAAATTGAAATCGTAAAGGCACCAGGCGAAGAGCCCGACAAACAGCGCCCAGAGCGCAATCTTGCGGGCGCGCACGGCGGGCGGATCGCGGAACGCGAGCGGCACACGGGCCTGCGCGGCGGCGATGCGTTCGGGGGTGATCGTATCGGTCATGTCGGGTTGGCCTCCAGTCCGATCACGCGGTGGCGCAGTTTTTCCGAACCGTAATCGATCACGATGACGGTCACGAAGATGATGATGAACAGCGCCGAGAGATCGGTGTATTCCTGCAGCGACATGGCGGTGCGGAACTCCTGCCCCAGACCGCCCGCGCCCACATAGCCGATGATCGACGAGGCGCGCACGTTGATCTCGAAACGAAGCAGCGTGTAGCTGATGATGTTGGGCAGAACCTGGGGCACCGCGCCATAGCGGATCTGATCGAACCAGGTGCCGCCTGCCGCCTTCACGCCCTCCAGCGGGCGCATATCGATGTTTTCGTTAACTTCGGAGTAAAGCTTGCCCAGGGCACCCGCCGCGTGAAGCCCGATGGCAAGCACCCCGGCCAGCGGCCCAACCGAGAAGCAGAATACAAAGATCAGCGCCCAGACAAGCTCTGGCACCGTGCGCGCGATCTCAAGATAACGGCGGCTGAACCACAGCACCCACTTGTTGGGGGCGAGGTTGCGCGAGGCCGGGAACGACATCACGAAACCGCCAATCACGCCAAAGACCGTGGCCATGAAGGCGATCAGGATGGTTTCGACCAGAAGGCTCATCCAAACCTTCCAGCGCCAGAACCAGTTTGCCAGATCCTCGCCCAGCGTGGCCCAGTTCAGATCGGGGATGGTTTTCGAGATGTATTCGCCCAGCCGCGGGATCCCGGCAGGGATGATCCAGCGCCATTCGCGCGAGCCATCGGGCATGGAGACCTGCGTGACCTTGAAGAAGTCACCCAGCCACGAGGACAGCACGAAGAGCACCAGAAAGATCGCGGTGCCTACGGCCCAGGTGATGCGGCTTCGGCGGCGAAGCGCCGCGAATTCAACCTCAAAATCGGAAACGGCACCCCGCGATGGCGGGGCCGCGATGGGATCGGCAGCAAGGGTCATGGGCGGTGCGTGCGCTGGGAGGGAAGGTGCGAGGGGGCGCAGCGGCCCCCTCGCGAAAGGTTTTACAACAACGGCTTAGCCCGAATTGCGGCGTTCGTTCTTCAACCATTCGCGCATGTCGACGATCCACTGATAGCGGCTGTGATCCACTTCGATCCAGCCCTTCTGGGTGCTGTCGGCGCCGCCGGTCATCTCCACGAAAGCTTCGGGGTTCTTTTCGGGGATCTCCATGACGGCGGCTTTCATGGCATCCTTCAGCCCCTGGGGCAGGTTCGCCCGTGCCGTGAAGGGGCCCGAGGTGATTTCGGGCGATTGCCAGATCGGGCAGGCCACGCCCTCTTCGATCATGCCCTTGGTGATCATCCGGGGAATGATGCCGTTGGTTTCATTGGTCATATAGGTCGCGGCGGCATCGAACGTGCCGTTTACGACGCCCTGAACCCCGGCCTCATGGCTACCTGAGAACGGCGTGGCCTCGAAATAGCTGTTGGGATCCACTTCCTTGGCAAGGTTGAAATAGGGCACGGCATAGCCGGAAGTGGAATCGGGGTCGGCAAAGGCCAGAACCTTGCCTTCGAGCGAGGCCAGATCTTCCAGACCGCTGTCGCAGCGGGTCACGAGGATCGAGTAGTAGCCGGTGGACCCATCGTTTTGCAGGCGCGACAGAAGCGGCTCTACCCCGCCCTGCGTTTCGGTATAGGCGGCGGCGTAGGAGGAGGAGCCGAAGAAGGCAAATTCGATCTGATCCGCCGCGATGGCCTGGATCACGCCATCGTAGTTTCCGGCGGTGAAGATTTCGACCTCAACGCCAAGTTCTTCCTCAAGATATTCTTCAAACGGGGTGTAGCGGGCGATCCGGTCTTTCTCGTTCTCGCCCGACAGGATGCCGAACCTCAGCACCTGATAATCCTCTTGCCAGTCGGCGGCGATGGCGCCCGTGGCGGTAAGCGCAACAAGCGCGGTGGTTGTGAGAAGTCGCATAGGAAAGTCTCCCTGTTTGGCTGGGCAGTGGGTGGCGAAAAATTCAGGCGGGTACGGCGACGGGCGATTGTGTGGAGGTGACCGCCTCGTTGAATTCGGGCAGGCCCTCGATCCCGTAGATATCGCGCACAACATCGTCGGTTAGCTGGGCAGCGGTTCCGTCAAACATCACGCGGCCGGCCCGCATTGCGATGATCCGGTCGCAATAGGCCCGGGCGGTATCAAGCGTGTGGAGGTTTACAAGAACGGTCAGCCCATCCTCGCGATTGATATCGCGCAGACCGTCCATCACGAGGGTGGCGTTGGCGGGATCGAGCGAGGCGATCGGTTCATCCGCAAGCATAATTTTCGGCTGCTGCACCAATGCCTTGGCGATCGCCACGCGCTGCTGCTGGCCACCAGAGAGCGTGCCGGCCCGTTGCAGCGCCTGGCCCACCAGATCGAGGCGATCCAGTGCCTCGATGGCCATGGTCCGCTCTTCATCGGTGAAGCGCATCGCCATGGAGGAAAGAAACCCGCGCTCGGCCAGACGGCCGATCAGCACATTGGTCAGAACATCAAGCCGGTCGACAAGGTTGAACTGCTGGAAGATCATGGCGCAGTCCCGCCGCCAGGCGCGCAAGGCCTTGCCGCGCAGCGCGGTGACTTCGACCCCCTCAAACGAAATCGACCCCGCGGTGGGGTCGATCAACCTGTTGACCAGGCGCAGGAGGGTGGACTTGCCCGCCCCCGAACGGCCAATCACGCCCACGAACTGGCCGGGATGGATGGTGAGGGTCACATCGTCAACGGCCTTTGTGTCATCGAAGATTTTCGAGACGTCGGAGAGCGTGAGCGTGGCAGCCATGGCGATTCATCCGAATGAATTTCTCGCCCTATGGGTACCCGCCCCGCGTAACAGTATCTGAACCGCTATGTGACGCTTCGTTGACGATTTCTGCGCCAGCTCTACGCAACCGTGCGCAAGGCCGGGCTCTCTGCCCCGAAGGCGCCGTTTGAGTGGATCACTTCGCCGGAGCGCAGGGTAAGGCCCACCCTGCCCTGCGGATCGACCGCGAAGAGATCAGCGCGTTTTCCGATGGCGATCGCGCCACGGTCGGTGAGCCCCAGCGCCTCTGCCGGATTGGCCGATGCCAGCCGCGCCGCCCCGGGCAGCCCGCTTGGATCCGCGTCTGCGAGGGTGCGCACGGCGGTGAGAATGGCACCCGGGTGATAGTCGGCCGCAAGGATGTGAAGCAGCCCCGCCGCATGTGCCTCACGCGCCGAAAGATTGCCCGAATAGCTTTGGCCCCGCATCGCGTTCGGGGCGCCCATCGCCGTCATCATCCCGCGGGCCACGCCCGCCCGCGCGGCTTCCATCGTTACCGGAAACTCCGAGATGACGGCGCCGAGATCGGCCATCAGATGCGCCTTGTCGACCGTATCGTCATCGTGGCTGGCCAGCGCCACCCCATGAACGCGGCATTGGCGCGAAACCTCGGCCATATTCGCCAGAAGCACCTCCTGCGGGCGCGTGCGCTCCGAAATCGTGGTGGTGATCATCTGGCGCGCCTCGGTCTCTGACACCCCGTGATAGGCCGCCTTGTTCTGGATATGCACCTCAAGATTGCGGTACTGGCCCTGCCCCGGCGTGTGATCCATGAGCGAGACGAGATCGACGCGGCCCTCATCGATCAGCTCGGCCAGAACGCCGACCGCATTGTCAAAGGTGATGTCAAAACGCGCATGGATGCGGTGATCCACCCGGCAGGTGGCGCGGGCCTGCGAAAGATCGCGGATCACCTTGCTGGTATGATCGAATGAACGCCGTTCCCCATCCCGCGCCCCGCGTGAAAACGACACCGCCGCATAGGCCGTCGTCACCCCCGCCGCGGCCAGGCGGGCGTCGAGCGAGGCAAGGGCCACGGGCATCGGAAAATCGACCCGAACGCGCGGCTCAAGCTCCTGCTCGATCATATCGCCATGCATGTCGATGAATCCGGGAAACAGCTCGCGTCCCGCGCCGTTGAGGCCGCCGGCCACCGCATGTTCGCGGATATCGGCGATATACCCATCTTCGATCAGCACCGAGCCATGCGGCAGAATGCGATCAGGCAGGATCAGGGTGAAATCAGACAGCCACATCGTCACGCTCCTCTTGCGGTGCGGCGCCGGGGGAAAGATCCAGCTCGGTATCGATCAACTCGGCCACATCGGCGGCATGGTGGAAGACACCGATCATCGCCGTGCCCGCCGCCTTCAATTCCGCAAGCCGCCGCACCAGCGCCCCCCGCGCGCTGGTATCAAGCGATGCGGTGGGCTCATCGAGAAGCTGAAGCTTCTTGGGCAGGATCAGGGCGCCCGCAAGGTTCACCTTCTGCTGCTCGCCGCCCGAAAACGTGGTTGGGTAGGCCGCCCAGAGATCGCGCTTCACGCCGAAGGTGCCCAGCCAATGGCGGGCCTCTGCCAGCGCCTCGCCGGTTGCAACGCCCGCGCGGCGCAGCGGCTCGGCCACAAGCGCCTCCGCCGTCACCCGCGGCCGCGGGCGCAGGAACTGGGTGACAAACCCGATCTCGTTTTGCCGAAGCGTGGCAACATCCACATCCGCCGCGCGGGCCAGATCGATCTCGCCGTGATCGGAAGCGAAGAGGATCTGCCCCGCATCCGCCAGGTAGCTGCGATAGATCGTGCGCAGCAGCGTGGATTTGCCCGCCCCGTTGCGGCCCTTCAGAAGCAGAAACTCCCCGGGCCGAACCGAGAAAGAAACGTTTTCGAACGCTCCCAGATTCCGGCCCAGATGGTGCATCGTGAACCCTTTGGACAAGGCGCGAACATCAAGAACCGGGGTCATAGCTTGGCGTGCACCAGTTGTTGCGTATAGGCGTGCTGGGGATCCTGAAAGATCTGATCGGCCAGGCCCTGTTCCACAACGCGGCCCTGCCGCATCACCATGACACGGTCAGATAGCGTGCGGATGACACCCAGATCGTGGCTGACGATGATCATGGTGATCCGCCGCTCCTGCTGCAGCCGCTTGAGCGTATCCAGCACCAGCGCCTGCACGCTCACGTCAAGGCCCGTCGTGGGCTCGTCAAGCAGCAGAAGCGCAGGCTCCAGCGCGATGGCCTTCGCCAGTTGCACGCGCTGCTGCATCCCGCCCGAAAGCTCAACGGGGGGCGCATCCATCCGGTCGAGCGGGAATTCCGAGGCATCGAGCGCCTCGCGCGCCTTTTCACGCAGCACCGCGAACCGCCGCTCGCCCGCCACCAGCAGGCGTTCGGCCACATTGCCCGATGAGGAATGCTTCATCAGAAGCCCCTGATGGGGGTTCTGGTAAACGATGCCGATCCGCGTGGCGCAAAGCATGCGGCGAGCGTAGCGATCAAGCTCGAAAAGATTGCCCTGCACGTCCGGCAGATCAAGCGTATAGGCGCCGCGATCGGGTGTTTCTTCAAGGTTCAGGCAACGCAGGAAGGTGGATTTGCCCGAGCCGCTTTCGCCCACGATGCCCAGCACCTCGCCGGGGTAAACTTCGGCGGAGACATCACTCAGCGCCTGGACCGGCCCGTAGGATTTGCTGACGCCGGTGGCCTGCAAGATGGGCTGCGTTCTAACGATGCGCGGGGCGTCAAGCGCGATGGTCATCTGCCCTGCCCCTCCATCTCGCCGCCTGTGTACCAGGTGGCGCCAAAGGCCACCTCTTCGCCTTCGCGCTTGCGGATCGATTTCACGCCAAAGTCGCTGTCAGAGATTTCGTAGGCGGAACTGCCGTCGTCCTGCGGGATTTCGTTCATGAAGAAGCCGGTTGCGCCGGACCGCGTGCAGGTGAGCCCGCCATGCTCCTCCACCCGGTAGGGCACATCGTCGAAAACCAGCGGCTCCACCCGCGTATAGGGCGGCACCACGTAAAGGCGCTTCTCCCGCCCCGCTGAGAGGATCGTGAGGTGTTTGGCCATGTGCAGCTTCGGCACATCCCAGCGCGGAATCGGAGATGGCGTCATGATGAACCGTCCGTTGACAAGCGAGGGATAGCTCGCCCCCTGCATCACCCGGCCCGCGCGTACGATCTGCTCGTATAGCTGCAGCCACATTCGCCCGTAATCGGCATCCGCATGCATCTGCCGGGCGATGGACATGTTGGGCTGCACCGGGCGCAGGGGTTCGGGGTTCGGCACTTGCAGAACCAGTACCTGATCTTCGCGCAGGATCTCTTCGGGGATCCGGTGGCGGGATTGGATAAGATCCGCCTCGAGCGTATCGGTGGTTGTCGGCGCCCCGGAGACGCGGGCGAGAAACTTGCGGATCGAGGCCGCGTTCACGCTGTCATCGGCCCCCTGATCGATCACCTTCACCCGCATCTTCGGGTTCAGAAGGGTGCAGGAAACCTGCAGCCCGCCGGTGCCCCAGCCCCGCGCCATCGGCACCTCGCGGCTGGCATAGGGCATCTGGCAGCCGGGCACGGCCACGGCCTTCAGCATTTTGCGGCGGACCTCTCGCTTGGCGGACCCGTCGAGAAAGCCGTAGCTCATCGGCTCCCATGCGCGCGTAAGGGTGGCAAGGCTCATTCTGCGGGCTCCGGCGCTTTCTCGGTGGCCGCCTTCTTGGCCTTGGCATCGCGCATCGCATCGAGGCTCGACTGGAAGGTAACGTAGTGAGGCAGTTTGAAGTGGATGCAGAAGCCCGAGCTTTCCACACCCTCGGTGTGGTAGACGAAGAATTCCTCTTCGGTTGCCGATCCCTTCTCGGCCCCGGGCGCGTTGAGATCGAGCGTGGCGGCGGCGATCACTTTCACCTCGTTCCAGCCCAGCGTGGCGGCAAATCCAAGGCCGAGCTGAGTGCCGGACTTGGAGACGACCTCCGCCTGGCTGATCTTCACCCGCCCTGCGCTGAACGTGGTGCCGCGGGGGTGCCGCACGCGGATCTCTGCCTCGGCAAGGCGCAACTCGTTCACCGTGGGATGCGCCTGCCCGTAGCCCCGCTGCGCCGCGTATCCGAGCGCCAGAACACCGCCAGTTTCCGCCCGGGCGAGGCTTTGCAGCGTATGGGCGCGCTTGGCGGGGAACATCACCGGCTCGCGGGTGATATCGGGGATCTCGTTGCCAAGCGCCGCATCGTCACCCGGAAGCTCCAGAAGCCCGTTTTCGGCCTGCCAAGCGGCTACGGACGGTTGCCGCGCCGGGGCAGGCACGGCGGCGGGCTCCACCGGTGGCGGCACAAAGGCCTCGCCCGCCAGAACGCCCGTTTCCAGGATGCGGTGGGAGTAATCGAGCGTGGGCCCCAGCACCTGGCCGCCGGGGATATCCTTGAATGCCGCAGATATCCGGCGGTGAGTGAAGAGATCCTCCTGCCGCACCGGGGCCGCAACCTGCAGGCGCGGCTGCGTGGTGCGCCAGGCCCGCAGAAGAAGGATTGCCTCGTAAGGCTCCCCCCCGGTCTGGGCCAGTGCCAGGGCCGCGAGATCTTCATCGTAAAGCGAGGCTTCGCCCATCGCGCGATCCACGAGGTAGGGCATCGCGCGCCGGATCTCGGCCACGCGCTCGCGCGTTATCTCCCCCATTTCGGCCCGGAACAGGCGCTGGGATTGTTCAATGGCGCGCTCGCCGCCGCGGGTTGCCACATAGGCCATCAGAACGCCTCCACCGCGGTTGAGCGGGGCACGCCCATCACCTGCGCGCCATCGCAAAGAAAGATGTCAAAGCCCATCGGGTAGCGCATGAGCTGCGCCCGCCGTGCCCAGAAGCCTGCGGGCAAGCCGCCAACGGTGACCGAAAGCGCACCATCCACACCGGGCCCGGAGAGGCACAGCCGATCGCCCGCCGTGAACCCCGCCGCGAGGATCAGGGTCGCCCCCTCTTCGGGATGAAGATCGCTGCCCTGCTTCAGTTCGCCCAAAAGCGCTGTGGATGGCAGGGCGCCGGCAAAGACGTAATCGGCCTCCCCTGCCCCTACGAGCGCCGCGCCCAGGCGCTCGGCACCCCGCGCCACGGCGGGATCGGTGGCATAAACGGTGCATTCCCGATCTATAAGCGCCTCCACGATGGCGCCCTCGCCCTCAAGCGCCCGCAACTGCCCGGGCCGCGAAAGCGCCCAGAGGAGCGCCTCGAACGCCGCGTTGCTGCGAAGCTCGGCGGGGGAGGGACTGGGGGAAGCAAGCGGTTGGCCCATGGTTCAGAACGTCTCCATATCCACACGCGTGGCCTCAACGGCGCGGAGCGTTTCGTCATCCCGCTGCGCGAGATCACCCGCCTCGCGCGCGATGAAGGCCTCGCAATTCTGCGGTGAAAGCCCCGCGGCGATGGCAGCATCCACCACCGCCATTGCCATCGCAGCTTCCAGATCGCGGCCGCGGCGCATTCCGTAGCCCACCACGCCGTCTGCGGAGATATGCGCCTCGCTCATCAACACTTCGCCGAGGTGGAAATGCGTGCCCTTGGCGGTGTCGCGCATGGGCAGCATCACAAGGCCGGTGCGGTTCTCGATCACTTCGATCTCGCCCAGATCTGCGATCAGCGGCTCGGCAAAGGCCTTCAGCCGCCCGGCATCGCAGCGCGCAAGTACCGCGAGAACATCCGATGGATCGCGGCCCGGAAGGGTATGTGCTGCGTCAGGCATGCCCTACTCCTCATCCGGCGCGAAGGAGAACCGCACCCGCGCGGCCGACCAGATCACTTCGCTGAAGGCGATGGGCGTGCCATCGCAGAGCGTATCGATGGCGCGCACAACGAGAACCGGCATTTCGCCGTGCTGGCGCAGGATCGCGCTTTCGGCTGCATGAGCAGGCCGCGCGTGGATCTCGGTGCTGCCGCGAACATAGTCCTCGATCCCGTAGGATCGGTAGACTTCCGAAACCGAGCTCAGAACGCCGCGGCGGGCGGGAAATTCGGGAAAGCGCGCGGCATCGTGGTGCAGCGATCCGAAAGAGACGGGCACACCATTGGCATGGGTCAGGCGCCGCGTCACGATCACGTCGGCCCCGGGCGCAAGCCCAAGCGCCTGCGCTGCGGCTTCGCTTGCCGCAACACATTCCGATCCCATCGCTTCGCCGGCCACATCGATCCCCTGGGCCGCGAGGTTCTTGCGCAGCCGGGTGCGGCGGCCAATCGTGTACTCAATTGCGGGCACCGGCAGCACGAAGGTGCCTCGGCCCTGCTCGATGCTAAGCCGGCCCTCGCGGGCCAGGTGCGCCAGCGCCCGGCGCACGGAGTGGCGCCCCACCCCGAACCGCTCGATCAGCTCCAGTTCCGTGGGCAGCCGCGCGCCGGGCTGAAGAACACCGGTCTCCAGATCGCGGGCGATTGAATCTCTGACTTTCGTCCAGGTATCTTTTGGCATCGCTCGATTCATCCGAATGAATGTTGCCTAGCCGGGTCATGTGACAGGCATGTGTCGCGGCGCGAGTTCGCGCCCCGCCTTTGGCCGCGGCCACCTCGTTGGCACAGTGCGGAGGATGCGAACCCCGCGTCTTCGCGATTGACAGGTGGGGCAGCCTCGGGCGACCCTTCCCAGACGGCTGTCGGCCCATTTGCGCCCGCCGTTTCAAGAAAAAAGACGACATTCTGAGACCATCTTTTTGGGAGGACCAACGATTATGAAGCGTAGCCTTGCGACCCTGCTGTGCACCTCGATGCTATCCGCGCCGCTCATGGCACAGGATAACATGGACCGGCTCACCAACATGCAGAAGACAGACGCGACCTTCACCTTCATCGATCAGGGAGGGGATCGCGCCAATGCGCTGAACGCGATTATCGAGCACATCAACGTGCCCGACGGGTTTGAGGTAAGCCTCTACGCGGTTGTGCCAGATGCACGCTCGATGGCGATGGCGCCACAGGGCACCGTGCTTTTTGCCGGAACGCGGAAAGATAAGGTTTGGTCAATCGTCGACCGTGATCGCAACCGCGTTGCAGATGAGGTGAAGGATTTCGCGCCCTCGATCACCTTCGATATTCCGAACGGGCCGTGCTTCTCGCCCGATGGCTTCCTTTATGTTGCCGAACGCAACCGCATTCTGGTGTTCCCCGCGGCGGAGTTTTTCTTCGAAAGCCCCGATATCGCGGTGGGCGAGGTTGTGCCGCAGGGCGAGTTGATCCCGGAGGAGGAAGAAAGCTTCAACCATTCCGCCCGCGTGTGCGACATCGGGCCGGACGGTATGCTTTACGTCTCGCTCGGCCAGCCCCACAATGTGCAGCCCGTCGACAAGATCGAACTTTATGACCGTATCGGCATCGGCGGCATCATCCGCATGAACACCGATGGCTCGGGCCGCGAGGTCTATACCCGGGGCGTTCGCAATTCGGTGGGGCAGGATTTCAACCCGGCCACAGGCGAATTGTGGTGGACCGACAATCAGGTGGACGGCATGGGCGATGATATCCCGCCCGGCGAGCTCAACCGCCAGACGGAAGCGGGCCAGCACTTCGGCTTTCCCTGGACGAATGCGCGCGTTGAGATCGTTAAGGAAAGCGATTTCCCCCGCCCCGATGGCGTAACCTTCGTGGAGCCGCAACTGGAGCTCACCGCCCACGCCGCTGACCTGGGCATGCGCTTCTATCACGATGATAGCTTTCCCGAGGAATATCACGGCGGCATCTTCTGGGCGCAGCATGGCTCCTGGAACCGCACCACGCCGGTTGGCGCGCGGGTGATGTTCACCGCACTTGACCCGGAAACGGGCGATGCCGTGGGCGCGGAGATCTTCGCCGATGGCTGGCTCAACGAAGACACCGGCGAATATCGCGGCCGCCCGATGGATATCGAGTTCCTGCCCGATGGCTCGATGCTGGTATCGGATGATTTTGCCGGGGCGATCTGGCGGATCGCCTATGTCGGGATGGCCGACGAGTGAGGCGGTCGCCGCTTCTGGCCCTCGGCGGGGTGATCCTCGCCGGGGGCGTCTCGGCCGCCGATCTCGATGAGGGGCGCAAGCTCGCCAATATGTGCCGCACCTGCCACGGGATCGATGGCTATGCCACGATCCCGATCGCACCGCATATTGGCGGCGAGCCGCAGGAGTATCTTGAGGCGCAGCTCATGGCATTCAAGACCGGCCAGCGCGAGCATGAGATGATGACCGTTGTCACCGCCGGCCTCAGCGCAGAGCAGATCGCGGATGTGTCGGCCTGGTACAGCGCGCATGAGGCGCTGGCGACCCTTCCGGAAGGCGTGGATCCCGGCGATGCGCCGCAGGCATGCGTCTCCTGCCACGGCGCAGACGGAATATCGCAACTGCTCGACGCGCCGAACCTGGCGGGCGAGACGAATATCTACATCGACACCCAGCTTAAGGCCTTCAAGCGGGGCCTGCGCGATCACGAGATCATGTCGGAAGTAGCCGCCGCGCTTTCAGATGCAGAGATGCGCGAGATCGCCGACTGGTATGCTGCAATCTCACTGGAGATCGTTCCGGTGGCCGAGTAGCGGCGGGGCGCACCCGCAGCGCGCGGCGGACATTCGTGGCGATCCGTGCTATGATCGGCTGCACTGAGGCACGCATGCATGTGGAAACCGGGCCCTTGGGAGGACGGACACATGATCATGCGCGTATTTCAGGTGGTGACCAGAGCCGGGAAGGAAGAAGCGTTCGGGCGCTTCTTCCACGAAACCGCTATCCCGCTGATGAAGGGCACGCGCGGGATTGTTCAGGTTGTGCCCGGTGCGCCGCGCCCGGCTTCGCCGAGAGAATTCTGCTTCGTCATGGTTTGGGATACGCTGGACTCCCTTAAGGCCTTCGTCGGCGAGGATTACGAGAGCCCGCACATTGATCCTGCGGAAGCAGAGCTCGTGGAATCCAGAACCATCACACATTACGAACTCGTGGATTGACGCAAATGGCAATTGAAGCAACCGAGGAAGAACTGATCGCGGGGCGTGGATACGAGGGGCTGTTTGTACCGGCGCTCTTCGCCCCCTGGCCGAAGCACCTGATAAGCGCCGTTGGGATCGAAGCTGGCAGCCATGTGCTGGATATCGCCTGCGGCACGGGCGTGCTGACCCGCGCGGCCCTGGCGCAAACCGGCCCCTCCGGGCGCGTGGCCGGGCTTGACCCGGCCCCCGGGATGCTGGCGGCGGCGGCAGAGATCACGCCCGAAATCGAGTGGGTTCTAGGCACCGCGGAAGAGCTACCCTTCGATGGCGAAGCCTTCGATTGCGTGGTTTGCCAATTCGGCATGATGTTTTTTCAGGACCGGCAGAAAGCCGCGGCGGAGATGTTTCGGGTTGCAAAGCCGGGCGGCGCACTCTCCCTCGCAATCTGGCAGTCGATCGATCAGAACCCCGCCTTTCAGGATATCGTGGCGGTGCTGGAAGAACACGTATCCGCAGAGGCCGGCAATGCCGTGACAGTGCCCTTCAGCCTGGGCGATTCAGGCGTTGTTGAACGCCACCTCTCTCAGGCCGGGTTCAGCAACATCTCCGTCGCGCTGCACAAGGAGACGGCGCGCTTCCCCAGCACCCGCACCATGGTTGAGGTGGAGCTGCGCGGGTGGCTGCCGTTATTCGGCATTCACCTCGGCGAGGATCAAATCGCCGACGTTCTGGAGAAATCCGACGCACGCCTTTCGAAATACGCAGCCCCCTCCGGCGAGGCCATTTTCGATACGTCCGCCTATGTCGTGACGGCCAAAAAGCCGGGCTGAGGCCGGGGTCTGCCGCCGCGTCAGGTAAGTTCCAACTGCACTTGGGCCACGGCGTCCGCCGCGGCCTGCACCGCCTGCTCCGTCAGTTCGAGATCCGCCTCTGTCAGCGCGAGCGAGGGGTAGAGCTTGCCCGGGCTCTTGAAGATGCCATGGGTGCGCAGGGTTTCGTTCCACACTTGATTGAGGCGGGGATCACGGTGCCGGGCGCTGCGGTAGTCCACCGGATCGGCATCGGTGAAATACACATCGAACAGCGTTGCATCGCCGCAGATGCGGTGCGGGATCGACCGGGCAGAAAGCGCGCTCGCCTGCATATCCATCAGGCGCTGCCCGGTTTCGCGCAGCCGCTCGTATTGCCCGGGGCGCTTCAGAACCTCCATCGTCTTCAGCCCCGCCGCCGCCGCCACCGGGTTGCCCGACAACGTGCCAAGCTGCATCAGCCAGCGGTCCGCGCCCACCGCCTTTCTATCGAAGTGAGACATGATCTCTGCCCTGGCCCCCAGCGCCGCAAGCGCGAAGCCGCCGCCGATGATCTTGCCAAGCGTCACGATGTCGGGCGTCACGCAGTAGCGTTCCTGCGCCCCGCCATAGGCAAGGCGGAAGCCGGTCACGATCTCATCGAAGATCAGCAGAACGCCGTGGCGATCGCAAAGCGCGCGCAGGCCCTGCAGAAAGCCGGGCTGGGCGGGAATGATGCGCTGCAAGGGTTCGGCAATGATCGCCGCAACATCACCGTGCTCGGCCAAAAGCCCGGCCACTGCCTCGAGATCGTTGAAGGGCGCGATGAGTATCTCGTCAGCCACCCCATCCGGGATGCCTGCGCTATCGGGAACAGGCGTGGGGAAATTGACCCGTTTCTCCGGGGCAAGGCTCATCTGCGCTTCAGCGCTCATCCCGTGATAGCCGCCCTCGAATTTCAGGATCTTGGGCTTGCCTGTAAAGGCGCGGGCGAGCCGGATCGCATACATATCCGCCTCTCCGCCCGAGGCGACGAAGCGCACCTGCTCGGCGCAGGGCACCGCGGCCACGATCGCTTCCGCCAGTTTGATGCCTTCAGCATTGTTGGCAAAGAAGGTCATGCCCTTGGGCAGTTGTTCGAGCACCGCCTCCATCACTTCGGGATGCCCGTGGCCGAGCAGCATCGGGCCCGAGCCGATCAGGTAATCAACATATTCCGTGCCGTCCTCATCCCAGACCCGGCTGCCCGCACCGCGGGCAATCACCGTAGAGGCATCGAAATTGCCGAAGCCAGCGGCGGGCAGCACCGCCCGCGCCCTTTCAATCCAATCAGACTGGGTGTGGATGCGGTTCATGGGTTCAATCCAGTATCAGGTCCGGCGCGCCGAGCGCCGCGGTGTCGATCGTGATCCCCAAGCCGGGGCCATCGGGCGGCGCGATGCGCCCACCCGCCCGCGCGGGGCCGTCCGGCGCAATGCGGGGGGAAACATACCCGGACAAATCGCAGACATTGAGAACCCGGTTCGGCGCTGTCGCGGCCCCCAGATGCAGCGCGGCGGCGGTTGAGATATCGCTGCCCCAGGTACATTCGATGCACATCTTGGCGCCTAAATGCTGACAGAGGTCGCGCGCCCGGCGCAGCGCCGAAAGCCCGCCGAATTTCGAAAGCTTGAGCGCGACGGCATCCATGATCCCCAGACGGTGCGCTTCAAGCAGGCTCGCGGTGTCATGCGCCAGTTCATCAAGCTTCATCGGCAGGCCGGTGGCGCGCTGTACGCGCGCGCAGTCTTCCAGCGTCGCGCAAGGCTGTTCCAGCATCACATCCAGATCCGCCGCACCGCGCCCCACGCGGATGGCATCAAGCGAGGCGGCCCCGCAGTTCCAATCCCCGTAAACCAGCGGGCCCGACCCCACCGCCTCGCGCACCTTGGCCAGCCGCTCAACATCGGTTGACCAGTCGCCAGAGGCGCCGAGCTTGGCCTGAAACTGCGTGATACCCTGCGCCTGCGCCTCCCGTGCGATGCGCGCCATCTCATCGGGCGCCACGCAGGTGATCGAATGATAAAGTGGCAGATCGGGCTGCCTTTTGCCGCCAAGAAGCGCATGGAGCGGCAGGCCTGCGATCTGCCCGGTGATATCCCAAAGCGCGATATCGAGCGCAGACTTGGCGTAGACATGGCCCGGCAGAAACGCATCGGCCCGGGCCATCAGCGCCTCCGGCCCCACCGGATCGCCGCCCAGAAGCACCGGGGCAAGCTCCTCCACGGCGGGCGCGACGCCGCGCGCATAGGCGGGCAGGTAATGCGGGATCGGGCAAACCTCTCCCCAGCCCGTCACCCCCGCCTCGGTATCGATCGCGATCACAACGGTTTCGACCGTTTCGCAGGCTTTGCCCTCGGCCATGTAGTAGGCTTCATGGCTCGTCAGGGGCACGTGCCACAGCCGCAGCCGCTTGATGCGCTGGCCGGTTCCGGCGGGGGCCCGGGCCATTGGCTCCACCATGTTCACTCTGCCGCCTCCGATACCGCATCGGTTCGCGGAAGCAGGCTTTGCGGATCGTAGGCCGGCTCGCCCAGAACGCGCGCGGCGCGGGGCTTGCCGTGGATGATCACATCAAGCGTGGTGCCGGGCGCGGCGGCCTGCGGTTTGATATAGGCAAAGGCCAGTATCTTGCCGACTGTGTGGCCATAGGCCACCGAGGCGGTTGCCCCAACCACCTGCCCCCCATGCATCACCGCCTCGCCGCCATGGCCATCGGTTTCGCCATCTGGCGCGATCTCCAGATAGGCGCAGATCCAGGGCAACGCCCCGGTATTGGACAGCGTCGCCTCCTTCCCGAGATAGGCCTTGTCGGTGCGCACGAAGCGCATCACATCGGCCTCGGGCAAGGTGACCTCATTGGTCAGCTCGCCCGCGCCCTTAAACCCCTTCTCCATCCGCATCACGTTCATGGCGAAGCTGCCGTAATCGACCAGCCCATGCGCCGCGCCCGCCTTGCTGAGCGCAAGGTAAACCGTGCGGGCCGCCGCGTTCGGCATATGTAGCTCCCACCCAAGCTCGCCGGCGTAAGACATGCGGAGGGCCCAGACCGCGTGGCCCGCAATCTCGATCTGCTGCGCCGAGAGCCAGCGAAAGCACACATTATCGAGCCGCGCAGGCGTGCAGGCGGCCAGGATATCGCGGCTGCGCGGGCCATTGAGCGACAGGGCCGACCAGCTGTCCGACAGCGCCGTGATCGCCACATCCGCGCCATTGCGGTGTTCGGCGAGGTGATCCAGCAACCGCTGTTCGAAGAAGGCCGCGCAGACGAGGTAGAAGCTGTCTTCACCCATGCGAACGATCGTGGTTTCCACCTCGATCCGGCCGCGACGGTTCAGCATATGGGTCAACGCGATGGACCCAACCTTTTGCGGCATCCTGTTGGCCGTCAGCCCGTCCAGCAAAGAATAGGCATCGGGCCCGTCAACCCGAAGTTTCGTAAACGCGGTAACATCCATGATCCCGGCGGCCTCGCGCACGGCCTTCACTTCGGCAGCAACCACATCGTCCACCACGGTGCGGCGGAAGGAATAGTGATCTTCCTGGCGCACGCCCTCCCGCGCGAACCAGCGCGGGCGCTCGAAGCCATAAACCTCTTCGTAAACGGCGCCCTTTTCCCGGAGCACGTCGTACAGCGGCGAGGGCTTGATTGGCCGCCCCGCCAGCCTGTTGAAATGCGGGAAGGGAATTTCGTGGCGAAGGCAATAATCCTCCTCCGCCTTGATCACCTGCCACGCCTTGGTGGCGTAGCTGCCGAACCGGCGGGGATCATAGTCCCGCATGGAGATATCGGCGGCGCCATGCACCATCCAGCGCGCCAGTTCTCGCGTCAGCCCCGGCCCCCAGCCGATGCCGATCTGGGTGCCGCAGCAGCACCAGTAATTGCGCACGCCCGGCGCAGGGCCAATCAGCGGGTTGCCATCGGGCGGGTGCGAAATCGCGCCATGCACATCGCGGGTGATCCCAAGCTCGGCAAGGATCGGCATCCGGTTCAGGCTTTCTTCAAGCCAGGGCATGATGCGGTCGTAATCCGCCTCGAACAGCCAGTTCTCGTAGTTCCACGGGCAATGATCGTGCCAGACGGAGTTCGGGTTGGCTTTCTCGTAAATCCCGATCAGCCCCTTGTTCTGCTCCATCCGGATGTAGCCGGAGACCTTGCGGTCATCCCGGATCACCGGAAGCTCGGTTTCAAGGTTGCGGAAGGCGGGCACATCCTCGGTGACGAAGTAGTGGTGGGTCATTGAGGTCATCGGCAGTTGCAGGCCAGACCATTCGCCCATCTGCCGCGCATAGGTGCCGCCCGCGTTGACAACGTGCTCACAGTGGATGGTGCCCTGCTCCGTCTCCACCACCCAGGCGCCGGTTGCGGCTTGGGTGATGTTTGTGGCGCGGCAGTGGCGCACGATCCGCACCCCTTTGGCCCGGGCGCCTGCGGCCATGGCCATGGTCACGTTGGTTGGGTCAACATGGCCGTCATCAGGCGTGTGCAAGGCACCGATCACGCCATCGAGGTTGTAAAACGGGTGAAGCTCGGCCACACGCGCGGGGCCCACAAGCTCAATATTGAAGCCAAGCGCCCGGCCGACAGACAGCGTGTGGCGCAGCCAGTCCATCTCATCCTCGGTATAGGCCAGCCGGAACGAGCCGCAGCCATGCCATGTGACCGCCTGCCCGGTTTCAGCCTCCAGCGCCCCAGAATAAAGCCCGATGTTGTAATCCACGCATCGGCCAAGGCTGAAGGAGCTGGTGGAATGGGTGATCTGGCCTGCGGCGTGCCAGGTTGATCCGCTGGTCAGTTCGGCCTTTTCCAGAAGAACCGTATCTGCGCCCCAGCCCTCGTGGCCCAGATGATAGGCCAGCCCAACCCCCATAATGCCGCCTCCCACAATCACAACCCGGGCATGGGTGGGCAGGTTTGCCATGGCGCAAGACTCACTTTGGCGTTGTTTTCTTTGACAGGCTTAGCGACACAATTATACCATCGTCAATCATGAATAGCACAAATGTATCATCATCGATTCTCACCCGCCTGAGCGAGGCATGGGAGGGGCTCACGCCCGAAGCCCAGAAGGCCGCGCGCTATGTGCTGGAAAATCCAGCCGATGTTGGCGTGTCGACGGTGCGCGAGATTGCGGAAGCCGCCAGCGTAACGCCCAATACCGTGGTCCGCATGGCGCGCCAGGTGGGGTTCGAGGGCTACGAAGACTTCCGCGAACCGTTTCGCGAGGCGATCCGGCGCGGCACCGTCAGCTTTCCGGACCGGGCGCGGTGGCTGCAGGATATTGCGCGCCAGGGCGCATTGGGCGGGCTTTATGCCGATATGGTGGGCGGCGCGATCCGCAATCTTGAAGACACCTTCGCCGCGATCAGCGCTGAAGACATGCGTGCCGCGGCCCAGGATATCTGGACATCCTACCAGGTCTTCACCCTCGGGGTGGGGGTGAACCACGCCAATGCGCGCAATTTCAGCTACCTCGCCTCTACCGGCATGGTGCGCTTTCATTCGATCCCGCGGGCGGGCAACTCGGCCACCGATGATCTTGCCTTTGCGGGTAAGGACGATGTGCTGATCGCCATCACGCTGAGGCCCTATCGGCGCGAGGTGGTGGAAGCGGTGCAAGTGGCCCGCGCGCAGGGGCTGACGATCATCGGCATCTCTGACAGCCGCGCCTCGCCGATCATTCGCGGCTCCGATCACGGCTTTGTCGTTGCGGCGGATACCCCGCAATTCTTCCCCTCATCGGTCGCAACGATCGCCTTGCTGGAAACACTGCTGAGTTTCGTGGTTGCCGTTTCAAGCGAAGAGATCGTCGAACGGGTGGCCCGCTTCCATTCGCGCCGCCATGATCTGGGGATCTACACCGATGACTGATGATCCCCGGCTCGTGCGCAGCCTTGAGGCCCGGTATTACACCGATCACCGGATTTTCGAGGCAGAGCGAGAGACCCTTCTGGCGGGCACATGGCAGTTTGGCTGCCACCTATCGGATCTGGCCGAAGTGGGCGCCTATGTCACTTTTGAGATCGCGGGCGAAAGCCTCTTTGCGATCCGCGGGCGCGACGAAAAGATCCGGGTGTTCTACAATGTGTGCCAGCACCGCGCGCATCAGCTTGTCTCCGGCTCCGGCAACACGCGCGTGGTTGTGTGCCCTTACCACGCGTGGACCTACGAACTCACAGGGCAACTGCGCGCGGGCCCGAACCTCAAGGCGCTTGAGGGGTTCGACAGATCGTCGGTGTGCCTGACCGAAGTCCGTTCAGAGGCGTTTCTGGGCTTTCTCTTCGTCAACCTCGATCCCGATGCTGCGCCGATGGATGAATGGTTTCCGGGCGCCCGGGCGGAACTGGAAGACTGGGTGCCCAACTGGGATCGGCTGAAGCCGCTCGAATGGGTGGAAATCTCCGAAAACTGCAACTGGAAAGTCTCGGTTGAGAACTATTCCGAATGCTACCATTGCTCGATCAATCACCCGACCTTTTCAACAGGCGTCGTGCGGCCCGAAACCTATGACATCCAGCCGCAAGGCTACTGCCTGCGCCACACGACCGAATGCCAGAACCTCGATGCGATGACCTATGATATCAATTCGGGCTTCGCGCATAGCCATGAGTATTCAAGCTGGTTTCTCTGGCCGATGACATCGTTCCAGGTTTACCCCGGCAACGTGTTGAACACCTATCACTGGCGCGCGGCGGCGCCCGACAGGGTGGTGGTCTGGCGCGGCTGGTATACCGTCGATGGCACTGATGACGAAACCATCCGCCGCCTCGCGGTGCAGGACCGGGCCACCACGGTGGAGGAAGACATCCACCTGGTGGAAAGCGTGCAGCGCGGCCTCAATTCGCGCGGATACCGCCCCGGCCCGCTGGTGATCGACCCGAGAAGCGGCGTGAATTCCGAACACTCCGTAATGCATCTGCAACGCTGGATGCGGGAGGCCGTGGATGGCTGACGTGAAGCCCTACTGGCAAAACTACATCGATGGCGCCTGGGTCGACGGCGGCGCGGGACGGATTGACGTGACCAACCCCGCAACGGGCGAGAAACTGGCCGAGCAGGCGCTGGCCGATGCGGGCGATGTGGACCGCGCCGTGATGGCCGCGCGCCGGGTTCATCTGTCGGGCGCCCTATCGGATCTGCGCCCGGTGGAGCGCGGGCGGATGGTGCAGGCAATGGGCCGCTATCTGCTTGAGCATATCAACGCGATTGCCGAGACACTCACGCTGGAACAGGGCAAACCGCTTTGGGAGGCGAAGATCGAGATCGAGGGCGCCGCCCGCTACTTCGAATATTACGGCAATCAGGCCGAAACCGTGGAGGGCCGCTCGATCCCCCTGGGATCGGGGTATTTCGATTTCACGAATTACGAGCCCTTCGGCGTTTCGGCCCAGATCATCCCCTGGAACTACCCGGTGGAGATGACCGCGCGCTCGCTTTCGGCGGCGCTGGCCACCGGGAACGCGGTGGTGATCAAGACCCCGGAACTCACGCCGCTTTCCAACGCCTGGTTTGCCGGCGCAGCAGAGGCCGCGGGGCTTCCCCCTGGCGCGGTGAACATCCTCTGCGGTCTGGGCGAAGGTGCGGGCGCGGCGCTTTCTGCGCATCCCGAGGTGAACCAGATCGTCTTTACCGGCTCGGTCCGCACAGGGATCGCGATTGCCACGGCTGCGGCCCAGAACGTTGTGCCTTGCGTGCTGGAGCTTGGCGGCAAATCCGCCGCCATCGTTCATGACGATGCCGATCTCGACGCGTTCGAGAACGATATGCGCTGGGGGATCTACTTCAATGCGGGCCAGGTGTGCTCGGCCATGAGCCGGGTCATCGTTCATGAAAGCCGCGCCTCGGAGCTGATCGAAAGGGCAACGGCAATCGCACGGTCGCTCGATGTGGGGCCGGGGATCGACCGGCCCGCCTTCGGCGCAAACATGGGTGCGATGGTTTCAAACCCGCAACGCGACCGGGCCGCAGATATGATCAGTGCGGCCGTTGCCGAGGGCGCCACCGTGGCAGCGGGCGGGCGCAAGATGAACCGCCCCGGCGCGTTTCTTGAGCCTACGGTTATGACCGATGTCACGCCGGGAATGAGCATCGCGCAGGAAGAGGTGTTCGGGCCGGTGCTAACGGTCCTGCCCTTCCGCGATGAGGCCGACGCCATCGAAATCGCCAATGGCACGCCCTACGGGCTTGTCGGCGGCGTGTTCACCCGCGATCTCGGCCGCGCGACCCGCGCGGCCCAGCAGATGCGCGCGGGCCAGATCTTCGTCAACGAGTGGTACGCGGGCGGGGTGGAAACCCCCTTCGGCGGTTACGGAAAATCCGGCTATGGCCGCGAGAAAGGGCGCGAAGCGCTTTGGAATTACGTGCAAACCAAAAATATCGCCATTAGGCTAGGCTAGCGCCCGGCATTCACAGCCGGGCCCTGCGCGAAAAAAAGAAAAGGCCAAAGCAAGCGCGCGGCGCCAAGGGCGCCAGACCAGCTAAGACCAAGGGAGAGAAGACATGCCAATCAAGCCACCACTTACAGACCTGGAGATCAGGACCGCCGAGAGCGGTTTCTACCGGGGCTTCACCAAGGACGTTACGATTACGGCCAAGTTTCTGGTTGGGGGGCTGATCATCTGGGCCGTCGCCTTCCCCGATCAGGCCGGGGCCATTCTGGGCGCGCTGAACTCGGTCATCCTGGCCACCTTCAGCTACTGGTATGTCTACGTGATGGCGTTCTTCGTCATCCTCTGTTTCGCCCTTGCGCTGTGGCCCACCGCGGGCCGGATGAAGCTGGGGCTGGAAAGCGATAGGCCCGAGTTTTCAAACTTTTCCTGGTTTTCGATGATGTTCGGCGCCGGGATCGGGATCGGGATGCTCACCTTTGCCACCGCCGAGCCGATGTATCACTTCGGCACAAATCCGGCGACGATTACGGGCGAAACGGCGGGCAGCACCGCAGGGAACGTGCGCGCGGCTTACATCTGGTCTTTCACCCACTGGGGCCTTGCCGCCTGGGCTTCCTATGCGGTTGTGGGCCTCGCGCTGGCATTCTTCTGCTACCGCCGCGGCCTGCCGCTGACCATCCGCTCGGCGCTGGCGCCGATCTTCGGGCGCTCGCTTTCGGGGCCCGTGGGCCATCTCGTGGATATCGTCGCCGTTGTGGCCACCGTGCTTGGCGTATCGCAAACGCTTGGCTTCGGCGTTGAACAGTTCGTCTCCGGCCTCGTGCGCATCGGTGTGGGCGACTGGTTGCAGACCACGGCGGCAGACGGATCCGTTTCCACCTCCACCGCGGGCATCGTGGTTGCGCTTCTGATCATCATGGGCGCCTCAACCCTTTCGGCCCTGTCTGGCGTAGGCAAAGGCATCAAGTGGCTGTCGAACATCAACATGGGGCTCAGCTTCTTCCTGCTGATCTTCTTCCTGGTCTTCGGTTCCACCTTCTTCGGCCTCTCGGCGCTGTTTGTGGGTATCTTCGATTATCTCGTGTCGATCCCCGCAAATCTCTTTGCGGTGTTCACGCCGGTGCCGCTGGAGGCCTTCACCGCAAATGTTCCGGCGGCCATCGCCTCGCTTCCGGCTGAAGATCTCGCGGCCGTCCACAGCTCTGCAACAAGCCCCTGGGGCACGTTGGAAAGCTTCACCGAAGGCTTGCCGGCCGCCGCCGCCAGCCTGCCGCCCGAAGCCATCGGCGCCGCTTATGAAGCGGGCACGAGCGGCCGCCTTTCGGGCTGGCAGGGCGCCTGGACCATCTTTTACTGGGCCTGGTGGATCGCCTTTGCGCCGTTTGTTGGCGTGTTCCTCGCCCGCATCTCCAAGGGCCGCACCATCCGCGAATACGTGCTGGGCGCCATGATCATCCCTTCGGCGATGTGCTTTGTGTGGTTCGCCCTTGTTGGCGGCACGGCGATTGATCTTGAGCTTCAGGGCGTGGCCGCGGGCGCGATCCAGGGCGCAGGGCAATCCGACCAGCTCTTTGCGATGCTGGCCGTGATGCTGAGCGAGGGGCTGGCCTACGCGATGTCGGTCATCGTGGTGATCCTGCTGCTAACCTATCTGGTCACTTCGGCGGACTCGGCGGTGCTGATCATCAACACGATCAATGCCGCTGGCGACGAGGGGCCGAAGGCGCGGCCGCACATCCTGTTCTGGGGCGCAGCGCTCGCGCTTGTTGTGGGCGCCCTGATCATCGCGGGCGGCCTTGGCGCCATCCAGACAGCCATGGTGATCGGCGCCCTGCCCTTCAGCGTGGTGATGGTTCTGATGGGGATTGCCCTGATCAAGGCCATCTGGCGCGATGGGCGGCGGGAATATCACGGCCTGCCCACCACGCATGAGGAGATTGAGGCGCAACCCGCCGAATAATCCAGCCATTCGCACTGAAACGGGGCTGCCGGCGCGGCCCCGTTTTTTTCATGCCTTCCCATCAGACAGGACCAACGCCATGGAAGATCTTTTCGAGACCGGCCTTTCCAAACGCAAAGCCACGCTTGGCGCGGAATATGTGGAGAAGAACCTTGCGGCGGCGGATGATTTCACCCGCCCCTTTCAGGAGGCGATGACAGCTTGGTGCTGGGGCTTTGGCTGGGGCGATGAGACGATCGATGCCAAGACCCGTTCGATGATGAACCTCGCGATGATCGGCGCCCTGGGGAAGATGCAGGAATGGGAAACGCATTGCCGAGGCGCGATCAACAACGACGTAAGCCGCGAGGAAATTCGCGCGATCATCCATGTTGTGGGGATCTATTGTGGGGTTCCGCAAGCGCTGGAGTGTTTCCGCGTTGCAAAGAAGGTGCTGGAGGATGAGGCCGGATAGAGCGTCTGGCATGGGTTGCTTCCCCGCCCTTTGCCAGCCCCTACTGCGATTTGAAGAACAGTTCCGGATCGCCGGCATCCAGCCCCTCAAGCTCACCACAATACTGCCAGCCTGAACCTTCCAGCAGTGCCCGCATGGCGGCATTGGATCGGTTGGTGGAGGTCCAGACCTCCCGCTCCCCTTGAAGGCTGAAGGCAAGCAGGCCCGATCCCAGGCCGCGCCGCCGCGCGGCCGGATCAACGATGAGCAGTGAAACAAAGGGCTTGCCGAAGAAGTACTGATGGTCGAGGCAGCAGAACGCGCCGATCTCGCCATGCGCGACCGCCACGCTCAGCCCGCCACGCGCCGCCACCAATGCGATATACCCGGCCCGGGCGGTCGATCCGGTCACGTTTGCATCCAGCGCGCCCGCGCGATCGATGTCGGATTGGCCGATGGCCCACCGCGTTTCCAACTTACCCTCCAACCTGCATGAACACCGGGACGACGGCTTAGGAGCCTCCCCTCACAGCGAAGCGCTCACCGCGCCCTCCAACAAAGACACGGGCGCCACTGCGCGCCCTGCCAGATCTTAAGCCCCCATCGCTCCTGTCTAACACCCCAGCCTTGACGAACCCCTGGCTGTTTCGAAAAATTCGAAAATGCCGATGATCAGGGCCGAATGCCGCGTGGGAGCATAGCATGGAACGTTCGCCACTTAGTCTCAAATGGCTTGAAGCCTTCCAGGCGGTGGCCCGCAGCGGAACGGTTCGCGACGGCGCCCAAAGCCTGGGCGTTTCGATCAGCACTGTCTCGCATCACCTGACCTGTTTGGAAGACACGCTGGGCACAAAGCTCCTCGATCACGGCAAGCGCCCGATGCCGCTTACGCCCACCGGCGAGAGCCTGCTGCGCCGGGTAGATGAGGCGCTTTGGCTTTTGCGCATGGGCGTCTCCGATATCTGGTCGAACGATCTGGCCTCGATGGTCCGCTTGCTGCGGATCGCCCATATCGAGGATTTCGATACCGATGTCGGCCCCGCGCTTGTGCAACAACTCTCCAAGGTCATGCCCCGCTGCGATTTCTCGATGCTCTCGCGCCCCTCCCATGAGGTGATCGACCTGCTGGAAAGCGAGCAGGTGGAGATCGGGATTGCCGCCTCCATGGATCACGCGCGGATCGGGCTGATCGAGGAAGCCTTGCTGCGCGATCCCTTCATTCTCGTCACGCCCAAGCGAGTTCCCGCCCTGCCCTCGGATCTCTCCGAACTTCAGAACATGCAGGACGCATTGCCGCTTCTGCGCTACAGCCGAACGCAGCAGATCGGGCGCCGGATCGAAGCGCAACTGCGCCGCCTTGGCGCCCGGCTTCCTCAACGGATGGAGTTTGAGAGCACGCATGCGATCCTCGCCATGGTCGCGGCGGGGCGTGGCTGGACGATTACCACCGCGCTCACCTTTGCCCGGGCCCAGCGGTATCACGATGAGCTTCGCGCCGTGCCCTTCCCCGGGCGCCCATTCGCGCGCACGATTTCGCTAACCTGTGCGGAAGGCCTGCCTGCAAGCATCCGGGGGCTTATCGAACAAAGCCTGCGCAGCGCCGTTCAGCGCCTCGTGCTGGCGCCCACCCTGGCGCGTTACCCCTGGCTTGCAGAGTCCTTCGCGCTGCTCCCGCCGTCGGGCCCCGCACATCACCCGGCAGCAGCCCCCTCGGCGGAGACGCTCAGAACCTGATCGGAAAGGCGGCGCGGATGGCCCCGTCCTGCTCCGCCGAAAGATAGTCAGGCCGGTGCGTATCAAGGATATGCCGCACCCTCTCGCGCGCCCGCTGCCAGCTATCCAGCGCCCCCTTCTCCGCCCAGGTCACGGGCGCATCGCGATCCGCAAGCTGCGGGTAGAAGTAATCGCGTTCCATCGCCGCGCGGGTCTGGGCATGCCCTAGAAAGTGCCCTTCGCCCGTGACCGCATCGCGGATGGCCTCGAACCCAAGGGTTTCCTCAGAAACCTCCACCCCACGCATGGCGCGGTAGATCGCGGCGTGCATTTCGTTGTCCAGCACGAAGGCCTCGAAACTCGCGCCCAGAAGCGAGGCCGTCATCCCCGAGCTTTCATAAATGAGATTGCCGCCCGCCAGCCCCGCCGCAAGCGCCGTCAGCCCCTTTTCAACGCCGTATTGCGCATCGATCGCCTTGGCATCGGTCATCGAGGCCGCAACGCCCGAAGGCAGGCCGAGCCAGTTGGTGATCTGGGCCGAGGCCGCGTTTAGAACCGCGATCTCTCCACCGCCGCCCGAAAACGCGCCCGTGCGCAGATCGATCACCAGCGGCCAGTTGGAAAACACCATCGGATGGCCCGGGCAGATCGCATGCACCATCACAAGGCTCGCCAGAGTTTCGGCCAGGGATTGCGCGAGAAACCCCGCAAGCGTCGCAGGCGCAGTGGCGCCCGATTGCGCGGCGGTGATGCAGGAGATCGGAATGCCGTGTTCGATGCAGGCATAAACAACATCGACTGCATCCTCCCCGAAGCGCATCGGGGAAATCACCGGGCTGATATGCGCCTTCAGGAAGGGGCGCCTCGAAAACGCGCCCTCACCGCCCGCCACGATATCCAGCATCGATACGATGGGAGAGACGTATTCGGCCAGCGTGAACGAGGTGGCCACCGGCTTCGTGGTGTTGCGCACCAATGCGTAGGCCGTGTTCACATCCAGCTCGAAATTATCCGCCAGATCAGTGGCCACACAGCAGCGGGTGAACCAGCTCACGTTATCAAGCGTATCCTGCAGGCGCGTGAAATCATGCAGATCTGCAAGCGTTGAGGGGCGGTATTGCCCGTTATCGAGATCCAGCGTTTGCACCGCCGCGCCGCCGGTTCCGAAATGCACCCGGTCGCCGCCCACCTCGATCGAGCGTGCCTCATCGCGCCCATGCAGCGTAAAGGTTTTGGCCGCCTGCGCCACCGCATCTTCCACCAGCGCCTTCGGGAATAGCACGCGGGCCTGGCCATCCACCGCTGCCCCCGCAGCGATAAGATCGCTTTGCAGCCGCGGCGGCACTTCAGCCATGCCGAGGTCCGCCAGAAGCCGCAACGCGGTGGCAAA
>JANQPC010000067.1 GCA_028285485.1 Paracoccaceae bacterium | reverse complement strand
CAATTGTAAGGCTTTGGTTTAGTGGAGCGGGCGATGAGATTCGAACTCACGACCCTTACCTTGGCAAGGTAATGCTCTACCCCTGAGCTACGCCCGCGTCCGATGGGTAGCGGGGGGATATAAACTCGCGAGGGCCGCTGCAAGGGAAAAATCACGCCCCGGCGCGGCGAAGGTCAATCTGGTGTAATGGAGCGGATTGGCCCGGTTGCGGGCCCGGTCGGGGAGGGGCCGCCCCGGAAAGGGGGCGGCCCGCACCTTCGGGCGGGATCAGCCGCCGTAGATCATGTCCGCCGGGATGTCGGCGCCGGCATTTTCCTGGAACCACTTCGCAGCGCCCGGATGCCACATCAGAACGCCGTTCTTATCGTAGTTCTCCGGCAGCGTGCTGCGGGCGGCGCGGTGGATGTTCACCATGCGCTCATTGTCCGACATCACGACATCCACCACCGCTTCCACGAAGCTTGCGGGCAGATCGCAATTGGCGATCGCGAAGTTCCACATGGAGACCGAACGCGCATCGGCCTCAAGCGTGGTGTAGGTATCGGACGCAATCGCAAACTCGGAAACCGGGAAGGCCCCGAGGATCTGCGCCTGCTCGTCTTCAGTGAACTCGATGATGTTCACATCGGTCTGCACCTCAAGCTGGCTCACGGCCGGCACGGGCACGCCCGCGGCGAAGGCGATCACGTCCAAAAGCCCGTCCTGCAACTGGCCGCCAAGGTCAGACCACCCGCCGTTCCGGCGTTCAAAATCCACGCCGAGCGTTTCCATCATCCGCGGGAAGTAGGTATCGGAGGTGGAGCCTGCGGGGCCGAAGCCGATCTTCGCGCCTGCGGGGATATCGCTGATCGAGGCGATGCCCGAAGAGGCAAGTGCGGTTACCGAGAACGGCGTCTGATACATCGGGAACATGGCGCAGGCCATATTCATCTCAAGCCCGGGGGCGATGGGGTTGGTGCCGGCAAGCGATTCTGCCGCGGGGCCCATCGTTGTCATCCCAAAGGCGGCATCGCCGGTATGAACAAGCGCCATGTTCTGCATCGGGCCGCCGGTAACCTCGCCGCCGCCGGAAATGCCAAGCTCTTCGGCCACGAGGTTCGCCCAGCCCGAGCCATAGGCGAAGTAGGTGCCGCCCTGCGAGGCGGTGCCCACGGTGAAGCTTTCGGGCCAGCCCGTGCGATCCTGGGCAAACGACGCGCCCGCCGTAACGATGGCCAAGGTGGCCGCCGTGAATACAGTGATCTTCATGTAATTCCTCCATATCCCCCGCCTGTTGTCCCCACGGGGGGTGCCGAGGAAACTAGCCCGTCTTCATGGGCTTGCAAAGCGGGATTTGAGCGATGCCTGAAGGCGCAGGCCCGGGCTAGCCGCGCCCGCGCGCCTCGAACCGGGGCAGCATGGCGGAGAAATCGCGCCCGCGCCCATCTTCGCTTTCCACGAACCGGTCATAGAGATCGCGCGCGGCCTGGCCCATCGGCGTATCGGCATCCACCGCTTCGGCGGCTTGTTGGGCGAGACGCAGATCCTTCAGCATCAGTTCGGCAGCAAAGCCCGGCTGGTAGCCGTTATCGGCGGGGCTTTCGGGGCCCACGCCCGGGGCCGGGCAATAGGCGTTCATCGTCCAGGAGTAGCCCGAGGAGGTGGAGACGACATCGAACATCGCCTGCCGGTCGAGCCCAAGCTTATCGGCCAGCGCAAATGCCTCGCAGGTGGCAATCATCGTCGCGCCGAGGATCATGTTGTTACAGATCTTGGCGGCCTGGCCGTTGCCCGCGGGGCCGCAATGCACGGCCTTTTGCCCCATGATCTCAAAGAGCGGGCGGGCCCGGGCAAACCCCGCTTCAGGGCCGCCGACCATGAAAGTGAGCGTGCCGCCCTTCGCCCCGCCCGTGCCGCCCGAAACCGGCGCATCAAGCGGCAGAAGGCCCGCCGCCTCGGCCTCTGCAGCCACCGCGCGCGCGCTTTCCACATCCACCGTGGAGCAATCGAGGAGCACGGCGCCTGCGGCCATCACCGGCACAATCTCTGCCGCCACGGCGCGCAGGATCGGGCCATCGGGCAGCATGGTGATCACGATCTCCTGCCCCCGCGCGGCATCGCGGCCGGATTTCACCGGGGTGACGCCTTCGGGATAGGGGGCGATAGGGTCAAACCCCGTCACCTCATGGCCCGCGGCTGCGAGATTGGCGGCCATTGGCCCGCCCATATTTCCCAGCCCGATAAACCCGATCTTCATTCTGCGCCTCCCTCCAAATTCAGCCGGTTCGCGCCCAAAGGCCCCAGCATCCGCGCGATTTCCGCGCCTGTTACGTCTTCCGGCCGCCCGTGGCGCCACGCCGGGCGGCGATCTTTGTCGATGATCGCCGCGCGGATGCCTTCGAGGAAATCGCCCTCTTCGGCGGCCCGGTAGGTGAAGCGAAATTCCATTTCGAGCGCACGCTCGATGCCGCCCCCGCCGCGCACCCGCCCGATCAGATCGAAGGCGCAGGCCATGGCAAGCGGGCTGCCCTTTGCGAGCGCCTTGCGGGTGCTGGCGGAGAACTCCGACCGGTCGCGATCAAGCGAACCCAGCGCCTCCGCCAGGCTCGCGGTGCCGAAGTGGCGATCGGCATCGGGTTGTGCCGCGGCCAGGGGCGCCTCGGGCGGCGTTGCGGCGGCGGCGTCGATCGGGCCGGTGGTGCCGGTGGCCTCCAGCGCGGCGATAAGCGCGGGCCACTCGGCTTCGGGAATGAAGAGGTCGGCAAAACCCGCGAAGATGGCGCAGCCCGGCCCCATCCGGTGGCCCGTTGTGCCGAGGAATTCTCCAAGCCGCCCGGGCGCGCGGCCCAGAAGGTAGGATCCGCCCACATCCGGCACGAGGCCGATCCCGCATTCAGGCATCGCGATGCGGCTTGTCTCGCCCACAATACGGTGGCTGCCGTGGCAGGAGATACCCACGCCGCCGCCCATCGTGAAGCCCTGCATGAAGGCCACATAGGGCTTTGGGTAGCCGTGGATCTTGGCGTTCAGCCGGTATTCATCGGCCCAGAAGCGGCGGCCATAGTCGAAATCGCCAGCGCGGCCCGTGCGGTACATCTCCACAATATCGCCGCCCGCGCAAAAGGCCCGATCACCTGCCGCATCGATCACCACCAGCGCAACGGTCTCATCGCTTTCCCACGCATCAAGCGCGGCTTCGATGGCCAGGCACATCTCGTATGTCAGCGCGTTCAGCGCATCGGGGCGGTTCAGCGTGATCCGGCCCGCGCGCCCGGTGATGCGGATATCGATATCGCTCACATCTGCCCCGTTTGGCGTGCCAACTCGCGCGCCACGATCAGGCGCATGATCTCGTTGGTGCCTTCGAGGATCTGGTGCACGCGCAGATCGCGTACGATTTTCTCGATCCCGTAATCCGCCAGATAGCCGTAGCCGCCGTGAAGCTGCAGGCATTGGTCTGCCACCCGGCTGCCCGCTTCGGTGACGAACTTCTTGGCCATCGCGCAATGCTTCGTGGCCTCAGGCGCCCCCTGATCGAGAAGCCAGGCGGCCTGGCGCAGGAAGGTGCGGGCCGCCTGAAGCTCTATCTCCATATCCGCCACGCGGAATTGCAGCGCCTGAAACTCCGCAATCGGCTGCCCGAAGGCGCGGCGTTCGCGCATATAGGCAAGCGTTGCGTCAAGCGCGGCTTGCGCGGCGCCAAGGCTGCAGGCGGCAATGTTGAGCCGCCCGCCATCGAGCCCGGCCATGGCGTAGGAAAAGCCGCGGCCCTCTTCGCCCAGAAGGTGTTCCGCCGGCACCGCGCAGGCATCGAGCTGCACCTGCCGCGTGGGCTGGCTTTTCCAGCCCATCTTCTCTTCCAACCCGCCGAAAGAGAGCCCCTCTGCGCCTGCCTCGACAATCAGGGCCGAGATGCCCTTGGGGCCTTCCGCCCCGGTGCGCGCCATCACGATATAGGCATCCGAATAGCCGCCGCCGGAGATGAAGGCCTTTGTACCCGTCAGCGCGTAGCCCGCATTGGTGCGATCGGCGCGGGTTCTCAGCGCCGCGGCGTCTGACCCCGATCCAGGTTCGGTCAGGCAATAGGAGAAGACCGTTTCCATCGTCAGGGCGCGGGGCAGGAAGGCGCCCTTCAGCGCTTCCGAGCCGAACCTGTCAATCATCGCCGCGCACATGTTGTGGATCGAAAGGAACGCGGCCACCGAGGCGCAGGAACGTGAGAGCGCTTCGAAGACCAGCGTTGCATCGAGCCGGCTTAGCCCCGACCCGCCGCTTTCTTCAGAAACGTAAAGCCCGCCGAAGCCAAGCGCGGCAAGTTCTGGCCAGAGCGCGCGGGGGATCGTGCCCTCGGCTTCCCATTGGCGGGCATGGGGCGCGATATGTTCCTGCCCGAAGGCCCGGGCAAGATCGAAGATCGCGGCCTGTTCTTCGGAAAGCGCGAACTCCATCAGGAAATCTTCTCGCTCTGCGCCTTGCGCCACACCCGGCGGGCATAGGCGGGATCGAGAAAGCGGTGCAGGCGCCGCCCGGGCCGCTGGCTGCGCCCGGGTTCCAGCGTGGATTGGCCCGGTGCTTCTGGCGGGTGGTGCACGATCTCGGGATCAAGCGCCACGGCGCCGATCTGGGTAATGTCGGCGGGCCAGTCCGGCGGCATCGAGATCGGCAGCGCGCGGGCGAGGAGCCACTTGGCGCCCTCTAGCGAAAGCGAATAGGCGGCGGCGCGGAAACATGGCACCGCAAGGGGCCGCGCGCGCACATCGTCAAACACAACCTCGCCCCCCCGCTGCATCACCCGCGCGTTCAGGTGATTGAGGATTACCATCGGCGCCGCGCGGTAGCTTTCGGTTTCCACAAAGCGGCGCACGCCCTGGGTGAGGATCGCATCATCCTCGAAGATCAGCGCATGTTCCATGCCGCCCTCCACCATCCGGCGGTAAACGCTGGCATGGGAAAGCGATGCGGCGCATTCGGCATCGCTGATCGGGCGGCCAAGGCGCCGGGCCGCGCGCGGCCGATCCACATGCGGCACCTGATCGGCGGGCAGGCCGCGCCGGCCATCCACGGCCTCGATGAATTCAAAACCCAGGCCCTGCGCGGTGAGGGCCGCAGAAATCGCGGCGCGCCGATCGGTGCAATCGGGCAGCGAGATCACGAAAACGGGCAAGGGGCTCGGCGGCATCGGCAGCAGCTTGAACTCTTTCCACCGGGTTTACGGGAGAGGTGCGGCCAAGCGCAAGGGTGCGCGGGCCCATGCGCAGGGCTCGGGGCGGATCCGGCTAGAGATCGGCCTGAAACTCATCCACAAGATGGCGCACCACGGCGCGCATGGCGGTATCATGATCTTCGCCCGTCTCGCGCATATCCGCATAAACCCCGCGCTGGCGATCCGAACTTGTGCCGTCCGCCACAATCTCCCGCGCCCGGTGTGCTTCTTCGGCCGAGTTGAGCGCGCCCAGATCTTCCGAAATCAGCTCCAGCCACTCATCAAGGATCTTGTCGAAGGCGATCACCTCGCGCGCGCCGAAATCGATCAGCCCCTCCCGCGTGCCATAGCGCTGGGCGCGCCAGCGGTTTTCGCCCACGAGAAAGCCATCGTAGATGCGCCAGCGCTGGTTGCGGCCTGCCAGCCGGTAGAGCATGCGCATCGTGGCCTGGGTGAGTGCCGCCAGCGCCAGCGTGTGCTCCAGCCGCGGGGTGACATCGCAGATGCGGGCCTCAAGCGTGGGAAAGCGCGATGAGGGGCGCAGATCCCACCAGATCTTGGTTGTATCCTCGATGATGCCCAGATCGATCAGAACCTGCGCGCTGCGCTCATATTCCCCCCAACTGGCCACCCGTGGCGGCAGCCCGGTGCGCGGCAGGTTATCGAAGATCGTCAGGCGGTAGGAGGCGAGCCCGGTATCGGTGCTTTCCCAGAAAGGGGACGAGGCGCTGAGCGCCAGCAGATGCGGCAGGAAATAGCTGAACTGGTTCATCAGATCGGCGCGCAGATCGTTGTTTTCGATCCCCACATGCACATGCATGCCGCAGATCACCATGCGCCGCGCCACCCCCGCCAGATCGCGCTCCAGCGTGTTGTAACGCTCCTTATCCGTATGGGCCTGATCGCGCCACGAGGCGAAGGGGTGGCAGGAGACGGCGATGGGCGCCAGCCCGTGGCGGCGGGCCTCTTTTGCCACCCCGGCGCGGAGCTTGCGCAGATCGTCGCGCGCTTCGCCCACCGTGCGGCACACTTTGGTGCCCACTTCGATCTGGCACTGCAGAAATTCGGGGCTCACCTGGCCCTCAAGCGTATCGAGGCAGCCCTGCATCAGCGCCTCGGGCGCTTCGGCCAGATCGAGGGTTTCGAGATCGACGAGGAGATATTCCTCCTCGATCCCGATCGTGAAGGCGGGTTCCTTCAGCGCCATCTGCGCCTATTCCATCACGGGGATCGAAAACTCCCCGCCTTCCTTGATGCCCGAGGGCCAGCGCGCCGTAACCGTTTTCGTTCGGGTGTAAAACTTGAACGCATCAGGCCCGTGCTGGTTGAGATCGCCGAAGCCCGATTTCTTCCAGCCGCCAAAAGTGTGGTAAGCCAGCGGCACCGGGATCGGCACGTTGATCCCTACCATCCCGATATTGATCCGGTTCGCGAAATCGCGGGCGGTATCGCCATCTCGGGTGAAGATCGCGGTGCCGTTGCCATATTCATGGTCCATCGCATGGGCGAGCGCGTCTTCGTAGCTCTGGGCGCGGACGGTGGAGAGGACGGGGCCGAAGATCTCGGTCTTGTAGATATCCATCTCGCGGGTCACGCGGTCAAACAGATGCGGGCCCACGAAGAAGCCCTCTTCATAGCCCTGAAGGCGGAAATCGCGGCCATCGACAACGAGTTCGGCGCCCTGTTCCACGCCGGAGCCCACAAGGCCCAGCACCCGCTCTTTCGCCTCGCGGGTCACCAGGGGCCCGTAATCCACATCATTGCCGGCGGTGTAGGGGCCCACTTTGAGCGCTTCGATCCGGGGCACGAGTTTCTCGATCAGCCGGTCTGCCGCGTCATCGCCCACCGGCACGGCAACGGAGATTGCCATGCAGCGTTCGCCCGCCGCGCCATAGCCCGCGCCCACAAGCGCGTCTGCCGCCTGATCCATATCGGCATCGGGCATGACGATCATGTGGTTCTTGGCGCCGCCGAAGCACTGCACGCGCTTCCCGTTCGCGCAGCCGCGGGAGTAGATGTATTCCGCAATCGGGGTGGAGCCCACGAAGCCCACGGCCATGATCGTGGGATTGTCGAGGATCGCGTCCACCGCCTCTTTATCGCCGTTGACAACCTGAAGGATGCCATCGGGCAGCCCGGCCTCTTTCATCAGCGCCGCCAGCATCATCGGCACGGAAGGATCGCGTTCCGAAGGTTTCAGGATGAAGGCGTTGCCGCAGGCGATGGCGGGCGCAAACTTCCACATCGGGATCATGGCGGGGAAGTTGAAGGGCGTGATCCCGGCCACAACGCCAAGCGCCTGGCGCATCGAATACATATCGATCCCGGGCCCCGCGCTATCGGTGTATTCGCCCTTCAGCAGATGCGGCGCACCGATGCAGAATTCAACGACTTCGAGGCCGCGCTGCACATCGCCCTTCGCATCCGGCAGCGTTTTGCCGTGTTCGCGGGAGAGCGCTTCGGCAAGCTTGTCCATATCCCGGTTGAGAAGGCGCACGAACTCCATCATCACCCGCGCGCGCCGCTGGGGATTTGTTGCGGCCCAGGCGGGCTGCGCGGCAGCGGCGCGCGCCACGGCGGCATCCACCTCCTCTTTCGAGGCCAGCGGCACCTGGGCCTGCACCTCCCCGGTGGCCGGGTTGAAGATATCGGCGAAGCGGCCGGACGTTCCCGCCACCTGGGCGCCATCGATAAAGTGCGAAAGCTGTTCCACGCTATCCTCCCTCGCGGTGTTCAGGCGACCATAGGCGCGCTCGCGGGCAGGGAAAAGAGAGCGGCGGGCCGGGCCTGCGAAAAAACCCGCCCGTTCAGCGGGCTTGACAGGGCGCGGGGCGAACGGCGACCCTCTACCACCAGATCTGGCATGGGAGGAATGCTGTGACTGTCGCAAAGATCCTGCAAAGCAAGGGCACGGAAGCCGTCGTGTCCATCACCCCCGACAAGAAGGTGTCAGACGCCGCCCTGATGCTTTCGGAAAAGCGCATCGGCTCGCTTGTGGTTTCATCGGATGGCACCCATGCGGAGGGCATCCTTTCGGAGCGCGATATTGTGCGCGAGATCGGCAAGCGCGGGCCGGGATGCCTTTCGGAACTGGTGTCAGACATGATGACCCGCGATGTCGTCACCTGCACCAAGGGCGAAAAGGCCGATGTCGCGCTTGCGAAGATGACGAAAGGGCGCTTCCGGCACATGCCCGTTGTTGGCGAAGACGGGCTGATGGTGGGCCTGATCACCCTTGGCGATGTGGTGAAGTACCGGCTTGAAGAGGTGAAGATGGAGAAAGATGCCCTTGAAGGCATGATCATGGGGTTCTGACGCGGCCTGCGGCGAATCCGCCAACCCCTTGATTATCCGCGCGTTCTATAGTTGCGTGCCGGAAAGCGAGGGGGACACGTCATGCGCATCGGCCTTTATCCCGGAACGTTCGATCCGGTCACCCTCGGCCATCTCGATATCATCAAGCGCGCCACCATTCTGGTGGACAGGCTTGTAATCGGCGTTGCAATCAACCGCGATAAGGGCCCGCTGTTTTCGCTGGAAGAACGCGTGGCGATGATCGAGGCCGAATGCGAAAGCCTCGCGGCGCGCACCGGGGTGGAGATCGTCGCTCATCCTTTTGAGAACCTGTTGATCGATTGCGCGCAGGATGTGGGCGCTTCGATCATCATTCGCGGCCTCCGTGCCGTTGCCGATTTTGAGTATGAATATCAGATGGTTGGGATGAACCGGCGGCTCAATGACACGATCGAAACCGTGTTTTTGATGGCCGAGGCAGAGCATCAGGCGATCGCATCGAAGCTGGTGAAGGAAATCGCGCGCCTTGGGGGGGATATCACCCCGTTCGTGACGGCGCCGGTGCGCGAGGCGCTGAAAGCGCGGTTTCCGCGAAGCAATCGTGTTTGACGAAACTCCTGATGGATCGAGTATCACTTAACGCGTTGAAATCTTTGGTTTCGGCAGCGTCAGGCGAACCAGTTCGTTCGCATAACACCGTAAGAGGCCCCGAAAAAGAAAAGGCAGGCCGCGGGGCCTGCCTTTGCGCCGGTGGTCCGGAGCGGTGCGCGATTTAGCCGTAAACGGCCTTCCGCGCAATCTGATGCGCATCGCCGGGGTAGATCCCGAGATCGAGCGCCACGTCGAGCGGCATATTCTCGATTTCATAGACGGTGCGGTGGTAGGCCGCGCGTTTCCGAGCGGCGGTTTTCAGCTGTTCAAACATGCTGGTCATTGCCGTGGTCCTTCAGGTTGGTGCCACCATTCTGGCGGCGGTTAACTTCCATAAACCGCGCGATGCGCGATGCGGGCGGCATCCGCCCGGTTGATGCCGATATCGTCGGCCTCGCGAAGAGACATGCTTTCGATCTCGCCAACGATGCGGCGGTATTCGGCGTAATTGCGGGCGGCCTGCTTGAGCCTTTGAGAGAAACCCATGTTTGTTCCTCCTTGGAATTCTCGGTGGGCGACCATCGCCCACGCCCGATACATGTGATGATCGTTAGCGCTAAACAACTGCCCGATGCGCGAAGCCGCTATGCAAAAACTGCATAGCGCTGCGCTGCGGCAAGATGTTGCCACAAAACGAAAAAAGGCGCCCGAAGGCGCCTTCTTCCTGCCGCAGTGGGCGAAGTTTAGAGATACTTGCCCATCTCAACGGCAGTATCCGCCATCCGGTTGGAAAAGCCCCATTCGTTATCGTACCAGGTAAGCACGCGGCACATCGTGCCATCCATCACCTTCGTCTGATCGCAGGCGAAAATCGATGAATGCGCATCGTGGTTGAAATCCATCGAGACGAGCTTTTCATCGGTATAGCCGAGCACGCCCTTGAGCGGCCCGTCCGCCGCCGCGTGGATCGCCGCATTGATCTCTTCCACCGAAGTGGCCTTGCCGGCCTCGAAGGTCAGATCCACCACCGAGACGTTCGGCGTGGGCACCCGGATCGCCACGCCATCGAGCTTGCCATTCAGTTCCGGCAGGACAAGGCCCACGGCGCGGGCGGCACCGGTTGAGGTTGGGATCATGTTCATCGCCGCGGCGCGGGCGCGGTAGAGATCCTTGTGGAAGGTATCGAGCGTGGGCTGGTCGCCCGTGTAGCTGTGGATCGTGGTCATGAACCCGCGGGTGATGCCGATGGTATCGTTCAGCACCTTGGCCACCGGGGCCAGGCAGTTCGTGGTGCACGAGGCGTTCGATACATGCGTATCCTCCGCCGTCAGCACATCGTGGTTCACACCGAAGACAATCGTCTTGTCCGCACCCGCCGAGGGGGCGGAAACAAGCACGCGGCTGGCCCCGTTTTCCAGATGCACCTTCGCCTTGTCGCCGGTGAAGATGCCCGTGCATTCCATCACGATATCCACATCGCCCCAGGGCAGCTCCGCTGGGTTGCGAATGGCGGTCACGGCAATGGGGCCGGCGCCCACATCGATGCTGTTTTCGGTGGTCTTGATCTCGCCCGGGAAGCGGCCATGCACGCTGTCATAGCGCAGCAGGTGGGCGTTTGTCTCCACCGGCCCCAGATCGTTGATCGCGATCACTTCCACATCGCTGCGCCCGTTTTCAACGAGTGCGCGCAGGATATTGCGCCCGATGCGCCCAAATCCATTGATGGCAACTTTGACGGTCATGAAATTTCCCTCCTGGCCGGATTTTTCGGTTGCCGCCAGCAAATGCGCTTCGCGGCAAAGGTCAACCGCAAATCGTCAGCTCCAGAAGCTGAGCCAGTCGATGAAGTCCGCCAGGGCGCGCAGCGTGGTGAGGCCCGCATCCTCAAAAAAGAGATCGAGCGCGAGGAACAGGAAGAGCGCGCAAAGCAAGACGGCGGTAACGATTTTCAGCTGCGTGCCCATATCGGCCTTATCCTTGAACTGCCTGTGCCGGGGCGGTTCTGGCGCCGCCCACGGGCGCGCCCACAATGCCAGCTTCCGCGCCGCGCCGCCAGTGCGGCGGTCAGGCCGCGCCGAGAAGGCGCGAAAGCTCGGCCGCTGCCGCGCGCACCTGATCGCCGATATCCGCCGTTCGCTCCGGCGCCACGCGGGCCGTGGGGCCAGAGATCGACAGGCCCGCCACTGCAGCCCCCGTTGCATCAAAAACGGGCGCGGCCACACAGCGCATGCCGCTGTTGCGCTCTTCATCATCGATCGCATAGCCCCGGCACCGGATCGCGGCGAGATCGGACAGGAGCGCTGAGCCGTTGGTCAGCGTGCGCTCCGTGAACCGCTCCAGCCCCGCCGAGATCACCGCATTCAGCCGCGGTTCGGCAAACTCGGCCAGAAGCGCCTTGCCGATGCCCGAGGCATGCATGGGCGATTGCGTGCCTGGCGGAAAGAAGGCGCGGATCGATGCGTTGGTTTCCACCTGGCTGACAAAAAGCACGGAGCCCGAGTTTTCCACACCCAGGTTCGCCGTCTCCCCCGTGGCCTCCATCAGCCCCTGCATGACCGGGCGCGCCCGTTCAACAAGATTCGTGCGCCGCAGGAAGGCCGATCCGATCCGGTAGGCGCCCGCCCCCACATGCCAGGTTTGCGCCTGGCCCTCGAGCTCCACGATCCCCCGAGATTGCAGCGTTGTCAGCACGCGGTAGGCGGTGGCGGGGGATTGCGAAAGCGTGCCGGCCAGCTCTGTCAGCGTCAGCCCCCCCGAAGCCGCAAGAGTTTCCAGAATCAGCATCGCACGGTCCAGCGACTGGATCGTGTTCTGCTCGGTCTTGTCATGAAAAGCGCGCGGGCGGCCGCGCGGGCGTTTTTCGGCCATGGCAGGGTCACTCGTTCTGGTTTCAGGCAAAACCTAGCGTTTCGAAATTGTTTTTTGCAAGATGAAAAATTCAACACACTGAAAAAAAACACATAATCTATTTTTCCATCATGAGAAAAAAGATTTCAAAAAAATTGCCGCCTGCGCCGGGACGTTCTAGAACCTGCGACAACCTGTCGAGGGAGGACCGTTATGTCACAGCAAAACCCGATCTTCATTCCCGGGCCCACCAACATCCCCGAGGTGCTGCGCAAGGCGGTGGATATGCCAACGCTCGATCACCGCTCCTCGCAGTTCGCCGGCATCCTGCAGCCCGCGCTGGCGGGCGTGAAGAAGGTGCTGAAAACCGAAACCGGCAGCGTGTTTCTTTTCCCCTCCACTGGCACCGGCGGCTGGGAAATGGCGATCACCAACACGCTCAGCCCGGGCGACAAGGTGCTTGTGGCCCGGAACGGGATGTTCAGCCATCGCTGGATCGATATGTGCCAGCGCCACGGCCTGAACGTGACGGTGATCGAAACACCGTGGGGCGCGGGCCTGCCTGCCGATCGCTATGAAGAGGCGCTTTCCGCCGATACCGGGCATCAGATCAAGGCGGTGCTCGCCACCCATAACGAAACCGCCACGGGCGTTGTTTCCGATATCAAGGCGATCCGCGCCGCGATGGATCGGGCGGGGCACCCGGCGCTCTTCCTCGTCGATGGCGTCAGTTCTATCGGCTCGATGGATTTCCGTATGGAGGAATGGGGCGTCGATATCGCGGTAACCGGCAGCCAGAAGGGCTTCATGCTGCCCGCGGGCCTCGCGATCCTTGGCGTTTCGCCGAAAGCGCGGGCGGCGGTGGAGACGGCCACCTTGCCCCGCACCTTCTTTGATCTTCGCGATATGGAGAAGGGCTATTCCGCGAATGGCTTCCCCTATACCCCGCCCGTGGGCCTGATGAACGGGCTCAAGACGGCCTGCGATATGCTGCTCGACGAAGGGCTTGAAAACGTCTTTGCCCGCCACCGCCGGATCGCCGATGGCGTGCGCGCGGCAACATCAGCCTGGGGCCTTGAGCTTTGCGCCAAGCGGCCTGAGTGGCAATCCGATACTGTGAGCGCGATCCGCACGCCGGAAGGCTTCAACGCCACGCATATCGTGACCCACGCGGCCGAGGTTTACGGCATGGCCTTCGGCGTGGGGCTGGGCGTGGTGGCCGGCAAGGTCTTCCGCATCGGCCATCTGGGCCAGCTTACCGATGCCATGGCGCTTTCGGGGATTGCGACGGCAGAGATGGTCATGGCCGATCTCGGCTTGGAGATTGAACTGGGCTCCGGGGTGGCTGCCGCCCAGGCCGTCTATCGCCACGGAAACACAACGCAGAAGCGGGAGGCCGCGTGATGAAAGACACCGTAGAACTGAATATTCCCACCTTCGAGGATGTGGTCGCGGCGCATGAGCGCATCCGCCCGCATATCCATCGCACGCCGGTGCTGACCTCGAGCTATTTCAACGATCTCGTGGGCGCAGAGCTGTTCTTCAAGTGCGAGAACTTCCAGAAGGCGGGCGCCTTCAAGGTGCGCGGCGCCTCGAACGCGGTGTTCGGGCTGGATGACGAGATGGCCCGAAAGGGCGTGGCCACGCATTCCAGCGGCAATCACGCGCTCTCGCTCTCCTACGCCGCAGGGCGAAGGGGCATCCCGTGCAACGTGGTGATGCCGCGCACGGCGCCCGAGGCCAAGAAGGCGGCGGTGCGCGGCTATGGCGGCAAGATTACCGAATGCGAGCCTTCCACCACCTCGCGCGAAGAGGTGTTCGCGCAGGTGCAGGCCGAAACCGGGGCCGAATTCGTGCACCCCTATAACGATCCGCGTGTGATCGCGGGGCAGGGCACCTGTTCGCGCGAGTTCATGGAACAAACGGATGGTGTGGATATGATGGTGGCGCCCATCGGCGGCGGCGGCATGATCTCGGGCACCTGCCTCACGCTTTCGAACATCGCGCCGGAGGTGGAAATCATCGCGGCAGAGCCCGAACAGGCCGACGATGCCTATCGCAGCTTCAAGGCGGGCCACATCATCGCCGATGACGCGCCGGTCACCATCGCCGATGGGCTGAAGGTACCGCTGAAGGAACTGACCTGGCATTTCGTTTCGAACCACGTCACCGATATTCTCACCGCCAGCGAGCGGGAAATCATCGATGCGATGAAGCTCACCTGGCAGCGCATGAAGATCGTCATGGAAGCGAGCTGCGCCGTGCCGCTCGCCACAATCCTGAAAAACAAAGATAAATTCGCCGGCAAGCGCGTCGGCGTCATCATCACCGGCGGCAATGTCGATCTCGATACGCTGCCCTGGCTCAAGTAACTCCGGAGGTACAGAAAAATGAACGCACCGACAAAGTTCGAAGGCCTTGATGTGGGCTACGATATCCCGGCTGCCATCGGGATGGATGAGAGCGAAATTCAGACGCCCTGCCTGATCCTCGATCTCGATGCGCTGGAGCGCAATATCAAGAAGATGGGCGATTACGCCAGGGCCCACGGCATGCGCCACCGGGTGCACGGCAAGATGCACAAATCGGTGGATGTGGCCAAGCTGCAGGAAAGCCTCGGCGGCGCCGTGGGCGTATGCTGCCAGAAGGTATCCGAGGCGGAAGTGTTCGCGCGCGGCGGCATCAAGGATGTGCTCGTTTCCAACCAGGTGCGCGACCCCGCGAAAATCGATCGGCTCGCCCGCCTGCCTAAGCTTGGCGCGCGCGCGATCTGCTGTGTGGATGATGTGGAGAACGTGGCCGATCTTTCCGAGGCCGCCCAGCGCCATGGCACCGAGATAGAGTGCCTTGTGGAGATTGATTGCGGCGCGGGCCGCTGCGGTGTGACGACCACCCCTGAAGTGGTGGAAATCGCCAAGGCCATCGATGCCGCCCCGGGCCTGAAATTCTCGGGCATCCAGGCCTATCAGGGCGCGATGCAGCATATGGATAGCTACGAGGATCGGAAGGCAAAGATCGATGTGGCGGTGGCCATGGTGAAAGATGCGGTCGACACGTTGGCCGAAGGCGGCCTTGCCTGCGATATCGTTGGCGGCGGCGGCACCGGCAGCTACTACTTTGAGAGCACCTCGGGCGTGTATAATGAGCTGCAATGCGGCTCCTACGCCTTCATGGATGCCGATTACGGGCGCATCCTGGATAAGGATGGCAACCGGATCGATCAGGGCGAATGGGAGAACGCGCTTTTCATCCTGACCTCGGTCATGAGCCACGCCAAGGCCGACAAGGCCATCGTGGATGCGGGCCTCAAGGCGCAATCGGTTGATAGCGGCCTGCCGGTGATTTTCGGGCGGGATGATGTGGAGTATGTCAAATGCTCCGATGAGCATGGCGTGGTGATGGATCCCGCGGGCAAGCTGAAAGCGAATGACAAGCTCAAGCTCGTGCCCGGCCACTGCGACCCCACCTGCAACGTGCATGACTGGTATGTGGGCGTGCGGAACGGCAAGGTCGAAACGCTCTGGCCCGTTTCGGCGCGCGGGAAGGCCTACTGATGGCGGATGGAAGCATGGCGTCCGAAGCCGAGGTGGCCGCTACCCACACCCTGACCATCGTGCCCGAAAACGCGATTGGCCCGCTGATCACCGAAGAGGCCTCCTTCGAGGCGGTGGAGGCCGTGTTTGCCGCCATGTCGCGCGGCGATGCCTACAACTTCCCGGTGATCCGCGAGGCCATCGGGCATGCCGAGGCGCTTTATGGCTTCAAATCGGGCTTCGATCGGGCTGGGTTGAATCTCGGTTTGAAATCCGGTGGTTACTGGCCGGGCAATGCCGAAAAGGGGCTCACGAACCACCAATCCACCGTGTTTCTCTTCGATGCCGATACCGGGCGGGCGAAGGCGGTTGTGGGGGGCAACCTTCTAACAGCGCTTCGCACTGCGGCAGCTTCGGCGGTTTCGATCAAGCATCTGGCGCGGCCGGATGCGAAAGTGTTGGGCATGGTGGGCGCAGGCCACCAATCGGCCTTCCAGATGCGCGCCGCGGTGCGTCAGCGCGCGTTCGAAAAGGTGATCGGCTGGAACCTGCACCCCGAGATGCTTTCGCGCCTCGAAGACACGGCCGCCGAGCTTGGCCTGCCCTTTGAGGCGGTGGAGCTTGATCAACTGGGCGCAGAGGCGGATGTGATCATCACCATCACCTCCTCGTTCGATGCGATCCTGCAGGATGCCCAGATCCGGCCCGGCACGCATCTGGCCTGTATGGGCACCGATACGGTGGGCAAGCAGGAGATCGATGCCGCGATCCTGAAGCGCGCCACCGTGTTCACCGATGAGGTGGCGCAATCGATCTCGCTCGGCGAGGCGCAGCATGCGGTGAAGGCCGGGCTGATCGCCGAGGCGGATGTGAACGAGATCGGCGCGGTAATCAACGGCGATCACCCCGGGCGCGGTGCGGCGGACGAAATCACCGTGTTCGATGGCACCGGCGTGGGGCTGCAGGATCTGGCCGTGGCCGCCGCGGTGGTGGAGATCGCCAGGGCCAAAGGCATCGCCGTTGAGGTGCCGTTCTAGGGCGGGAAGGGGGCTTTGCCTCTGTGCCGATCTGGGCCTCCCCCGGAGTGTTTTTGAAGAAGGCTCAGGGCGCAGTGATCTCGTAGGGTTCCGGGAACCAGTTTTCTTCGAGATTTGCGCCCGGGCCGATCCTGTCGACCACAGCGAAAAGGCCCGGGGCGTGAAGCGGTGTGAGCACGCCGTGCCAGGTGTTGCGATGATAGTTCACGGCCTGGCCCGGCGCGGTGATAAAGGCAAGCGGCGTGCCCGGCGCGCCGCCCTGATCGGGTGCAACGATCACAAGGAAGGGGTGCTCTGTCATCGGCACGAAGGTTTGGGCGCCGTCGGGGTGCCGCTCCACCATCTCCAGCCGGTAAGGAAGCGTGCGCGGCTTTGCATTAAAGAGGCTCACCCCGGCCCGCCCGCCATGCAGATCAAGCGCCGCGCGATCGTGATAGCGCCCACAAAGGCCCTGGTTGATCAACCGGTCGGGCGCGCCCGCAACTTCAAGCACATCGCCGAAGGGCGCGAAGGCGGCGGCGGTGAGCGGCGCGGCCCGGATATTCACGGCAAAAGATCCTTCAGGCGCAGGTACGCAATCCGTTCCACCTGGCGGCAGGCTTCGGCAAACTCCGCCGCCGGATCGTGAGCGATCCGTGCCTCGAAGGCCGCGAGAATACCGGCCTTATCGTGATCGCGCACCGCGATGATGAAGGGGAAGCCGAATTTTTCGGTATAGGCGGCGTTCATCCGCGTGAAGGTTTCCCGTTCACGGTCCGTCAGCGCGTCCAGCCCGGCAGAGGCCTGCTCTGCGGTGCTTTCCGCCGTGAGCCGCTTCGCCGCGGCAAGCTTGCCTGCAAGATCGGGATGCATCGTGAGAACCGAAAGGCGCTCGGTTTCATGGGCACTGCGGAAGATGCGGGCCAGCGCGTGGTGAAGCCCCGCCGCGGTATCATGCGCCGCCCCAAGCTCCAGCCCGAAAGCGCGTTCGGCGATCCAGGGCGAATGCTCGAAGATCCCGCCATAAGCCGCGACAAAGGCATCGCGATCCAGCGCCGAGGGGCGGGGGCGCTCGACCGGCGGGTGCGTGGCGGCCCAGTGTTCGGCAATCTCGATCCGGCGCGGGAACCAGACATCGCCCTGCGCCCGGGCATGTT
>JANQPC010000046.1 GCA_028285485.1 Paracoccaceae bacterium | reverse complement strand
AGTAACGCACCTGATCTTCCGAGATCGCAAAGCTCACGGCCCCTGCCGAGAACGCCTCGAACCCCGCCGCGTTCAGCGCCTCGATCACGCCGGAAAGCTCCCAAGGCGCCCGCCCCGTGGGCGCGCTGACGGAAACGCGGGCGGGCGGCAGGGCCACCGGCGCCCCGATGGTGGGGAGCGCCGCGGCAGGTGCGGGCGCGTCGGCTCGGGGCGCGGCTGCCGGAGCGGCAACCGCGGCAAAGGCCGCAAGCGCCGGGGCCGCATCCTGCCCCGGGGTGAGAGGCGCCTGCGGGGCGGCGGCGAGCGCCGCAATTGCCAGCGCGGGTGCCGAAGCCGCGGCACTGACCGCTCCCAGGGCGGTCACCTCGATCTGTGCGGGACCGCGGGCGGCGAAAGGCGCGATCTCCGCCCCGCCCACCGGCAGCGCCCCGTTCAGAGCCCACCAGGTGAGGCCGAAGGCCGCGGCGCCTGCCAGACCGGTTCGAAAAAGCACCGCGCCATAGCCTGCCTTCCGGCGCGGGGCGGGCTGAAAGCGCGGCGTGGCCGCGAGGGGGCGGGCCGGGCGCGGGGCGCGCGGGGCAACCGGGGGCGGGAGGATGGGCGCCGGTTCGGCGCGATCCGGCACCGGGGTCGCGGGCACGATGCGCGCGGTGTGGTCAAGCATCAGGGGCGCGGGCTCGGCCGCTGCCACCGGGGCGGCGGCAGGCGGCCCGCTCAGGTTGGCGGCAACAAGCGGGGCTGGCGCGGCGGGCGCATCTAAGGCGGGCTCCGGCGCGGGGTCGCTCCGCATGTCCGGGCCGGCCCCCGGCTCCGGCGCCTCCGGCAGTGGAGACAGAGGGTTGTTACCTTCCGTATCAAACACCTCCGCTTCGAGCCCGGCCTCTGGCTCCATGACAGGGTCTGGTGGCCGCTCTGGCGACATGTCGACGGGATTTTCCGGCACGCGGCTTTCCAGCACGGGAATTTCCGGGGCGGCCGGGGGCGCCTCCGGCGCGGGCCCATGCCGCCGCGCCACCTCAGCCTCGTCGATCAGGTCCGGCGCCAGCGCCGCGCGTCCCCGCAGATCGAAGGGCAATTCATCATCCGAAGGCCCCGTGGCGCGGGCATCGCCCAAAAGCAGCATGCGCCGCCGCCGCGCCTCTTCCAGCCGCTTGGTGAAGCTTGCGCCCTTGCGCAGGCTCTGCGCACGCACCGGGCCCGATCTGGCCCCGGTTTTGGCCACAGTATTGGTTGCGGTTTTGGCCCCCGCTTTGGGCCCTGATTCCGGCGCCCCTTCAGGCCCCGCAGCAGGCCCTGACGGCGGCGCGCCATCGCCCCGAATATGCATCCTTGCCCCCCGGCAGCCACGCCGCGCACCAGATCCAGCAGCGGCGCGCGACAGTCCCAAAACCGATAACAGACCGTTTCGCGTTAGGCGATAGCAGCCGCGCCTTGGCCCGCCATTGTTGCCGCCCCGCTATAGGCCCCGGTAGTTGGGGCTTTCGCGGGTGATCTGCACATCATGCACATGGCTTTCCTTCAGCCCCGCGCCGGTGATCTTCACGAAGCGGCAGTTCCGCCGCATCTCATCCACCGTTGCGCAGCCGGTATATCCCATCGCCGCGCGCAGCCCGCCCACAAGCTGGTGGATCACGGCCGTGGCCGCGCCCTTGTAGGGCACCTGCCCCTCGATGCCTTCGGGCACCAGCTTGTCGGTTGCGGCATCGGACTGGAAGTACCGGTCCGCCGACCCGCGCGCCATCGCGCCAAGGCTGCCCATGCCGCGATAGCTTTTGAAGCTGCGGCCCTGGTAGAGGATCACCTCGCCGGGGCTTTCATCGGTGCCCGCGATCATCGAGCCCACCATGGCGCAGGAGGCCCCCGCCGCGATGGCCTTGGCGAAATCGCCCGAAAACTTGATGCCGCCATCGGCGATCACCGGCACATCGCCCGCCTCCGCCGCGGCATCCATGATCGCCGTCAGCTGCGGCACGCCCACGCCCGCCACCACCCGTGTGGTGCAGATCGAGCCTGGCCCGATCCCCACCTTCACCGCATCGGCGCCCGCATCGATGAGCGCGCGCGCCGCCTCGCCCGTGGCCACATTGCCGGCGATGATCTGCACTTCGTTGGAAAGCTGCTTGGCGCGCTCCACCGCCTTGGCCACACCTTCGGAATGGCCATGCGCGGTATCGATCACCACGATATCGCAGCCCGCATCCACCAGCGCTTCAGAGCGCGCATAGCCCGCATCGCCCACCGTTGTGGCCGCCGCCACGCGCAAGCGCCCCAGCTGATCCTTGCAGGCCTGCGGGTTCAGCACCGCCTGTTCGGTATCCTTCAGCGTCAGAAGCCCGGTAAGCTTGCCCTGCCCGTCCGTAACCAGCAGCTTCTCGATCCGCCGCGCCTTCATCAGGCTCTTGGCCTCATCAAGATCGGCGGGTTCGGTGAGCATGGCGAGATCGTTTGACGTCATCATCACCCGCACGGGCGTGTCGTCAGACGTGGCAAAGCGCATATCGCGATTGGTGACGATGCCCACGACGCGCCCGCCGGCATCCACCACCGGAAAGCCGGTGATCTTGTAGCGTTCCTGCAGCGCCTTGGCATCTGCCAGCGTCTGATCGGGGGTCAGCGTGATCGGGTTGTAGACGATCCCGCTTTCAAACCGCTTCACCCGGCGCACCTCGCGCGCCTGCGCCTCGACATCCAGATTGCGGTGGATCACCCCGATCCCGCCCGCCTGCGCCATGGCAATCGCCATCCGGCTTTCGGTAACCGTATCCATCGCCGAGCTCAGAAGCGGGATGTTCATCGCGATGTCGCGGGTGGCCTTTGTGCGCGTATCGGCGGTGGAGGGCAGCACGGTTGAGGCGCCGGGCACCAAGAGCACATCATCGAAGGTAAGCGCCTCGCGAATCTCCATCCGGGTTCTCCTTGGGGAGCCATCGTTTGGCGCCTCCCTATTGCACGGAGGCCGCGGATCGGAAACCCCTATTCGGGGGCCCGGGCGATGCGGATCACAAGATTTTGCGGTTACCCGCCGGTCGCATCGCGCGCATCAAGCGCCAGTTCCCGCATCGCGCGGGACAGCAGGATCGCATCGCCGCCCACGCCGAGGAAGGTAACGCCCAGCCCCGCCAGCCGCCCGATCGCGGATTTGTCGAAGGTCACCAGCCCCACCGCCTTGCCCGCCGCGCGGATCCGCCCGATGGCGCGTTCGATGGCGCTTGCCACCTCGGGCATATCGGGGTTGCCGGGATGGCCCATATCGGCGGCCAGATCGGCGGGCCCGATAAACACGCAATCCACCCCGTCGGTGCCCGCAATCGCATCGATGTTGCGCAGCGCCTCGGCGGTTTCCACCTGCACGATGACGCAGAGCGCATCGTCGGCCTCCGCCGTGTAGTTCCCGTTTGCACCGTAGCCGCTGGCCCGCGTGAGCGCGCCGCCCACACCGCGCCGCCCCTTCGGCGGGTAGCGCGTGGCGGCTACCGCCGCGCTGGCCTCGGCCCCGGTATTCACCATCGGCACCAGCACGCTCTGCACCCCCAGATCGAGCACGCGCTTCAGCCAGGTTTCATCATTCTGCGGCACGCGCACCACCGGGCTTACGCTGCCGCCGCCCATCGCGCGCAACTGGCTCAGGATCGCGGCAAGATCGTTCGCCCCGTGTTCGGCATCGATCAGCGCCCAGTCGAACCCCGATTGCGCGGCGATCTCCGCCGAAGCCGGGCTCGACAGCGCAAGCCAGATCCCGATCTGCGCCCGGCCTTCGGCCAGAGCCGCCTTCAGTGCATTCGCTGGAACGTCCATCGCATCCCCTCTTGCCGCCTCCCGGCCCTCACCTGCCGATCTTCGATTTAGGCTGGCAATCGCTCCCCGAGTAGTTAGGTTTGTCGCAGCAAAACACCAGAGTTTGCGATTGGGAGGTTAATATGAACAAACTTTTGGGCCGGGCGGCAACGGCTGCCCTTTGCATTGCCTTCGCGGGCGAAGCGCTTGCCACGGAATGGAACGTCTCGCTTTGGGGCCAGCGCCGCGCCTTTACAGAGCATGTCGAAAAGCTGGCCGAGCTTGTCAGCGAAAAGACAGGCGGGGAATTCACGCTGGCGATCAGCTATGGCGGGCTTTCCAACAACCGCGAAAATCTCGATGGCATCTCCATCGGCGCCTTCGAGATGGCGCAGTTCTGCGCGGGCTATCACCGCGATAAGAACCGCGCGATCACGGTGCTGGAGCTGCCGTTCCTGGGCGTGGCGAACCTTGAGGAAGAGGTCGCCGTCAGCCATGCCGTCTACGATCACCCCGCGGTGGCCGAAGAGATGGCGCAGTGGAACGCCAAGCTGCTGATGACGTCGCCCATGCCGCAATATAACATCGTCGGCACCGGCGAGCCGCGCGATGCGGTGGCCGAGTTCGAAGGCATGCGCGTGCGCGCCACGGGCGGGATCGGCCAGGCGTTTGAGGCTGTGGGCGCCGTGCCCACCTCGGTGACGGCCACGGAAGCCTATAACTCGATGGAATCCGGCGTTGTCGATACCGTGGCCTTCGCACAGCACGCGCATCTGTCGTTCCGCACGATCGACATTGCCACGTGGTGGACGGAAAACCTCAACCCCGGCACCGTGAACTGCCCCGTCGTGGTGAACACGGATGCCTATGCGGCGCTGTCCGAAGAACATCGCGCGGCTCTCGATGAAAGCGTGGATGAGGCGATTGCGCATTACCTGACCAACTACGCCGAGCTGATCGAGCGCTGGGAGGGTATCCTTGCTGAGAAGAACGTCACGAAAGTGACTGTTCCAGAAGAGGAAATCGCGAAGTTCCGCGATGTGGCGGCGCCGATCCACGCCGAGTGGATCGAAACGATGAGCGCCCAGGGCCTGCCGGCGCAGGAGCTCTACGATCTCGTCAACGCCACGCTCGATAAGAAGCGGATGTCGAACTAGGCGCTATGGCGCCCCGGGGCCGCGCCGCCCCGGGGCGTTTCCAATAAAACCAATATCCTGCGCCCATGTCCTCAAGCTCTGTCTTAACCGATGACAGCCGCCTTTCGCGGGCCGATCAGGCATGGCTAAGGATCGAGGCGTTCCTGAACCTGATCTCGGGCCTCGTGATCTTCGCGCTGGTCATGCTGGCCTGCTACAACGTGATTGCGCGCAAGCTCTTCAACGCCCCCGTACCCGGCTATGTGGACTGGACAGAGCAGTTCATGGCCACCTTCGCCTTTCTCGGGCTTGCCTATTGCCAGCGCGAAGGCGGGCATATCCGGATGGATATCGTTGTGGGCCAGCTGCGCCGCCGCGCGCTGTGGCTGGCCGAGTGGCTTTCGATCCTTTTCATGCTGTTTCTCACCACAGCGCTGATCTACGGCGCGTGGTTCCATTTCGATCGCTCCTTCGATTGGAATGCCCCGCTCTTCTCCACCGACAGTTCGATTGATATCGCCCTGCCGCTCTGGCCGGCGAAACTGCTCGTGCCCTTCTCTCTCGCCGTCCTCTGGGTGCGGCTGGCGCTGCAGCTTTGGGGCTTTGGCCGCGCGCTCCGCACGAACGCCGAACGCCCCGTGGCCGTGCCGCTGATCGAGGATGCCGCGACGCTGGCCAATAAAGAGGCCAAAACGGTCGAAGGCGCCGATGGATAGCGTGATTGACATGCGCGCCCTGCTTGAGGGCATTGATATCTTCGAGCTGTCGCTCTGGCTCTCGGGCGCGCTGGTGATCCTTGTGCTGATCGGTGTGCGGGTGGCCTTTGCCACCGCCTTTATCGGGTTTCTGGGGCTTTGCCTCTTCTTCATGCAGCGGCAGGGATTCGATCAGGGCCTTGTGACGGCGATGAAGCTCGCAGGCCAGATCCCGCATTCGAAATCAACCACCTACGCGCTGTCGCTCATCCCAACCTTCATCCTGATCGGCTACCTGGCCTACTATGCCGGGCTCACGCGCTACCTCTTTGAGGCCGCCAAACGCTGGGTGGGCTGGCTGCCGGGCGGGCTGGGCGTGGCCACTGTCTTCGCCACCGCAGGCTTCGCCGCCGTCTCCGGCGCCTCGGTCGCCACCTCGGCCGTCTTCGCACGTATCGCGATCCCCGAAATGTTGCGGCTGAACTACGATAAACGATTTGCCGCCGGCGTTGTGGCGGCGGGCGGCACGCTCGCGTCGCTGATCCCGCCCTCCGCGATCCTGGTGATCTACGCGATCATCGTGGAACAATCGGTGGGAAAACTGCTGCTTGCGGGCTTTATCCCCGGCATCGTCTCGGCGCTCATCTATGGCGGGCTCGTCGTGGGCCTTGCGCGGTTCCGCCCCAATCTGGGCCCGCCCGTGGGCGGGTTCACCTGGGGCGAGCGCTTCGCGGCGCTTCCGGGCGCACTGCCGATCCTGCTGGTTGTCTTCATCATCGTCTATTCGATCTATTTCGGCTGGGCCACGCCCACCGAGGCCGGCGCGCTCGGCGCGTTCGTGGTGCTGGCGATGGCGCTCTGGCAGGGGCTCAAATGGGGCCAGCTCAAGGGCGCGCTGATGGAGGCCGCCAAGCTCACCGTGATGATCTTCACGATGATCTGGGGCGTTCTGATCTATGTGCGATTTCTGGGCTTTGCCCGCCTGCCGGATGTGTTTGCCGGCTGGATCGGCGGGCTCGAGTACTCGCCCTACGTGATCCTGCTCTGCATCCTGCTGGTTTACGTCGTTCTGGGCATGTTCATGGATGCGATCGGGATGCTGATCCTCACCCTGCCCGTCACCTTCCCCGCGATCATTGCGCTCAATGGCGGGCCGGATGTGGCGCGGGCCGACAGCGCCTTCGGCATGACAAGCGAGGAATGCGCAATCTGGTTCGGGATCATCGTGGTGAAGATGGCCGAGCTCTGTTTGATCACCCCGCCCATCGGGCTCAACTGCTTTGTCGTGGCGGGCGTGGCGCAGGATTCCAAGATCCCGATCTCTGTGCAGGATGTGTTCCGGGGGGCCACGCCCTTTTTCGGGGCGGATGTGGCTACGGTGGCCGTGCTGATCGCATTTCCGGGGATCGTGCTCTGGCTGCCGAGCTTGCTTTAGGCGGCTGTCACGGCACCCTGCACGGCAAATACTGACGCTGGCGCGGAACAAGGCCGCAGGCCGCTGCGGCATGGCCAGGCCCACCCGCGGCCCGGCGCTTGGGTGAGGATCGCGCGTAGACCAGGCGCGGCGCTGTGCCCGAAAGATAAATCAAGAAGAACCAACGTTGGGTCGCCGTGCCTGGGTCTGGCCATGCCGCGGCTCCTCGCATGGGCCCACCCAACGCTTCGCCGGGTTTTCAATCCGTCCCAACCGCGAACCTGCCCGCGCCCTGCGACAGCCGCCCCCTTGCATGCGCCGCCCGCGCTTGCATAGTCGGCCTTCGGGAGGAAACCGTAGATGCGCCACGTGCTGGCCAGCCTGATCGCGCTTGGCGCCACCGCTGCGGCGGCAGATCTGCCCGCGCCGGTGGATCCCGCCACCTATGCCCGGCACCCCGCGGAAGAGGTGCGCCTTGGCTGGCATCTCTTCTACGATCCGATCCTCTCGGGCAATCGCAACATCGCCTGCGCCACCTGCCACCACCCACGTTTTGCCACCTCCGATGGCCTCTCGCTGGGCCTCGGCGAAGGCGGCGTGGGGCTTGGGCCCGCGCGGCGTGCAAACCCTGAAAACCTGCCCGAACAGCGCATCCCGCGAAATGCGCCTGCGCTCTTCAATCTTGGCGCCGCCGAATTCACCGTGATGTTCCATGACGGGCGGATCGAGGCCGATCCCAGCCGCCCCTCCGGCCTGCGCACACCGCTGGAGGATGAAATGGTGGCGGGTTTTGCCAGCCTGCTTTCGGCGCAAACGATGTTCCCTGTACTCTCACCCGATGAGATGGCGGGCCACTATCAGGAAAACGAAATCTCCCAGGCCGTGCGGCAGGGCCGGCTCACGGGCCCCGGCGGTGCGTGGGATCTGATCTCGGCCCGCGTGGCCGAGGTGCCCGACTATGCCGAACGCTTCGCCGCGGTTTATCCCGAGATCGGCGCGGGCCGCCCCATCGCCTTCACCGATATCTCGAACGCCATCGCGGCGTTCATGGCCGTCGAATGGCGCTCCGATACCAGCCCCTTTGATGCATCGCTTCGGGGCGAGGCCCCGCTTGCGCCGGATGCGGCCCAGGGTGCGGCGCTGTTCTATGGCGCGGCGGGCTGCGGCACCTGCCATGCGGGCGTGTTTCAAACCGATCACGGCTTTCACGCCATGGGCCAGCCCCAGCTTGGCCCCGGCAAGGCCGAACGCTTCGAAAGCCACCAGCGCGATATCGGGCGCATGCGGGTGACGGGCCGGGCGGAGGATGCCTATGCCTTCCGCACCCCGAGCCTGCGCAACGTGGTGAAGACGGGGCCCTGGGGCCATGCAGGCGCCTTCACCGATCTCGCCGCCTTCCTGCGCCACCATGGCGATCCCTCCGCCGGGCTTGCTGCTTATGCGCCGGCGGCAGAACTGCCAGATCTGCCCGGTGCCAAGGCCGATTACGCGATCATGGAGGATGCCGCCGAACGCGAAGCGATCACCGATGCGGTAGGAGCAGCACCCGGCGCGTTGACCGAGGAAGATATCGTGCTGCTGATCGCGTTTCTGGGCAGCCTGAGCGATCCCGCGGCGCTGGAAGGCCGCCTTGGCGTGCCCGACAGCGTGCCAAGCGGATTGCCGGTGGATCGTTAGCGTTCAGGCCCGTGCCGCAGCCTTACAGCGGCGCAAACCCATCGCCCTCACGCAGAAGCCGCACCCGCTGGTTCGCCTCCAGCCGCACCCAGCCGGACACCGCGCCATCGGGCCAGATCACCCGAAGCTCCGCCGCTTCAGCCGCGCCCAGCCCGAAATGCAGGGGCCCCGCTTGCCCGCCCGCATGGCCGCCGCCCACCGTGATCTCCCGCACCTGCTCGCCCGCGCCCCGAAGCTCCACCCAGGCCCCCACCGCGCGGGTATTCGGCCCCGGCTGGCGGAGCGAGACCTGAAGCCAGTTGCCCGCTGCACTCTCGTTCTGCCAGATTTCAAGTGGTGCCCGGCGGTTCACCACCGCCAGATCAAGCCGCCCGTCACCATCCAGATCGCTGAGCGCCGCGCCCCGCGCGCGCTCCCCCGTCGCCACCCCGGCCTCAACCGAACGCTCCACAAAGGTTCCGTCCGCCCCCTGCATCAGCAGGTTGTTGGGGTCGCGCATCGCGTTCGAGGGCATCTGATCCACATTGCCCTTGGCGATGAACAGATCGAGCCGCCCGTCATTATCCACATCGCCAAACTCGGCATGCCAGCCGGTGGAGGGGCGCCCGTCATCGCCTGTGTGGGGCCGCTGGGCGTAGGTGCCGATGGAAAACGGCGCGTTCTCGAAGCCCGCGCCGGTATTGATCTGCAAAAGCTGATCACCCATCGAGGTGAGCATCACCTCGGGCCGCCCATCGCCCGTCAGATCGCCGCTGGCCACGCCCATGCCCCAGATCGAAATCTGCGGCCAGCCATCGGCGGCGCTGCGCGGCGCAGGCGGATCAAGGCGCCACATCTCCTCGAACCCATCGCGCACGTAATAGTGCCGGTCGTTGGAGATCCGAAGTTCCGGCGTGCCCACACGGCGCCAATCGGAAATCAGCATCGACAGCGCGCAATAGCCTGGCGAAAGCGCCATCGGCGGTGCGAAGGCGCGGCCTTCGGGCTTGATCAGCGCATTGTCATCGCAGGCTTCGAACGGCCCCTCGGGATCGGCGCGATCCACGTAATTGCCGATAGCGAGCGTGGGCCAGGCCGCACCTGCCTCCCAGGTCGCGGAAAACGCAGTGCTCCAGGCATCGCCGGCGGGAAAGTTCCAGGTTTCGGGCGCCGGCGCGAACCCGCAATCGCCGGTGCCGCGCAAGGCCAGGTTCGGGCCTACGCGCAGGATCACAAGATCAAGCGGCCCGTCGCCATCGATATCCAGCGCATAGGCCCCGGTGGCGCCGGTAATCTCGGGAAAGGCGCCGGTTTCAAACGCAAGGGGCGCGCCCGGCCCGGCGGTAACGTTGCGCAAAAGGCGCATCGGCGCCGTGCCGCCGGCCACCAGAAGCTCGGGCCGCGCATCGCCGTTGCAATCGAACACGGCCACACCGCCGCCCACGAAATGCTCCCACCCGCCGGAGTAAACGGGCGGATCGGTCAACGCGCCCGCGCGATCCGCAAAGCGCGGTTCAGCGGGGGCCACACCCGGCAACGCCGCGCACAGGAACGCGCCAAGACATGCGCCTGCCTTCATAGCGCGTCCGCCGCCTCCGCTGTCAGCCGCTCGGTCGCGGCCTCAAGCGCCAGCGTTGCCGCCCCCCGCGCCCAGACATGGCCATCCCACGCATTGGCCTCCACCCGCCGGGTATCGCCAAGCGCGTGCAGCACCTGGGCGGGCAGCTCCGCCAACACCTCTTCGTTATAGAGGTAGTCGTATCCCATCCGGGCGCCCGACAGGATCACGCGGGAGGGGTTGAAGAGGTTCATCACATTCGCGATGCCAAGCGCCAGGTACCGCCCCGCGCGCCGGAAGATCGTGCGCGCGGCCTCGTTTCCGCCGCGCGCCTGTTGGTAAAGCCGCTCCAGCAACACCGGCATGGCCTCGCTGTGATCGCGGGCGAGATCAAGCGCGATGCCCGCTTCGCGCACCAGCGCATAGTCGGCCACATAGGCCTCCAGGCACCCCCGCTGGCCGCAGCGGCAAAGCGCGCCGTCAAGCTGCACCTTGGTATGGCCCAGTTCCATCCCGATGCCATTGGCGCCCCGGAAAAGCCGGTTACCGATCACCAGCCCCATGCCCACACCATGCTCGATCGTGACCACCGCAAAATCAGTCAGGTCGCGGCCCGCACCATACCAAAGCTCCGCGAGCGTGACGACATTGGCATCGTTATCCACCTCCACCGGCAGGCCCAACCGCGCACCCGCCAGCGCGCGCACCGGAACATCGGCGCCTTCCACGATGGGCGACCAAAGCATCCGCCCGGTCTCAAAAAGGATCGCGCCGGGCAGGCCGAGGCCCACACCGGCCAGATCGCCCCGCGGGATGCCCGCGGCAGCCACAAGCCGATCCAGCAAAGCGCTTGCCTCGTCCAGCAGCGTGTCGACGGGTATTTTGCGATTGGCGCGGGGCAGCGTGACGGCAGCGATCTGCGTGCCCGCGAAATCCACGATCACGCCGGAATGCTCATCCGCCCCCAGCTTCAGCCCCGCCACATACGCCGCCTCGGGCCTGACCTGCAGCGCCACCGGCGGGCGCCCCCGGGCGCGATCGCCCGTTGCGGCATCGCGCTCAACAAGCAAACCTTGACGAATTAGCTCGGATACGGTGACGGTAACACTGGCGGGGCTCACGCCAAGCGCCTTGACCAGATCCACCCGCGGGGCCACGCCGGCGCAGCGCACGGCGTCAAACACCCGGCGGCGCAGCGGCAGGGCGGGTTCCGCCGCAGGGGCGCCCATCGGGCCGCAGCCGGACGGGCGCAGGGGCGCAACGTCTTCAGGCATCCGGCACCTGCGCATTAATTTGGCGCGCGAACAAAATATCCGCTGTTCCGTGCATATGAACCCTCCCTTGCCCAATATGCACCCTCGTTTCAGCGAGCTTAGCGGTGTTTTTCCCCGATTACAGCAAAAATAATTTTGACAAGCGAATTAAACTCGGCAATCTTCCCCTTAGATCCGAAGGATCGCACCGCCGCGTCACAGCGGCGGGTTTATTGGGAGGAAGACATGAAAAACCTGTTTTTGGCGGCCACAGCCGCCACCTTCGCCGTTGCCACGGGCGCCGCGGCGCAAACGGTCGGCGTCAGCTGGTCGAATTTCCAGGAAGAGCGCTGGAAAACGGATGAGGCCGCCATGGTCGGTGCGCTCGAAGCCGCCGGTGCCACTTACATTTCGGCGGATGCGCAATCATCCTCGGCCAAGCAGCTTTCCGATATCGAAAGCCTCATCGCCCAGGGCGCCGAGGTGCTGATCGTGCTGGCGCAGGATACCCAGGCCATCATCCCCGCCGTGCAGGCGGCCGCCGACGAGGGCATTCCGGTGATCGCCTATGACCGGCTGATCGAAGACCCGCGCGCCTTCTACCTGACCTTCGACAATATCGAAGTGGGCCGGATGCAGGCCCGCGCCGTGTTCGAAGCCCAGCCCACCGGCAACTACGTGATGATCAAGGGCTCGCCCACAGATCCGAACGCGGACTTCCTGCGCGGCGGCCAGCAGGAGATCCTGCAAGCGGCCATCGATGCGGGCGATATCACCATCGTGGGCGAAGCCTATACCGATGGCTGGCTGCCCGCCAACGCGCAGCGCAACATGGAACAGATCCTGACCGCCGCCGACAACAATGTTGATGCGGTCGTGGCCTCCAATGACGGCACCGCAGGTGGCGTTGTGGCCGCGCTGACGGCGCAGGGCATGGAGGGCATCCCGGTCTCCGGCCAGGATGGCGACCATGCGGCGCTGAACCGCGTGGCGCTTGGCACCCAAACCGTGAGCGTCTGGAAAGATGCGCGCGATCTGGGCGCCGCGGCAGGTGAAATTGCCGTGGCTCTCGCCGGCGGCGCCGCGATGGCCGATGTGGATGGCGCGGTGGAGTGGACCTCTCCGTCCGACACTACGATGACGGCGCGGTTCCTGGAGCCCGTTCCGATCACCGCCGACAATCTCAGCACTGTCACCGATGCAGGCTGGATCACCGTCGAAGCGCTCTGCCAGGGCGTCTCGGGCGGCCCCGCCCCCTGCAACTAACCTAGGGTTGCGGCGCGCAGGTCGCGCCGCCCCGCCCCTGCCCGCCCGGGCAGGGGCCACTGCCCCCCTGCCGGAGACGGGCCATGGCCGACACTACCGAACCCCACGCGCCGCCCGCCCGGGCCTCGCGCGGCTTCTTTCAGGCGCTTGAGATCGATACCCGCCTTCTGGGCATGATCGGCGCGTTCATCGTTTTGTGCCTCGTTTTCCACTTTTGGACAGAGGGGCGCTTTCTCACCCCGCGCAATATCTTCAACCTGACGATTCAAACCGTCTCGGTGGCGATCATGGCCACGGGGATGGTGTTCATCATCGTCACCCGCCACATCGATCTGTCGGTCGGCTCGCTGCTGGCCACCTGCTCCGCCATGATGGCGATGACGCAGACGCTGATCACCCCCGAATGGCTCGGCCTTGGCCTCGACCACCCGATGACGGCGCCGATCGCCATCATCGTGGGCCTTATCACCGGCGTCGTAATCGGCGCGTTCCACGGCTATCTCGTGGGCTACCTGATGATCCCGGCCTTCATCGTTACGCTTGGCGGCCTGCTTGTCTGGCGCAACGTGGCCTGGCACCTCACTAATGGCCAAACGATCGGCCCGCTCGACGGAACGTTCCAAACGCTGGGCGGCATCAACGGCACGATGGGCGAAACGGCAAGCTGGATCTTCGGCCTGATCGCCACTGCTGCCGCGATCCTGTTGTTGCTCTCTGCCCGCCGCAACAAGATCCGCCATGGCTTTCCCGTCAAACCCGTGTGGGCCGAGGCGGTGCTGGCAGGCATCGTGGCCGCGGCGATCTTGGGCTTCGTGGCAATCCTCAATGCCTATGAGATCCCCACCCGCCGGCTGGAACGCATGTTTGCCGATCGCGGCGAGGTGATGCCCGAGGGCTTCAGCGCCGGATATGGCGTGCCTTATTCGGTGCTGATCCTGATCGTGATCGCCACGATCATGACGGTGGTGGCGCAACGCACGCGGCTTGGCCGCTACATCTTCGCCACGGGCGGCAACCCCGATGCGGCGATGCTTTCGGGTATCAACACCCGGATGCTCACCGTAAAGGTCTTCGCCATCATGGGCGCGCTCTGCGCAATCTCGGCGGTGGTGGCCTCGGCCCGCCTGACCTTCCATTCGAACGATATCGGCACGCTCGATGAGCTGCGCGTGATCGCGGCGGCGGTGATCGGCGGCACCGCGCTTGCGGGCGGGATGGGCACGATCTATGGCGCCATCCTCGGCGCGCTCATCATGCAATCGCTGCAATCGGGGATGGCGATGGTGGGCGTCGAAGCGCCCTATCAGAACATCGTGGTGGGCATCGTGCTCGTACTCGCGGTGTTTATCGACATCGTGTATCGCCGCAAAACGGGGGACGGATAGATGCCTTTGGATAGCCAGACCCGCGGCACGCCGCTGGTGGAGATGCGCGATATCTCGATCAGCTTCGGCGGCATCAAGGCGGTGGATCGCGTGACCGTCGATCTCTACCCCGGCGAAGTGGTGGGCCTTCTGGGCCATAACGGTGCGGGCAAATCGACCCTCATCAAATGCCTTTCGGGCGCATATCACGCCGATGCCGGCGAGATTTACATCAACGGCGATCGCGCCACGATCAACTCGCCCCGCGATGCGCGGCGCTACAATATCGAGACGATCTATCAGCAGCTTGCGCTGGCCGATAACCTCGATGCCGCCGCCAACCTCTTTCTGGGGCGCGAGATCGTCACGCCCCTCGGCCTTGTCGACGAGGCGAAGATGGAGGCGGAAACGCGCAAGATCATGGGGCGCCTCAACCCCAACTTCCAGCGCTTCTCCTCGCCCGTCTCCGCGCTTTCGGGCGGGCAGCGGCAATCGGTGGCGATCAGCCGCGCGGTGTATTTCAACGCCAAGATCCTGATCATGGATGAGCCCACCGCCGCCCTTGGCGTGGAAGAAACCCGCATGGTGGCCGAACTGATCGACGAACTGAAAAAGCAAGGCATCGGCATCTTCCTGATCGACCATGATATTCACCAGGTCAAAGAGCTGTGCGACCGGGCCTCGGTCATGAAAAACGGCCGCCTCGTGGGCACGGTGAAGGTGGATGAGGTAACCGAAGACGATCTTCTGGGCATGATCATTCTGGGAAAGAACCCCGCGCAGGCCGCCTGATGTATCTCGGCCTTGATCTTGGAACCTCCGGCCTGAAGGGCATCCTGATCCGCGAGGATCAATCGATCGCAGGCGAAGCCTCGGCCCCGCTCAGCGTGGTGCGGCCCGCCGATGGCTGGTCGGAACAGGCGCCCGCCGATTGGATCGCCGCCGCCGAGACGGTGTTTGGCGCGCTGGCGGCCGATCCGGGGCTCGGCGACCTTCGCGCCATCGGGCTTTCGGGCCAGATGCACGGCGCCACGGTGCTCGATGCCGCGGATACCCCGCTGCGCCCTGCGATCCTCTGGAACGATACGCGCGCGGCGGCGGAGGCTGCCGTGATGGATGCCGATCCGGCCTTTCGCGAGATCACCGGCAATATCGTCTTCCCCGGCTTCACCGCCCCGAAACTCGCATGGATGGCGCGGCAGGAACCGGCCCTCTTTGAGCAGGCGCGCAAGGTGCTGCTGCCTAAGGATTACCTGCGCCTCTGGCTGACGGGCGAACATGTGGGTGAGATGTCGGACGCCGCGGGCACAAGCTGGCTCGATACCGGGGCGCGCGCGTGGTCGGATACGCTGCTGGAAAAAACCGGGCTTTCGCGCGATCACATGCCCCGCCTTGTGGAGGGCTCTGCGCCCTCGGGCACCCTGCGCGCCGCACTGGCGGAACGCTGGGGCATCCCCGCCTCCGTAATCGTTGCCGGTGGCGGCGGCGATAACGCAGCCTCGGGCGTGGGCGTGGGCGTTGTCTCCGCCGGGCAGGCCTTTGTCTCGCTCGGCACCTCCGGGGTACTCTTCGCCGCGAACGAGGGCTATGCGCCCGATGCCGAAACCGCAGTCCACACCTTCTGCCACGCGCTTCCGGGCAAGTGGCATCAGATGGGCGTGATCCTTGCCGCCACAGATGCGCTGAACTGGTATGCGGGGCTTGTCGGAGAAAGCGCCGAGGCACTTACCGGCGCACTCGGGGCCCTCGAAGCGCCCGGCAAAACGCTGTTCCTCCCCTATCTCGGGGGCGAACGCACGCCGCTGAACGATGCCGCGATCCGCGGTGCCTTCCTGGGCCTCGAACATGCGACTGACAGGCAGGCCGCCACCCGCGCCGTGCTTGAAGGCGTGACCTTCGCAATCCGCGATTGCCAGGAGGCGCTTGCGGCCACCGGCACGCGGATCGAAAGCCTTCTTGCCGTGGGCGGGGGCAGCCGGTCTGATTACTGGCTCAGCGCCCTGGCCACCGCACTTGGCACTGAAATCCAGGTGCCCGTCGCGGGCGATTTCGGCGGCGCCTTCGGGGCCGCGCGCCTGGCTATGATGGCCGAGACAGGCGGGGGCGCAGAATTGGCCCCGCCGCCGCCCACCGAACGCACCATCGCCCCCGATCCCGCACTGGCCGATGCCTTTGCCGAGGGCCATGCCCGTTACATCGCCGCACGCACCGCCATTGGAGCCCTGACATGACCGATTTCTTCGCCGACGTTCCGAAATGCACCTATCAGGGGCCGGAGACGGAGAACGAATTTGCCTTCCGCCACTACAATCCCGATGAGGTGGTTCTGGGCAAGCGGCTGGAAGATCACCTGCGCTTCGCCATCGCGTATTGGCACAGCTTCGCCTGGCAGGGGCAGGATCCTTTCGGCGGCCAAACCTTCGATCGCCCCTGGTTCGGCGATACGATGGCGCTGGCGAAGCTGAAGGCCGATGTGGCTTTCGAGATGTTCGATCGCGTGGGCGCGCCCTTCTTCTGCTTCCACGATGCCGATGTGCGCCCCGAAGGAGAAAGCTTTGCCGAAAGCACCCGTAACCTCGAAGAGATCACCGATTACTTCGGCGAAAAGATGGAGGCGAGCGGGATGCGCCTGCTCTGGGGCACCGCGAACCTCTTCACCCATCGCCGCTTCATGGCGGGCGCGGCCACGAACCCCGATCCCGAGGTGTTCGCCTATGCCGCGGCCACGGTGAAAACCTGCATGGATGCCACGCAAAAGCTTGGCGGTGAAAACTACGTGCTCTGGGGCGGGCGCGAAGGTTACGAGACGCTTCTGAACACCGATCTCGGCCGCGAGGCCGAACAGATGGGCGCGTTCCTCTCAAAGGTCGTCGAGTACAAGCACAAGATCGGGTTCACCGGCACGATCCTGATCGAGCCCAAGCCGCAGGAGCCCTCCAAGCATCAGTACGATTACGATGTGGCCACCGTTTATGGCTTCCTCAAACGCTTCGGGCTGGAAGACGAGGTGCGCGTGAACATCGAACAGGGCCACGCGATCCTTGCGGGCCACAGCTTCGAACACGAGATCGCGCTGGCCGCCGCGCTTGGCATCTTCGGGTCGATCGACATGAACCGCAACGATTACCAATCGGGCTGGGATACCGATCAGTTCCCCAACTCCGTGCCCGAGGTGGCGTTGGCCTATTACGAAATCCTGAAGGCCGGGGGCTTTGCCACCGGCGGCACGAATTTCGATGCCAAGCTTCGGCGCCAGTCGCTCGATCCCGCCGATCTGGTGCTGTCCCATGTGGGTGCGATGGATGTGTGCGCCCGGGCGCTCAAGGCCGCGGCGGCGATGCTGGAAGATGGCGGGCTCGAAGAGGCGCGCGCGGCCCGCTATGCCGGCTGGGATGCGCCCGCGGCCCGCGAGATGCTGGCCAGCGAAGGGCTCGATGCCATCGCCGCGCGGGTTGCCGGCGCCGGGATCGCGCCAGAGCCCCGTTCGGGCCGCCAGGAACGGTTGGAAAACCTCGTTAACCGCTTCGTTTAGTCCCCTGCCCACCCCGCGCTGGGCGTGCACTCTGCGGGGGTGACCCCTGCCGCGGAGGCCAGCGCCCATGCCCGCCGATCCAGACCACGCGCCCGAAGCCCATCCCCGCGCCACCGCCGGGCACCGGATGGTCACCGCCCTGCCCCGCGTGCATCCCGATACGCCGGTTTCCGATGTGCTGGCCGATCTTCACGGCACCCGATTTGAGACCGCCGAAATGATCTTCGTCACCGCCCATGACGGGCGGTTGGAAGGCGTGGTGAGTCTGCGCAATCTACTGGCTGACGGGCCCGCGCTTGTGGGCGAGATCATGCAGGAGGAACATGAAGCGGTGCGCGCGGGCGACGATCAGGAAGATATCGCGCGCCTGGCCATGCGGCTAAACATGATCGCCGTGCCCGTTGTGGATGATGCGGGCCGCCTGATCGGCGCGGTGCCGCCCGAGGCGCTCTTTGCAATCCTGCATGAAGAACACATGGAGGATTTGCAGAAGATCGCGGGCATCCAGGCGGGCCGCGAGGGGCCCCATGCCGCGCTTGATGCAACGATTTCAAACCGTATCGGGCGGCGGCTGCCCTGGCTGGTGTTCGGCCTCGCCGCCTCGGCGCTTGTCACGCTGGTGATGGTAGAGTTCGAACATGCGCTTGCTGCCAATGTGGCGGTGGCTTTCTTCGTGCCCGCACTTGTCTACATCGCCGGCGCGATTGGCACGCAGGCGGTCTCCGTCTCCGTCCGGGGCCTGGCCACCCATGATGTGGTGATCGGGAAGCTCTTGCGCGATGAGCTTGTGATTGGCCTTGCCATCGGCGGCGCGCTCGGGGCGCTCGCCGGGCTGGGCGTCTTCGCGCTATTCGCTGATCTGGCGCTGTCGCTGGCCGTTGCGCTGGCCGTGCTGGGCGGCGGCGTTGTCTCCGCCGTCGTGGGCTTCGCGCTGCCTTGGGCGTTTGAGCGGCTTGGGGCCGATCCGGCTTTGGGAAGCGGCCCGGTCTGCACGGTGATCCAGGATGCCGCGAGCCTTGTGATCTATTTCATCGCGGTTAGCCTGCTCGTGCTTTAGGCGGGCGGTACATCCGCCCGTCCCCGCATGACCCCGGTTCTCAAACGGTTTCAGGCCCCGAGGGGGCTAATTGGCCCCGGATTGCCGCTTGCTGCGCATCGACGCGGCCAGATCGGCCATCGCGCGCGCCATGTCATCGCAATCAAGATCGGCCATCAACGCCACAAGCCGCCGCCCCGAAGACGAGGCCAGAAAGCGCAGCTCTTTCTCATCGACACCGCGGTTCGAGGATGTTGCCCAGCCCACTGCATTTTGCAGCTGCTGCATCAGATCCGCCGGTTCCTGCCCCAGCGCATCGGCCAGGCCAAACAGGCGATGCACCGAAACGCGGTTCTGCCCGGCCTCGTACTTCTGGATCTGCTGGAACGATATTCCCGCCGATCGGCCCAGATCGGCTTGGGACATGCCGGCCGCTTTACGATGCAGGCGGATGATCTCCCCCATTGCCGCATCGGTCTTGTTGGATAAGGTGGTGGTCAAACCGGCTCTCCCTTGCGCGTAATCACATAATCCTCTGGTGCTGTCTCCCTTATGCCGGAGATTCTTTCACACCAGGTTTTCAAAACCATTGTTGTTGTGAGGGATGACACATCGGGGTGCCGGGCCAGCCTGTCGCGCAGATCTTCGATGATCGATTGATCCGCGGCCTCAAGCAGGATCTTCATGTCCACCGAACCCGAGGTCGACCAGCACGAGACAAGCTCGCTCCAGTGCGAAACCGATTGGAAGACGATCCCACACACGTTCCGGCGCAGGCGCACTTCGAACATCGCGCGCACGCCTGAGGGCCGGCCTTCGTCGATTCGGCCAATTTCTACCGTGAAACGGCGGATCACCCCATTTTCGACAAGTTTATCGATATGATGCCGAACTGTCGGGCGCGAGAGACCCACGATTGCCGCGATCTCGGTATGGGATCGGCGGCTGTTCTCCCGCAGAAGCTGCAGGATCATTTTGTCCGTGCCAGTTAGCTTCACGACTTTTCCTCACATTCAACCAGAGGTTTACGCCACCCTTATACAAAACGGAGAAGAATTTTCAATTTGAAAGGTGAGAGGCCCCGTTCAGTTTGCAAAACTTTACAAAACGTCAACGGAGGGTGGGCCTTGACCGAATTACTTACCAAAACGGAAGTCTCTCAGTTGTATTCGGATCCCTGCTGGCAGCGGGTTATTTTTTCGGAGTTTGAAGCGACGCTGGACAGCCGGTCGCGCCCGTTCCCCTGCGTGTTCGGGGTTGCAGGGTTCCGCAAGGACGAGCTGCGATTCGCGTTTCTTGAGAAAATGGATGCCGAAGCTCTCGCGGAGCTATTGGAAGCCTATCTGGCCGAGGCCAGGAGCATCGGCACCTACACCTCGCTTGTGGTGTTCAGCCGCCCGGGCCCGGTGAAGAACCTTGAGAGTTATCGCCGCGATTTCTGGAACTTGCTGGACGATCTTGAAGCGCTCGACGAGGCGCCGCGCCCCGCCGAAATCCCCGAAGCCCTCGATACCGATCACTGGGAATTCTGCTTTGCGGGCGAGCCGATCTTTGTGGTTTGCAACACGCCCGCAAACATCCTGCGCCAAAGCCGGCGGTCCACCTCTTTCATGGTGACCTTCCAGCCGCGCTGGGTCTTTGAGGGGATCCTCGGCACCGACGATCCCGCGATGCACAAGGCGCTGGCCACCGTGCGCAAGCGCCTGGCCGATTTCGATGCGATCGAACCGGCCCCCTTCCTGGGCGAATATGGCCGCCCGGGGAACCGCGAGTATCAGCAATATTTTATCGACGACACGAACGAGGCCCCGGGCTGCCCCTTCCATGCGCTCGGCCAGCGTTCCGTCGATGACAAGACGAAGAAAGGGAAGGTGGCATGACTATTGTGGCACAAGACGATGCTCTGGAGCGCGATTTCAGGCTCTTTTCGATGGATATCGATGCAACCGATCTGGGCGAACTGATTACCAAGATGCTGCCCGATCAGGGCGCCATCGAGGTGCAGCGCGATGTACCGGGCAAGGAACATGCCTGGCACCGCCATACCACCGATGAGACCCTCGTCATCATCGATGGCTCGGTGCGCTTCTACTGGGATCAGGGCGAAAAAATCTGCGGCAAGGGCACGGTGATCTCGCTGCCCGCCGGCATGCTTCATGGCTCGGTCGCCCTTGATGACGGCGCGACGTATCTGATCGCGTTCCACCAGGCGAACCTCACCCACCATGGCTGAGCTGAGTAAAACCCTCGGCGTCTGGCGCGGCACCGCCATGATGCTGAACATCGTTTTGGGCGCCGGGCTTCTAACGCTTCCGGGCCTTGCCGTGGCCGCCGCGGGCGGCGCGGCGCTGATGGTCTGGGCGGCCTGTGCGCTGGCCTCGATTCCGCTTCTGATCGTTTTCGGCCTGCTCGG
>JANQPC010000042.1 GCA_028285485.1 Paracoccaceae bacterium | reverse complement strand
TGAGCGTGGAGTAGCGCGCCACGATCATGGCCGATAGCCAGGTGCTGATCGCGGAGGAGACGCTGCGCGCGGTCTCGCTGAACGGCGTGCGCCACCTGCTGGATATCGGCGGCGGCACGGGCGTGTTCCTCGCCGCCGCGGCGCGCGCCTATCCCACGCTCACGGGCACGCTTTTCGATCTGCCGGCGGTGATCCCCGGCGCCACCCAAACATTCGCCGGGGCCGGCTGCACCGATCGCATCGCCCTTCACCCCGGCAGCTTCCGCGACGATCCGCTGCCCCAGGGCGCCGATGCGATCAGCCTCGTGCGCGTGCTCTACGACCATGCGAATGAAACGGTGGCGGCACTTCTTGGCGCCGTGCATGCCGCGCTGCCCCCGGGCGGGCGGCTTGTGATTTCAGAGCCGATGCTGGGCGGCGCGCGGCCCGAACGGGCAGGGGATGCCTATTTCGCCATCTACACCGCGGCCATGGGCACAGGAAAGGCGCGCTCTGCAGATGAACACACGCGCCTTCTGGCCCGCGCGGGCTTTACGGCCATCCGCGGCGCACCCACGCACCGGCCCTTTGTAACCAGCGTTGTGACGGCGGAAAAACCGGCATGAAGAAATGTCCAAATGAGTTGACAGTACAGACTGTCAGGCTAGACTTACACTTGTGCTAAACGGAATGCGCCTGAGTCTCTCCAACCCCCTCAGGCGCGCCGAACATGGGAGGCATCGGTTGGAAACGTCAGCCATCATCCTGAAAGGTCCGCGGGAAATTTCCCTTGGAACGCTAGGGCTTACGGAGCCCGGCGCGGGCGATCTGGTGGTTGAAATCGCCCATTCCGGCATCTCCACCGGGACCGAGAAGCTCTTCTTCACAGGCGAAATGCCGCCCTTTCCGGGCATGGGCTATCCGCTTGTTCCCGGCTACGAGGCGGCGGGAATCGTTGTTGATGCCGGGGCGGAGACCGCGTTTCGCCCGGGCGATCATGTGTTTGTGCCCGGCGCAAACTGCTACGAGGGCGCCTTTGGCCTCTTTGGCGGCGCTGCGCGGCGGATCGTAACGGCAGCGGATCGGGTAACGAAGATCGATGCCGGGCTTGGCCCCGAAGGCGCGCTTCTGGCCCTTGCCGCAACCGCGCGCCATGCCATTGCGGGGCTCGACAGAACGCCCCCCGACCTGATCGTTGGCCATGGCGTTCTGGGCCGGCTTCTGGCCCGTCTCACCATTGCTGCCGGCGCACCGGCCCCCACCGTATGGGAGATCGCGGAGGATCGCTCCGCGGGCGCCACGGGATATGACGTGATCCACCCCGATGCCGATGAGCGCCGCGACTACCGTGCGATCTACGATGCCTCCGGCAATGCAGGGCTGCTCAACAGCCTGATCGGGCGCATCGAGAAGGGCGGCGAAATCGTTCTCGCGGGGTTCTATACCGCGCCGATTTCCTTCGCCTTCCCCCCGGCCTTCATGAAAGAGGCCCGGCTGCGCATCGCGGCGGAGTGGACGCGCGACGATCTTGCCGCCACCCGCGCGCTGATCGAGGCGGGCGCGCTTACGCTTTCGGGCCTGATCACCCACACCCGGCCCGCCGATGCGGCGCCGGATGCCTATGCCACGGCCTTCGAAGACCCGGCCTGCCTGAAAATGATCCTCGATTGGAGCGCGGTTCAATGACCCTCGACATCCCCAACCTCAAGGATTTTGACCAGCGGCTTCGCGACGAGGCTGCGGAAGAGCCGGATGAAATCCCGGTTACCGAAGCCACGAAGAAAACCCAGATCATCGCGATCTACGGTAAGGGCGGGATCGGCAAATCCTTCACGCTCGCCAATCTCAGCCACATGATGGCCGAGCAGGGCAAGCGCGTGCTGTTGATCGGCTGCGATCCGAAATCGGATACCACCTCACTTCTCTTCGGCGGCAAGGCCTGCCCCACGATCATCGAAACCTCGACGAAGAAGAAGCTTGCGGGCGAAGAGGTGAAGATCGGCGACGTGTGCTTCAAGCGCGGCGGCGTGTTCTCGATGGAGCTTGGCGGGCCGGAAGTGGGCCGCGGCTGCGGCGGGCGTGGCATCATCCACGGCTTCGAACTGCTCGAAAAGCTCGGCTTCCACGATTGGGATTTCGATTACGTGCTGCTCGATTTCCTCGGCGATGTGGTCTGCGGCGGCTTTGGCCTGCCAATCGCGCGGGACATGGCGCAGAAGGTGATCCTGGTGGGATCGAACGATCTGCAATCGCTCTATGTGGCCAACAACGTGTGTTCCGCGGTGGAGTATTTCCGCAAGCTCGGCGGTAACGTGGGCGTGGCGGGCCTGGTGATCAACAAGGATGACGGGTCGGGTGAGGCACAGGCCTTCGCGAAGGCCGTAGATATCCCCGTTCTGGCCTCGATCCCGCAGGATGACGACCTGCGCAAGAAATCCGCCAACTACCAGATCGTTGGCACCGCGGAGAGCCCCTGGGGCGCGCTCTTTGCGGAGCTGGGTACGAACGTGGCCGATGCGCCGCCCATGCGGCCCACGCCGCTTTCGCAGGACGGGCTTCTGGAGCTTTTCGACGGCTCCGATACCGGGGCCGGCATCGTGCTGGAGCCGGCGACCGATCAGGACATGCGCGGCAAGAACGCCAAGCCGAAGCAATCGCTCGAAGTGGTGTATGACGATGTGTGAGGAATGCCGCATCCATAAGGTCGATTGCATCGATCTGATGCTGTCACGGGCGCGGCCGGAGCAGATCCGCCGCCTGATCCGCGATATTCTAGCCTCCGACCCCACACCCGGCGGTTCCACGGCATGACCGGCGAAGTGACATATGATGCCGCGGGCAGCGCGGAGGTGACAGAGGGCGCAGTAGCGTCCGAAACCGCGCAGCCAGGCACGCCCCCGGAACTGGCCGGTGGCGACGGCCTTGGCTGCCACGCGGGGGCTGCGGAGATGGAGGCGGCGGCCCGGATGGCCGGCAAATCCGAGATCCTCGATCAATATGCCCGGGATTATCCGCAGGGCCCCCATGACAAGCCGCAATCCATGTGCCCGGCCTTCGGATCGCTCCGCGTGGGCCTTCGGATGCGGCGCGTGGGCACGATCCTTTCGGGTTCGGCCTGCTGCGTTTATGGGCTGACTTTCGTGAGCCATTTCTACGGTGCGCGGCGTTCGGTGGGCTACGTGCCGTTCAACTCCGAAACCCTGGTTACCGGCAAGCTCTTCGAGGATATCCGCGAGGCTGTCCACGAGATGGCGGATCCCGAACGCTACGATGCCATCGTGGTGACCAACCTCTGCGTGCCCACAGCCTCCGGCGTGCCGCTCCGGCTCCTGCCTTCGGAGATCGACGGGGTGCGTATCGTGGGCATCGATGTGCCGGGCTTTGGCGTGCCAACCCATGCCGAGGCGAAGGATATCCTCGCCGGCGCGATGCTGAAATACGCCCGGGAAGAAATTGAGGCGGGCCCGGTTCAGGCCCCCGCCGCCGGAAAGTCCGATCGCCCCACCGTGGCGCTTCTGGGCGAGATGTTCCCCGCCGATCCGATGATGATCGGCGCGATGCTGGCGCCCCTGGGCCTGGCCGCGGGCCCGGTTGTGCCCTGCCGCGAGTGGCGCGAACTTTACGCGGCGCTCGATTGCGGCGCGGCCGCAGCGATCCACCCCTTCTACACCGCCTCGATGCGCGAATTCGAAGCGGCGGGCCGCCCAATCGTGGGCTCCGCGCCTGTGGGCCATGACGGCACCGCGGCCTGGCTTGCCGCGATCGGCGAGGCCTTCGGGGTATCCGCGGGCCAGGTGGCCGCGGCGCAGAACGCGTTTCTTCCGGCGATCCGGGAAGCGCTTGCGGCGACCCCGATCAAGGGCACGATCACCCTTTCGGGCTACGAGGGATCGGAGCTTCTGGTGGCCCGCCTGCTGATCGAAAGCGGGGCGGACGTGCCCTATGTGGGCACGGCCTGCCCGCGCACGGCGCAATCGGATGCAGACCGCGCGTGGCTTGAAGCGCGCGGCGTGACGGTGAAGTTCCGCGCCTCGCTGGAAGACGATTGCGCGGCGATGGAGGCGATCACCCCGGATCTTGCCATCGGCACCACGCCGGTGGTGCAGAAGGCCAAGGAACTGGCGATCCCCGGCCTCTACTTCACCAATCTCATCTCCGCCCGCCCGCTCATGGGCCCCGCAGGCGCCGGAAGCCTGCAGCAAGTGGTCAATGCCGCGATTGGCAACAAGGCGCGGATGGATGGGATGAAGGCGTTTTTCGAAGGCGTGGGCGACGGCGATACCGCAGGGGTCTGGGAAGGCGATCCGAACCTGCGGCCCGATTTCCGCGCCCAACATCAGAAGAAGCTCGACAAGCAGGCCCGCGCCGCAAAGGCGCAGGAGATGATCTGATGGGCCCGCACCTGAATATCATCTGTTCGGGGGCGCTGCCCCCATCGCCCGCCGGGCGATTCCCCCGGAGTATTTCGGCCAAGATGAAGGCGGATCGGAGGGGATCATGCTGATCCAGGACCACGATCGCGCGGGCGGATACTGGGGGGCGGTTTACGCCTTCTGCGCCGTGAAGGGCCTGCAGGTGGTGATCGACGGGCCGGTGGGCTGCGAGAACCTGCCGGTGACTTCCGTGCTGCACTATACCGATGCGTTGCCACCGCACGAGCTTCCCATCGTGACGACCGGGCTTGGCGAGGAAGAGCTTGGCCGCGATGGCACCGAGGGCGCGATGAAGCGCGCCTGGAAAACGCTCGATCCCGCGCTGCCCGCCGTCGTTGTGACCGGCTCCATCGCCGAGATGATCGGCGGCGGCGTGACCCCCCAGGGCACCAACATCCAGCGCTTTCTGCCCCGCACCATCGATGAGGATCAGTGGGAGGCGGCGGACCGGGCGATGACCTGGATCTTCACCGAATTCGGGATGACGAAGGGCCGGATGCCGCCGGAGAAGAAGCGCGAAGAGGGTGCAGCCCCGCGCGTGAACATTCTCGGGCCGATGTACGGCACGTTCAACATGCCCTCCGATCTCGCCGAAATCCGCCGGCTGGTGGAAGGGATTGGCGCCGAGGTGAACATGGTGATGCCGCTGGGCGCCCATCTGGCCGAGATGCGCAACCTCGTGAATGCCGACGCCAATATCGTGATGTATCGCGAATTCGGCCGCGGGTTGGCGGAGGTGCTGGGCAAGCCCTACCTGCAGGCGCCGATCGGGATCGACAGCACCACAAAGTTCCTCCGCACCCTGGGCGAGATGCTGGGGCTGGATCCCGAGCCCTTCATTGCGCGCGAAAAGCACTCAACGATCAAGCCGGTCTGGGATCTCTGGCGTTCGGTTACCCAGGATTTCTTTGCCACGGCAAACTTCGGCATCGTGGCGAATGAAACCTATGCGCGGGGCGTGCGCCACTTCCTGGAAAGCGATCTGGGCCTGCCCTGCGCCTTCGCCGTGGCGCGCTCTGCCGGCAGGAAAACGAACAATGACGAAGTGCGCGCCCTGATGGCGCAGCACCGCCCGCTGATCGTCATGGGATCGATCAACGAGAAGATGTACCTGGCCGAGCTCAAGGGGGGCCACGGGCCGCAGCCCGCGTTCATCCCCGCGGGCTTTCCCGGCGCCGCGATCCGCCGTGCCACGGGCACGCCCTTTATGGGCTACGCTGGCGCGACCTACCTTTTGCAAGAGGTCTGCAATGGCCTTTTCGACGCGCTCTTTCACATCCTGCCCCTTGGCAGCGAGATGGATAGCGCGGCGGCCACGCCCACCACGCTGCGCCGCGATTTCCCCTGGGATGCGGATGCGCAGGAGGCGCTTGACCGCATCGTTGCCGAACACCCCGTGCTCACCCGCATCTCTGCCGCCAAATCCCTGCGCGACGCCGCCGAAAAGGCCGCGCTTGAGGCCGGGGCGGAACGGGTGGTGCGCGAAACCATCGAAGCCCTGCGCCCCGGCGGCGCAGCCACGGATAAAGGAGACCGGGCATGACCGATCAAACAACCGATGGCCTGATGGAGGCGCCGCCGCGCGCCCATCACAAACCGCCGCGGACCGAGTTCCTCGTTTATTTCGCGATCATCTTTCTGGCGACGCTGCCCTTGGCCTGCCTGACCTGGGCGCTGAAGGCGCTGCGCCAGCTGGCCTGGCCCGAACGCGGCCCGGTGGCCCGGGCCTGGAGCCAGGCGCGGATCATCACGCCGATGATCTTTTCGGCCTGACAGGGCCGCACGAGAATTCGCCCCTCCCCCCCGGGGGGGTGAAGGCCCGCGGGGCATGACGCCCCAAGGGAAACCCGGCCGCGGGGGACGCGGCGTCAGTCTAACGATCCGGAGGATAGTTAATGGCTGATAGAACCGACCTGTCTTTTACAGGTCTTACCGACGAGCAGGCGCAAGAACTGCACTCCGTCTACATGAGCGGGCTGTGGCTGTTTTCAGCCGTGGCCGTGGTTGCTCATCTGGCGGTGTTCATCTGGCGTCCGTGGTTCTGAGGGAGCATGAAGAATGGCTAAATTCTACAAGATCTGGCTGATCTTCGACCCGCGTCGCGTCTTCGTGGCGCAAGGTGTCTTCCTCTTCCTGCTGGCAGCGATGATTCACCTCGTCCTGCTCAGCACAGGTGCTGATGGCTACAACTGGTTTGAGATCGCAGCGCAAGATCGCGCAGGCGGCTAAGCCCTTGGCCAATAAAAGCGCTACGGGCGGGCGCCTGCCCGCCCGTAGCAACCCGAATTTGAACGACGGCACCCGGCACCCGGGCTTCGCCGCCTGAAACGGAGTAAGAAGTATGGCACTGCTCAGCTTCGAACGAAAATACCGTGTGCCCGGGGGCACACTCGTCGGCGGCGACTTGTTCGACTTCTGGGTCGGACCGTTCTATGTCGGCTTTTTCGGGGTCACGACGATCTTCTTCGCCGGCCTCGGAACGATCCTCATCTTCTATGGCGCCACCCTTCAGGGCACCTGGAACCCGTGGCTGATTTCGATCAACCCGCCGCCGCTCTCCTACGGGCTCGGCGCGGCGCCGCTGGATCAGGGCGGGCTCTGGCAAGTTATAACCATCTGCGCGCATGGGGCGTTTTTTTCCTGGCTGCTGCGCGAGGTGGAGATCTGCCGAAAGCTTGGCATCGGCTTCCACGTTCCCTTCGCCTTCGGCGTGGCCGTGCTGGCCTATACAACGCTGGTGGTCATCCGCCCGGTTCTGATGGGCGCCTGGGGCCACGGCTTCCCCTACGGGATCTGGAGCCACCTCGATTGGGTGAGCTACACCGGATACCTTTACGGCAACTTCCACTACAACCCGGCCCATATGATCGCGGTGACGTTCTTCTTCACGAACGCGCTGGCGCTGGCGCTCCATGGCTCGCTGATCCTTTCGGCCGCCAATCCCGAGAAGGGCAAAGAGGTGCGCTCGCCCGAGCATGAAGACACATTCTTCCGCGATTTCATCGGCTATTCGATAGGGCCCCTCGGCATCCACCGCCTCGGGCTTCTGCTGGCGCTGAATGCCGGGTTCTGGAGCGCGATCTGCATCGTGATCTCCGGCACCGTCTGGTTCGATCAGTGGATCGTCTGGTGGGATTGGTACATTCAACTGCCCTGGTGGGTCGATATTCCGGGAGGCGTCAATGGCTAGGTTCTTCGAGACCGAATACCAGAACATCTTCACCCAGGTGCAGGTTCAGGGCCCGCCGGAAATGGGGGTTGCCGAAGGCGTTGATCTGACTGACCGCACGAAGGGGGCAAGCTTCTCGCAGCTCTTCGGGTGGTTCGGGAACGCGCAGCTTGGCCCCGTCTATCTCGGGCCCTGGGGTGTGCTTTCGCTGATGTCGGGATCGATCTGGTTCTTCATGGTCGGCGCCTGGTACTGGTGGCAGGTGGATTTTAACCCCGCCGTTTTCATGCGGGATCTGTTCTACCTTTCGCTGGAGCCGCCTGCGCCGGAATACGGCCTCTCCTTCCCGCCGCTGGCCGAAGGGGGCTATTACCTCATTGCCTCCTTCTTCCTGCTTGTTGGGGTGATGGCCTGGTTCGTGCGATCCTGGGTGCTGGCCAACCAGCTCGGCATGGGCAAGCACGTGTGCTACGCCTTTGCCTCGGCGATCTGGCTCTTCCTCGTTCTGGGCCTCTTCCGGCCGATCCTGATGGGATCGTGGTCTGAAGCCGTGCCTTACGGCGTGTTCACCCATCTCGACTGGACGAACCTCTTCTCGCTCACCTACGGGAACCTCTTCTACAATCCCTTCCACGCGCTTTCGATCGCGTTCCTCTACGGTTCGGCGCTGCTTTTTGCGATGCATGGCGCGACGATCCTGGCAGTGACCCGCTTCGGCGGCGACCGCGAACTTGAACAGATCGTGGACCGTGGGACGGCCTCGGAACGCGCCGGGCTCTTCTGGCGCTGGACGATGGGCTTCAACGCCACGATGGAAGGGATTCACCGCTGGGCCTGGTGGTTTGCGGTGCTGACAACGCTTACGGGCGGGATCGGCATTCTTATCACGGGGCCGGTTGTGGATGACTGGTTCACCTGGGCGCAGGATCATGGCTACGGCGCGGCAACGAATTATGTGCCTGCCGAGACGCCGGAAGACTTCCTGCCCTATCTGCCGCCATCGGAGTAAAGCGCGATGTCAGACAAAGACGAATGGTATCTTGAGAGCACGCCAAAGCCGAGCCTTCGCTTCTGGATCTTCCAGCAGATGTCGCTGGGCGCGATCTGGGCGGCGCTGGTGCTCTTCGGGCTGATCGCGGTGATCCTGATCATCCGGGCGATCGGGGCACTCCTGCCGGAGGATCCCTTCGCGGCCCTTGAGCTTGGAACACGCGCGCTCGGCGCGCTTGTTTGAGGGCGGGCGGTGGCCTTCACCGCCCCCCACTGCCGGTTCGGGCGCCTGAACGCGCCCGATCCTCGGGGTCTCCACACCCCGGTTCCCTTCCTGTTGGCTACAGGAACCTAGGCGCCGCTTGGGGTTCCCCTCGCGGCGCCTTTTTTATACGAGGCGCGCGATACCGCGCACCGCAGGAACGCGCCAGGAGGACGATGCCATGACCCGCCCCGCCACCCCGCTGCTTGACCGTGTTGCCGGCCCCGCCGATCTGCGCGGGATGAGCGATGGCGACCTTGCGCGCCTGTCCGATGAGCTGCGCGCCGAGGTGATCTCGGCCGTTTCCGAAACCGGCGGGCATCTGGGATCCTCGCTTGGCGTGGTGGAGCTGACCGTGGCGATCCACGCCGTTTTCAACACTCCGTTCGACAAGCTGATCTGGGATGTCGGCCACCAATGCTATCCCCATAAGGTAATCACCGGGCGGCGCGACCGGATCCGCACCCTGCGCCAGAAAGACGGGCTTTCGGGCTTCACCAAACGCGCGGAATCGGAGTTCGATCCGTTCGGCGCCGCGCATTCCTCGACCTCGATTTCCGCGGGGCTCGGCTTTGCGGTGGGGCGCGATATGGGCCAGGCCACAGGCGACGCAATTGCGGTGATCGGCGATGGCTCGATCAGTGCCGGCATGGCCTATGAGGCGATGAACAATGCAGGCCATGAAGGGCGGCGGCTTTTCGTGATTCTGAACGACAACGAGATGTCGATCGATCCGCCCGTGGGCGCGATGTCACGCTACCTCTCCGGGCTCTACGCCAGCCCCCAGGGCGCGGCGCTGGAACGCATGGCCGAAGGGTTCGAAGCCGCGCTGCCGGGACCCTTCCGCGAAGGCGCCCGCCGGGCGCGCCAGCTTGTGACGGGCGTGGCGGGCGGCGGCACGCTTTTCGAAGAGCTGGGCTTCACCTATGTGGGCCCGGTGGACGGCCACGATATGGCGCAGCTTCTGCCGGTGCTTCGCGCCGCGCATGCCCGCGCCACGGGGCCGGTGCTCATCCACTGCTGCACGGTGAAGGGCAAGGGCTATGCGCCCGCCGAGAGTTCCGCCGACAAGTATCACGGTGTGGCGAAGTTCGATGTTGTCTCCGGCGCCCAGAAAAAGGCCAAGGCCAATGCGCCGAGCTACACCAGCGTCTTCGCCAAGGCGCTGACCCAGGCGGCGGAGAGCGATCCGCGGATCGTGGCCGTCACCGCCGCGATGCCCTCGGGCACGGGGCTCAGCAAAGTGGCTGAGCGCTTTCCGGCCCGCATCTTCGATGTTGGTATTGCCGAACAGCACGGGGTGACTTTTGCCGCCGGGATGGCGGCGGCGGGCCTGCGCCCGTTCTGCGCGATCTACTCCACCTTCCTGCAGCGCGGCTACGATCAGGTGGTGCATGACGTGGCCCTTCAGGGCCTGCCCGTGCGCTTTGCGATCGATCGCGCCGGGCTTGTGGGGGCCGATGGGGCCACCCATGCCGGCGCCTTCGATATCGGGTATCTGGCGAACCTGCCGGGCTTCACGGTGATGGCTGCGGGCGATGAGGCGGAGCTCATGCATATGGTTGCGACCGCGGCGGAGTATGACGCAGGGCCCATCGCCTTCCGATACCCTCGCGGCGAGGGCGCGGGGGTCGACCTGCCCGAACGCGGCACGCCCCTGGAAATCGGCCGCGGGCGCGTCCTGCGCGAGGGCACGGGCGTGGCGCTTCTGAGCTTCGGCGCGCATCTCGGCGAATGCCAGGCGGCGGCGGAAGAGCTTGCCGCGCAAGGCATCTCGGCCACGGTTGCCGATGCGCGCTTTGCCAAGCCGCTCGATACCGATCTGATCGCCCAGCTTGCCCGCCATCACGAAGCGCTGATCACGGTGGAGCAGGGGGCCTCAGGCGGGTTCGGCGCGCTCGTGCTGCACCACCTGGCGGAGACGGGGCAGCTCGATACCGGGCTCAAGATCCGCACCATGATGCTGCCCGATCGCTTCATCGATCAGGCAAGCCCGGCAGAGATGTATGCTGCCGCCGGCCTGACGGCGCGCGATATCGCAGCGAAGGCCATTGAAGCACTTGGCGCCGTGCCGCTTGCCAGAGGCGCGCGCGCCTAGAGCGTTCGGCGCAAAACCGGGGGCGTTGGGGTCAACCTGACAGGTTGATAACTCTGCCGAAAGGCGCCTCCCGGGCGACGTGGGCGTGTGCCTTGCAGCGCTTGGTTTTGCGGTGCCGGGTGGCGTAGGCAGCCAGCTTTCCCAATCGCGCGGCAGCGCTCTCCAACCCGCCCCTCTGGCCGGTGCGCAGGGCGATCCCCTGCGGGCATGCTGATTGACCCCGATGGCCGCGATCTTTGGACTGCGGCGCAGCTATGAAGCGCCAGAACAGGCCCGTGCGGGATTGTGGCCGGTCAGGGACAGGGCCGCGCGCGGTCGCTTCGGGCTGACCACGGCTTCAATCCGAGCGCTTTACCGTTTTGCCGAAGGCCAGACCGCCACGACGGGAGGCGCGGAGCCGATCGAACGGATGTGGCGTTTGGCCTTGGGAGCGGGTCTTGGCGGGGATTGCCGATGTGGGGCGGCCCTTGCCATAGGCTGGATCGGCTGCTCTGCGTTGGACAACCCACCCAGGATATGCGGGGCCGAACCCGCGCGCCCGATTCCGCGACCGGTTAAGCACGCCCGACCACCCGTGCCCGGTTACGCGCGTCCGGTTACGCGCGCACAAGGCGCCCGAAGATTCGATCCTTGTGTTCGTCAAGATAGATGCGCAGCCAGGGGGTAAACCGTTCGGGCCAGCGCACCACCTCTGCCGCAAGATCGTAAAGATCCACCCAGCGGGTCTCGGCCACTTCTTCGGGGTTTGGCTGAACGCGCAGATCCGCCCCGGCTTCGGCGAGAAAGAGATCGACCACCTCATGTTCGATGAGCCCGCCGCCCACATTGGCGCGGTATTCGATCCGGTCGCGGTGGGCGGGGTAAAGCTTGGTGATGCCAAGCTCCTCCCGCAACCGGCGGATCGCACAATCCACCGGCGCCTCATCCCATTCGGGATGGGTGCAGCATGTATTCGCCCATAGCCCCGGCGTGTGGTACTTGCCCGCCGCGCGTTTCTGGATCAGCACCGCTTCGCCCCGCATCACGAAAACAGACACGGCCTTATGGCGCAGGCCGCGCTGGTGAACTTCGAGCTTGTCGATGGGCATCAGCTGCCCATCCACCCAAGCGGGGATCATGATCGTCATGTAAAGGCTTCCGGAACGATCCGTGTCAGATGCGCGAGGTTTTTCAGCCCGATCTTGAGATGCGCCAGCGGGCGCGCCCGAACGAGCTTTTTGTTCATATACGCCTCGAAGGTGAGCCGCTGCACGTCGACATCATGACACAGCGACACAAAGCGCTCGCGCCGTTCATCGGATTTGTAATAGGCGTCCTGCATCGCGCGCAGCACTTTGAAGACGGTCTTGTGCTCTTTCATGAAAAGCTTGCGGGCAAGCTGCAGATCGCGCACGCGGCCCGAGGCCAGCGTCGCCTCTGCCGCCATCGCCGCCACGCGCCCGCCAACCATCGCATAATAGATCCCTTCGCCGGATGATGGCGCCACCACGCCGGCGGCATCGCCGGCGAGCACAACATCCCTGCCATTGTCCCAGCGGTCCAGCGGCTTCAGCGGGATCGGCGCGCCTTCCTTGCGGATGGTTTCGCAGGCGTCGAGCCCGCTGGCCACGCGCAGATCCGCCGTGGCCTTCTTAAGGTCCACCCCGTCTTTGCCGGTGCCCATGCCGACAGAGGCCTGCGCCCCGTGCGGGAAGACCCAGCCATAGAAATCGGGAGAGATCGCGCCGTCATAGACAACATCGCAGCGCTTGGGATCGTAGAAGCTGGTTTCGCCGGGGATATCCTCGGTGGCGTTCCGGCCTTCGGGCGCCTTGATGATCTCGTGATAGGCGATCACGTAAGGGATCTCTTCGCCGCCCGGCACCTCCTGCCGCGCAACGTCCGAGCGGGCGCCATCTGCGCCGATGACGATCCTGCCGGTGAGCGCCACTTCGTTGCCGCTGATCTTATCGCGAAACACCACATGGGTGCCGTCGCCATCACGCTCGATCCGCTTGAAGGTGCCGGTGTTGCGATGGGCGCCCGCGCTGACGGCGCGCTTGCGCAGGAACTCGTCGAAATGCTCGCGGTCGACCATCCCGACGAACCCGTTCTCGATCGGGATATCGACATGGCGATGAGTGGGCGAGATCATCCGCGCGGTGTTGATCTTGGCCACAAGCTGGCTGTCGGGAATACCGAAATCTTCGATCAGCCGGGGCGGGATCGCGCCGCCACAGGGCTTGATCCGGCCCGATCTGTCGATCAACGCAACGCTCCGCCCTGCACGGGCCAGATCTTCGGCTGCCGTGGCCCCGGCGGGCCCGCCGCCGACAACGATAACGTCATAGATCATCGATCATTCTCCTGGAACGAGTTGGCCGGCGGGCGCGGATCGCCCGGCATCGAGAACGCGCGCGGCCATCGCCGCGGCAACGAGGAAAAGAAGCGCCTCGGCGGCGAAAACGGTGCCGAAGGCAGAGGCATCGGTCATCTGCGTGCGCAGGAGATCGGCGATGGCGGCCCCGAGGAGGCCGCCAAAGCCCGCGGCAATCGCCTGCGCCGCGCCCCAAAGGCCCATGCGCGTACCCTCCCGGCGCCCGCGCCCTTCCCCCGCAAGGCCCATCATGGAGCCGATGGCGGCCACAGCGAAGATCCCGTTGAAGATGCCAAGTGCCACGGCGGCGGGAACAAGGGCGTTGATCCCCGCTGCGCCGATCCCGGCGATGGCCGCAAGCGCCGCGGCAGAGCCCACGCATCCCGCCACCACCCAGGCGCGAAGCGATCCGATCCGCAGCCCGGTGGCCGCGATCCCAACCGTAAGCATGCCCAGGAACACACCGCCATTCTGCGCGCCGGAGAGTGCGGTGGATTGGCCGGGGGTGAAACTGAAGACAAGCCCCGCATAGGGCTCCAAAATCAGCTCCTGCATGAAATAGGCGGTCATCGAGAGGAAGACGAACAGTGTGAAGTTCCGCGCCCGCCGTTCGCCCCAGACCTGCGCAAAGCCCTCGCGGAACGAGGCGGTTTCGGGCTCGGGCCGCACGGCAACGCGCCGCTCCACACCTGCCACCGCAAGGCAGGTTACCCCGAAGGCCAGTAGCACGACGATGCCTACGATCTGGATCAGCCGCGCGGGGCTGTAGGGATCGAGGAAGGCGCCCACGGTGGCGGCGGTGACGGCGATGCCGAACACCATCATCAGCCAGGTGATCGTTGCCGCGGCAGCCCTTCTGTGCGGTGCCGTGGCCGTGGCCAGTAGGGCCAGAAGCGAGGTGCCCGAGGCGCCAACCCCAAGCCCGATCAGCGTGTAGGCAAAGATCGAAAGCGCAAGGCCCGCACCAAAGCGGGCCTCAAGCACCGGGATCGCCGCGGCGGCCAGCCAGGCGCCGAGCCCCAGCACCCCCATGCCGCCAACGATGAACAACGTTCGGCGCCCGCCTTTATCGCTCAGGAACCCCCAACTGGGCCGCGTGATCTGAATGCCGTAATGGAGCGCCACCAATAGCCCCGGCAGCACCGCGGGCAATAAAAGCTCCACCACCATAAGCCGGTTCAGGGTAGAGGTTGTCAGAACAACGATCGCGCCCAGCGCCATCTGAACGAAGCCCAGCCGAACGATGGAGATCCAGCTCAGCGTCATGGCGCGGCTCCGAGCGTGCGGATGGCAAAAGCCGCCACCATCATGCCGGCCACATAGAGCGTTACGCCCGTGCCGTTATACCAGGGGGCCTTGGCGCGGGGATCGCGCAGCATGATCCGCATCGCCGCAAATTGCGCCAAGAGCAGCGCCGTGATGGCCAGCGCATGCCAGGGCCGGCCCCAGACAAAAAGCATCGAGATCACGATCATCTGCGGCAGCGCCATGCCGATACAGGCGATCTTGGCGGCCACTTCGGGGCCCACGGTTACGGGAAGCGAGCGCACGCCCATCTGCCGATCGCCCTCAAGCGCCTTGAAATCGTTCAGAGTCATGATCCCATGGGCGCCAAGGCCGTAGAGCACGGCGATCGAGACCACTTCGAAAGACGGTGCGCCGAGCGAAAGCACGGCGGCGCCCGTGAACCAGGGCAGGGTTTCGTAACACAGGCCCACAAGCCCCGGCCCCCACCATCCCGAGCGCTTGAGCCGCACGGGCTCTGCCGAATAGGCCCAGGCGGCGAGCACGCCGACGACGGTGGCGCCAAAGCCCCAGGGCCCAAGCTGCCAGCCGATGCCAAGTGCGAGGCCGGACATGCCGAGCGCCACCCAAAGGCCCCAAAGCCCCGGCACCCGGCCAGAGGGGATCGGGCGATCGGGTTCGTTGATCGCATCCACATGCCGGTCGCACCAATCATTGGCCGCCTGGCTCATCCCGCACACAATCGGTCCGGCGAGAATAACGCCCAGGATCACGAGCCCCCATTGCCCTTCAGGCCACACGCCGGATGAGACGATGCCGCACAGATAGGCCCACATCGGCGGGAACCAGGTGATGGGTTTGAGCAGCGTCAGAAGCGCGGCGGGCTCAGGCCAGCGGCGGCTTTGTATATCATGGGTGACAACCATTGGTGTCAGGCTAGATTGACAGTTTGAGTCGCACAAGCGAAATCAGCGGCAATCGCGCGGTCACATCGTCACCCCCCGAGGGGCGGCGCTGCTTCCGGGCGCGGGCGCGCCGGGCCTGCCCAATACACGGGCGGCTGGCTTAGTTTTGTGCAGTATTGGCCGGTTGGCGGGCGCGCGTGCCTTGCCTAGTTCGGATCGCGATGCAGCAATCCGTATTTCCGCAGTTTCACGTAAAGGCTCTGCCGGCTCAGCCCCAGCATCTCTGCCGCCGCAACGCGGTTGTTGCGCGTGAGCTCCACGGCGGTTTCGATGCACATCTTCTCAACCACATCCGTGGTTTCGCTGACGATATCCTTCAGCGTCGCGGAGCCCACAAGTTCCATCACGCTGCGCACGCCCTCGTCGCTCACCGCTACGCCGGGCCGCCGCACGGCATCCACGCGGCTCGCATCGCGGATCACGAAGACAAGCGCGGGATGCGCCCTGTCATTCAGATAGGTCGCCGAAATCTCCACCGAGGTTTCGCTGCCGAAATCCGACGTGAGTTTGGTGGCGTAAAGGCTCATATGGCCGGACCGCGAGGCATTATCGATCATCACCTTCGCATCGACGGAGCCGCGGGCGAGGAAATCGGCCAGCGCCTTGCCGCGCGCGAGCGTGACATGGGCGATATCCACGAGGTTGAGGAAGGCTTCGTTCGCGGCTTGAATGGTGCCGTCACGATCGGTGAACACGATCGCATCGCTGCCTTCCTGGTAGAGCGCGTTGAGATTCTCGGTCAGCTCATCGGTTGATTGCTCGATCTCTTCGGCATTCTGGATCCGGCAAAGAAGAACGCGTTCCCCGGCTGCGCGGAAGATTGTGGGTGAGACGGCGAGGCGTTTGCGCGTGCGGCGGGCCACAAGCTCCACCGGCCGCGTGCGTTCGGAGATCGCCATATCGGCCAGCTGATCGATCAACTCGCCCTTGCGCTTGGCGTCAAACTCCTGCGCGAAGCCCGCATTCTGCAGATCCGCGATGGCGGCGCCGAAAAGCGTGGCCGCCGCGGCGTTAAGGTCAGTGATCCGGCCGGAGGAGAGCGAGACGAAGACGAAAGCCTCGCGCGATGCCTCCATGACAACGCGAAAGCGCGTATCGTATTCCCGCTGGGCCTCGTAATCGCGCTCCAGCGCGAGCTGCGCCTTGACGAGCTGCTGCTGCATCTCCGCGATCGGGCGCAGATCGCGCCCGAGCATCAGAAGCGCGCCATCGGGGCCGATCTGATGCAGCGTGTAGCGGATCGGAAATTCCCATTCTCCGCTATCGGTATGATTAAGCTCCATCGGCCGGGCCTCTCCGGCCCCCGTGGAAAAGGCGGCAAGCTGAGCATCCAGCTTGGTCACGCTCTCGGTGGCAAGAAAGTCGCGGATATCGCGCCCTTCCCAGTGATCGAGATTGCGAAACTGCTGATGCGTTGGGTTCACGAGCACGCTCAGGATCTGGCCGATATCGGAAATGACGATGCCGATATCCCCCGCGGTGGAGATGATATCGCCCAGAACATCCGGCCCGATCAGGGGGATGGAGCCACTGTTCCAATACCGGGTTCCCCGGGTGCTCATTTTTCCGGCCCCGCTGATCTCGGCGTCACCATGGGTTACACCGGTGTTGCGCGTGGCCTTGCGCCTCGAGGTGAAATCGTCAGACCGCATTGGCGCAATGCCTCTTTCGCGTCTGAGCCTGTAAAGTCTGCACCGGTAAGCCTCTTCACATCCAGTCCGCTGCCGCAAACGGCCCCACCCACGAGGATCGGGACCGCGCCCTTGCTTGCTGCCCTGGTTTTTTCAACCAAATCGTGGACTTCGGCAAGTTTCTCAACAACAGCAACCGAAAAGAGAATAGCGTCGAATGACCCTTCGGCAACTATGCGCAGCATGTCCCGCTGCGTCTCGCCCAGACACAGCCGAACAGAGAAGCCGAGGCTGCGGAATTGCTCCGTCATAAGCATCGCGCCGAGAGTGTGATAATCATCGGCTACAACGGAAATCAAAATAGAGCGATCACTGCTGTGCCTGGGCGCCGTTTCGCGCTGGGCACGGGCCCAGAGGCGCACGGCGCGTTGCAGCCGCGCGACCGCAATCGTGACATCGGCAAACCCGATCCCATCGCTGCACCAGGTTTCCCCAAGGCGGCGCGCCGCTTCCGGCACGTAGAATTCAAGCACGTCATCCGCCGGGATGCCGGACTGCGAGATTTCCGCCAGGGCCATATCGATACGTGCATCGTCTTCGTCACGCGCGGCCTGGATCAAACCTGTGACGAGTTGTTCGGACAGGATCGGGTGGCTGCTCGCACGTTTCGACGCCAGTGCCTTGATGGCCCGGGAGGCAAGCGTCTCAACCGATGCGCCGGATGAACCATCAGGCGATCGGTCTGTCTTCTGAGAGCGATCTGTCATCAGAACGATCCTGGTGGGCTGCGCCCGGCGCGCGGTAATCGACTCACGGGTGCCCAAACTCGCCAGTACACTTCCTTACCCCGACCGAATTGTCAAAGATAATTGACAGTTTTTGGCCTGTTTCCGCCGGAAAACCCCCCGAAAAGCCCCGAATTACACCGCGATTTGAAAGATTTAATCAATTCTTCAGGCCCGCCGCAGCCGCCCGGGCAATGTCAATTTTGTTGGCACGAAAAGTGTAAGTTAGAATTGACACTTTGAGATTTACAGCGCTAGTCTTCCAGCGGCGGATACCGCCAGGGAGCTGTTAATGCCAAGCACCGGAAATCACGTGGCTCAGCCGCCGCGCCTCTACACAGAGGCCGAGCGCGCGCGCCGCGATGCCACGGTCTGGACGATCGTGCAGGGCGTTCTCGCGCCGGCGCAATTTCTTGTCTTCGCGATCTCCCTCGCGCTCGTCGCGCGGTATTTGTGGACGGGTGAGGGATACCTCGCCGCGACCATCTCCATCGTCGTCAAAACGGTCTTTCTCTACGCGATCATGATCACCGGTTCGATCTGGGAGAAGGTGGTGTTCGGCAAGTGGCTCTTCGCCCCTGCCTTCTTCTGGGAAGATGTGTTCAGCTTCGTCGTGATCGCGCTGCACACGGCATATTTATACGTTCTTACAACGGGTTCGCTGGATGCGACCGGGCAGATGATCGTCGCGCTCGCGGCCTATGCGGCCTATGTGATCAATGCCGGTCAGTTCCTCTGGAAGCTTCGCATGGCGCGGCTGGAAGGGGAGCTTGCGGCATGAATGACGCGTCTCCCATCGCCCCCGCCACAGGCTGCCGAAACACGCCCATTCTAAAGGAACGCGGGCAGCGCGAAGTGTTCTGCGGGCTAACCGGGATCATCTGGTTGCACCGCAAGATGCAGGATGCATTTTTCCTTGTCGTGGGCTCGCGCACCTGCGCGCATCTTCTGCAATCCGCAGCAGGCGTCATGATCTTCGCCGAACCCAGGTTCGGCACCGCGATCCTCGAAGAATCGGATCTCGCGGGCCTGGCCGATGCGCATGAGGAACTGGATCGCGAAGTGGCCCGCCTGCTGTCACGCCGGCCTGACATTCGCCAATTGTTCCTCGTGGGCTCCTGCCCTTCGGAGGTCATCAAACTTGATCTGGAGCGTGCGGCGGAGCGGTTGACCACGGCATATGCCCCGCATGTGCGGGTTCTGAACTACTCGGGCTCCGGGATTGAAACAACCTTTACCCAGGGGGAAGACGCCTGCCTTGCCGCCATGGTGCCGGTGATGCCGAAAACCGAGGCGCGGGAGCTTCTTCTCGTAGGCGCCCTGCCGGATGTGGTGGAAGATCAGGCCCTGGGGCTTTTGGAGGCGCTGGGCATCGGCCCGGTGCGCTGCCTGCCCGCCCGCCGCGCCGATGACGCGCCCGCGATCGGCCCCAATACCGTTTTCGCGCTGACCCAGCCGTTTCTCGGCGATACGCACGCGGCGCTCGAACGCCGCGGCGCGCGCCACATCCCGGCCCCCTTCCCCTTTGGCGAGGAGGGCACAACGGCATGGCTGCGGGCGGTGGCCGCCGAGTTCGGCGTGCCCGATGCGCGCTTTGAGGAGGTGACCGCCGCCCCCCGCGCCCGCGCGCGCAAGGCGATTGCCGCGCAGGCGGCGGAGCTGGGCGGCAAATCGGTCTTCTTCTTCCCCGACAGCCAGCTTGAAGTGCCGCTCGCGCGTTTTCTCACCCGCGAATGCGGGATGGAGGCGATCGAGGTGGGATCGCCCTTCATCCACAAGGGCCTTGTGGGCCCGGACCTTGATCTGATGGCCGAGGGCCCGGTGATCTCCGAAGGCCAGGATGTGGACCTTCAGCTGGATCGCGCCCGCGCCGCCCGGCCCGATCTCACCGTTTGCGGCCTTGGCCTTGCCAACCCGCTTGAGGCGGAGGGCTTCGCCACCAAATGGGCGATCGAGCTCGTCTTCACACCGGTGCATTTCTACGAACAGGCCGGCGATCTGGCAGGCCTCTTCTCCCGCCCCCTCCGCCGCCGCGCGAAGCTGAAGCTTGAGGCCGCGGAATGAAGCTTACGGTCTGGACATATGAGGGCCCGCCCCATGTGGGCGCGATGCGGGTGGCCACCGGGATGCGCGGGCTGCACTACGTGCTCCACGCCCCCCAGGGTGATACCTATGCCGATCTGCTCTTCACGATGATCGAGCGCCGCGATCACCGCCCGCCGGTAACCTACACCACCTTCCAGGCGCGCGATCTGGGATCGGATACGGCGCATCTGTTCAAGGATGCCTGCCGCGATGCCTATGAACGCTTCAAGCCCGAGGCGATCATCGTGGGCGCCTCCTGCACCGCGGAACTGATCCAGGATGATCCCGGCGGGCTGGCCGAAACCATGGGCCTGCCGATCCCGGTGATCCCGCTGGAACTGCCAAGCTACCAGCGGAAGGAAAACTTCGGGGCGGATGAGACCTTCTTCCAGATCGCCCGCCACCTTGTGCGCCCGCAGGAAAAAACGGCCGGGATCACCGCCAACCTGATCGGCCCCACGGGGCTGGGCTACCGCCACCGCGACGATATCGAAGAGGTCACCGCGCTTCTCCATGACCTAGGCATCGGGGTGAATGCGGTGGCGCCGATGGGGGCTTCGCCCTCGGATATCGCGCGGCTCACGGCGGCGCATTTCAACGTGCTGATGTATCCCGAAACCGGGGAGGCCGCGGCCCGCTGGCTCGAACGCGCCCATGGCATGGCCTATACCAAGACGGTGCCCATTGGCGTGGGCGCGACCCACGATTTCATCGCGGAAGTGCGCGGGCTGACGGGGGCCACCGGTGTGGCGGACACATCTCGCCTGCGCCTGCCCTGGTATTCGAAATCGGTCGATTCCACCTATCTCACCGGCAAGCGCGTGTTCCTCTTTGGCGATGCGACCCATGTGAAGGCCGCCGCCCGGATCGCGCGGGATGAAATGGGTTTCGAGGTAGCGGGCCTTGGCTGCTACAACCGCGAGTTCGCGCGCGACATCCGCGCCCTGGCGCGGGACTTCGGCACCGAGGCGCTGATCACGGACGATTACCTTGAGGTGGAACACGCCATCGAGGCCGCGCAGCCCGAGATGATCCTTGGCACGCAGATGGAGCGCCATGTCGGCAAGCGCCTCGGCATTCCCTGCGCCGTGATCTCGGCGCCCGTGCATGTTCAGGATTACCCCGCCCGCTACAGCCCGCAAATGGGCTGGGAAGGCGCGAATGTGATCTTCGATACCTGGGTGCACCCGCTGGTGATGGGGCTCGAAGAGCACCTGCTGCACATGTTCCGCGAGGATTTCGAATTTCACGATGAAGCCGGGCCCAGCCACCATGGCGGCCACGCGCCAAGAGCCGCGGCGGAGGCCGGCGGCCCGCCCCTCGACGGCCAGAATATCCCCGAAGAGACGGCCGCGGATGTGCCCGTGGTGCAGACCGACGGATCGGTGGCCTGGATGCCGGATGCGGAGAAGGAGCTGAAGAAGATCCCCTTCTTCGTGCGCGGCAAGGCGCGGCGAAACACCGAGAGCTTCGCCGCCGAACGCGGCGTGCGCGAGATCAGCGTTGAAACCCTCTACGAGGCAAAGGCCCACTATGCGCGATGACAGCCATATCACCGGCTATCGCGTGGTGATCGTCACGCTCGATGCCCATGCGGCAGGCCCTGCCGCACGGGTTTGCGAGAAGCTCAGCATGGAGTTTCCGGGCCTCTCGCTGACGGTGCATGCGGCGGCGGAATGGGCCGAAAACCCCGCTGCGCTGGATCTGGCAAAAGATGCGGTGCGCCATGCCGATATCGTCGTGGCCAATCTTCTCTTCATCGAGGAACACATCACCGCCATCCTGCCGGAGCTTGAGGCGCGCCGCGATCACTGCGATGCGATGATCGGGGTGATCGCCGACCCGCAGATCGTGAAGCTGACGCGGATGGGCGAGCTGGATATGGCCAAGCCCGCAAGCGGCGCCATGGCGCTTCTCAAACGCCTGCGCGGCTCGTCAAAACCCTCCGCGGCCTCGGGCGAAAAGCAGATGAAGCTGCTGCGCCGCCTGCCGAAGATCCTCAAATACATCCCCGGCAAGGCCCAGGACCTGCGCGCCTGGTTCCTGACGATGCAATACTGGCTGGGCGGATCGGACGATAACGTTGAATCGATGATCCGCTTCCTGCTGTCGCGCTACAGCCACGAAGCGGCCTGGCGCGGGCGTGCAGCCGCCGCGCCGATCGATTACCCCGAGGTGGGGCTCTACCACCCCGATTTGCCGGGCCACCACATCACCACCGATCCCGCCGCCCTTCCGGGCCCTGAAGCGCCGGTGGCCACGGTGGGGCTGCTGATGCTGCGCTCCTACATCCTTGCCTCGGACGCGGCGCATTACGATGCGGTGATCCGGGCCTTTGAGGCCAAGGGCATCCGCTGCCTGCCCGCCTTTGCCGGCGGGCTCGACGGGCGCCCGGCGATTGAGGCCTATTTCCGCGGCAAGGTGGATGCGCTGGTGTCGCTCACCGGGTTTTCGCTGATCGGCGGGCCGGCCTATAACGATAGCGATGCGGCGGTGGAAACGCTGGCCGATCTCGACGTGCCCTATATCGCCGCCCAGCCTTTGGAGTTTCAGACGCTCGGCCAATGGGCGGCCTCCTCGGGCGGGCTGGGCCCGGTGGAAACCACGATGCTCGTGGCGCTGCCCGAAATCGATGGTGCCACAAACCCCACCGTGTTTGCCGGGCGCCATGGCGACACGCCCTGCCACGGCTGCGCCCACAATTGCGCGCAGACCGCGACGGCCCGCGAAATGGCGCCCTGCCGCGAACGCATCGATGTGCTGGCGGAAAAAACGCTGCGCCTGGCCCGGTTGCGCCGGATGGAGAACGGCCAAAAGAAGGTCGCCATCGTGCTTTTCGGCTTCCCGCCCAATGCCGGGGCAATTGGTACGGCCGCGTATCTTTCGGTCTTCGAAAGCCTCTTCAACACGCTCCACGCAATGAAGGATCAAGGCTACGATCTGGAGCCGCCCGAAAGCGTGGAGGCGCTGCGCACCGCCCTTCTTGAAGGCAATGCGGCCCAGTACGGGCAGGAAGCCAATGTGGCCGCCTTCGTGGATGCCGATACGATTGTGCGCACCACGCCGCCCCTCGCGGCGATTGAAGAGGTGTGGGGCCCCGCGCCGGGCCGCATTCAATCCGATGGCCGGCGCGTCTTCGTGCTGGGCCGCGAATTTGGCAACGTGTTCGTTGGCGTGCAGCCCACCTTCGGCTACGAGGGCGATCCGATGCGGCTTCTCTTCGAGGCCGGCTTCGCGCCCACCCATGCCTTCACCACCTTCTACCTCTGGCTGCGCAACACCTATCAAGCCGATGTCGTGCTGCATTTCGGGATGCACGGGGCGCTTGAATTCATGCCCGGCAAACAGGCGGGCCTCGGCGCGCGCGATTGGCCCGACCGGCTGATCGGCGAGATGCCGAATGTTTACCTCTACGCCTCGAACAATCCCAGCGAGGCGACGCTGGCCAAGCGCCGCGCCAATGCGGTGACGGTGACGCATCTCACCCCGCCGCTCGCGGCCTCGGGCCTCTACAAGGGGCTTTCGGAGCTGAAAGACAGCCTCTCGCGCTGGCGTGGGCTGGCACCGGAGAGCGCGGAGCGCGCCGATCTGGCCACGCTGATCCGCGATCAGGCCGCCGCCGTCGATCTTGATGGGGCAGACCCTGGGGCGCTCTGGCTGAAACTTCTGGAAACGGAAGATGCGCTGATCCCCGACGGGCTGCACGTGGTGGGCCGCGCGATGGACGATGCGGCGCGTGCGGAGCATCTGCGCGTGATGGCGGCGGGCGATGACGAAACCCGCGCGCGGGTGTCAGACCTTCTGGCCGAAACGAATGAGCTTCCCGCGATCCTCCGTGCGCTGGAGGCGCGCTATATCCCGCCGGTGCCCGGGGGCGATCTGATCCGCTCGCCCGATGTGCTGCCCACCGGCCGCAACATCCACGCCTTCGATCCGTTCCGCATGCCTACGGCCTTCGCGATGCAGGATGGCGCGAAACAGGCGGAACTGCTTCTTGAGACCCATGCGAGCCTGCCGCGCACGGTGGCGCTGGTGCTCTGGGGTTCGGACAATATCAAATCCGATGGCGGCCCGATCGCCCAGGCGCTGGCGCTGATGGGCGCGGTGCCGCGGTTTGACAGCTATGGAAGGCTTTGCGGCGCCGACCTCGTGCCGTTGGAAGCGCTTGGGCGCCCGCGTATCGATGTGGTGATGACCCTTTCGGGCATCTTCCGCGATCTTCTGCCGCTGCAAACCCGGATGCTGGCCGAGGCCGCCTGGAAGGCGGCGACGGCGGAGGAACCGGCGGAGCAGAACTTCATCCGGGCCCACGCGCTTGCCTATGCCGATCAGATGGGCGTGGATATGGAAACCGCCGCGCTGCGCGTGTTCTCCAATGCCGAAGGCGCTTACGGCGCAAATGTCAATGCGTTGGTGGACAGTTCGGCCTTTGGCGATGAGGACGAGCTTGCCGATGCGTATGAAGCCCGCAAGAGCTTTGCCTATGGCCGAAGCGGGAAAGCCGCGGCCAATGCCGCACTTCTGCAGCGCACGCTGAAAGATGTCGACGTGGCTTACCAGAACCTCGAATCCGTGGAACTGGGCGTTACCACCGTTGATCACTATTTCGATACGCTGGGCGGCATCAGCCGCGCGGTAAAGCGCGCCCGCGGCGAAGAGGCCGCGATCTATATCTCGGACCAGACGCGCGGCACCGGGAAGATGCGCACGCTGAAGGATCAGGTGGCGCTTGAGACCCGGTCGCGCAGCCTGAACCCCAAATGGTTCGAAGGCATGCTGAAGCACGGCCATGAGGGCGTGCGACAGATCGAGGCGCAGGTCACCAACACCATGGGCTGGTCGGCAACCACCGGGCAGGTGGAGCCCTGGGTGTATCAGCGCATCAGCGAGACCTTCGTGCTGGACGAAGCGATGCGCAAACGACTCGCCGCTCTGAACCCCAAAGCCTCGGCCCGGATGGCGAACCGCCTGCTCGAAGCCAACGATCGCAATTATTGGCAGGCGGATGCCGAAACGCTCGAAGCGCTGCAGGACGCGGCCGACGAGCTGGAAGACCGGATCGAGGGAGTGGCGGCGGAATGAGCGCCCCTCTCTATATCCCCGCCCGGCGCCGGATCGCCCCGGCGGCCACGAGTATTTTTGCCAAGATGAAGGGCGCGGATGTGCCCGTGAACGGAGGTGCGGCATGAGCCCGCTTGATGCGAAATCACCACCCGCCGCGCGGGCCAATGAACGCGAACGTGCGGGGCTTGAGGCCCGGGGGATCGTGCAAAGCCCGCCCGTGCTGAAGGGCGAGGATGGCGAGGGTTCGGTGCAGGTGCACCAGGAGGCCAACCTCAAGATCGAGGGCGCAAAAGTGTTCTCTGTTTACGGCAAGGGCGGGATCGGTAAATCGACCACCTCCTCGAACCTTTCGGTGGCCTTCAGCCAGCTTGGCAAGCGGGTGCTGCAGATCGGCTGCGACCCCAAGCACGATTCCACTTTCACGCTGACCGGCCACCTGCAGCCCACGGTGATCGACATCCTCAAGGATGTGGATTTTCACGCCGAAGAGCTCAGGCCTGAGGATTTCGTGACCGAGGGCTTCAACGGCGTGATGTGCGTGGAGGCCGGCGGCCCGCCCGCGGGCACGGGCTGCGGCGGCTACGTGGTGGGGCAGACGGTGAAGCTTTTGAAGCAGCACCACCTGCTTGAAGATACCGATGTGGTCATCTTCGATGTGCTGGGCGATGTGGTCTGCGGCGGCTTCGCAGCGCCGCTTCAGCATGCCGACCGCGCGGTGATCGTAACCGCCAATGATTTTGACTCGATCTATGCCATGAACCGCATCATCGCGGCGGTGCAGGCGAAATCGAAGAATTACAGCGTGCGGCTTGCCGGCTGTGTTGCCAACCGTTCGCGCGAAACCAACGAGGTGGATCGCTATTGCGAGACGGTGGGCTTCCGCCGGATCGCGCATATGCCCGATTACGATGCGATCCGCCGTTCGCGGCTGAAGAAGAAGACCCTCTTCGAGATGCCCGATGACGAGGACATCGTGACCGCGCGCGCCGAATACATCCGCCTTGCCGAAACGCTCTGGGCGGGCACCGAGCCGCTGGCCCCCGCGCCGCTGCCCGACCGCGAGATTTTCGAGCTTCTGGGCTTTGATTGATGGAGCGCAGCCTCTCATATCACGGCACACGCGCCCGGGTGGCCGACTACTTCGATCGCACGGCGACCGATACCTGGGCGCGGCTGACCTCTGACGCGCCGGTCAGCCGGATCCGCGAGACGGTGCGCGCAGGCCGCGACCGGATGCGCGCGGTGATGCTCTCGCGCCTTCCGGCCGATCTGGCCGGCGCCCGCGTGCTCGATGCCGGGTGCGGCGCGGGGC
>JANQPC010000037.1 GCA_028285485.1 Paracoccaceae bacterium | reverse complement strand
GATCGGATTCGGCAGTTGGGAGGATCTTGCCGCCACCCGCGCCACATCGCGCGCCCGCGCCGCCGAAGGCGTGATGCTCAAACGCCGCGACGCACCCTATCGGGACGGGCGCAAGAAGGGCGATTGGTGGAAATGGAAGGTCGATCCCCTCGTGATCGACGCGGTGATGATCTACGCCCAGTCAGGCCACGGGCGGCGCGCGACCCTTTTCACCGATTTCACCTTCGCGGTCTGGAACGATGGGGATCTGGTGCCCTTCACCAAGGCCTATTCCGGCCTCACCGATGCGGAGTTCCGCGAAATCACCGCCTGGGTGCGCAAGAACACACTCCAGCGCTTCGGCCCCGTGCGCCAGGTCACCCCGCATCATGTGTTCGAGATCGCCTTCGAGGGCATCCAGGAAAGCCCGCGCCACAAATCCGGCGTGGCCCTGCGCTTTCCCCGCATGAGCCGCTGGCGGAAAGACAAGCCTCTGTCGGAAGCCAATACGCTTGCGGATCTCAAGGCGATGCTGGCCGCCTATGGCTGAGGCCCCGCCGTGAGTATTTTTGCCAAGATGAAGCCCAGCCCCTTCATCTTGGCCCAAATACTCCCGCCGGAGGCGCCCGCAGGTGCGAACCGGGCTTGAAGCTTGCGGCGCGGGCGCCCTATGTCTGCCCGAAGCCCCCCGCGAAAGGATCGCCCATGCCCCTGCCCCGCCCCGGTTTTCTACCGCCGCTCTTCGATGCCAATGCCACCCAAACCACCGAGTTCGGCGAATTGCCGAACTGGGATCTGAGCGATCTTTACCCTGCGCCCGAAGCGCCGGAGCTCAAGCGCGATCTCGATTGGCTGGAAGGCGCGGCGGCGGATTTCGCGCGCGATTATCAGGGCAAGCTGGCCACGCTCGATGCACCCGCGATGCTGGAATGCGTGAAGCGCAACGAACGCATTTCGGCGGTCGCCGGGCGCATCATGTCTTACGCCGGCCTGCGGTATTACCAGAACACCACCGATGCCGAGCGCGCCAAGTTCATGTCGGATTGTCAGGACAGGATCACGGGGTTCACCACGCAACTCGTGTTCTTCTCGCTTGAGTTCAACGCGATCGAGGATGCCGCCTATGAGGCGCTCTTCGCCGCCGATCCCGATCTGGCGCGTTACAAGCCGTATTTCGACCGGATGCGCGCATTGAAGCCTTACCAACTCTCAGATGAGATGGAGCGCTTTCTGCACGATCAATCCGTGGTCGGCGCCTCGGCCTGGAACAAGCTGTTTGACGAAACGATTGCGGGGCTGGGCTTTGAGGTGGATGGCGAGGCCATGGGCATCGAGGCCACGCTGAACCTTCTTACCGATCCCGAACGCCCGCGGCGGGAGGCGGGCGCCCGGGCGCTGGCCGAGGTGTTTGGCGCCAACGTCAAGCTCTTCGCGCGGGTACACAACACGCTCGCCAAGGAGAAGGAGATCGAGGATCGCTGGCGCGGCCTTCCCACGCCGCAAACCGGCCGCCACCTTTCAAACCACGTGGAAGCCGAGGTGGTCGAGGCCTTGCGCAACGCGGTCGTGGCCGCCTATCCGCGCCTGTCGCACCGCTACTACGCGTTGAAGCGCAAATGGCTGGGGCTTGAGACGCTCGAGGTGTGGGACAGAAACGCGCCGCTGCCGATGGAAGACACCGCCACGGTGGGCTGGGAACGCGCGAAATCCATGGTGCTGGAGGCCTATGGCGGCTTCTCCCCCCGGATGGCCGAACTGGCCGAGCCGTTCTTCACCAAGGGCTGGATCGATGCGGGCGTGAAGCCGGGCAAGGCGCCGGGCGCCTTTGCGCATCCCACGGTGACGGATGTGCATCCCTACGTGATGCTGAACTACCTCGGAAAACCGCGCGATGTGATGACGCTGGCCCATGAGCTTGGCCATGGCGTGCATCAGGTGCTGGCGGCGGGGCAAGGGGAGCTTCTTTCTTCCACCCCGCTCACCCTCGCGGAAACCGCCAGCGTGTTCGGCGAGATGCTCACCTTCCGCAAGCTTCTGGGCGAGGCGGAGAGCGCGGATCAGAAGAAGGTGCTGCTTGCCGGTAAGGTGGAGGATATGATCAACACGGTCGTCCGCCAGATCGCGTTTTACGATTTCGAATGCAAGCTGCATGACGCCCGCCGGCAGGGAGAGCTGACGCCGGAAGATATCGGCGCGCTCTGGATGAGTGTGCAGGGCGAAAGCCTGGGCCCCGCCTTCACCTTCATGGAGGGGTATGAAACCTTCTGGGCCTATATCCCCCACTTCGTGCATTCGCCCTTCTACGTCTACGCCTATGCCTTCGGCGACGGGCTCGTGAACGCGCTCTATGCCGTTTATGAAGAGGGCGATCCGGGCTTTCAGGAGAAATATTTCGACATGTTGAAGGCCGGCGGCGCCAAGCACCACAAGGAACTCCTCGCCCCCTTCGGGCTTGACGCCAGCGACCCGACGTTTTGGGACAAGGGGCTGAGCATGATCTCGGGCTTCATCGATGAGCTGGAGGCGATGGAAAGCTAGCGCCCGCCCAGGAGAGCGGGGCGGGGCCGCACACCCGCCGCGCCTAATCCCGGCGCGCATATCGCGCGCCGGTCACGCCGGGTTCTGCGTCTCGCCCTCCCCCGGTGCCTCGCGGATCTCGCGCATCTCTTCGCCGAGATCGTCCTGCCAGGCGCCCAACACCTCGCGCACGCGGGCCACGTATTCCTCGTTCTCCGTGGGTGGGATGTCGAGCCGGTAAACATCGGCCACCTCGATCATCGCCTGCCGGTCCTTCCGGTCAAAGGCATCGGCCATCGCCTGCGCCTTGTCTTTCGGGATGCCCAGCGCCTCATAGGCCGAACGGCCCATGCGGATCGAACTGTCATAGGTTTCGCGGATGATATCCCGGCAGCCCACGGCGTAGAGGTGATAGACGTGATCGCGGTCAATCGCGCGGGCCATCACATGCAGATCGGGATAGGTTTGCACCGCGTAGCGCACAAGTTCGGTGATCTTCTCCTTATCGTCGATCGCCACCACGAGAAGCTTGGCCTCGGCGATCCCCGCCGCGCTCAATAGATCGGGGCGCGTGGCATCGCCGAAATAAACGTGCAGGCCGAATTTACGCAGGTTCTCAAGCTGTTGCGAGCTGTAGTCGATCACGGTTGTCTGGTACCCGGCGGCCGATAGCATCCGGTCCACCATCCCGCCCACGCGGCCGCGGCCCGCCACGATGATCTTCGAGGGTTCCTCGATCGTATCGGCCTCACGCTCGCTTTCACCGGCGTAGCGCGGCGCGATCACGCGATCATAGAGAATGAAAAGCACCGGTGTGAACAGCATCGACAGCGCGATTACCAATAGAAGCTGGCCCGAAAGCGCCTCGGGGATCACCGAATTGGCCACCGTGAAGCTCAAAAGCACGAAGCCGAATTCGCCCGCCTGGGCAAGGCCCAGGGCAAAAAGCCAGCGATCCCCGCCACCGATGCCGAAAAGCGCGCCGAGTGCGTAGAGGATCGCGGCCTTGAGCGCGAGCAGCCCAAGGGTAAGCCCGAGGATCTGCACGAGATTATCGGAAAGCAGTGCGAAGTTAATACCTGCCCCCACGGTCATGAAAAACAACCCCAGAAGCAGCCCCCGGAAGGGATCGATATCGCTTTCCAGCTCATGCCGGTATTCGCTATTGGCCAGCACCACGCCTGCGAGGAAGGTGCCAAGCGCAGGCGAAAGCCCCACGAGCGACATCAAAAGCGCGATCCCGATCACGAGCATCAGCGCGGCAGCGGTGAAAAGCTCGCGCAGCTGCGCCACCGCGATGAAGCGGAAGATCGGGCGGGTCAGGTAGCTGCCGCCCAGCACGACCGAGGCGATGGCGGCAAGGGTGACAAGCGCGGTCTGCCAGCCGTTCAGCCCGTCAACCAGGCTCATCGAGGCGCCGTGATCCCCGCCGCCATGCGCGTCACCATGCCCGCCTGCATCGCTGTCCCCGTGGCCGCCCCCATGCCCATCGCCATGGGCGGCATCCGCGCCATGAGCCACCTCGCCCGCCAGATCTGCCAGCTCCGGGATCGCCAGAAGCGGAATGAAGGCCAGCATCGGGATCACCGCAATATCCTGAGCCAGCAGAACCGAAAAGCTGCCCTGCCCGCCATCGCTGCGCAGAAGCCCCTTTTCGTTCAGCGTTTGCAGCACGATCGCGGTTGAGGAGAGCGCCAGCACCAGCCCCACCGCCAGCGCCACGCTCCAACTGAGCCCGAACAGCATGGATATGCCCATGACCGCCGCTGCGGTGATCGCAACCTGGCCGCCGCCCAGCCCCAGAAGCCGCGCGCGCATCTGCCATAGCGCCTTTGGCTCCAGCTCCAGCCCCACGAGGAAAAGCATCATCACCACGCCAAACTCGGCGAAATGCTGGATCGCGATCACATCCACGTTGAGAAGCGTCAGGATCGGGCTGATCACGATGCCCGCGATCAGGTAGCCCAGCACCGAGCCCAGCCCAAGCCGCGAGGCGATGGGCACGGAGATCACGCCCGCGATCAGGAAGATGAACGCGAGCAGCAGAAAATCGGTCATCATGTCCCCCGCCGCAAGTAAGCGCCTTCAGCTTGGCGCAGTGGGGGCCTTAGGGCAATGGGGGCTCAGTCAAGCTCCGTCCACGGCCAGGGCTTTACGTCCGAGGCGCCGGTCTGGTAGCGCGCGGCTTTGGCGATCCAGATCCCCAGATCTGTGCCAAAATCGGCCAGCCGCTTATTGGGCTCGCCGGTATTGATCAGCATGATCACGAACTGCACCACGGTGGCCAGTGTGAGCACCGATTGCGCAAGGCTCAGCATCACCCAGAGGATCACCATGTGCACAAAGCGCAGGCCGAGGCCCTCTTTTTCCTCCGGCTCAAACTGTTCGCCGTGAATACGGCCATCGATCTTGTCGTCATCGCTGTTTGGGTGGGGTTCGGCCATGGGCTGCCTCCGCTGGTTGGCGGGCCTGAGTGTACCAGCTTGCGCGGCAGGGGGAAGCGGGGGCGCCCGCGATGGGCGCCGGGATGCGCATCGGGCGCGGGCGCGCCGCTCAGCGCGCCGCGGCGAAGGCCATGTCGAGCATCCGCTGGGTGCCCCGGGAAAACTCCAGCGGGCAGGGATAGTCCACGCCCTCGCGCAGGCTGCGCCCGAAGGCTTCAACCTGCAGCACATAGTGGTTGGCATCCGGCCAGCGTTCCACGGTAACCGCCGCTGCGCGCCCGCCGCCATGCACGTTCCGGTGCAGCTCCAGCCGCGCTTCTGCGAAGACCCCGGCATTGAACGGGGCGGTCAGGCGCAAAACCCCCTCCTCGCCGTGAAAGCTCATCTCCTGGCGCGGGTGGCGGCGCATGGAGGTTGTTGCCTGAAACCGAAACGACGGGAACTGCGCCACCACATGCGCGGTCACATCCACCCCGTTCTCCCATTCGATTTCGCAGGAAACGGCCTCGGGCTCCTCCCCGGTGGCAAACCGGGCCGAGCCGCAGGTGTAAACCCCGATATCGGGCAGGCTGCCGCCCCCCGTCTCTGCCCGGTTGCGGATATTGCCGGGATCGGCCGAATTGTCATAGCTGAAGACGCCGTCCACCCCCAGAAGGCGCCCGATCGCGCCCTCCGCCAGAAGCGCGCGCGCCCTCTGCCACTGCGGGTGATGCACGATCATATAGGCTTCGGCCGCCAGAACCCCGGCCCGATCCCGCGCCTCGATGAGCCCGTCGATCTCACCTGCCGCCATCGCGATGGGCTTTTCGCACAGCACCGGCTTGCCGGCTGCCAGCGCCGCTTTTGTCCAATCCACATGAAGGTGATTGGGCAGCGGGATATAGACGGCATCGATGCCCGGATCGCCCAGAAGCGCCTCGTAGCTGTCATGCACCGCGATTCCGGGCTGAAAAGCGCGAAAGGCTGCCGCCCCGGCCTCCCGCCCCGTCGCCACCGCCGCAAGTTCCGCACCTTGGGCAGCGTGAATCGCGGGCCCCATGTGATTGATCGCGAATTTCGCGGCCCCGAGAATGCCCCAACGCACCGGATCGCCCATGCCTGCCTCCCTCTCCCTATGGGCCAAGCCATACGCGGTGGCCGCTCAAAACGAAAGCGCGAGGCCGGGGGGAGCATGTGACGGGACCGCCCGGACCGTCGCGGGATTGAATTCCCGAGGACCTGTTTACACAGGTGGGCGCCAGGTAAGTGGACCAGGATCCAAACAGAGCCAGCTCCCTCGGAATTGAGTAAGGCCACCGGAATTGGACCGCTTCACGAGAGGGGCAGTGCCCGTCACTGCGCGCAGATAGGGGCAAGGCGGGGGGCTGGCAAGGGCCGGGGCGCGGGATCAGCCGAAATGCCGCTCTGCCGCCCGCCCGAGCGTGGCCAGAAGCGCAAGCTGATGCGCGGCCGGTTCCGCGGCGATCCGCCCGCTCATCGACCAGGCGAGCGACAGCGCCGATTTCACCGCCGCCCAGCCAACCACCCGAGCCACCGGCAGGCCCAAAGCGTCTGCCCCCGCCTCCGCAAACGCCTCGATCCGGGGCATTTGCCCAAGTTCGGCGCCGATGCCCCTGGGGTTGCGGAAGGCGTTTGCAAGCTCATAGGCAGGATCGCCAGAGATCCCCTTGGGATCGAAGGCCACGGGGCCCGCCGTCGTGACGATCACATTGTCATGGTGCAGATCGCCGTGAAGCGGCACCGGGCGCGGTGCCGTTTCCAGAAGATGCCGCGCGAGCCTGCGGGCGGCATCGAACCAGCGCCGCGCCTCTTCCGGAGGGCGCGCAGGATCGAGAGTGAAGAGATCTTCACACCACCCCTCAAGGCTGGGGAGCGGCCCGGGGTTGGGCCCGTTTCCCGCGTGGAGCTCGGTGGCAAGCGCCACCAGAACGGCATCCGCCCCCATCAGATCGCCGCCGCGCGCCCGGTCGCCCAGCGGCGGCCCCTCAAGCCATTCGAGAAGCAGCGCACCCTCCGCTTCACCGATCAGCCGCACCGCACCCGCGCCCGCCCAGTAGCGATACATCCGCGCCGCCGGCGCCTCACTCTCCCCAGCCCCGTCGCGCACCACCTTGAGCGCAGCAAACCCGCCGCGGCAGGGCACCCGCCACACATGGCCCACCGCCGTCTCCGCCACCAGTTCGGCCTTGGGGGGCGGGATGGCGAAGGCCCGGCAGGCGGAGAGAAAGCGATCGGTTTTCATATGTTGGGCGTCGGCTGCGGGGGCAGAAATGACGTTCGTTGCATTGTTATTGACCCGGTACTCTCAGCTGGTGCTAGTAGATCCGCACCAGATAGTTTCGGCAGCAACGGCCCACAAGAAAGGAATAGACTTGGGAGTGCTGATATTCAAAGGCATGCGAGTGGGCTTCCTCGAAGGCGATCTAAGAATTGGCTTTAGCGAGGATGGTACGATTGAAAGTAAGGCTATTTTATCAACATCATTCAATGTCGTACCCTTATGGCTACGCGTGGCCCACGACAATCTGGCACTGGCAAGAACTGCCTTTCAAAACATCGCCGCTCAATGGGACGATGATCCAGAAAACCAGAAGACCTTACTAATAGCCGAATTGGCCCCAGCGACTCAAACAATCGTGGCGTGCGCTATCGCGTACGACGCACTTTATGCTCAACTAAAACCGCTTGCGAAGGTAGACAATGAAGAAATGGCTGCATGGAAGAAGAACAAGACAAGCCGCGCAGCTCGAATCTCGGAAGTTCTTCGCCGTGTTTTTAGGTTGAATGGCGAGGATTACAAGCAAATCAAAAAAGTAGTAACTGAAACTATCAAGTTGCGAGATTTAGCGGTTCATCCCTCACATGAACTAAAGAATGCTCTAAATAGACCTGACGTTCCCGTTGGCCTCGATTGGCGATTTTGCGTTTACAGATATGAGAATGCGGCAACCTGCTACAATAATTCCGTGAAGTTGTTTACGTTTTTTCGAGGAAACGCATCGCGCGACAAAGCCGCAAGCGAAAACATCGAGAGTATATTCGAAGCGCTGGTGGAGATGAACTTGATTTCAGACGACTTGCATTCTGAACGGAAGTCCCTCTGAATTAGGCGCTATCCGGACAAGTGGCGTGTTGATCGTTTAGGGCGCGACGCTGCTCTTAGCCGCAGCTACGAAACTTCTCGCGTGTACCCGGAGACGCCTCAGAAGATCACAAACAGCGCAGTGTCCTGCAGCGTTGTTTCAACCGGTTCCCCTACCAAAGAGCCCGGTCCATCTCTCAACGTCAGGCAACAACCCTTGCTTTTTGTTCACGAATTGTTCACTCTGCGCCTATGCCCGAGGATCGTGCGCCCGACCCCAAGAAACCCGGCCAACTTCTGGCCCGCGGCGTGTGCCGGCATTTGCTGGAGCTTGATTTTGTGACGGTGGAGGAACTCACGCCCACCCGCGGGCTGCGCGTGGATGTCATGGCGCTGGGGCCCAAGGGCGAGATCTGGGTGGTGGAATGCAAATCCAGCCGCGCCGATTTTCAGGCCGATCACAAGTGGCAAGGCTATCTGGAATGGTGCGACCGCTACTTTTGGGCCGTCGATGGCGCGTTTCCCACAGAGCTTTTGCCTGGGGAAACCGGGCTTATCTTCGCCGATGCCTATGATGCCGAGATCATCCGCATGGGGCCCGAGGCGCGGCTTGCGCCCGCCCGCCGCAAGGCGGTGATCCAGAAGTTCGCCCGCCATGCCGCGATCCGCCAGCAGGCGGCGCGCGATCCCGGGGTCAGCGCTTTTTTGGCCCCTTCGCCGTAAGCGCCCGCGCCCGCGCGGCGGCGGCCCGGATCTCCTCGGCAATCTCCTCGGCCTCGTCGGGCTCGAAATCCATCGGGATTTCCACGCCCCCGCCCTCCACATAAAGGCGCACCGCGCCTTCCGAGGTGGGGCCGATCTGCAGATTGGCCTCGATATCTTTTTCGCTGTTAATGCCCATGCTGCGCCGGGGGGTAGCCCGCCCGCCGTACTTTCGCAATCCCTCAGGCAGATCTCCCGGGGCCCCGATCAGGGATCGCTCGTCATCAGGTAGCGCAGGGCCAGATCGCGGCGGCCATCGGCCAGGCCCATCGCGGCGGCAGACATCATCTGGCTGAAGGTGCAGGCGTAACGCCCCGCCACATCGCCCCTGCCCCAGGCCGCCTGCAGCGCCCGCGCATTGGATTGCTGGGCAATCATGCGATCCACCGCCGGAAAGAGCACCGCCTCTGCCTGGGCGATCTGCGCTTCGGTGAGAAAACGCGCCCGGCCCCGCTGGCCGAAGCCCAGCCGCAGCGCGCGCCGCGTGGCCGTGTAGTAGCCATCCAGCACGTTCGGAGAAAGCTTGATCAGATAGGCATCAAACAACGCGTTGTGGCGGCCGAGGCCCATCTTGCCGGCCATCATCTGCGTGCAATCTCTGGGCGGCATCGCCCGCAGAAAGCCCGAATCCACTTCGAACAACAGCTGCCGTTCCCCGGCGCTAAGCTGTGTGAACCCCGCCTCAAAGGCCTCGGCCAGCGCCAGATCGAGCCGATCGAAGAACTGATCATCGGTCACGTAGTTCCGCGCCCGCAGCTCTGCCGAAATCCGCCGTTCGAGGGCGCCCACGATCACCGTATCGCCGAAGAGGTTCCGCGTCTGCTCGATCATGATTTCGAAACGCGCGCCGGTATATCCGCGCTCGCGCAGATCCTGGCGGAAGGAGGGATCGAGGTGGATCAACTTCAGCGTGTCGGCTGCGCCGCCAGATGCCTGCACCGTGGCGGGCGCAAACGCCAAGAACGCCGCAAAAACCAGCCGTTTCAACATCGGCAGAACCCCCAAACCTACACATCCTGAGGCTGTGCGCCCCGCTCGCAAAACGCAAGGAAACACTCAAGTTTCGGCGCCTTCGGCCCGGCGCCCGCCCCGATTTCGAAACGATGCGCCGCGGCAGAGGGGATTTGGCACTTAAAATACTTGCTTTTGGCAAGTAATTTCGCCAACAAGCGGCATGGACCCGATCGACCGCATCCGCGCCTTCAACCGGCACTACACGCAGGCCATGGGCCTGCTGTCGCGCACCTATCTGGGCAGTGCGCTGAACCTTTCCGAAACACGGGTGCTCTACGAGCTCAGCCTTGGCGCGGGGCAACCCGCCCGCGCGCTGGCCCGCAAGCTCGATCTCGATGAAGGCTATCTCAGCCGGGTTCTCAAAGGGTTCGAGGCGCGGGGCTGGCTGATCCGCGCCCCTGCCGAAAAAGATGCCCGCCGGCGCGATCTGGCGCTCACCGCCGCGGGGCGGGAAATGCTTGCCCAGCTAGAGGAGCGTGCGCGCAAGGATATGGCCGCCCGCCTTTCTCCCCTGCCCGCACAGGCCCATTCCGCCGCGGCCGAGGCGCTTGAAACCGCAAAGGCGCTTCTCACGCCGGTCACCGCCGATCAGATCACCCTGCGCGATATCGCGCCAGGCGATGCGGGCTGGCTGATCCAGCGCCACGCGGAATACTACGCCGAACAGCATGGGTTCGATGCAAGTTTCGAGCCGCTCGTGGCCCGGATCCTCACCGATTTTCTGACCGAACGGGATAAGGCCACCGAACGCGCTTTCATCGCCGCCGATGGCCCGCGGCGGCTTGGATCGATCTTCTGCGTGCAATCGGGCACCCCCGGCGTGGCGAAGCTGAGGCTCTTTTTTCTGGAGCCCCAGATGCGCGGCATCGGCCTTGGCCAGCGGCTGCTCGAAGCCTGCCTCGGCTTTGCCAGGGGGGCGGGATACGACAAGATGGTGCTTTGGACACATGAGAGCCACCGCGCCGCCTGCGCGCTCTACACCAAGGCGGGCTTTTCGCTCACCGCCTCGAAACCCGTGCATTCTTTCGGGCAGGACCTCGTCGAACAGAGCTTCGAGATCGCGCTCTGAGAGGCTTGCAATCGCATGGGCTGGCGGCTATCCCACCCCGCGTGCCGCCTTAGCTCAGTTGGTTAGAGCGCTGGATTGTGGATCCAGAGGTCCCCTGTTCAAGCCAGGGAGGCGGTACCATCCGCACCGATTACGCAAACCTGTTGATGGCGCGCCGGTAGGCCCGCTGCCCAAGCCCGTAACGGCGCCCGCGCGCCGCCCTGGTCCACCCACGGCGCTAGGGCCGCTGCGTCTCCCCGGTTTCTGCCTGCAAAGGCAGCGAGGCTGACATGCTGCCTGCCAGTACATTCAGGATATGGGAGGCAGCCACCTCGGCACCCAGTGCGCTGAGATGCGAATCCCGGGCATATAGCGCTGAAGGTGTTTCATGCGCTCGAAAATGAATAGATAAATCAATATATTGCGCCCCGATGCTGCCAGCAGCCGTTTCCACGAACCCAGGCAGCCGCGCGTGCGCACCTGGAAAGGCCATGAGGCCGCGGAACTGATCGACGGGCGGCAGATAGGCCACGACAAGCGAACCGCCCCAGGCCTGCGTGGCCGCCTGCGCGCGCTGCAGCGCGGCCTCGAACTCCGGTATCGGCTGCTCGGCAGCGGGAAAGTGCAAGCCGAGCGTCAGCGCCGTTTGCGTTAGCGCAAAGAAGTTTCGCACAACCCTTTGGCGGCCAAGAAGCTCGCGCAAGCTCGCCCCATCCGCGCCATGCCAGCCGGCGATCACATCCCCGGCGCGCTGAAGCCTGCCCGGCGATGGCAAAAGCGGCTGATCGAGATAGGCGTCATCAAGCGCGGCCATGAGCCAGGGTTCACTCAGGGATGCCCGCAGATTTTCCCAATCATTGCCGCCGAATACGAGGAACAGGGTGATGCGCGGGCGAAGCGCCGGCCCGGCGCGCTGCAGCACCGCCAGTTCAAACAGCGGGCCCGCGCCGCGCGTGCCGGTATTGACGACATTCGCGCCCTGCGCCGCGAGCCGCGCCGCAAAGTGCTCGCCCTCGGGCAGGCAGATCCCCTCCGCAAAAGAATCCCCCAAAAGCAGGACATCAACGGGGCGATCATAGACCGTGTCGGGGTTGCGGAACCCATAGCGATCAGAGGTATAGGCCACCTCCGCACCGTCCTTGTGGCATAGGTAAACGTCTGTACCGGGCACGCCGCCAATCATGATCTCGCCCGGGTCGTTCGGGCCAAGTTCGCGGTTGAGCTGCTTTAACGTGTGGGCCGGGGGCAGCCCGGCCACGAAGCGTTCAGCCGCCAGGCTCGTGCCAGCCACGCGCTGCGAAATCCCCGGGCTTTTCTGGATGAGTTGCCAGGTCATGTAGGCTTCAAAACAAAAAAGCGCGCCGAGGATCGCCGCCGCGTTCAGCGCGAGATACATCCGCGCGGTGCGCGAGAGCAGGAAGGCACACGCCGCGAGGCCAAGCGCGATCATGCCCGGCGCAATCACATAGCGCGCCAGGCGGTAACCGTCAGACGCGTAGGCTGGCGCGTCACTCAGGGCATAGGCAACAATTCCCGCAAAGTAGCCTGCGACTGCCAGAACTATGATGCGTGACACCCTCGTGGCCTCCAGCCGCGTTACCAGTTGAACAGGTATGCACCGCCGCTGTCCCGAGGCAGCCTTGCACCGAAATGTAGCGCATCACTTGCAGAACGGCCTGCGCGCGGCGCACGATTGCGGGCCGCGGCACAGGTATGCGCCGTCCAGCGCGAGCCCATGACGCATGATGAGATATAATGATTGAAAAAGAATGGGATACCGGCCAAAATAACAACTCGCAACAACCTGCTAAAAGGTTAACATTGGGGACCAGACCCGTCAATCTTCACGCCTCTTCCAAACGCGCCGGTCTGCCCGCGCGACGCCGCCATTTCCGGCGGCCGGGGGTGGTGACGGGCTGACTGAAAAACCGGAACGCCAGAGGGTCGAAACCAGCCCATGTCGGTATCAAGAGGTCTGCTGACAACCGTGGGCTCCTGCCTGATCGCGGTTCTGGCCTGTGAGGGCTTTCTCTACCTAATGCCGGGGCTTCAGCCGCTGGGCACCGAGCGGCGGCATCATTGCGTTGGGCCGGAATTCAAGGATGCCCCCGACAGCATTTTTTTTGAAACCAAGCACGAGGCGGAAGGCTGGAAACTCCACATCAACAACGCCGAGGGGTTTCGCGACATCTTTGATACGGGCGAGATCGGCATCGTGGCGCTGGGCGATTCCTTCACGCGCGGCGCCGCCGTCAACAACGGCGAACACTACCCCGATCTTCTCGATGCCTGGATGCCCGATACGGGCGTGCGCGCCTACGGATTTGGCGGATGGGGCACGGGGGATGTTCTTGTGCAATACCGCAAGGCCGCTACGTTCCCGCACAGGCAGGTCGTGCTCGGCTATTACGTGGGAAACGATCTGACGGATAATATCAAGGCCGGGTTTCGGCTGGAGGATGGCGCGATCGTTTTCCCGCCGGAAACCACACGCATCCCTCCTGAGATCGCGAAAGACAGGCCGCTGAATGTGAGAGTGCGCGCCTTCCTTCGGGATAATTCCCGGGTGTACCGGCTGGTGCGGCATGTGGTTCTGTCTTCGATTGGCGGGGGTCAGACCTTAGCGGGGGAAGGCGAGCTTGAGGGGATGCTGGGCCTCGCCGAAGCGCTTCTTGAGGCGCTGCGCGCCGAAGTCGAGGCCCGTGGCGCCCGGCTTCTGATCGTGGCGATCCCCAGCTTTAACGAGATCTCGCTGGGCCGGGAAACGCCGGACCTTACCGCGCAGTATGCGCTGCTGGAGCGGATTTCGGCCTCTCATGACAGCGTGGATTTGGTGGATCTGCGGCCCGCCGTGGCCGCCGAGACGGTAGGCGAGGTATTTGCGGCTGACGGGCATATGGCCCGCCTCGGGCAATACCTTATCGCCCGCGGGGCGGCGGGGGCGCTTGGGGTCACGGCCCCTCCATTCGAAGAAGACGCGGAGCTCCGCATCCGCCCGGATTGCGCGCGCGTTGGGCCTTATGTCGAAGAGCTGGGCGCCTACGGCCCCGCCTGAAGCGCGCGGCCCACCCTGGCGCACCTGCAAGAAGTGCCTGTCAGAGCATTGATATCATTTAAGAAGGTGGGAGACCGCATCCGCTGCGCCCCTGCGCGGCCCGGGTCTTCCACGCCCTGGGCTGGCGTGGAACCGTCCCGCCGCAGCGGCACAGCGAAACCTTGCTAAATCGGGCCATCCCATGGCATTCTCGCCCCCGTAGCGTTTTGGTTAGTGAGTTTGCAGCATGGTAAGTGTGCATACGGATCGCCTGACCTCAGAAGGGCAGGACGGTTCCCGCTTTGCAGGGGACGAGGGGATTGATCTGCCGCTCGCCGAGGCCCGCAGGCTCGCCTCCCGCAACACCGATCTCTCCCTTCCCGAAAACTCCATCGCAGAAGCGATCCTGATACGCGCGGTCGAAGAGCGGCTCCTTTCGCTTTTCAGCGAAGGGCGCATGAACGGTACCGTTCACACCTGTGTGGGGCAGGAGTTTTCAGCCGTCTGCATTGCGGGGCAGCTTCGGGAGACCGATTGGATCACATCCAACCACCGGTGCCACGGTCACTTCATCTCTAAAACCGGGATCTGGGGCGGTTTGCTCGATGAGCTGATGGGCCTTGAAAGCGGGGTCTGCAAAGGTATCGGAAGCAGCCAGCATCTCTATGCTCCCGGCTTCATCTCCAACGGAACACAAGGCGCGCTCCTCCCGGTTGCAGCCGGCATGGCGATTCACAACAAGCGCCTTGGATCTGACGATATCATCGCCTCCTTCATCGGTGAGGGCACGCTGGGCGAGGGCATTGTCTACGAGACCCTGAATTTCGCAGCCCTTCAGCAGCTGCCGCAGCTTTTCGTCTGCGAGAACAACTTCTACTCGCAATCCACCCCGCAGGCGCGCAGCATCGCGGGAACAGTGGAAAGCCGGGCTAAACCCTTTGGGATCGCGACGTTTTCGGCAGATACATGGGATCCTGCGAATCTGACCAAGGTGGCCTCCGAGGCCATTGAGTTTGTGCGTTCCGGCAAGCCCGCATTTCTGACCGTTCAGACTTATCGCTTGAACGCCCATTCCAAGGGTGACGATGATCGCAATCAGGCGGAGATTGCCTTTTTCCGCGCCCGCGATCCTCTGGAGCGCCTCTTGGCAGAGCCGCGCTGGCAGGCGCGGCAAGCGGAGATCACCGAGGAGGTTGCGCGCCACGTCCGCTCTGCCGCCGATAAGCGGCTTTCCCGCAAAGCCTACCTGCCGGACCAGCTTCCGCGCGGCGGCTCCGAAATCGTCAAACCGGTCACCAACCCCGAGGCGCGCCTGCTTCAGTGCCTGAACGATGCCTATGCGAGCGCCGTGCGCGAGGGCGCCGTCTTGCTGGGCGAAGATATCGCCGATCCCTATGGCGGGGCCTTCACGGTGACGCGCGGGATCGACGCGGCGAACCCTGGCTCGGTGTTCACGATGCCAATCAGCGAGGCGCTGATTGCGGGCGTTGCCATGGGGCTCGCGCTGCGCGGCACACCGGCCTATGCCGAAATCATGTTCGGCGATTTCATGTCGCTCACCTTCGATCAGATCCTGAGCAACGCCTCGAAGTTTCATCACATGTATGGGCATCAGGCCTCCTGCCCGGCCCGGATCCGCACGCCCATGGGCGGCAAGCGGGGCTATGGGCCCACCCATTCGCAATCGCTTGAGAAGTTCTTTGTGGGCATCGACAATCTGATGGTGATGGCGGTCACCTCGCTTCTCGATCCCCGGCCCGCGCTGCAGGCGCTTGCGAAAGAGGCCTGCCCCTGCGTGATCATCGAGAACAAGACCGATTATGCCCGCCGCCTGTGGGCGCCCTCCCCTGCATTCAAGCTGCAGGCCACGCAGACGAAGTTCCCCGATCTGGTCATTTCGCCCGTTTCCGGGGTGCCCGATGTAACGATCGTCTCCTATGGCGGGCTGGCGCGGGAACTGGCCGATAGCCTTGAGCACATCTTTCGCCAAACCGATTGTGTGCCTGAACTGATCTGCCTTACCCGCCTGCACCCACTGGATGCCACCGCGGTGATGCACTCGGTCGCCCAAAGCAGGCGGCTTGTGGTGGCCGAAGAAGGCTCCACCCCCTTTGGCATCGGTTCTGAACTGGTCTGCCGGGTGCTTACCAAAACGGATGGCACGATCGATGCCAGAACGGTGGGTGCCGATCCGGTTCCGATCCCCTCGCCGAAAGCGCTGGAGGCAAAGGTGCTGGCGAGCCCCGATAAGGTGATCGACGCCATCCTGGAGTTGCGTGGCGCGGAGGCCCCGAATGGTTGAGGTCACCCTCCCCCGGGAAAACACCAATGATGATACCGCCGTCGTCGTCGAGGTTTGCGTGGCAAGCGGTGATACGGTCGCGGCTGGCGATCTTGTCTGCATTGTCGAAACCACGAAGGCCGCGCAAGACATCACCGCCCCCGAAAGCGGCGTGGTTCATCACGCGTTGAGCGAAGGGGAAGAGATTGCGGTTGGTGCCGTTCTCTTCCGCGTGGGCGATGATGCGCCGGCAGAGGCACCGGATAGCCCCGCAGAAGCTGCGCACCCCGAAGTGCAGCTTGTCTCCGAGGCCGCTGCCCTGCACCTCTCCGCGGCCGGGGTGGACCCCGCTACAGTCGAAAAACCGTTCGTCACGCTCGCTGATGCGCAGGCGGCCACCAACACCGGCGGTCCGGCGCCGCAGGCCAAGAGCCCCGCGCCGGCCCTGAACAGGGGCGTCTTCGGGGCCGTCATTCTGGGCGGCGGCGGCCATGCCAAGATGTGCATCGACGTTTTGCGCCAGCGAAACGAATTCGAGATCCTCGGCATTCTCGACGCCCGCCTGTCGCTTGGCCAGCGCATCCTCGATGTGCCGGTGATCGGAAGCGATCAAGCGCTCGACAGCGTGTGGAAGGATGGGGTGCGCTTCGCCATAAACGGTGTTGGATCAGTGGCGCGCCCCTCAACGCGCACCGAGGTATATGAGCGCCTGAAACGGGCAGGATTTATCGTGCCCAACCTCATTCACCCTTCCGCCGTTATCGAACCCTCCGCGCGCATGGGCGAAGGCAATCAGGTGATGATGGGCGCCTGTGTCGGCTCTGATGTGACCTTGGAAGACAACGTGATCGTCAATTCCGGGGCCATCGTTTCTCATGATTGCGTTCTCGCGTCTCATAGCCATATCGCGCCGGGCGCCATTCTGGCGGGCGGCGTGCGCGTGGGGTCCGAGGCTCTGGTGGGCATGGGCGCCTCAATCTACATGAGTGTGGAAATCGCGGCGGGGCGCGTAGTCCAGAACGGCAGCGACATCTTCCAATAGGCTGACCCACGGTGTTGGAGCCGCGCCGCGCCAGGCTATGCAGCGTGCTGTAACCCCGTCACTGGCTACGCGGGGCGCTTGCCTCCATGGCGCGCCGCACCCCGGTTTGCGAGAACACCTCTTCGTAGATCAGATCGGCCACCAGCGCATTGCCGCGGGCATTCAGGTGGCCATCGAACCGGTGGTAAATATCCTCGCCACCCTCGCGATAGGCCGTAACCAGCGCACCTAGCATGGAAACCCACGCCACACCTTGCCCCTCGGCAAAAGGCGCAAGCTCGGCATCCGGCAAGCCGGTATCGATTGCCGCATCGCCAGTTCGAGAGGCGCCGGAGAGCACTTGGAAGAGCTGCGGCAGCGAGATGACCACAAGATCCGCATCACGCTCCGCGGCAAAGCCCGCCATACGGCTAAGGGCGGCCTCTGTTGCGGCATATTTCTGGGCCACCAGCTCTGTTTTCGGCGCCTCGAAGAACTGGCGCCGTGGCGTCATCGCGTAAAGCGAGATGTAGCTGCGATCCACAGCCATCAACGCGCGCTTCAGCAGCACGACCGATTCCAGCGAAGAACCCTTGTTGCCGGCCCCGCCGACGACAGAGCTTGCGTCGCGCCCCGCAACTTCAAGATCGCCATCCAGGCGGGCCGGCTCATTGGCGAACAGATCGTTGGGCAGGAAGGTCAGCAGGATCACATCGGGCGCGTAGTCTTCGAAAATCCGTTCGAGATAGAGCGCCTGCTGGGTCGTGTTATACCCCGGCACGCCCGCATTCACGATCTCCACCTGCCGGCCCTCTGCTTCGAACCGCGCGGCCAGAAGGGTTGGCCAGATTTCAGCAAAGCTGTTGGCCGCGCCAAAGGTGAAGGAATCCCCCAGCAGAAGGATCGTCATCTCGCCCTGGCCCTGCGGCGGATCAACCTGGGCCGAGCCGGCGCGAAAGCCACGGTGATCGACGATGTACTCAACATCATATTCCGGCGCGGAGACATGCGCATGGGTATCGGGCCTGTTTGTGTGGCCCAGAACCGGGTCGTTCAGCCCCAGCGGCCCGCCCTGCAGATAGGTTGTGGTTACCGCTTGCGGCGTGAGAACGCGCACGCCAAGCTCAATCGCAACGAACAGAAGCACCGTGATCAGCGCCACGAGCGCCCAGCTTCGCCAGCCCTCACCCGATCCGGCCATGGCCCCTCTCCAGCCCGGCACGTACCCCGGTGGCAATCGGGGCGATTTGCGCACGCTGTGCGGCGCGCCACCGCCGCCGTTCCCTAATCCAGCTCATACTTGCTTTCATAGTTCTCTTTAAGACTTTGATCTTGAGCCTCTTTTCGCAGAACGCAGTTCCCGATCACCAGAAGTTCGATATCCGTTCCCATGAAGCACTTGAAAGCATCGGTCGGGGTGCAGACAATCGGCTCTCCGCGCACGTTGAACGAGGTGTTCACAACGATCGGGCACCCGGTGAGCGCCTTGAAGCGCGAGATCAGCGCGTGGTATTTGGGGTTGGTATCCTGATGCACCGTCTGGATGCGCGCCGAGTAATCCACATGCGTCACCGCCGGTATCTCCGAACGCTTCACGTTCAGCTTGTCGATCCCGAATAGAGCCTGCTCCTCGGCCGTCATCGCGCGGCGGATATCCTCCCGCACATCGGCGACGAGCAGCATGTATGGGCTGTCTTCCTCCAGTTCGAACCACGCCGCCACATCCTCCCGCAGCACCGAAGGGGCAAAGGGGCGGAAGCTCTCGCGATACTTCACCTTCAAGTTCAGCATCTTCTGCATGGTTTCTGAACGCGGATCGCCCAGGATAGAGCGCCCGCCAAGGGCGCGCGGGCCAAATTCCATCCGGCCCTGGAACCAGCCGATTGCCTTCCCATCGGCCAGCGCCTGCGCGGTTTGCGCAACCATCTCGGCCTCATCCAGCATTTCGTAAACGGCACCGGCACGGTCAAGCTCGCCGGTGATCTCGGCATCCGAATGGGCAGGCCCAAGATAGGCCCCTCGCATGGTATCCTTGCCGTTCGTCTTTCGGGGCTCCTGAAGCTCCATATACCAAAGCGCCTGCGCGGCCCCGAGCGCGCCGCCCGCATCGCCCGCCGCCGGCTGCACCCAGACGCGTTCGAACGCGCCATCTCTCAGGATCTTGCCATTGGCCACACAATTCAGCGCCACACCGCCGGCAAGGCAAAGGTTCGGGATGCCATATTCCGTGGCGAGCGACCGCGTGATCCGCAGCATGATCTCTTCAGTCACCGCCTGCACGGAGGCCGCGACATCCATGTGGAACTGCGTAAGGTCTTCGCTTTCGGGCTTGCGCACCGGCTGCCCGAACAACTCCTCCATGGCCTTGTTCGTCATCGTCAGGCCCGATGTGTAGTTGAAATAGGCCTGGTTCAGCCGGAAAGATCCATCGTCCTTCAGGTCGACAAGGTTGGAAAGCATCAGATCCTTGTATTTGGCCTCGCCATAGGGCGCGAGGCCCATCACCTTGTATTCACCCGAGTTCACCTTGAAGCCGGTAAAGTAGGCAAAGGCGGAATAGAGCAGGCCCAGCGAATGCGGGAAGTGAAGCTCTTTCTGGATCTTCAGCTCATTGCCCTTGCCGATGCCCACGGTGGTGGTGGCCCATTCGCCCACCCCATCCACGGTCAGCACAACGGCCTCTTCGAAGGGCGAAGGGAAGAAAGCGCTCGCTGCGTGGCTGATGTGATGTTCGGCAAAGCGAAGCTTGTCGTCCTTGAAGCCCTTCTGAATGCGGCGCAGCTCTTTTGTCAGCAGATCCTTCAGAAACAGCTTCTCCCGCAGCCAGACCGGCATCGCCATGCGGAACGAATTGAAGCCCCGCGGTACGGTTGCAAGGTAGGTTTCCAGAAGCCGCTCGAACTTGAGAAACGGCTTGTCGTAGAAAACGACGTGATCGACATCATCAAGTTGGATCCCGGCCTCGTCCATCACATAGGCGATGGCTTCGGCTGGAAACCGCGGATCGTGCTTGATCCGGGTGAAGCGCTCTTCCTGCGCCGCCGCCACGATCTCCCCATCGCGCAAAAGTGCGGCGGCGCTGTCATGGTAGAGCGCCGATATCCCCAGAACGTAGGTCATGCCCTAGAACAGCGTGTACACAAACGGCGCTATCGCCGAGCCCTGGCTCAAGACGATCAGTCCCCCGAACACACCGAGGATGATGACAACCGGGAAAAGCCAGAACTTCTTTCGTTCAATGAGAAAACCCCAAACCTCGGAAATGAAAGACACCCCACAGCTCCTTAACGCTTACTAGTATTGCAGCTTCATTGGCTTTGGATCGCTCTCCCGCGCAATCCAGTAACTCTTTGCCTCGCGATCCATCCTTATCGAAAGCAGGTCTTTTCCAAAGATCCGCAGGATCAGCCCGATCGGCAGAAACGCCACGAGAAAGACAAGCGCCATGACAATCGGCGCCATGATGGCGCCCAGAAACAAGCCGAACTTGAACCAAAGCCGGTTCGGCGTACGCAGTACCGATGGCTTGAGGATGGATACGGCAAGGAGGGCAGCACCAAGGATCAAAACGATCCAGCGCGGTGAGTTCCCGTTCATAACGGGCCAAAGCGCGATCAGCGCAAACACCACGGTGAAGACAAGCCCGAACGCGCGTTCCGAGCCCATGCGGACTTCAACTTTGGAAACGTGGTCACTCACAACTAACAGCTTTCACTCGCCCAACAGCCAATGGGTACCATAGAAAGTTAACGAAAAAAAGACCTGCCTCCGGCGCATTTCGCAGGTGCAGCATGGCCGTTGCGGCCGCCAAGCGCGCGCGCCATGAGGGGAAATTCAGGCTGGGAATTTCGCGCCGGGCCATCTCAGTTCAGCCGGTAAAACCGGATCCCCGCCAGAACGCCGTCGAGCCCTGCGGCATGAGCGAACTGAACCAAATCACTCGTTTTGTTCACAAACCCCGCTCCTGGAAAGTTCAAGGAGGTGTTGCACAGCACGCCCACGCCCGTGGCGCGCTTAAATTCAACCAGCAGATCGTAGAGAAGCTGGTTCTGCGCGCGGCTCACGGTTTGCACCCGGGCCGAGCCGTCTGAGTGGGTAACCGCGGCCAAGCACGTATCGGTGACTTTCTGCACCTGCAGCATGTGGGGCGATGGGCCGTGCCAATCAAAGTGGGTCGAGACGTCTTCCTCAAGGCAAACCGGCGCCACGGGGTAGTTTTCCGGGCGGCTCTTGATGCGATTGATTCTGTCCCGCGTTGCCCCTTCGAATGGCGCCGCGAGGATCGAGCGGTTGCCAAGAGAACGTGGGCCGATCTCGCAACTGCCCCGCGCCCATCCGATGACCTGCCCCTCCGCAAGCGCCGCCGCGATCTGTGGCAAGTTGCATTCTGCGCCGGCCAGATCTGGCACGCCCGAGGCATCGTCTTCAAATGGTTGCCCGGCATAGACGGACCAATCGAGTTTCGCACGCCCCGTCACATGGCGCATGGCATCAACCGCTGTTCCGATCGCGCATCCCGCATCATTGGCCGCCGGCGCCACGAAGACATCCGGAAAATGCGAAACCTCACGCCATCGCGTGGTCCACACACAATTCAGCGCGCCGTCGCCCGCAATCAAGAGCGGGTATCCCTTCGCCAAATGCTGCCGCGCATAGGTATGGAAGCGCTCGAACAGCGCCTCGGAAAGGTAGGCGGCGAAGGCGTTGAACCGGGCGGTATCGAGATGGGCGGCCCCGGAGCACGCATCACCCGCGCAGGCGCTCTGGCCCGGGTCAAGCAAACGCTCCGCGAAGGCCACCGCACCGGGATCGGCATCACCGGGGTCGCCAAGCGACGCGGCCATCATCATGCGGCCCAACCGCCCGTCAACGCCGGTTGGGGATACCTCAACGGTATGACCCGATGCCTCATAGGCCCGCGCAAAACGGTGGCAGGGGTAGTCGAGCACCCGGCCGATATGGCGAATGTTCAGCTCCCCATCGATCTCGAAGAAGTCGCCAAGCACATCATCCCAGATCAACACGTAACATGGCTGCCCCTGGGGATACGGGGAGAGGCCATAAGCGCTCCACAGATGCGCGCGCACATGGGTGGACGAATAAAACGTAACGCTGCGCCCGAAGAAGTTCTTCTGCTCAACGGTTTCAGACCCGCACCCAACCCCGAAGTATCCCGCGCCCGAGGAAGAGGCGTTTTCGATCCCGGTCATCGCGTTTCCGCTCATCGCAACAACCTCCGGCAGCTCATCGAACCAAAGCGCGCCGTCAACGAACGTATCCACTGTGGCCGATGCGCTCTTGGGAAAGCTGCCCTTCTCGGATTCATAGGAGAAGAGAAGCTGGCCCTTCGCCGCATCCACGGCGGCGACCGCGCCGCCGCGCCCGGAGTTAAATGAAAGCACCTTCATACGAACACCACACGCAAAAACCCTAACCAAACACAGTTGGGCCGCCCGGCCGGGGCGCGCCCGGGGCCGCTTTCTTCAGGCCCTCAATACCTCCGGCGCCGGAAGGTTCCCCCACCCCGGGGTCTTGCGGCCGATCAAGCGCTCAAGCCGCGCGTTCTCCGGTTCAAAGTAGTCGCGCAAACGCGCGGCCAGATCTTCCGTCAGGGGCGGATACTGAACCGGGCGGGCGACCCTGCGGCGGAGGCCATCCACAAGTGCTGTATCCCGCACCCGGTCAAGCGCAGGCCGGAAGGGCCGCAACACGCGCCGAAGATGCAGGGGCACAACGGGGGTGTCCTTGTTCTTCACCCGCGTCTCCACTGGTTTCAGAACCGCCCCGCAATGCCCGATATGTTCCCCGAGCCTCGCGAGCACGCCCTCCGGCGCGCATTTGATATCCTCGTAGAAAAGCACAAGCATCTGCTCTTCCGGGAAATGCTCATGGAACCGTTCGAGCGACCGGGCGTAGCAGCCGTCGGCAATGAAGCGGTGCTCTGCCGAGCGGCGGGGATCAAGCCAGGTGCCGATATCCGCCGAAACCTCGCCGCGCCGAAACAGCATGCAGTAGTCCGAATAGGCCCGCTTTACCGGATCGCGCAGTTGCGCGACAAGCCGGGCACGGGGAAGCGCGGCCCGGATGCGCCCGGGCGCGGCTGGGTCGGAAAGATAGGAATTCGATTTTTCGCCCAGAAGCGCAGGGTGATCCAGCCCTGCAAACTGCGCCTCGTACCACGCCAGCCCGCGCCCATAATCCCGCGAAAAGAAATGCAATTCAGGGTTCGGCATTTCGATGCCGTCACATGCCTGCAAAGATCTTTGCAGCCATGTGGTGGCGCATTTCGCCGCCCCGATAATCAGAAACGAAACTTCAACTCTTAACAAGAGACGGAACCTCCACGGTCTTTCGTGACAGCAGATCGAGATACAGCGCGGTCATCTGATCGATGTGTTTCTGGCGCGAATAGGTGAGGCCTACCTCCCGATGCGCCGCGGCCCCGATGACGCGGGCAAGGGCGGGATCCTCCAACAGGCGCAACGTTGGCGCAACGAATGCTTCCGGCAGATCGGCGTCCACCAGAAACCCGGTGCGCCCATCGGCAATCGCCTCGGGGTTGCCGCCATGCCGCGTGGCCACAATGGGTGTTCCCTGATGCATGGCTTCGATCAGGGTGCGCCCAAAGGGTTCATCCACCGCCGTCACAAGCTTTACATCAACCGCGGCCATGTAGGGTTCGATGGGTGACCGGAAGCCCATGAAGTGCATCCGCGCGCCGATGCCCAGCGCGTTGGCGCGCCCGCGTGCCTCCCGCTCCTCTCCGCATCCATCATGCATGACCTCGCCGAAGAGAGCACCGTGAACCGCGCGCCCCGGCAAAGACCGGGCAATGGCCGCCACCGCCTCAACAAACAGGCGCGGCCTTTTCCGATCGGTCATAGACCCAAAGAACCCCAAGACAACCGCATCGCCCGGCAGCCCGAGTTCCGCGCGAAGCCTCGCGCGCGCTTCAACCCGATCCACCGGCCCTTGCGAAAACTCAAACGGGCTGCGGATCACCGAAAACCGATCATCAATGTTGCGGATCGGGTGGGCGGGCTTGGCGAACTGCGAAACGCTCACAATGCGGTCTGACAGAAGCGGGGCAAGCCGGTTGGCGCCGAAGGCCCGGGGCGATTGCCGGTGGTGCCACACATGTCGCCGCCGGCAGAGCTTGGTGGGCAGGGCCCAGTTGGCATGCATGCGGCCTTCGTTCGTGTGAACGATCGCGGGGCCGATCCTCTGAAGCGTTCTGATCAGGGCCGGCAGCGTCTTGACCGCATAGGTAACAGGGCCAACATCGCCGGGCATCTTCAGACCCGGCGCGCCCATAAGCGGGATGTCTTCAAGCAGCTCGTAGTCAAGCCCCAGGCTTCTGGCGTGATCGCCAACGGCCCCTGCCGCGATATGGCACAGGATGCGCGGCTCAAAGAGGCGCCGATCCAGCCCGGCCGCCAGACTCATTGCAGAGATATGGCTGCCGCCGAGCGGCGCATCCCCCGCGAATGGGAATAAAACGAGTGCCGGGCGCTTTTCCATCGGCTGACCGCTAGTTTCCAATCTCGGCCGGAACCTCAAGGCTCACGGTCAGCATATCCCCAGCCAACAGGGGATCGGCGAGGCCCACCTCCACGGTCATCACGGCATCGCCCGCGCGCCGCGAAACCCGGTACCGGGGGATCGGCAGGCCGAGACCGGCATTCGCGGTCTCCACGGGCACCGCCAGTTCCTCGGCATAAAGCTGGCGCGAAAGCTCCAGGCGCGCCAGCGTATCGGTAAGGTCGCGTTCCACCGATTGAAGCTCAACAAGCCGCCCCTGTCGCGCGCGGTCGAGCATCGTGGCCTCGTTTCGCACCGCGAGGTTAAGCTCCTGCTGCGCCGAGACGCGGGCAACCTCCAACTGGATGCGCTTGGCTTCGTGGTTGCTGAGCGCGCTTGCTGCGGCATTCACCCGCGCGGCCACGGCCAGCCCACGATCTTTCAGGGATTCGGTGGCTTCTAGATCCTCCCGCGCGGCCGCAATCTGGCTGTCGCGCAGATCGATCTCCTGCGAGAGTTGCGCGATTTCCTCGTGCAGTAGTTTCTGCAAATCGCGGTTGCTGTCGCGTTCGGCCCTCAGAAGCTGCAGGTTGGCGGCCAGAACCTCATCATGCCGGGCATCGGATACCGCGACCTCTTTTGTCAGATCGCCCTCGGCATAAACGGCGATCTCGGTCTCCAGCCGTTCCTTTGCATCTTCCAGCGATTTGACTGCCGCAGAGAACCGCGCAATGTCGCTTTCAAGGCGGGTCACTGCCGGGGCGACGGGGCCTCCGGCGGCCGCCTGCCCGCGCAACAGCCCGCCCGCAAGCGTGAGCGCCTGTTCTACGCTCATGAAGGGGCGGAACTCATAGCTACCGGGGCTTGCAACAACGCCGCCAACGAAAACCTGCCCGTAGCTTTCCACCTCAACGGTCACGAAGGGCGGTTCTTCAAGCCCAATCTGGCGCTGAACGAGCCCCGCGATTTCCTCTGCAAGCTCCGAAGGCAAAGCGCCCGTTACATCGAGGGCCCCCGCGATAGGCACCGAAAGCACGCCGTCGGGCGCCACGGTATACACGCCCTCCACACCCGCCCAGGGCTCAAACCGCCGGTCGGTGGCGTTCCAGGTGCCCATCCGCAGGGTCATCTTTTCCCCGCCGGCCAGGCGGTAAGGCTCAACGGCAAGGCCTGGGCTGGCGGACATGACGCTGATGGCCCCGAGCGCAGCGGCAAAAAACGCCGGCGCGGCACGCAGCCGGGCAATGGCGCCGAGCACTGCCGCAGCGGGGCCTTGGGTGAATTTGGCCTCTCGGCAGTTAGTCATAATGTGCTCTCCTCGGATTGAGTGCGGCAAGGCTTGGCGCCATGGCGATTAGAACCGGCACAAGCCAGAAGCGTGCGTAGACATGGGTGAAGCCCAGCATCGCACAGGCAAAAATCAGGGCGACCGTGAGGGTCAGCGCGCCGGACCAGTAGGCCGCGTCCGACCGCATCGCCTGCCAGCCAACCAGAACGATTGTGCAGAGAAGCCCCGCGAGGCCGATGAGGGAAAGAACCCCGCCCTCGGCCAGCAGCAGCAGATAGGTGTTGTGTACGGCAAAGCCATGGGCACTGGCGCTGCGGTACTGATCCATTCCCAGCCCGATAAGGCCCGAACCGTCGGCTATCGAAACCGCCTCGCTGATCAGGAGGATGCGGTAGGAGAAGGATCCCGCTGCCGCAAGATCGCCATTCACAACCGCATCAAACACGCGGGCAAAAAAAACATCCGGAAGAAAGTATTCTCCCCACAACAGGGTGATCGCCAGAAACAGCGCACCGATGCCGAAATGCCGGGCCAGCAGGCCCGGCGACCCGCTGAAGAACGCAAATCCCAGGAAACCGACGATTGTCAGCAGAAAGCCCGAATTGGAGCCGGTAAGCAGAATCCCGTAGACAATCGGGATCACGGCGCAAACTGCTGTGACTCGGCGCAATGCCCCAATCCGCACCAGCCAAAGCACCAGGCATACGGTGATGGCACCAATCGTCCCGGCCGCGTTGACACGTTCGATCAAGGTCAGAAGCCGGCCGTTCTGGGAGACGAACCTGATATCGTCGGGCGAAAAGTGCAGATAGTATGCGCCGTGCAGCATCACGAAGGTGATCGACATCACGAAGGTCTTTGCCACCACGATCAGCTCTTCCGGCGTACGCCCGAAGATGATCAGCGGCATAAGCACAAGCGCAAAGCCGTATTGTGCCACACCGATTGCGCCATCAACGGCGCCGTCATTGAAGATTGATGAAAGCATCAGGCCGGATGTGAGCAAAAGCACCGATCCGAGCCACATGAAGGTGGCGGGCCCCATGGGCCGAAGCGGCAGCCGCCCATTCACGAGCATGATCAGCAAAGTCAGCAGGGCGAGCAGATCGCTGAGCGTAAAGAAAACCCAATCAAGCCGCAGGAAGTTCATCGGCGAGAAGAACACCGTGAGCAACAGGCAGGCTCTCTCAAAACGGTATCGCCACTCGTGGGATTTGCGCCGCGGGGCGCGCAGCCGTCTCGGCGGCGGCTGCACCGAGTCATAGACAGCGGTCACAACGCACCTCCCGAGGCCAGGGCCGGGCGCCGGGTGGCATGGGCCACGATTGCGAGGCAACCAAGCGTGAGAAACGCATTGAAGAGAAGATGGGCCAGCGGCGCCCCGATCCCCCCGAACGCAAGAACCAGCGGTACGAAGCTTGCCAGAAACGCGATACTCGCCACCGCGGTGATGGCAAGAAGCTCGCGATCCCGCCCGAGGCTGAGAAGTGCAGGGTTAAGCACCATGCCGCTGAGAAAGAAGATCGCAGCCATGATCTGAACCAGCACCATGGTGGTCGCAGCCACGAAATCTGCGCCAAACAGCGTCTCCAGCGCCCAGGGCGTTGCAAAGGCCGCGGGCAGCACCAGCACGACAGAAAGCGCGGCCAGCAGCGCGGAGCATCCGAAGGCGAGACGGCGGAAGCCGATACTGTCACCGCTCACCCAGCTGCGCGTGAGTTCGGGGAAGATCGCCTGGTTGATCGGGCGGCCAATCCTGAGCGCGGCATCGGCAATGCGCCGGGCAATGTGGAAAAGGCCCACAATCGCCGGATCCACCAGCGCGCTCAGGATCACAACATCAAGCCGCTGCACCGTCTGGCGCAGCATGACATTGGCGTTCGAGGTAATTACGAAGCGGGCGACACCCGCATTCTCCGCCCGTAAAACTCCAAGCTCGGGCCATGCCGGGCCGGAGGCGACCTCTCTCACCAGCAGGCGGCGGGCGATGACGATAGAGCCAAGGCCCGTCGCAAACCGCTCCATCACAAACATCGCGACAAGGCCCCAAAGCCCCCACCCGGCCAGAAGTACGGCAGCCGCAAGCGCCAGACGGAAGAGCGCAACGCCAACCTCGATCTTGGCCAGAAGATCGAAACGGTCATGCACGCGAAAGATCGCCGTGGCAGTGGAATGGAAGTTGAGAAACATGCCCAGGGCCGCGATCTGAAGCATCTCCACGCCCGAGGGCGCGCCAAGCCCGATAAGCGGCGCGATCCAGGGCGCGGCGAGCATCGCAGCAAAGCCAGCGATCACCCCGCCAATGAGATCCAGAGCAAGCGATCCCCCGATCAGCCGGCGGAACCTGTTGCCCTGCTCTGCCTCAAGCGCCTCGATCCCGTAGCGGATCACGGTTTGCCAGCCTTCAAGGCGCAGCAACCTGTCAATGATCCGCACATAGGCCTGGATCACCGCGAAAAGCCCAAGCCCGGCAGGGCCGACCGCGCGCGCCACAAGCGCCAGGGTCACGATCCCGATCAGCGCGGAAAGCGCTTGTGAAGAAAACGCCCAGCTTGCGTTCTTCACAATATTTCGGATCACCGGGCGGCTAGGCATCATTCAACACCACGCCGGCGGGATCGATCCCGCATAGCCGCAGCCGTGAGGTGGCCGCCTGGATGTGTTCGGGAACGGAAACATCGTATCGCCCGAGCACGGCAACCACATCGGCGATGATCCCGGCCCGGCAGGCGGTATCGGATGCCTGCATCGAAGGCGGATCGATCACGATCAGATCGAAGCTCTTGCGCAGATACTTAAGTGTATCCTCCTGTTCCGGAGAGGCGCCGATCCGCAGTGACACGCCCTGTTCCACGGCTGGGGCAAGCACGGAAAGGTGGCCGCCGCCCACCGCATGAATCTCCCGGCGCAGATCGAAGGGATTTTCAAGAAGTGCCGCGAAGGATTTGGCCGAGGGTTCGGCGCCAAGCTGCCGCGCGAGCCCGTCGCGCCCGCCGCTTAGATCGATCAGGAGCGCGCGCTCGCCTTCCCCGGCCGCGGCACCCGCAAGGCCAAGCGCCACGGTGGACCGTCCGTCGCGCGGGCGCTCCGAGGCGATCATCACGATCGAGCCACCCTTTGCCTCGGCTTGCCGGTTAAGCGATGTGGAGACGGTGCGGAATGCGCGCACGAACCTATCCCCCGGCATCGCAAGCCGGTTCACAAGGCCCGCGGGCGCTTTGCTATAGCGCCGCGGAAGGCGGGGGATCCGCCCGAACACCGGCACGCCCAGCGCGCGTTCCGAGGCCGGGCTGCGCCGGATGCGGCTATCGAGGGATTCGCGCATGAGCGACAGGATGAAGCCCAGTACAAGCCCGCCCACGGCAGCGCCGGACAGCGATGTATTCCAATTCGGGAACGAGGCTTCGCTCGGAATCGTGGCCAGCGTCACCTGATCGGCATTAGGCTCTGCCAGCACCAACTGGTTCTGCAAGGTGCTGACCTGCTCAATCGTCTCGCTTTCAAGATCTTCAAGCGTGGTGATATGGCGCGTCATGGATTGGCGGCGCAGGGAGGCGGCGGTCAACGCAAGCAACTCTGCCTCAATTGCATCGCGCTGGTCTGTCAGCTCTTCCCGAAGCCGCAGATCTGTGTCTGATGTGGCATCTGTCAGCAACGCGAGCGTTGAGTTTGCCTTTGCAAGATCGGCGTGCAAGGCGCCGGGCCGCCCGCGATCGGTCAGCCCCTCCTCGTTGATAAAGCTTGCAAGTTCGGCCTGGCGGGCCCGGATTTCCGCCCCCAGCGCGGTGCGCCGAGCGCTGAAGTGCTCCAACGCCGCTTCAACGCTGCTTTGCTGCATCTCCAGCGACCGCGCGATATAGGCTTCGGCAACGCCGTTCGCGATTGCCGCGGTGGTTGCGGCATCGGTGTGGCGCGCGTGGATTTCGATGGCGCGGCTGTTGGGATCGCCCACGGGCGCATAGGTGGCCCGAAGCGCGGCGGGATCCTCTTCAATCGATGTGATCCCGCCCAGAGCGGCACCCACATGCACCGCTGCCAGTTCCGCAAACTCGGTTGAGCGGATAACGTCAATTTCCGACAGGAAGCGCGAAGCGGTGATCTGATTGAGCTCGAGCTGCGCGTTGCGCGGATCAAACTCCATCGCCGTGTCGTGCAGCACGATCGTGGCCTGCGCCACGTATTCCTTTGGCGCCCGCGTCAAGGCAAGCGCGGTTATCCCCACAAGGGCTGCAATCGTAAGGAACACGTAGAACCGGTTCCGCCACACCAGGCCCCAAAGCTCTGCTGTTCCGATGCGCACGTCTTCGGAATAGGCGGGCGAGGCCGGCAGGTTCGATGGCACCCCGGGGGAGTTCGCAACGTCATCCTGAGCCAGAATCTGCGTCATCCACGCCTCGCCCGGGGCGCGGATGCACCCCTCATTGCCGTGGTGATGGCCAGCTTATGCACTTTGCCGAATTTCATCTGGGGTCGCAAAGCCATATGCTTGGGAGCCGAAGTAGTAGCCGTAGCCGCGCCGGGTGTAGCTATCGAGATCCACGTCGTTCAGGATCACCCCGGCAATGGAAACGCGATTGAGCATCAGCGTATCGGCGGCGGAGGCGAGCGCGTCTTCCGAGGTTTTGCCCCAGCGCGATACCAAGAGCGCGAAATCAGCAATCTCGGCCAGGCGGTTCGCCTCGTCAGACACCAGAACCGGCGGCGTATCGATCACGATGGCATCATAGGCGCCCCGCAGCACTTCCCAGCTCTGAATATGCTCGGGCGAGCCCAGCAGGCGGCGCGGCAGCACCGATTGCCGTTTGAACGACATCAGATCGACCCCATTGAGCAGATCCCTCTCAACGAGATCCAGAATGCCATCGGGGTTGCGCCAGACTTCATCGATGGTCGCGGTTGATTTCTGCCCACCAATCAGTTCCGTCAAACCCTGCCGGTGCACATCGAAATCAATCACGAGCACGCGTTGCTGTTCTTGCGCGATCGTCGCCCCCAGTGCCGTTGCCAGCGTGGATTTCCCTTCGTTCGGGATCGGAGACGTCAGCGCCACGACAAGGCACTCCTCCGTGCGCGGCATGTTATTGACCACGGTGATAAGCCCCCGAACCGCCTCATGAACGGGCGAGCGCTTCTGCACCGTCAGGAACCGCTGGAACTCCTCGGAACTGGCCAGCGTCTTCTGGCGGATCCGCGGCAGATAGGTCAGCGTGCGCAGGCCCGTCGCCCGCTCCACCTGAGTGCCCGTCCAGACCCGGCGGTCCAGCAACTCGCGCAAGACCGCACCAAGAAGGCCCACAATCGCCCCCGCAGCAAAGCCCAGCAGCAGGATCAGCGTGCGGTTGGGTTTCGCGGGAGATGTCGGAACATTCGCCCGGGTGATGAGCCGCGCCGCGGGCGCCAGCACATCAAGCTGGGATTCCAGGCGGTTGCGCCGTTCTGTGAAAGCGTCGAACCGGGCGAGATCGGCGTCAAGCGTGCGCTGCATCTTGGCCAGCGCAAGTTGCGCGCGGGTGCGTGAGCGCAGCTCATCCTCCACAAGCGCAAGGCGCGCTTCCATCTCCGCAATCTCGGCATCCGATGCACCGTCAGACCGGAATAGTTCGGTAATGGATCGCAGGCGGGTGTGTTCGGCCTGAAGCTCCTGGCTGAGCTCGGCGTTATCAAGCTGGTTGTCGCGGATGAAATCCGCGATCTCGATCTCGGTGCGCCCCAACCGCTCTGCCAATTGCTCCGACCGCTCTGCCAGGAAGGTGATCGAGGCGCGCACGGCCGTTTGCTTGGCATCGAGCGATTCCTGAATGTAGCTACCCGGTATCCGGTTGGCGATCTCGGCCGCGATCTCGGGGTCTGTATGCAGAACCGAGATATCGAGCGCGAGGCTCTCGCCCCGCCGGGTCACGGTGTAGGCCTCAAGTAGCCGGGTCACCACATTGGCGTATTGCAAATCCAGCGGCTCGGTGATCGTGGTGCCGGTTTCCTGGGCCGCGGAAATCGCGGTGTTGAACGCAGGGTCCTCGATGAGGTTGAGCTGCCCGGCGATGTCGAGCGCAAAGCCGCGGGATCTGAGAACATCGATTTCCGTTTCCACCTGCACGCGCGAGGTATCGGCGTTCTCCAGGGTGGAATCGGTAAGGTTCATGCGCGTATCCGTCTGCGCCAGAACGATCGTGGACTGCGCCAGATAGCGCGGCGGAATCGCCTCCAGAAACAGGTGAATAATCGCCATGAATACGGCGATGATAAGCACGATGGGAAACCAGTTGCGCCGCAGAACCTGGAAGATCGCAGCAATACCGATCCGCAGGTTTTGCTCCTGGCCAATATAGCCATAGCCGTATCGCCCGGTGTAGTAGGGGTATCCCCGTTCTCCGTGGTCGCGCGGGTGCGGGCGCATGGACCGGGGTGGGCTCAGCGGGGCGTGATCAGTGGTACTATCGCTCATTTAAATGTTCCAAAACATGAGTTCGGCGGTGGTTTTGTGGGCGGTCGCGGCGCTCAGGCAGCCGCCCGGGTGGTATTGGTGTGCGCACCCGTTTCGGGGCGGAAACGGGGTTCAGGCGGTACGGTGCATCTCGCGACCAGACCGCATCGATCACATCATCCCAGGCGCGCAGCACCTCACGCGGCGAAAGCCATTCGCGCAGGGCCGGGGCGCTCCGCGCCGCCCGCTCTGCAAGCGCGGGATCCGCAATCGCCTGAAGAAGCGCGTCGGCCAGCGCATCGCTGTCTTCGCAGGGCACCAGAAGGCCATTCTGGCCGCTGTCGATCAGCTCGCGCGGGCCAAAATCACAATCAAACGAAACAACCGGGATGCCCGCCACGAGCGCTTCGGCAACAACATTCGGAAAGCCCTCGTACCGCGAAGAGACAACCAGAAGATCCGCCACCGATATCCACGCGCAGGGGTCACTGGTGAGCCCCGGAAACGCCACCACGGAAGTGAGGCCAAGCGCGTCTCTCTGGGCAAGAAGCCTTTGCCGCTCAGGCCCCTCCCCGAAAACTGTCAGCCGAACTTGGGGCGTCTCGGCATGCAGGCGGGCCATAGCCGTGAGCAGAAGGTCAAATCCCTTTTGCGGGGTCAATCGGCCAACGGCCACAAGATGCGGCGCATCCGCGCGCGGGCGCCGGGCGTGCGGCCCGACCGGTGCGCAGGGGTTCGGGATCACAACGCAACGCTCCCGGGCCGCCACGGGCATCGCCGCGCGGGCGCGCTCGGTCTGCATAACTATCGCGGCGGCCTGCCCTGCAAGGCGATCTTGCGTGTGGCGCCAAAGCGGGTGGGCGGCCTGCGCCCAGGGATTGTTCCGCTCAGCCACAATAACGGGAATCCCGGTGCCAAGCCGCGCGACCAGCGCTAGAACGTTGATCTTTGTCAGAAACGATATGATGAGATCAGGCGACTCGCGCCGGATCAGCGCCCGTAAGGCCCGAAGTCGGGCAAACGCCTCAAAGCCCCGCACCCGCTTGCCCTCGCGCAAAACATGCAGGCGCACGTCTTCGGGATAGGCAAAGAACGATCCCCCGGGCGGGCAGGTCATCGCCGCAACGGCAACTTCATCGCCCCGCGCAAGGCGGTGCGCGGCAATCATCGCCACGTTCTTTTCGGCACCGCCCGCACCGAAACCGGCCTGAAGGATCAGAACCTTCATCGCCGCCTCCCCGGGCTTTCGAACGCGTCGACCCGCATCTACTCCGCCGCCTCGTAATGCATCGGGCCGCCCTCATCGCTTTCGGCGGGCGCATTCAGCTCCGCCTCAACGATCGGTTCGCCGATGTTCTTGGATTGCAGGAAGATGCGCCCGACATACTCACCGAGTATCCCCAGAAACATCGCGTTCATCGTCATCGACAACAGCAGCAGAACCGTTGTTGTCGCAAAGCCGGCAGGCCAGTCCGCGCCAAAGGCGACCTTGCCGATCACGTAGCCCATCAGCAGCAGGAAGGTCAGCGTTCCGATCGCTAGGCTGATCAGCGAGGCCAGGCGCAGCGGCAGCAGCGAATGGTTGATCATGCCATCAACCGCCAGCGAGAACATCGCGAGAAACGGGAACTTCGAGTGCCCCGCTTCGCGCGCCTGCCGATCATAGGCGAAGCCCTTCTGCGAAAAACCCATGCCGCTGATCAGTCCGCGCACATAGGGCGAGCGGTCTTCCACCCGGCGCAGCTCATCCAAGATGCGCCGGTCTGTGAGGCGAAACTCGCCGGCATTCGGCGGCAGATCGTCCGAGCTGATCGCGTTGATGATGGCGTAGAAGCTGCGCCGCGCCGCGGCCACAATGCGCCCATCGGGCAGTGACCGGCGCACGCCATAAACAACGTGATACCCCTGCCGCCAGATATCCAGCATCTCGGGGATAAGCTCCGGCGGATCCTGCATATCGCAATCAAGCTGGATCGCGCAGGCCCCGGTGGCCGCGCGGTAGGCCGTCAGCACCGATTTCTGGTAGCCCACGTTGCGGGAGAACCGGATCACGCGCACGCGCGCATCGTTCTGCGCAAGGGCGGTCAGCAGCTCGAAGGTACGATCCGTTGAGTGGTTGTCGGTGAAGATGATCTCCGGTTCATATTCCGGCAGCGCATCGAACACGGCCACCACGCGGGCATAGGCCGTTTCAACATTGCGCTCTTCATTCAACGCCGGGATCAGGATGGAGACGCGGGTCTTCATGCAACGCCCCCCAGGGCCCCGGGCGCGGCGCTCCAGTTTGCGGCTTCCCAATCCACGGTGCGTTCAAGCCCCGTCTCAAGCCCGATCTTTGCCGCCCAGCCCAGCGTTTTCGCCGCAAGGGCCGGATCGCAGCAAAGGGTTACCTCCTCGTCCTGCGCGCCCAGCAGCAAGGCATCGACATCACGGCCGAGCCGGCGCGCGATCAAAAACGCAACCGATAGGATCGAATGGTGATGGCCCGAGGCGATGTTGATCACCGGCGGGCAGGTCTCGGCTCCTGCTTCCACGGCCAAAAGGCCCGAAACGGCATCATCCACATGGATCAGGTCGCGCCGGTCGGCGGGGCGGCGCAGCTCCGCCTGCGCCCCGGAAAGTAGCGCCCGGATGGTGCCGGGCACCATGAATTCCTGCGATTGCCCGGGGCCATAGGTCAGCGCCAATCGGGCGGTCACCGCGGGAAAGGGAAGCCGGGCCCTGAGCGCGCAGAGAAACTGCGTGCCCGCAACCTGCGCGGCGCCATAAACGGATGTGGGCGCCTCCCGCGCCGCTTCCGAGAAGGGCGCTTCGATCTCACCGTATTCGGCGATCGTGCCGGTGCGAATAAATCGCTTGGGCGGTTCCGCCGCCGTCGCCGCCGCCTGAACAACGCGGAACAGTGGGGTGACATTGCATTCAACCGCCCGGTCGAGATCGCCAAGCGCGGGATCGGTTTCAAACCGCGTTGTGGCGGCCAGATGAAACACGGTTTCGGGGCGCGCGGCGGCAAAAACCCCGGCAAGCGCATCGCGGTCTTCCAGCCGCACGCGGTGGCACCGAAGATCGCCGAAGCAGCCCGAAAGCCGCGTAACATCCGATTCCGGGCGCACCAGCACCGTCACCTCATCCCCGCGCGCAACGCAGCGGCGCGCAAGTTCCGCGCCGATAAAGCCATTGCCGCCGGTGATGAGAATGCGCGCCATCTACCCCGCTCCCAAACCCGGCACGCGCGCGCGGAGCGCGCCCGCCCGCGCGTGCCGCCAAGCCATATGCAGCGCGCTGGCCATCAGGAAACCGCCGTTTCCGGCGCGGGCGCGCGCCCGGCTACAGGCCCCCCGCCCCCGGCCCGAACCCGGGCCGCGAAATCGTGGAAGACCGTGTGCATGTAATCGAGATGCGCCTCCGTCAGCCCGTGATGACAGGCCAGCAGGATCCCGCCCCGCATCACCCGATCGGCTTCGGGGTAGCCACCGGCGCGGGATCTGGACGTGACCGATTTCATTGCCGGCTGGCGCAGGATGTTCCCGGTGAAAACGGGCCGCGTCTGAATATCCGCCCGTTCGAGGAAGATCTGCAGTTCGGTGCGCGTGAACGGGGCGTCTGCCCTTATCGTCAACGGGAAGGCCAGCCATCCCGTGCGCGATCCCGGCAACTGGCGGGGCAGTTCGAACCAGTCTTCATATTGCTTGAAGAAGGAAACATGCGCGCCGAAGTTATGCTCCCGCGCGGCGATATTGCCATCCAGCCGCCCAAGCTGAACCAACCCGAATGCGGCGCTGATCTCGGAGGGTTCCAGATTATATCCAAGATCCTCGAAGAGGAACTTCGCGTCATAATCAATTCCGTCCAGAGACACGTTGAAGCGGTTCTCGATCTTCTCACTTTCAACGAACAGAGAAGAGCTTCTGCCCCAGGACCTGAGCAGCAGCGCCTTGCGGGCAAGCTCATCGTCATTAACGCACAGCATCCCGCCATTGCCGGCCCCGTTGATAACATGGGAGCCGTAGAAACTTGTGGTGGAGACATCGGAATACCGCCCCGTGCTGGCGCCCTCGATGGTGGCGCCTAGCGTATCGGCGCTATCCTCGATCACGCGCAAGCCATGGGTATCGGCGATCTCACGCACCGCGCGCCAATCCGGCAGATTGCCGATCAGCGAAGGGATCATCACGGCGCTGGTCTTGGGCGAGATCATCTCTTCAATCGCCGCAACATCGATGTTGTAGGTTCCTGGCTCAACATCCACGAAGGCGGGCACAAGCCCCTGCCGCACCAGCGGCGCCACGGTCGTGGCAAAGGTCAGCGCGGGCGTGATCACTTCGCTGCCCTTGGGCAGATCGAGGATTTCGACGGCAAGGTAATTTGCCGAGGAGCCCGAGTTCACCATGATCCCGTGCGCCTTGTCGAAAAGGGCCGAAACCTCGCTTTGCATCTGGCGCACCTTGGCACCCATCTGCGTTGAGGTTCGCAGCACCTCCACCACGGCAGCGATCTCTTCCTCGCCGTGAACGGTTTGGCCGTAATTCACTCTCATATCCGGCTTCCTACTTGTTACGCTTACGTCTCGATTGCCCCTGTCAGGCGGTTTCCTCGGTTTGGCGATGGGTCATGGGTGCAGCGGGCGGCACGGGCGATCCCCCCGCGGTCTGCGAGAGTGCTGCGGTGTAGTTGTTGATCTGTTGGCGCGTGAGGCGGGCGCAATCGCCACCCGCCGCGAAGGTCTGGTACCACTCCACTGTCAGCCTGATCGCTTCGGGCAAGGAAAGCTCCGGGCGCCAGCCAAGGCCCACCTTTGCCTTCGTACTGTCGAGCCGCAGAACCTGCGCCTCGTGAAGCGCCTCGTCGGCAGCCGCGCGGCCGTAAACGATCTCGGGCGCGCCCTCCCCCCAGGCGGCGGAGAGGCGCTCGGTCAACTTGCGCACCGTCACCGTGCTTTCGGCATCAGGCCCGAAGTTCCAAGCCCCGGCGCACCGCTCATCGCCCTGGGCAAGCCGCGCGGCTACCATCAGATAGCCCGCAATCGGCTCAAGGACGTGCTGCCACGGGCGAACGCTTTCGGGATTGCGAATGGTGATCGGCGCCCCGGCGGCCTGGGCGCGCATGATGTCGGGCACCAGCCGATCTTCGCCCCAATCCCCGCCGCCAAACACGTTCCCGGCGCGAACCGTTGCCAGGCGCGGCCCGCCGGGCCGGTTGAAGAAAGATTTGCCGTAGGCCGCCGCCACGATCTCGGTACAGCCCTTCGAAGCGCTGTAGGGATCGTCCCCGCCCAGCGCATCACTTTCCCTGTATCCCCACACCCAGCCGTTGTTCTCGTAACACTTGTCACTGGTCACAACGATCACGGCCCTAAGCGACGGCATCGCCCGTGCAGCTTCGAGCACATGCGCGGTGCCCAGGGTGTTTGTCGCAATCGTCTCCACCGGTTCGCGGTAGGACCGGCGCACTAAGGGCTGCGCAGCCATGTGGATGACGATCTCGGCATCCACATCGGCGAGCGCCCGGTTGAGCGCCATCCTGTCAGAAATATCCGCGATCCGGCTGTCAAGCAGCGCCCCGATCCCGCCGGCCTCAAAAAGGCTTGGGCCCGGCTCGGGCGGCAGCGCAAGCCCGGTCACCTCGGCCCCCAGTTCGGAAAGCCAGGTCGCCGCCCAACCGCCCTTAAAGCCGGTATGCCCGGTCAAAAGCACCCGGCGCCCTGCAAAGGCGCCCGAAAACGGCGGATGGGAGGCGTGCAACACCGCTGCCCCCTCAGATCGCGATTTCGTGGACGTTGCGGGCATCCACTTCGTCAAACTGAAGCCAGGGCGGCGGGCTTTCCTCGCTAAGTGCGTTGAGCGAGTTCCGGTCACGCACCGTGTCCATCGGATGCCAGAACCCGGTGTGGCGGTGGGCCATCAGTTCGCCATCCTTGGCAATCTGCGTCAGCGGCGTTTTCTCAAGCGGCTCATTGTCATCCACCATGTAATCAAGCACGCCTGGCTCGAACACGAAGAAGCCCCCGTTGATCCAGGTGTCGTGGCGCTGCACCTTCTCGGTGAATGCATCCACGCGCGATCCTTTGAGTTCGATATTGCCGAAACGCGCCGGTGGCTGCACCGCCGTCACGGTGGCGAGCTTCCCGTGCGAGCGGTGGAAGGCAAGAAGCGCATCGATATCGATGTTTCCAAGCCCGTCCGAGTAGGTGCACATGAAGGTCTCGCCATCGAGCCAGTCGCGCAACCTGCGGATCCGTCCGCTCGTCATGGTGGTGGGCCCGGTATCCACAACCGAAACCCGCCATGTATCGGGCTGCGTTGGCACAAGCGTCATCTTCCCGCTGTCGAGCGACACGGTGATATTGTTGGAAATCAGGTGATAGTCGGAAAAGAACTTTTTTAGGATCAGGGACTTATAGCCCGCTGCGACAATGAAATCGTGATGTCCGAAATGGCTGTAGATATCCATGACGCGGGCAATGATCGGCCTGCCCCCGACTTCCACCATGGGCTTGGGGATGCTGACCGTTTCTTCGGCCAGTCGTGACCCAAGGCCCCCTGCAAGAAGAACAGTTTTCATGTGTTTCGTCCTTTTTCACTCGTCAATGCGCGGCGTCGGTGAGCGCCGCGTGGTTTGGCCCCGCTGGGCCACTGTGCGATAGGCTGCGGGTCTCATCGGTTCGCAGCCTCGGGCGGCAGGAACACCTCGCCCCGCCCGTATCGGTTGTTCAAAAACGGCACGTCGCGCGGAACGTACCCGGCCTCAATGGCCCATTGGCGCAATGGCGCCTCCAGCGCAGGCTCGTAGCCCAGCAGCAGCGCCGCGGGCGGCTCGGCCTCGAACCGCGCGATCATCGCCTCCGAACCGGCCAGCACGTAATGCCGGGCAAGCTCGGGCTCGATAAACGGCGCGATCCGATACGCGAACTGGCCGGTGGCGAGCTCAGGGTACACCGCCAAACCGGCTTCAAGCGGGTAAAGCGGCATCAGCGTGGCCACCTTGCCCTCCGCCAGGCCCTCTGCCGCCATCACCTCGCGCAACGCCGCACCGCCGGCAACGAAGCGCTGAACCTCCGTGGGCTGGTTCGTCGCCATGGTCACGCCGCCGGGCGCCAGGCGCGGGGCACCGAGGGCCAGCATCAAAAGCGCCGCTGCGCCGAGCATGGGCGCAAGGCTAGCCCGCTCGGCCTCGCCAAGCTGGCGCACCAGAACCGCGGCGGCAAAGGGCATCACGATCAGCGGCAGAGCATAGTATTGATCGAAGCCGGGCGTGGGCAGGAAACTCATCGCCGCCGCGGCAGCCAGAAGCGCGGCCACCACGCCAAGGCCGCCGGCGGTCACCCGCCCTGTGGCGCGCCATAGAAGCGCAAGGCCGGCGAGCGCAATCACCCAAAGCAGCAGCGCGCTTCCCGCCAGCCAGTTCGCATATGCAAGCTTCAGCTTGCCCGCAAGCGACAGGGCCAGTTGCGGCTCGGTCTCCGCAAGGGCCTGCCAGTAGGCCACATGCGGGCCGGTATGGAAGCCCACGACATGGGCCACGAACACATCCGGCATTTGCGATAGCAGGAAGAACAAGGGCGCCCCGCCGATGATCCCGCCCAGCGCCATTGGAACCACCGCATGGCGCAGCCGTGAAAGCACGCCCAGCCGCGCCGGAACAAAAAGCATTGCCAGCGCAATCGGCACAACGAAGGCCGCGGCACTCACCTTCATGCCCACGGCCACCGCAAGAAGAAGCCCAACGGCGAACATCCGGCCCGGGCGGGCACGCCCGCGCACGGTCTCGCCAAGAAACAGCCCGATCGCCAGAGTGGCGACGGCAAGCGGCAAGAGGTTGTTCGAGGCCGCCATCCCGGCCTGGGCCAGCAGCGTATCGTTTGTGATCAAAAAGAGCGCGGAAACGGCCGCAAGCAGCATCGAACCCGAGATGTGCCAAACGCCCCAGGCCATCGCCCCGAGAAGCAGGAGCCAGCCGCCAAACACCACAAGGCGCGCGCTGAATAAAAGCCCCAGATCCCCGACAACCGCGTGCGCGCCCTGAAAGAGCCAGGCCGTGTAGGGGACGTGATTGTAGAAGTAGTCCTTATACAGCGCCCATGTGCCTATGAGTTCGGCAGGCGCGACAAACAGCATCTCGTCCCTGCGAATCCCGAAATCCATCAATCTGCCGAACAGGCAGAAGAGCAGCACGCCGAATACGGCGGCCGCCGCCAGCGCCGAGGCGTAGCGCGTGCTCGCGCGCGATCGCGCCTCCGGCGGAGCTGCGCCGTATCCGGCCAGGTTAGCCATACCGCGCCCCTCCGCGTGGCGGCGATCTGAATGCACGCGCGCTCATGCAAGGCTCCGGAAAGCTGTGGCCTGCGCCGGGACACCGGCGCTCTGCGAAACGGGCGGGGCCGCGGCGCCCGCTTCAAGACCCATCGCCTCAAGAAGCTGACGATTGATCGCGTGCACATCGTTTCGGGCAACAACGCGGGCCCGCGCAGCATCGCCCATCACGCCAATCTCTTCCGGGCGCTCGATGAACCTGCCCATCGCCCCGGCCAGAGCCTCGGCATCGCCCTGGGGCACGACCCTGCCAGACACGCCGTCTTCGATGGTTTCACCGCAGCCCGGTGCATCGGTGGTAATCACCGGCCGGGCCATGGCCATCGCTTCAAGGATTGTGCGCGGCACCCCTTCGCGCAGCATTGTCGGCAGCACGAACACGCTCGCGCGTGCCAGATAGGGGCGCACGTCTTCGGTTGCGCCCGCATAGGTGAAGAGGCCCTCTTCGGCCCAGGCCATCACCTGATCGCGAGCAATCGCATCAGGGTTGCTGTCAAACGGCCCGAGGATTTCAAGCTCAAAGGCCGCTCCCGCCTGCCGAAGGCGGCGCGCCGCATCGGCCAGAACCTCCAGCCCCTTGCTGCGCAAAAGGCGACCAACGAAGAGAAAGCGCACCGGGCGCACAGGCGCGGGGGTGGGGGCGAAATGGCTTGTGTCAACGCCGGTGCCGTTCACATCGATCAGCGGCGTACCCACCGGGATCAGCCCGAAGCGGCGGATGTCCTGCCGCTCGGCACTGTTGTAGCAAAACGCGCCCGTGATCCGCCGCAGGGCAATCTTGTGCAAGATCACGGCGGTATCGCGCACCAGCCGGCGCCGCCCCGCAGGCTGGGCTTCGATAAAGGCGTAACCGAGGCCTGTGAATAGCGCGAAGCTGCGGGAAACGCCCGCCAGCCGCGCCGCCAGGCATCCGTAAACGATTGGCTTCATCGTATAGGCCAGAACCGTGTCGGGCCGCGCGGCACGAAGAAACCGGTAAAGCGCGAAAAGCGTGCGCAGATCGGCCACCGGGTTCAGCCCCGTGCGCTGCAGCGGCACCAGATGCCAATCGATGTCTTCCGCCTCGAGCGCCTTCTGAGATGCCAGGTCAAGCTCGGGTGCAATGGCCGTCACGCGGTGCCCGTTCCCACGCATGCGTTTCATCAGGCCCAGCCGGAAGTTCACAAGCGAACGGCCAAACCCGCCGATCACGACGACGTGCTGCGCATCGGGCATGGCCCGCAGGGCGGTCATAGCCCCAGCTCCCGGCGCGCCGCGGCCGGCATCGGCCCGCGCACCGTTGTAAACGCATGCTTGGCGCGCTTGCGCCGGGGCCGCGAAGCCTCGTTGGCAGGGGCGTGATCCTCCCCGCATGCATTCGAATACCCTGGCACGAGATCGCGCATCAGGGCCTTCACGCCATGATCATCCCCGCGCAGCGCGGCGGTTTCGAGCTTGTGGATGGCCCGGCGCAACCGCGAGATCGGAACCCCCGCCGGCGCCGCCGCCTTGATACTGGGCATCCCGCAATCAAGCGGCTCCTCCGTTGCATCGAAAAGCTCTTCGAACAGCTTCTCGCCCGGGCGGATGCCAATCGTTTCGATCTTGATATCCTTACCCGCCTCCAGCCCCGCGAGACGGATCATTCGATGCGCGATATCGAGGATCTTCACCGGCTCGCCCATATCCAGCACGAAGATCTGGCCAAGCCCTGTTTTTTGCGCGAGCCCCTTGGCAGCTGCCACGAGAGTAAGTTCAACAGCTTCCCGCAGCGTCATGAAATATCGCGTCATTTCAGGATCGGTGATGGTAAGCGGGCCACCTTGCGAGATCTGCTTCTGAAAGAGCGGGATGATCGATCCGGATGACCCCAGAACATTACCGAAGCGAACAGAGAAGAAGCGCGTCGCCTCATCCGTTTCGCTGGTAATCCTGTCCTGCGCCTGAACGTAGAACTCCGCCACGCGCTTTGTGGCGCCCATCGCGTTGCTGGTGTTCACCGCCTTGTCAGTGGAAACCTGCACCATCGCGGCCGCGCCATAGGCCCGCGCGGCATCCGCCACATTCCGGGTACCGATCACGTTGGTTAGCACGCCTTCGGCCGGGTTCATCTCCACCAGCGGAACATGTTTCAGCGCTGCGGCGTTGAAGACCAGCTCTGGCATATGCCGCTGGAAAATGCCGTTGATCCGGTTCGCATCGCGGATATTGGCAAGGTGAAGCCTCCGGCGCACATTCGGGAAGTACTGCTCAAGATCCTGATCGATGGTGTAGGCGTTGAATTCGCATTCTTCGATCAGCACCAGTTCGCGCGGCTGGAACGAGGCGATCTGGCGGCTGAGTTCGGCACCAATCGATCCCCCCGCCCCGGTGATCAGAACCCGCCGGTCCGAAAATGTTTCGCGCAGGAGCGAGCGCTCCACCACCTTCTGATTGCGGTCGAGCACTTCTTCGGGATCCACCGCGCGTGGCTCGCCAAAGCCCGGGGCGCCGCCCGGATCCACTTCACCAAGGTTCGGAAGCTGCGACACGCTCACCCCGTGGGCCTTGCCCCAGCGCAAGACCTGGCGCACGCCCTCGCTGTCGAGATGCGTGATGGGTTCGGTCAGATAAATCCGGTTCGGCAGCACATCGAGCCGGTCGAGCGTTTTCACCAGCCGCTCGGGCCGGAGCAGCGATCCCACGATATCCACATCGTGGAACACGAGCCCCAGCGTATCGCGCGCGTCATCGATGATGCCGATGGGTTTGTAGCGCGAGGCCGGAGAGCGGGTGGAGCGCACGAAGAGATCGCAGCTTGGCCCCGTTCCCACCAAGAGCACGCGCATTCGCTCGTCATCGGCTACATTGCTTGTGGCCCGGATGCGCGCCATCCGGCGCAAGACTTCGCGGTGGCGCGCCGCCAGCCGCAGCGCAAGCAGCATCGGCAGGATCGCCAGGAATTCGATGGCAAAAAGCGCCAGCGGCAGCGGCGGCATCACCGGCAGGGCATAGAGAATGGCGCCCTGCAGCAAAACCGTGATGCCGATTCCGCGCGAGACAATGAACGTATCGCCCACAGAGGTGGAGCGCGTGTGCCGCCGGTAGAAGCCCAGGATCGGGTAGACGGGTATCGCCACCGCGAGCGCGGTCAGCACAAAAGGCCAGGCGCCTGCATCGATAAGCGATCGGTTCGCGATCTGCGCGAACAAAACGACCGTCAGCGCTGCACCAAGCCCGGTAACGATAAGGTCGCCCACGACAAGGCGATGATTGACACAGATTTCGGCATAGCGCCGGGCCAGACCAGTGCGCAGGTTCGGCCAAAAACGCTCAAAACTTCCAACAAAGCCCACGTTCCGTGGGAACACTCGCCGATACTGCTGTCGCCACTCGGACATGCGCACCATTCCACAGACCGCCGCACTGCATGCGGCAGTTGCCGATCGCTCGGCCATACTTCTACGGTGGATCAGATGCCTTTGGTTCGGGGCGACTTCGGCCCCCTACGTCTCCCCGAAACCTGGAGAACCCGCACACACCCGGTGATGCATAACAATTGCAACCGCACGGAACACTGCACGAACTAATACGTTACCCCAGAAAACTCGGCACCATTCACCCCCACACTCTCACTAGCTATTCATGTTAGCAGCATATTTTCGTTTCGTTAACAGTTTTGCGACTGGGCCGGTAACTGTCGCGGCCCCGCACCGGCCGCGATCTGAAGTTTGGGCCTACCTTAGGCGAATTTTGGGGCTCAACGCACTGAAATTCATCCTTATTCCCCTTTAAATCGATAGGTTTTCCCTTGAATACAACCCAGGGGCGACTCTGCCTTAACGACCTTTTCCAGATTGATTCGCTTCTGCGCTGTGCCTGAACGTCCGCCCGCCTGCAACAAACGGCACAACTCTTTGAAATCCCCCGCACCGATCGTTTTTCTTGGCGATGGCGTGCGAATCTCGGTACCTACGGAAGGGTGATTCGATGCCGTTGGGGGCGGCGTCTCACGGCGCAGGATCCCCAGAGGTAGGCGAAGCATTGTGGTGTTTGGTCTGATGGGCACGCAATTTGCGTGCGGTGTGTGTGGCGCGTCTTTTTGAGATTATGATTGCCGTGGTGGCCGGGCTCCTCGCAGCCGTACCGTTTGTTGCTGCCGCGCTTGCGCTTCGCGCTTCGCTCGGCCCGCCGATTTTCTTTCGCCAAACCCGCAGCGGCCGGGGCCAGAAAGCCTTTGAGATCCTAAAACTGCGCACCATGCGCGATGCCCGCGATGCGACCGGCAGATTGTTGCAGGATCACGCGCGCCAGACCGCACTATCCGCCCTCATCCGCCGCCTGCGTCTGGATGAACTGCCGCAGCTTTGGCTGATCCTGCGGGGCGAAATGGCACTTGTGGGGCCCCGCCCCCTTCTTCCCGAAACCGTGCAGAGCCTCGGCGCGCTGGGGCGCGAACGTGCATCGGTTCGCCCGGGCCTGACGGGTTGGGCACAGGTCAGCGGCAACACGCAGCTTTCGGATGAAGAAAAGCTGCGCCTCGATCTGTGGTACATCGCCAACCGGTCGCTCACGCTCGATCTGCGCATCCTGTCGGAAACGCTCGGCGTTGCGCTGTTTGGCGAACGCCGGCGGCAGGACAGGCTTTCCGCCGCCTCGCGGTTCTGCGCCGAGGCATTCGGGGCGGAGCGAGTGGCATGAAGATCGTGTTCGTCGGGTCCGTCGAGGGATCGCAACGCGCGCTGAGCGCGATCTGCACCCGCGGCCATGTCCCCTCGCTCATCGTCACGCTCCCGCCTGAGAAATCCGCCCGGCATTCCGACTATGCCGATCTACGCCCGATGGCAGAGGCCCATGGCGTGCCCGTCCATACCACGCTTAAAAGCGATAGCGATGAGACCTGCGCCGCGGTGGCTGCCGCCGATCCCGATGTCACGCTGGTGATCGGCTGGTCCCAGATCTGCGGCCCGCGTTTTCGCGGCCTTGCGCGCCACGGCACAATCGGCTTTCACCCCGCGCCGCTGCCACGGCTTCGGGGCCGCGGCGTGATTCCCTGGGCCATTCTGCGGGGCGAAACGGAGGGCGGCGCCACGCTGTTCTGGCTGGACGATGGCGTGGATTCCGGGCCCATCGCGGCGCAGCGGCGCTTTGAGATCGATCCCGAAACCGTAACTGCCCGCGCCCTCTACGATAAAGCCACCGGCGCCCTGGCGGAGATGCTTCCTGACCTGCTGGACCAGTTGCAAAGCGGCGCACGCCCAAGCCGCGTTCAGGAAGAAGCCGAGGCAAGCCTCTGCGCTCGCCGCCGCCCGGAAGACGGGTGGATCGACTGGTCCGCCCCGGCCATCCAGATCGATCGCCTGATCCGGGCCGTCGGGCCACCCTATCCCGGTGCGCTGACGCGGCTCCCGGGCGGCGAGCCGCTCACCATCCTCGCGGCGCGGCGCAGCGCACGCGAGGGATATTACATCGGCATGCCGGGCCAGGTTCAGGCCGTCACTGGCCGCAATTTCACCGTTTACTGCGGGGATGACTGCTGCCTGGAGGTCACCGATTGGGCCGGGGCCGCATCGCCCCCTGCCCTGCACAGCCAACTCGGGGGGCGGCTGTCGCCATGCTGATCGAAGCCGCAACCGGACCCGCGCTTATCATCGCGCCCCACCCCGATGACGAGATCCTGGGCGCGGGGGGCACGATGGCTCGCCTGGCGGACGCCGGGCGCGAGGTGCATGTCGCGATCCTCACCGAAGGGCGCCCGCCCCTGTTTTCCCCCGAACAAACCCGCGCCGTTCAGGCAGAAGCCGCTGCTGCCCATGTGCGGCTCGGCGTGGCTCACACCCATTGGCTGGGATACCCGGCAGCCGAGCTTTCCGAAGTGCCGCATCGGGAGCTGAATTCAGGGATCGGCAAACTCGTGGCCGCGGTCGCGCCGGATACGCTCTTCGTCCCGCATCCCGGCGATATCCACCTTGATCACCAGCTCGCCTTCCTGTCGTCGCTGGTCGCGTCACGCCCGTATGAGGACACGTATCCCAAATCGATCCTCGCCTACGAAACCCTTTCCGAGACGAACTGGAACGCGCCCTACCTCACCCCGGCCTTCACGCCGAACGTGTTCATCGACATCACCGATACGCTGGAGAGCAAGCTTGCCGCCTTCGCCCTCTATGCAAGCCAGGTGAAACCCCCGCCGCATGAGCGCTCCATGGATGCGCTCCGCGCGCTGGCCACATTGCGCGGCGCCACGGTGCACCGGCCCGCTGCGGAAGCCTTCGTGCTGGTGCGCGGCGTGGCCTGAGACGAGCGAGGAGACTCCCGATGCCCGGATGGCCCTTCTATGACGATGCAACGATCGAGGCCGTCACGGCCGTCCTGCGCTCCGGCAAGGTTAACGCCTGGACCGGTAAGGATGTCTCGGCCTTTGAGGAAAGCTACGCCGCCTATACCGGCGCCGCACATGCCATCGCCATGGCCAACGGCACGGTCACGCTCGACACCGCGATGCGGGTTCTGGGCCTGGGGCCCGGCGATGAGGTCATCGTCACCCCGCGAAGCTTCGTGGCCTCGGCCGGCGCGATCCTGCTGGCCGGCGCCACGCCCGTTTTCGCCGATGTTGACCCGCAGAGCCAGAATATCACGCCGGAAACCGTTCTGCCGCTGATCGGGCCGAACACGCGCGGGATTATCGCCGTGCACCTCGCGGGATGGCCGTGCGATATGGAAGATCTCGGTGATCTGGCCGGGGCCCACGGGCTTTGGATCATCGAGGATTGCGCACAGGCCCATGGCGCGATGATCGGCGCCCGCCACGTGGGCACTTTCGGCACCTTCGGCAGCTTCTCGTTTTGTCAGGACAAGATCATCAGCACTGGCGGCGAAGGCGGCATGCTTCTCACCGATGACGAAGCCCTTTGGTCACAGGCATGGAGCTTCAAGGATCACGGGAAAGACCATGCGCGCGTCACCGCGCCGGATCACCCGCCGGGTTTTCGCTGGCTGCATGCCGGGGCGCCCGGCACGAACCTGCGGATGACCGGCCTCTCCGCAGCGATTGGCCGCGTGCAGCTTGGCTATCTTGAGAGCTGGCGCGCGCACCGGGCCGCAAATGCGGCGATCCTGGCCGAACAGCTCGCGCGGTCAGCGGCGTTCCGGGTGCCCATGCCGCCCGAGGGCCTCCGCCACGCCTGGTATCGGTTCTATGCCTTCGTCCGCCCCGAGGCGCTGGGGGCGGGGTGGAGCCGCGACCGTATTCTGGGCGAGCTTGCGGAGGCCGGATATCCGGCCTTCTCAGGCTCCTGTTCCGAGATCTACCGGGAGGCGCAATTCGTGCGCGCCGGGGCTGTGCCACCCGCCCCCCTGCCCGTGGCGCATGAATTGGGTGAAACGAGCCTGGCCTTCCTAGTAGATCCAAGCTGGAGCGCCGAGGATATCGGCGGTCTGGCCGAGGCGGTCCGCGCCATAGGTGAGCGTGCGGTTCGCCTAAGGGCGCCGCGCCCCGCGGCGGAGTAGCCGATCAGAGATCCCCGGCCAGCGCCGCAAGCCAGGCTTCGATCCGCGTGAGCCCCGTTTCAGGATCAGCCGCCCAGGGGCTCTCCGGAACCGCCGCCCGTGCCGCGGCGATCGGAAGGATCGGCCAGCCGCCAGCTTCTTCCGGCCGGTCGATCACCCGGCCTCCGCAGGTTTGCACATCGCGCAGCACCCGCGCATCAAGGGCATCGGCCGGCCGCATATCCGCGATCCTGTCGCCGGAACGCTCAATCACCGCCGCAAGCGCTTCCCGCGCAGGGATCGGCTCAAGGGTGAGCCGTTCCGCGCCCCCCTCCCATTCCCGCAGCCGCGCGGCGGCATCCCGCAGCGCGCCCGGGCGGCCCGAGCAGCCAAAGGCAACGCCAGACAGGTTGTCATCGGCGAACACGCGGATCGTATACGCCTCATGCATCGCGAAGACCCCGATTGCGGGCGGCGTATCATCGATTGTGCTTGGCCCCCGCAGCGCAACATTGCCCACATATGCGATATCGGCATCGCCGGAAAGACTATAAAACTCCCCGAACTGGCTGATCGGATTAAAGAAAACGTTATTGAGTATCTCTACCGGCCCGATGGCGCTTGCCTTCACATCGGGGTTGCGATCGCGATGGTGGGCAAAGAGATTTCCGATGAGGGAAATCCGCCCGCAGGCATTCATCTCGCCGTCCATCGAACAGATCAGCGCGCCCTTGGAATGGCGCCCCTTGGTGTGGTTCGCCCGGTCGAGGCTATAGGCGAGAATGCTATCGGCAAGTGTGATGTCAGATGAAGCGCCGTCGGACACATGAATATTGAACGTCTCGTCTGTGGCGAAGGCCATCGAGACATTGCCGATGTAGATGCGCTGCGCGTTCTCGATGGTCAGCGCATCAACGGTTGGCGAGGGTTCGGCGCTCGCCCCGGGCCGCAGCTTTAGGTGGCGGATCACAACATCGGTTGCGTTCTTGATGATTATCGGCCCGGTGGCCGCCCCGTTCATGCGCAATTGAACGCCATCTCCGGGCGCCGTTTGCCCGGCGATATAGACGTTCGACTGAACGCGCAGTGCCGTATCCAGCGTGATCGTGCCGCCGCGTTCGAAAACGCAGATGCGGGGGCCTTCCGCTTCGGCACAGGCGCGCAGCGATCCCGGCCCGTGATCGGCGAGCGAGGTCACCGCGATCACGGCTCCACCGCGCCAGCCAATGGCGCCCGATCCATAGCCGACAGCACCGGGAAAGGCACGTTCCTCCGCGGTGGCGTGGCCCGCAAACACGGCAAGGCTAAGAAGAAGGGGCGCAATCGATACCCAGCGAGAAATCATTAAGCGAAACCGTGCAAAAGACAGCGAACACTGCCGATAGCCTAGCCGATTGGCGCGGGTGCCGCCACCGCCCCGCGCCTGCCCTTGGGCGGGGCCCTCCCTCTGCGCGGGCCCCGGGGCACCGCGCCGCCTGGGGCGGCCCCGGAAAAAGTCATGGCAAAATGGCCCCTTAGGCGGTACTCTGCGCCCATAGGTTTTGGCGGTTTCTGGTTTAGTGAGTTCACGGTTCATGTTTGAGGGTACCGAAGGGGCACAGAGGCCGCTGTCGATCGAAGCTGTCGACACGCCCGCCAGGCTGCGAGACCCGCCGCACATCCTGCACGTTATCACCGATATGTCCGCCGGCGGCGGCGCCGAGGTGATGCTGGCCCGCATTCTGCGTAAGATGGGGGATAGCCGGCAGAGCGTCGCCTCGTTGATGACCGTATCGCCGGTCACCCAGAACCTCGCGGGCAATGCCGGGGTGGAATATCACGCGCTTGGCCTGCGCGGCGCCCAGGGCTTTCCGGGCGCGATCCTGAACCTCGCGGCGCTGATGCGCCGGAAGCGGCCCACGATCGTGATGGCCTGGCTTTATCACGCGATGATCGCCGGTTCCCTCGCCGCAATGCTCTCAAGGCCAAGCCCGCCGGTGATCTGGAACGTCCGCCAGGCGCTTGACGATGAAGCGGCCATGAGCCGATCCACACGTCTGGCCATGGGGCTCGCCGCGCGCCTTTCGCGCCGTGCCGATGGCATCCTCTACAATTCCGATCGGGCGTTGCGGCAGCATGAGGCCAGAGGCTATGCAACCGACCGGTCAATCGTCATCCCCAACGGCATCGCCCTTCCTGCGCGGTCGCAACCGCCGCAACAAATCCGGCACTTCGGCGTTGCCGCGCGGTTTCATCCGCAGAAGGATTTCCCATCTCTCTTCGCGGCGGCAGCGGAGGCGTTTCGTGACGTGCCCGATGCAGAGCTCGTCATCGCGGGCCCGGGCATCGATGGGGGCAACGGGGCCTTGGCCGCCCTGATTGCGGATGCGGGCCTTCCACGTGAGCGGGTTCACCTTCGCGGCGCGGTAACGGATATGGATGGCTTCTATCGCGGTATCGATGCGCTGGTGCTCGCCTCCCGAACCGAAGGCTTCCCCAATGTGGTGCTTGAAGCGATGAGCCATGGGCGCCCCGCCCTCTCCACCGATGTGGGCGACGCCCGGCGCCTTGTGGGCGAAACCGGGTGGATCGTACCGCCGCAATCGCCGGAGGCGCTCGCAGCCGCGATGCGAGAGATGGCAGCGATGCAACCTGCAGATATCGCGGCGCGATCGGCGGCCGCGCGCGAGCGCGTTGCGCAGCACTACGCGATTGACCGCATCGTTGAGCAATACAGGCAGGTCTTGCGGGTGCGGTAGCCCGTTCGAAAAGTGATTGGACATCCCCGATGTGCGGAATTGCAGGGTTCTTCGAGTTTGGCGGAATGGGTCCCACCGAGGCCGCGGAAACGCTCAGCCGAATGTGCGATGCGATCGCCCATCGGGGGCCCGATGGGCAGGGCCAGCTCTATGACCCGGCTTGCGGCGTTGGCCTCGGGCACAGGCGCCTTTCGATCATCGATCTCTCGGAAAGCGGCGCGCAACCCATGCAATCCGCCAGCGGCCGCTACGCGATCACCTTCAACGGCGAAATCTACGGGTTCCGCGCGCTCAAGCGCAGCCTTGAAGACACCGGCATCCGGTTTCGCGGAACCTCCGATACGGAAGTTCTGCTTGAGGCGATTGAACTCTACGGCGTGGCGGGGGCGCTCGAACGCGCCAATGGCATGTTCGCCTTCGCCCTGCTCGACCGGCGCGAAAGGCGGTTGATCTTCGCCCGGGACAGGCTTGGGAAGAAGCCGCTCTATATCGGCGTGAAGGGCAATACCCTTGTGTTCGGATCGGAATTGAAAGCCTTGCGCGCCCATGCGGCATTCTACTCTCCAAAGATTGATACGCGCGCGCTTCGGCTTTTCCTGAAATACGGCTATGTGCCTGGCCCGCATACGATCTTTCGGGGCATCACCAAGCTTCCAGCCGGCAGCTGGCTCTCCGTCCCGTTCGACGGCCCGCCGCCCTCCATTGAAGATCTTCGGGGTGCCCATGCGCCGTTCTGGTCGGCCAGCCGGGCCGCTGCGGAGGGCCATGCCAACCGGGTGGAAGATGAGCACGAAGCGCTCGCCGCCATTGAAGACGCGCTGCTCACGGCAACGGAAGAGCGCATGGTTGCCGACGTGCCCGTGGGCACCTTCCTGTCAGGCGGGATCGACTCCTCCCTCGTTACGGCCCTGATGCAGGAGATCTCGTCGACACCGGTGCGCACCTACACGGTGCGGTTCGAGGAGGCCTCGATCAACGAGGCCGATCACGCGGCCGAAATCTCCCGCGCGCTCGGCACCGCGCATCACGAATTCACCGCCACCCCTGCCACCGCGCTCGCGCTCGTGGATAACGTGGCGCATATCTTTGACGAACCCTTTGCCGATCCCAGCCAGATTCCCACGATGCTGATCTCCAAGCTGGCATCGGAGCATCTGAAGGTTGTTTTGTCTGGCGATGGCGGGGATGAAAGCTTCGGCGGGTACCGGCGGTATCAGGATATGCGGGTCTTCGAGGCGTTGGCGCAACGCGTACCGCCCGCGGCCCTTGCCCTGGCCGACCGCGCGCCCCTCCCAGTTCTCGAAGTGGCCGCACAGGGGGCCAGCCGGGTCTCGCCACGCTTTGCTGCGCGCGGGATCACGGCGGATCGCATCAAGAAACTCGCCGAGGTGCTCAAGCACGCTTCCTATGGGCGGCGCTACGATGCCTATATGTCGCTCTTCAGCGATCCCGGTGCACTGCTTGTCGATCCCGGAGATCCGCTCTGCCCCGGCTTCGCCGAGTGCCCGGATAACGCGCTATCTTCAACAGAACAGGCGATGCTGCACGACACGCGCCACTACCTTTGCGACGATGTGCTCGCAAAGGTCGATCGCGCCTCCATGGCCTACGGCCTCGAAATCCGCGCACCCCTTCTCGACTACCGTGTGATCGAGGCCGCCTGGCGCGCGCCCGAAAGCCTCAAGCTGCAGAACGGTGTTGGTAAGCTGGCGCTGCGCCAGATGCTGTCAAAGCGCCTGCCTGCGGCACTTTACGAGCGCCCCAAGCAGGGCTTTGGCGTGCCGATCAACGAATGGCTGCGGGGGCCCCTTCGCGGCTTTGCCGAGGATCTTCTGAGCACTGAAAGCATCGCGAAAACGGGTGTGCTGGAAGCCGGAAAGGCCACCCGGCTCTGGCAGGAACATCTGTCGAACCGGCGCAATTGGGGGCGCCAGATCTGGGCGCTTCTGATGTTCATTTCCTGGCATCGCACCTGGCAGTAGCGATTGGTGCGCGGCTGGGCATTTTCGCCCGGGCATGGCCCCAACCTGGCGATAATCCGCACAACACCCCGGAATATTTGCCGAAATCGGCCCAATCCGCACCCGGCTGGGGGTGATTCTCGCCGATGTCACAAGCTGTGGATAAAGTTAACGCCGTGACAGGTGCGCAAGTTCTTATCCTCGAGTGTCATCGCCAGACGCTCGCTGTGGCCTGGGCGCTGAAAGCGTCGGGCTTCATACCCGTGTTTGGGATCCGGCCCGGGCGGGAAGAGGATCGCTTTGTCACCCTCAGCCGGGCGACCGATCGGCTTCTGGCCCATCCGGGCTGGGGCGATCCCGCGCTGGTGCCAGAATTGGCGAAGTGGCTGCGCGCCCCGGGCGCCCCGCGCCTGATCCTGCCCGCTGGCGAAGCCTCGCTGCCAAAGCTGATGGAGCTGCGCCACCGGGCGCCGGACTGTGCGCACCAGATCCTGCTGCCCTCCGATGCCGCGATCACCCGCGCTCTGGCGAAGGACCAGTATACCGAATGGGCCGCGGCGCTCGGGCTGGCAGGCGATCTGGGCCTGCCCCCCACCCGCGAGGTGCGCGGGCGCGCGGGTATCCGGGCGGCAGGCCGCGCCATGGGCTATCCGCTCGCACTGAAACCGGTGAGTTCGCGCCACCGCATACTCGGCAAGAAGTGCCTCTTTGTGGATACCGAGGCTGCGCTCGATGCGCTTGATCTTGCGGGGATCGGCAAGCGCCCGCTACTGGCCCAGCCAAAGGCCACCGGGTTCCGCCGCAACGTGATGTTTCTGGCCGAAAAGGGGCGCGTGACCCAAACCTTCGAATGCGAGGTGCTGCGCACCGATGCGTTTGACGGCACGGGCTACGGCGTTGAGGTGCGTGGCACCGCGCCGAACGGCGCCCACATGCGCGCCGTAGAGGCGCTCGCGGCGCGGTTCGAATGGGATGGGCTTGGCTGCGCGCAGTTCATGTTCGATGCCGCCACAGGGCGCTCGCAATTCCTCGAAATCAATCCCCGGATCGATGCCAATATCGCCGCCGCCTTCCTTGCGGGCGTGAATCTCGTGGCCGGGGCCGTCGAGGCGCGCCTGGGCCAGCCCGCCCGCACGCGCACAGGCTACAAGCCCGGCCGCCGCCTTCATTGGGGCATCGGCGATCTGGATGGCCTGCGCGAGCCGGGCCTCACCGCCGCCAACCGCCGCCGCCGGGCGCGCGACATGCTGCGCGCAGCCCTTCTTGCCGATGGCCATGCGGTGTTCCGCTGGCGCGATCCCCTGCCAGCGGCCTATCTCGTCTACCGCTGGGCCGGGGGCACCACGAAATCGCTTGTGCGCAGCGCGCTCGAGCGCCGCCGCCTGCGCCGCCAGAACGCCTGATCTCTCGCAAGCCCGCTTTACGCCGCCGCCGCGCCGCGCCATGGTCGCCCCATGCAGATCGCGGTGATTTCAGACATTCACGGCAATATCGGCGCGCTCGAAGCGGCCCTTGCCGATATCGATCGCCGGGGGATCGGCGAGATCCTCAATCTGGGCGACAGTTTCTCTGGCCCTTTCGATGCGGGCGCGGTAGCCGATCTTCTGATCGCGCGCGGCATCCCGCAGGTGATGGGCAACCACGACCGTTTCCTGATCGACCGCGCGCCGGACAAGATGGATCTTTGGGAACGCTGGGCCTACCCGCGCCTGACCCCGGCGCATCTGGAATGGATCCGCGGCTTCCGCGCGCTCGATGAGCGCCACGGCATCGTCATGTCCCACGGTCAGCCGGGGGATGACAACGCCAACTGGCTTCACCGCCGCGCCAAGGATGGCAGCATGCAGCCCGCAACGCTGGAAGAGGCCGCGGGGCCTGCCGAGGGGATCGACAATCCGGTGATCCTCTCGGGCCACACGCATCTGCCGAGGGCAGTGCGCCTTCCCGGCGGGCCGCTGCTGGTGAACCCCGGTTCCATCGGCTGCCCGGCCTATTTCAACGATCACATTACCCCGCCCTTCTGGGCCGAGATGGGGGCGCCCGATGCCTGCTATGCTATTCTCGAACAGGCGGGCGGCGCCTGGCGTACCAGCTTTCACACGGTGCCCTACGATACCGCGCCAATGATCGCGCTGGCCCGCCGGAACGATGCCGAACCCTGGGCGCGGGCGCTGGAAACCGGCTGGGCCCCGCGCTAGCGCAAGGCGCCAAAACGGTTAAGGCCCCGCCTCACCGCCCGATCGCCACTTCCTGTATCAGCGCCCCGCCCGCGCGATCGAAGATCAGGATCCGGTCATCGGATGTGACCACCGCGAACCACCCCTCGCCTTGCGTGAAGGCCGTGGCCACCGCGCCGTCGGGCAGCACGATCTCGCCCGGCAGCGCCACTGCGGGCGTCTGCAGCCGGATGACAAGCAGCACCACGATCGTTAGAACGCCCAGGATCATCGTCGCGGTCAGCACCGTGACGAGCCATTTCAGGAAGCGCAGGTGCGCCACCTCGCCGCCTGTTGCCGGAGCTTCGTCATCCATGGCCGCCTCGCGCGTTTTCGTTACCATCGGGGCCGATCCGCCCGCCCGCCTTGATAAGGCGCTGGCGCGCTTCGTGCCAGAGGCCGCACATCTTTCCCGTTCCCGCCTTGCGCGTTTGATCGCCGAAGGCGCGGTGCGCCGGGCGGGCGAGGTGATCACCGATGGCAAGGCGGCGGTGGCCGAGGGCGAGGCCTATGAGATCACGGTTGCCGCCCCGGCAGAGGTGGAAATGGCTGCGGAGGATATCCCGCTCGAGGTTATCTATGAGGACGCGGATCTCGCAGTGATCAACAAACCCGCGGGCCTTGTTGTGCACCCCGCCCCCGGCACGCCCACAGGCACGCTTGTCAACGCGCTCCTGCACCATTTCGGGGGGAAGCTTTCGGGAGTGGGCGGCGAAAAGCGCCCCGGCATCGTGCACCGGATCGATAAGGATACCTCTGGGCTGCTGGTGGTGGCCAAATCAGACGCCGCCCATCACGGGCTTGCCCGGCAGTTCGAGGCCCATAGCGCCGAGCGCCACTATACCGCGCTCTGCCACGGCGTGCCGGATCCCGGCAATCCCCGCCTGCGGGGCCTGCGCGGTGTTGCGGCTGAAGGCGGCGCGGTGATCCGCATCACAACCGGGCTTGATCGCCACAAAACGGATCGCCAGCGACAGGCCGTGATCTTCGAGGGCGGGCGCCATGCCGTCACCCGTCTGCGCCGCATCGAGGCCTTCGCGGATCAGGCCGCGCTCTGTGAATGCTGGCTGGAAACCGGGCGCACCCACCAGATCCGCGCCCATATGGCCTATCTCGGCCACGGGCTTGTGGGCGATCCGGTCTATGGCGGGCGGCGGCGCGCCTCGGCCAAGGCGCTGGGGCCCGGCGCTGCAGAAACCATCGCGGCCTTCCAGCGCCAGGCGCTCCACGCCCGCACGCTGGGCTTCACCCATCCTGTCACCGGGGCCGATCTGGCCTTTGAAGCGCCCCTGCCCGCCGATTTTGCAGCGCTTCTTGCGGATTTGCGCGCGAACGCACACAGCTAACGCCGTTTCCGCAGCTTTCCTGTAGGAATTCGCACATATACGTTAACCGCGTGACATGAAGGGCGACGCGACCGGTAACCCTTCTTAAATCCACCCCAACGCAAAACTGTCAGCCTGACCCTTGAACTGAACTATTGAGTTCACTATCTCAATGTTAACCCGCTGAACATCAGCGCGCCAAGACCGGTAAGACCACAGGGATTGAACGATGTCGAATTACGCTAATCTGCCCGCGCCCAGCCCGGAACAGGGGCTGAATCGCTATCTTCAGGAAATCCGCAAATTTCCGATGCTCGAACCCGAGCAGGAATACATGCTGGCCAAGAACTGGACGGAACGGGGCGATACCGAATCCGCCCATCAGCTTGTCACATCCCACCTGCGCCTCGCGGCGAAGATCGCCATGGGCTATCGCGGCTATGGCCTGCCCCAGGCCGAGGTGATCTCGGAAGCCAATGTGGGGCTGATGCAGGCCGTCAAACGGTTTGATCCCGAAAAGGGCTTCCGGCTGGCAACCTATGCGATGTGGTGGATCCGCGCCTCGATCCAGGAGTATATCCTGCGGTCCTGGAGCCTCGTGAAACTCGGCACTACCTCGGCGCAGAAGAAGCTCTTCTTCAACCTGCGCAAAGCCAAGGCCCGGATTGGCGCGCTTGAAGAGGGCGATCTGCGGCCCGAGCATGTGGAAAAGATCGCCACCGATCTCGGCGTCACGGAAGACGAGGTGATCTCGATGAACCGGCGCCTTTCGGGCGGCGATGCCTCTCTCAACGCCACGATCTCCACCGATGGCGAAGGTGCGGCCCAGTGGCAGGATTGGCTCGAAGATGAAGAAGCCGATCAGGCCGGCGATTATGAGGCGCGTGACGAGCTTGAAACCCGGCGCGAGCTTCTGGCCGCCGCGATGGATGTGCTGAACGATCGCGAGAAGGATATTCTCGTGCAGCGCCGCCTGCAGGATCAGCCGCTCACGCTGGAAGAGCTTTCGGGGCAATACGACGTAAGCCGCGAGCGCATCCGCCAGATCGAGGTGCGCGCCTTCGAGAAGCTGCAGAAACGGATGCAGGATCTCGCCAAGGAAAAGGGCCTGCTCGCCTCGGCCTAAGCCCGACACGAACCCCGATTGAAACCGGCGCCCCTTGCGGCGCCGGTTCCTTTTTGGGCCTGGCCATGGAACGTTGCGCAAACCGGCGCATGACGCGCGCTTCTCTCGGAGAGCCAAGATGGCAGAGCTTGAAATTCTGGGTCACGCCTTCAGCACCTATGTGCGCACGGCCCGCATGGCCTGCGCCATGAAGGGTGTGCCCTACACGCTGACCCCCGTTGATTTCCGCAGCCCCGAATACCGCGCGCATCAGCCCTTTGGGCGCATGCCCGCACTGCGCCACGGTGACGTCTCGCTCTACGAAACCCTCGCCATCGCCACCTATATCGATCTCGCCTTCGAGGGCCCGCCGTTACAGCCCGAAGGCGCCGCCGCCCGCGCGCGGATGCTGCAATGGGTCTCGGTGGCCAACGATTACCTCTATGCCGCCGTCGTGCGCATCTGCCTGACAGAGCGCTTCATCAAGGGCTTCCGGGGCCTGCCGCCCGACGAGGCGCGCCTTGCCAGCGCGGTCCCCGAGATGGAGGAGGTGATCGGCGTGCTCGAAGCCGGGCTGGGCACGGGGCCATATTTCTGCGGGGATCGTGCGACACTTGCGGATGCCTTTATCGCCCCGATCCTTGTCTATTTCGCGAAAACACCTGAAGGCGCCAGCATCCTGCCCGGCGCACCGAAGACAACCGCCTGGCTCGCCGCCATGGAGGCCACGCCCGATTTTGGTGAGATCAACGCGGTTCCGCGCGCCGAATAGCGGCGCGCCCGATCGCGTTAGCCAAAGCTGCGCGGCCCATCCGCTTTGACCGGCACCGGAACGGTTGCATGCTCGGGCGTTCCGCCCCGCGGCGGTTCCGCATTCTCCCGCTGGGCCATCCCCATCACGGCAATGCCGAACTGAACGCCCGAAAAGACGATCCCGTTGAAGACAAACAACAGGACCGCGGCCAAAAGCCCATCTTCGCTATGGGTGACGAGATGCCAGAGGTTTGCCACGTTGAAGTAGAACAGCCCGGCCACAAACAGCCCTGCCACCCCGAAGCCGATCAGTGACTGACGGATATAGAGCTTGACGAGTTTGGGCATGGCGAGGCTCCTGTCGGGTGGTGCGGCGCGCCGGGGCCAGAGCCCGGCGCTGTCCGGACCCTAGCCGCCCCGTGCCGAAATGCCAGCGAAACCGGGCCCGGCGCCACCCATGGCGGCGATCCGCCGCCCGAGTGCCCTGAATTCCATCGCTGGCTCGGAAGAATGCGATCTATTTTGCGGCAGATGGGAGGATCCCGGCGCCCATGCGCCACCTGCTTCAATCGGAAAACGCGCCCGGCTGCGCCTCGCGCGCCATGTGATCGAGCACCGCGTTCACGAATTTGGGTTCCCGCCCTTCAGGAAAGAACGCCTTCGCCACATCCACAAATTCGCTGATCACCACGCGGGGCGGCGCGGCGCCCTCGGCAAGCTCCGCCCCCGCGGCGCGAAAAAGCGCGCGCAGGGTGGGATCGATCCGCGCGATTGGCCATTTCTCCACCAGCGCACGATCCGTCATCTGATCGATCCGCGCCTGGTGGTTCACCGCATCGCCCACAAGCCCGCGAAAATGATCTACATCGCCCTCGGCCATCTCGCCATCCTCATAGGTGGCGCCGAAGCGATGATCCTCGAATTCGCGGATCACTGCATCGGCCGATTGCCCCGCAGCCTCCATCTGAAAGAGCGCCTGCACGGCGTAGAGCCGCGCGGCAGAGCGCATTTGTTTGGCGGTGCTCATGCCGGGCGCGATCCCGGATCATCCTCGCCGCCCGCCACAAGGATGGTATCCGGCAGAAAGCCCACATCCTTGCGCTTGGTACCCCATTTGCGGGCAATGGCGATCAGGTGCAGCGCCGCCTCCGCCGCCGCGCCCGCAGTGTTCAGCCGCTCGGCATCGGCGCGTTCCTCGGCCTGCTCCATGTTCTCCACGGTGATGATGCCGTTGCCGATGGCCAGCCCCTGAAGGCCCAGAAGCGTGATGCCCCGCGCGCTTTCGCCCACCACGACATCGTAGTGCGATGTGCGCCCCCGGATCACGCAGCCCAGCGCAATATAGCCATCGTAGTTCGAAAGCCGGTGCGCCAGCGTGATCGCGGCGGGGATTTCCAGCGATCCGGGCACCTCGATGGTCTCATGGGTCGCGCCCGCGGCCTCCACCACCCCGCGCGCGGAGGCAAGCTGCGCCTCCGCGATCTTGGTGTAATAGGGCGCGATCACGATCAGGATCTTCACCGGATCGTCGAAGCGCGGCAGCGCCATGTCGTTATCCGAATGCCCCGCCATTATCCGATCTCCGAAATCTTGCGCGTGCCCACGATTTCAAGCCCGTAGGCCTCCAGCCCCACTACCTTCGGCTTCGGCGAATTTGTCAGCAATATCAGCTGCGAAACGCCCAGAGTTGAGAGGATTTGCGCGCCAAGCCCATATTGCCGCAACGTTTGCGGCGAAACGCTATCGCCGGTGACAAGCTTCATCGTGGTATCGCGCAGCAGCACCACCGCGCCGCGCCCTTCTTCGGCAATAAGCCGCATCGCATCGCCAAACTCGCCCGCGCGGCCCGAGGGCCCCAGCCCCACCACATCCAGCATCGGATCAAGCGCGTGCATGCGCACAAGTACCGGCGCATCGCCCGAAAGATCGCCCTTGGTCAGCGCGATATGTTCATCGCCATGGGCGGTATCGGTGAAGATGCGCAGCTGCCATTCGCCGCCAAATTCCGAGGTCACCGTGCGCTCTTCGGTCACCGCCACAAGGTTGTCATGGCGGCGGCGGTAGGAGATCAGATCGCTGATGGTGCCGATCTTGAGGTTGTGAAGCTGGGCGAAGGCCACAAGATCGGGCAGCCGCGCCATGGAGCCATCTTCGTTCATGATCTCGCAGATCACGCCCGCGGGGTTCAGCCCGGCCAGCCGTGAGACATCCACTGCGGCTTCTGTATGGCCCGCCCGCACCAGAACCCCGCCATCGCGGGCGCGGAGCGGGAAGATATGCCCCGGCGTGGCGATATCGGCTGCCGTCTTGCTTTGATCGATGGCCACGGCCACGGTGCGCGCCCGGTCATGGGCGGAGATCCCGGTCGAAACGCCTTCGCGCGCCTCGATCGAAACGGTGAAGGCGGTTTCGTGGCGCGAGGAGTTTTGCGAGGCCATCAGCGGCAGGCCCAGCGCATCGATCCGCTCGCCCGGCAGGCTCAGGCAGATCAGCCCGCGCCCATGGGTGGCCATGAAGTTGACCGCCTCGGGCGTGGCCATCTGCGCGGGGATCACCAGATCGCCCTCGTTTTCGCGATCCTCGTGATCAACGAGAATAAACATCCGCCCGTTGCGGGCATCCTCGATGATCTCCTCGATGGAAGAGATGGCATCGGAAAAATCGTAGGGCGCTTGGGTGTTCATCGGCGGCTCCGGGTTTCGGAGGGCGAGATAGCGTGCGGCGGCGGGAACTACAAATCCCTTCGCAGGCTTTTTGCCTCAGGCAGCCAACGCCGCGCCTTCGCCCTTCAGGCGCCCCGCGGCAAGCCAGCTGAGGCCCAGAAACACCGCCGCCACGGCAAGGCACAGCGCCACGCCGCCGATCTGGTAGCTGAGCCCGGAGCCCACCGTGCCGATGAGGCGCCCCGCCGCGTTGGCCATGTAGTAGAACCCAACATCCATGGTGACCCGTTCGTCTTTCGTGAAGGCGAGGATCAGGTAGGAATGCAGCGCCGAATTCAGTGCGAAGATCGCGCCGAAGGCCAGAAGCCCCGCGATCAGAAGCGCGGTAAGCCAGCCCGCAGGCTCCCCCGCCGCCCAGACCGCCGCAGCCAGCGCCGCGGGCACGGCCACGAGAAGGCCCACCCAGCGCCGCGCGTCGGCGATGAGCGCTGCCTGCCCCCGGGCCTCGGCGCGCAAAAGGCGTGGCGCGCTGGCCTGCACGGCGCCGTAAAGGATGATCCAGACCGCCATGAAGGTGCCGATAGTGAAGAACGCCGCACGGTTGCCCGCCACCGTGCCATCCGAGAGGACCGCATAGAAGTAGATCGGAATGCCCACCACGAACCACACATCGCGCGCACCGAAGAGGAACACGCGCGCCGCAGCCAGCCAGTTCACGTTGGGGTTGTCGGAAAACACCTCGCGAAACTTCGCGCTCTTCCGGCCCTTGGGCAGCCCGCCGGGCATGCCGATCAGCACGGCGGCGAGGATTACCGCCAAGACCGCCGCCATGCCCAGAACCGACGGCACGAAGCCGAAGAGCCCCAGCGCCACCGCCCCGATCAGAAAGCCCGCGCCCTTCACCGCGTTCTTCGATCCGGTCAGAAGCGCAACCCAGCGAAAGAGCCCATCGCCCTCTTTCGGGGCGAGCAGCTTCACCGCGCTTTTCGAGCTCATCTTGGCGAGATCCTTCGCCACGCCCGAGGCCCCCTGCACCGCCATCACATAGGCCACCGAGGCGCCCACCGCCCAGCCGGGATCAAGCTGCGCCAGCGCCAGAAGGGCGAGGATCTGAAGGCCGAGCCCGGCATAAAGCGTTGAGGTCAGCCCGAAGCGCGCCGCAATCCACCCCGCAGAGAGATTCGTCACCACCCCCGCGATTTCGTAGAGCACGAACAGATAGGCAAGCTGCACCGGCGAGAAGCCCAGCGTGTGAAAGTGCAGCAGCACCAGCATCCGCAACGCGCCATCGGTGAGCATGAAGGCCCAATAGGCCGCCGTCACCGCGATATAGGCGGCCAGCCCCTCGGGGCGGCCCGCACCCGATTGCGTCACACCGAAGCCCCCACCATCAGCGCCACATCCACCAACCGGTGCGCATAGCCCCACTCATTGTCATACCAGGCATAAACCTTCACCTGGGTGCCGTTCACCACCATGGTCGAAGGTGCATCGACAATCGAAGAGCGGGGATCATTGGTGTAATCGGTGGAAACCAGCGGGCGCTCCTCATAACCCAGAATGCCCTTCAGATCGCCCGCCGCGGCGGCGGCGAAAAGCGCGTTGACCTCCTCCGCGCTTGTCTCCCGGGCCACTTCAAACACGCAATCGGTCAGCGAAGCGTTCAGAAGCGGCACGCGCACGGCATGGCCGTTCAACCTGCCCGTCAGCTCCGGGTAGATCAGCGTGATCGCGGTGGCCGAACCAGTGGTCGTGGGGATCAGCGCGTTCAGGGCAGAGCGCGCGCGGCGAAGATCCTTCGCGGGCCTGTCCACGATGGTTTGGGTATTCGTCACATCATGGATCGTTGTGATCGAACCATGGGTGATCCCGATCCCTTCGTGGATCACTTTCACCACCGGCGCGAGGCAATTGGTGGTGCAGCTTGCCGCCGTCACGATCCGGTGCTGGGCGGGATCGTAAATCCCGTGGTTCACGCCGTAAACGATATTGGCCGCAGAGGGCTCCTTCACCGGGGCAGATACGACCACCTTCTTCACCCCGGCCTCGAAATAGGGGGCGAGCTTGGCCTCGGTCTTGAAGGCGCCGGTGCAATCGATCACCACGTCCACGCCCTCAAGCGGCAGATCGGCAAGCGATGTTGCCGCCGTCACCGGGAGCCGCTTGCCATCCACCGTGAGGCTCTCGCAATCGGCTTCGAACCGCGCCGGCCAGCGCCCGTGAACCGTATCGAATTCCAGAAGATGCGCATGCATCGCCGGATCGCCCACAGCATCGTTGAGAAAGGCAATCTCCGCCCCCCGCTCCAGCAACGGGCGCAGGGCAAGCTTGCCGATGCGGCCCAGCCCGTTCAGCGCATATCGCGTCATCGGGCCTCCTCGATACCGGCGATATCGTCCACCGCAACCTGCCGCGCCACGCGATCAAGCGTTTCCAGCGGCAGCGCGGCAAAGCCCAGGATCCGGTTGCGCAAAAGCCCATAGGCCTGCTGGAACGCCAGGCGCTTTTCGGCATCCGTGCCCTCGGCCTTTACCGGATCGGGCACGCCCCAATGGGCCGTCACAGGCTGGCCGGGCCAGGCCGGGCATTCCTCATTCGCCGCCCGGTCACATACCGTGAAGACGAAATCAAGTTGCGGCGCGTCCGGCCCCTGAAACTCTTCCACGTTCTTGGCGCGCAAGAGGCTGATATCGTGCCCTTTTTCCTTCAACATCTCCACCGCGAACGGATTGAGCTCGGATTGCGGGCGGGTGCCTGCGGAAAACGCGTTGAAGCGCGCGGCGCCCTCATGGCGCAGAACCGCTTCGGCAAAGATCGAACGGGCGGAATTGCCCGTGCAGATGAACAGAACATTCAGCTTTCCGTCACTCATCGAATGATCTCCCTCGGTATCGGGCAGAACCCCTGGCAAAAACAGATCGGGCGGGCACAGATCGGGCCGACCCCGGCAGCAATCGATCAGAAGCGAAGCGGTGAGTTCGCGCACTGCATCGAGGTCGATGCGGTAGCGTAGCGAGGTTGCGCTACGCTGGCGTGAAATCAGCCCCGCCCGGGTCAGCGCGCCGAGGTAAACCGACATGGTCGACGCTTTCTGCCCCAGCGCCGCGGCAATCTCCCCCGCAGGCACCTCATCGGGGTAGCGGCGCATGAGCAGGCGAAACACGGCCAGGCGCTGCGGGTGGCCGAGCGTGGTAAGGCTTCTGATCAACTCTGATTCCATAATTCATGGAATAGTGAAGTATGGGTGTTCAGACAAGAAAGATGTGGCCCGGCCCGCGCCTAACCTGCCTTGAAATACCGCTCCGAAGGCAATAAGCCTGCAAGCCGCCCGGCCTCGCGCCACTCGCGCTCAAGCGCGGTGTCGCCAATCACCAGCACGGCATCGGCGGGCAGCCCCCGCTCAGCGGTGACAGAAAGCACGCGGCGGCGCACATCGCTCCAGCTCTGGGCAAGCCCCGGCGCGCGGGCGGCGAAATCGATCACCTCATGGGCGCCAAGCCGTGCGGGATCCACCGGCGGCTGAGCGAAGGCGATCCGCTCGCAGCGCGCCACGGCGCCGAGCTTGGCGGCCACGTCCTGCGGCATGTCCGCCGTGTCGCGCATCACGCGCAAGGCGTTCGACGAAAAGAGAAACGCCACCAGATCACGCCCGGTGGCCGCGCGGACGCCCGCATAGGTCTTGTAATCCAGCCCAAGCTCGCGGGCCCGGCGCACCCGCAGGCGCACGATCTCCAGCGGCAGTTTCGGCAGAAGTTCTTCGCGCGAGCGGCGCCAGGCATAGCGGCGCCAGGCGCCCCCGGGCTCCATCGTGGGGCCCTTGTTGTGGCCGATCCCGCTCATCCCGCCTCTGCCAGCCGCGCGACGTAGCGCGCCAGCGTATCGATTTCGAGGTTGATGGCATCGCCCTCGGCGACATCGCCCCAGGTTGTGACCGCCTTGGTATGGGGGATGAGGTTCACGCCGAAGCTCGCGCCTTCCACCTCGTTCACCGTAAGCGAGGTGCCGTTCAGCGCGACCGATCCCTTGGGGGCGATGAACCGCGCCAGATCCTCGGGCGCGCGGAAGGTGATCCGGGTGCTTTCGCCCTCTTCCGCCATGGCCACAATATCGGCCACGCCATCCACATGGCCCGAAACGATATGCCCGCCCAGCTCATCGCCCACTTTGAGCGCTCGTTCGAGGTTCACGCGCGCATCCTCCGTCCAGGCGCTGATATTGGTTTTTGAGACGGTCTCGGCCGAGATATCCACCGAAAACCACGGCTCCGGCGCGGCGCCGAGGCCGGTGACCGTGAGGCACACGCCGTTGCAGGCGATCGAGGCGCCTATGTCGATGCTCTCAAGGTCATAGCCGGTTGCGATCTTCGCATGCAGATCGCCCGTTTTCTCCAGGCCCACGATCCGCCCGATATCGGTGACAATTCCGGTAAACATCGCCTCAACCTTCCTGCTGCACACCCCTCGTAGTGGCGCGCCCCGGAGAGGGCAAGCGCACGAATCGGCGTGACAGGGCGTGCGGCAGCGGGCACTCTCACCGCCAAACCGGCAAAGGGCAGCGCCAGATGGCAGAGACCGGCGAAATCACCCGCAGCTTTCTTTTGCTGCAAGGGCCCCATGGCCCGTTTTTCTGGGGGCTGGCGCGGCATTTGCGGGCGTCTGGCGCCCGGGTTCACCGAATCGGCACCACGCTGGGCGATCGGGTATTCTGGCCGCAGCGAAAAAGCTTCACCGCCTTTCGCGGCGATATCGGCGATTGGCCCGCGGCGATCCGCGCGGCGATTGCCGAACATGGGGTGACCGATCTGGTGCTTTACGGCGATACCAAGCCGCAGCATGCCGCGGCGCTTGCCATCGCCCGCGCCAAGGGCCTTACCATCCACGTGTTCGAAGAGGGCTATCTGCGGCCCTGGTGGGTGACCTATGAGCGCGGCGGCGCCAACGGCCATTCGCCGCTTATGGGCCTTGGAACCGGCGAAATGGCCCAGGCGCTGGAGCGTGGGTTGCCCGAACAGGTGGAAGCCCCAGATCACTGGGGCGAGATGCGCGAGCACATCCTTTACGGCGCCCTCTATCACGCCTGCGTTCTGGCGGGCCGCCGCGTGAATGCGAAAATCGCGCCGCATCGGGGGGTCACGGTGGGCCACGAGTTCGGGCTCTACCTGCGCCGCCTTGCGCTGATGCCCGCCCATCGTACCGCGCGCGCGCTTGCCACCCGGCGCATCAAGCGCGGCGGCTTCCCCTACCACCTCGCGCTTCTGCAGCTTGACCACGATTCAAGCTTTCGCCACCACGGGCCCTTCGCCACCAGCGAAGCCTTCCTGTCGCATGTGATCGAGGGGTTCGCGGCGGGCGCGCCGGGCCACCATCACCTTGTGATGAAGGCCCATCCGCTGGAAGACGGGCGCGTGCCCCAGCGCCGGTTGATCGCGCGGCTGGCCAGGGAAGCGGGCATTGCAGGCCGGGTGCATTACGTGCGCGGCGGCAAGCTCGCGCGCCTTCTCGATCACGCCCGCTCCGCGGTAACGGTGAATTCCACCGCCGCGCAGCAGGCGCTCTGGCGCGGGCTGCCGGTGCGGGCCTTCGGCGCAGCCGTCTACAACAAGCCAGAGCTTACATCGAGCCAGCCGATGGCCGCGTTTTTTGCCGATCCCACGCCTCCCGACCGCGCCGCCTATGCCGCGTTCCGCCAGTTCCTGCTCGAAACCTCGCAAGTGCCCGGCGGTTTCTACTCCGCCCGCGGGCGGCGCCAGGTCTACCGCCGGGTGGTGGATTACATGCTGGCCCCCGAAGGCCGCTACGCGCGTTTTTTCCCGGCAAGCGCGGCGCGCGGGCAACACCTGCGCCTCGCAACATCCCGCAGCGGATAGGAAAAACTTCCCTTGACCCCCTTGCTCGGTTAGCGTTGCCCCAAAGGCAGGCATAATAATCAGGTCTAGGAGACCGAGCAGTGACCCTTAGAAAACTCCACCGGGCCCGCCCGGCGGCCGCGATTGCGGTGTTCGCCGTGCTTGCAGGCTGCGGTCTTCCCCGCTCCGGCCCGACGAAATCGGAAATCTTCGCCGGTTCCGAAATGCGCAATGGCGAAACCCTCGTCATCGAAGTTGATGATCGCGTGGCCCGCGCCACCCGGCTTGAGCCAAGCCTCGGCTTCGGCTCGGGCTTTCTGAATGCCGGCATCGTCGGCTCCGATACGATCCGCCCGGGCGATACGCTGGGGCTGACGATCTGGGAAAACGTTGATGACGGGCTTCTGTCCACCGCCGGCGCAAATTCCACCTCGCTGACCGAAGTGCAGGTGGATGGCGATGGCTTCATCTTCGTGCCCTATGCCGGGCGCATCAAAGCTGCGGGCAACACGCCCGAGGCGATCCGCCGGATTATCACCGAAAAGCTCAGCGCCCAAACCCCCGATCCGCAGGTGATCGTGCAGCGCGCGGCGGGCGATGGCGCCACCGTTTCGCTGATTGGCGGTGTGGGCGGCCAGGGCGTTTACCCCATCGAGCGGCCCACCCGCACGCTCACGGCGATGCTGGCGCAGGCCGGCGGCGTGACGATCCCGCCGGAGATTGCGCAGGTCACCGTAATCCGCGGCGGCCATACCGGCACGATCTGGCTGGACGATCTATACGAAGATCCGCGCCTCGATATTGCGCTTCGCGGCGGCGACCGCGTGCTTGTTGAGGAAGATACGCGTTCTTTCACCGCCCTTGGCGCCACCGGCGCGCAAAGCCGCGTGCCCTTTGAAACGCAGACGATCTCGGCCGTTGAGGCGATTGCAACGGTTGGTGGCCTAAGCTCCAACCTCGCCGATCCCACCGGCGTGTTCGTTTTGCGGACCGAAGAGGAATCGGTCGCAGAAGCCGTGCTGGGCCGCGATGTCACAGGCCAACAGCAAGTGGCGTATGTGCTTGACCTCACGGGCCCCAACGGGCTTTTCGTGGCGCGGGAATTCGAAATCCGGGATGAGGACACGGTCTATGTTACCGAGGCACCCTACACCCAGTTCACCAAAGTCCTCTCCGCCATCGTCGGACCGCTCAACACAGCGAACACCATCGACAATCTCGTCAACGAGTGACGCTGCGCCCGAGGGCCAACAACGCGCCGCCGGGGAGGGCTCTCCCCGGCGGCTCTTTGTCTATAACGGCGGGTTTCTGACGCAAAAGCGCACCCGCCGGATCCTCGAACTGGCGGGATGGAACGTAACCCTCGGCGCGCCCGGCCCCGGCGATTGGGTCGGGGTCTGGGGCCAGAGCCCCACCGCGCCGCGCGGCGAGGCGGTGGCCGAACGCCGCGATGCGCCGATCCTGCGGGTTGAGGATGCTTTCCTGCGCTCGCTCTTTCCGGGCCGCGAGGGCGAGCCGCCCATGGGCCTTTTGCTTGATCGCAACGGCGTGCATTTCGATCCCGCCCAGGCCTCGGATCTCGAAAAACTTCTTTCCACCGCGTTGCTGGACGATACCGCGCTTCTGAACCGCGCCCGTGCGGCGATTGAGCGGATGCGCCATGCGCATCTGACGAAATTCGCCGCGGTTGATCCAGCTCTGCCCGTGCCCGCGCCCGGCTATGTGGTGGTGATCGATCAGACCCAGGGCGATGCTTCCGTAACCGCCAGCGGCGCCGATCAAGCCACGTTCCGCGACATGCTGATTTCGGCGCGGGTGGAAAACCCCGGCTGCCCGATCGTGATCAAGGCCCATCCCGAAACCGCCGGCGGCCACCGCCCCGGCCATTTCGACGAAAGCGATCTGTCAGACGGCGTGCGCCTTCTCGATACCCCCGTCAGCCCTTGGGCGCTGTTCGATGGCGCCGTGGCCGTCTACACCGTTTCCTCGGGGCTGGGCTTCGAGGCGATCTTTGCGGGCCACCGCCCCAAAGTGTTCGGCCAGCCCTTCTATGCCGGATGGGGGCTGACGGAGGATCGCACTCCCCCGCCCCGCCGCACCCGTTCGCTTACCCGCGCCCAGCTCTTTGCCGCGGCGATGATCCTCTACCCCAAATGGTACGATCCCTCGCGCGACAGGCTCTGCGGGCTCGATCGCGTTCTGGGTTGGCTGGAGGCCGAGGCGCGCGCCTGGCGCGAAGATCGCCAGGGCTGGGCCGCGGGCAATATGCGGCTTTGGAAACGCAACCATATCAACGGCTTCTTTGGCACGGTGAAACCCGTTGTCTTCTCCGACCGCCCGCGCGAAGGGCGTCGCCAGATGGCCTGGGCCAGCCTTGGCCCGCAAGAGCCCGAGGTGGTGCAGGTGGAAGACGGGTTCCTGCGCTCCCGCGGCCTCGGCGCACGGCTCACCCCGCCGCTTTCGCTCGTAGCCGATGATCTGGGCATCTACTACGATCCCGGCCGCGAAAGCCGTCTGGAGCGGTTGATCGAGGCATCGCCCGGCCTGCCCGAGGCCGAGGTCGCGCGGGCCGAACGGCTCGTGGGACGGATCTGCCGCGCGGGGCTATCCAAGTACAATGTGGGCCACCGCGATCTGCCCGAGATGCCGCGTGGGCGCCGCATCCTCGTCCCGGGTCAGGTGGAAGACGATGCGTCTGTCATCCGCGGCGCGGACCGGATCATCACCAATGCCGCGCTATTATCCTTCACCCGCGCGCAGAACAGCGACACCGCGATCCTCTACAAGCCGCACCCGGATGTGGAAGCTGGGCTGCGCGCGGGCCGCCTGCCCGAGGAGAGCGCGGGCCATGCCGATTTGATCGTGCCCGATCTCGATGCCCATGTGCTGCTGGAAGAAGTGGATGAGGTCTGGACGATCACCTCCCTCATGGGCTTCGAGGCGCTCCTGCGCGGCATTCCCGTAACCTGCACAGGCACGCCGTTCTATGCGGGCTGGGGGCTCACGCGCGATCTTGGCCCGGTGCCGGAGCGGCGCACGGCGCGGCCCTCTCTGGCGCAACTCGCCCACGCGGTGCTGATCGGCTACCCGCGCTACCGCGATCCGGTGACGGGGCGGCCCTGCCCGCCCGAGGTGATCGTGGAACGGTTGGAACGCGGCGAAATCCCCCGCCCCGGCGCCGGAAATCGGATACTGTCAAAACTGCAGGGGCTGTGGGCGACGGTGGCGCGGCGGTAAGCCCGCCAACGCGCGGCCAGCTGTGCTGACCGGTCGTTTTGCAGGCGCCTCGCCTATCCCCGCACCCAGCGGTGCAGCACATCGGGCCCCACGCGCTCTGTCTCCACAAGCCGGAACTGCGGCGCATCCGCCAGCGCGCCAACCCCCAGCGCGCCAAGCGCGGGCTGCCCCTCGGCCCCGAGCATCAGCCCCGCGGTAAACCCGATCACCTCATCCACCACGCCCGCCTGCAACAGCGAGGCCGCGAGCGCGCCGCCCCCCTCGCAGAACACCCGCGTGATCCCAGCCGCGCCAAGCGCCTGCAGCATCCCCGCCGGATCGAGCTGCCCGCCCGGCGCGCCAGGCACGCCGATCAGCCGCACGCCTGTATCCGCCCAGGCGGGATCAACCGTTGCGCCCGCCTCATGCAGCATCCAGACGGGCCCCTGATCCACCGATTGCACCAGCCGCGCGCCCAGGGGCACGTTCAGCCGCCGCGAGGCCACCGCGCGCACGGGCTGCGCTACCGCCCCCATCTCGCGCACGCGCAAATCGGGATCGTCAGCGCGCGCGGTGCCGCCGCCCACAAGCACCAGATCGTGGCGCATCCGTTCCAGATGCACGCGGCGCCGGGCGGAGGGCCCGGTGATCCAGCGGCTTTCGCCCGAGGCCGTTGCGATCCGCCCGTCAAAGCTTGACGCAAGCTTGAGCGTTAACATGGGCCGGCCCTCGGCCAGGCGGGTGAGAAAGCCGCGATGGGCGGCGCGCGCCTCGGCCGAAAGCACCCCGCTCTCCACCGCGATGCCCGCCGCGCGCAGAATGCCATGGCCCCGCCCCGCAACGCGCGGATCAGGGTCTTCCAGCGCCGTGACCACGCGCGCCACACCGGCGGCCACCAGCGCCTCGGCGCAGGGCGGCGTTTGCCCCTGATGCGCGCAGGGTTCTAGGGAAACATAGGCGGTGGCGCCCCGTGCCGCCGCACCCGCCTGGGCCAGTGCCTGGGGTTCGCCATGGGGCCGCCCGCCCGGCGCGGTTACCCCGCGCCCCACGATCCGGCCCGCTTTCACGATGATGCAACCCACGGCGGGGTTGGGCCAAACCTGCCCCAGCCGCCGGGCCCCGAGCGACAGCGCCAGCGCCATGAACCGGGCGTCGGCCTGCGCTTGGGTTGGCGGCGTCACGCCTCGTCCGGCTTCGGCGGGCGCAGCTCGCTCACGAATTCTTCGAAATCATCCGCGGCCTGGAAGTTCTTGTAAACACTGGCAAAACGCACATAGGCCACGGTATCGATCCGGGCGAGGCTTTCCATCACGATCTCACCGATCGTTTTCGAGGGGATATCCGTCTCGCCCATCGATTCCAGCCGCCGCACGATGCCCGAAATCATCTGATCGATGCGCTCGGGCTCGATCGGGCGCTTCTGCATTGCGATCCGGATCGAACGTTCCAGCTTGTCGCGATCGAAATCCTCGCGCTTGCCATTGGTTTTCACCACCACCAGATCGCGCAGCTGCACCCGTTCATAGGTGGTGAACCGCCCACCGCAGGCCGGGCAGAAACGGCGCCGCCGGATCGCAACGTGATCCTCCGCAGGCCGCGAATCCTTCACCTGAGTGTCGATGTTTCCGCAAAACGGGCAGCGCATGCCTTCCCCCAATCCTTCGCCTTATTGGGGGCCGCGCCCCGCATTCCACAGGCACTATAGGCATGCCGCCAGAGATTGGGTAGAGGGGAAAATCGTTGCTATATCTTGGGTGTTGCGCGCGTCCCTCAGGCGCGCCAGACCCCCGAAAACCCTCAGTTTTGCGGCATCAGGAACACCTCGCGCACGCCGGCGCGCGGCGGAGCTTCGAGAATATGCATCACTGCGGCGGCCACATCCTCGGGCTTCAGCTTGTCGGGCCTCGCCTCATCGAAAAACGGCGTATCCACCATCCCCGGCGCCACCACAGCGCAGCGCCCGCCCCAGGCGCGCATCTCCTCGGCCATATTGCCGGCATAGCCGTGCACGAACCATTTCGTGGCACCGTAGATCGATCCCGTGATATGGCGGCGCCCCGCGGCCGATCCGGTGAGAACAAGCGTGCCCTTCGTCTTGCGCAGTTCCGGAAGCGCCGCGCGCGCGGTGTAGAGAAGCCCCATGATGTTGAGGTCGATCAGCTGGCGCCATTCCGCAGGATCGCCGGCCTCCGTGCCCGGCGTGTCGAGCCCCTTGCCGGCATTGGCAAAGGCGGCATCGAGCCCGCCGAACCGCGCCGCGCAGGCGGCCACGGCCGCCTCCTGGGCGGCCAGATCGGTGACATCCCCCGGCAAGGCCAGCGCCTGATCCCCGATCTCGCCCGCAAGCGCCGCGAGTTTCTCGGCAGAGCGCGCGAAAAGCCCAACGTTCCAGCCCGCACCCGCCGCGGCGCGCGCCGTTTCGGCCCCGATCCCGGTGGAGGCGCCGGTGATGAACAGCGTCTTCGTCATGATGTGCCCCTATCGCTAATGTGCAAGATGCGCCGCAATTTCCCGCCGGTGCGGCGCGGTGCGATGTTCGAAAAGATAAATCCCCTGCCAGGTGCCCAGCGCCAGGCGCCCCGCCGCAACGGGGATGGAAAGGCTCACCGGAAGCAGCGCGGCCTTGATATGGGCGGGCATATCGTCAGGCCCCTCGATCGTATGGGTGAGCCAGCTCATCGAGGGGTCATCCCCCGGCGGCACAAGCCGCGCAAAAAAGGCATCGAGATCGCGGCGCACATCCGGATCGGCGTTTTCCTGGATCACCAGCGAACAGGAGGTGTGGCGCACGAAAAGCGTCAATACCCCATCGCCCGTGACCCAATCGGCGATCTCACGGGTGATCTCGTAAAGCCCCGGGCCGCGGGTGGGCACCGTGAAGCGCGCCTGCATCGGCCCGCTCAGATCTCGATCTCCTCGGCCTCGGGCAGCGGCGCCCCCGGTGCCGCCTCTTCGGCCCGCTTACGGCGGATGATGATATCGCCATTGGGAAGCACTTCGGGGGCATGATAGCCCTCGATCCCGCGCAGGCTTTCGGCAAAACCCTTCAGCGCAGGCTCCATCTCGGCCATCAGGCCCTCAAGCAGAAGCCGCGTGCCTTCGCCCAGAAGATCGAGCCCCTCGCGCATATCGCCCTCTTCGGCGGCGGCAGGTGCAGCGGCAAGCCCTGCAGCGATCACCCCGGCCAAAAGATGTTTCATAAGCAGCCCTCCCAGAGCAGCGTGGCCCCTATATGGCGGCTCTGATCCGCATTCGGAAGGGCCCGGGCCCCTTATAGCGCGATATCGAGCGTTACCGGAAAATGGTCCGACGCCGCCAGAAGCGCCTCGCGCAGCTCGACCGCCCGGTAGCAGGCGGCATCGTCAAACGGGTGCCAGATCCGCCAGCGCGGGCTGAGCGCGCGCAGATCCTCCGACACCATGATGTAATCCAGAAGCGCCTGCAGCCAGCGCTCTTCATGGGGCAGCCAGAAGCGCGCGGTGGCTGGCAGGGCCGCGATCCGGCGCGAGATCACGCGCCGCGCGTGGGGATCGTAAAGCTGCGCCGCCCCAGCCTCGCCAATCACGATTTCAACGCCCGAGCGCCCGAAGAGCTGCTCATATTCATCGAGCCCCGGGCCATCGTTGAAATCGCCCAGCACGATCAGCGGATCGCCTGCGGCCAGATGCGCCTCGACCCGGCGCCTCAGCCAGATGCATTGCGCAAGCTGCTTGCGGCGGTTGGCGATGGCTGCGCGCATCACCGCTTCGCGCCCCTTCGCACCGTGGGGCGCCTTCGATTTCGCGTGCACGCCGATCATCCGGAAGGCCGCGCCGCCCGCCGTTTCCACCGCCAGTTCCAAAGGCGGCTTCGACCAGCGCACCACATCCTGCGTATTGTCGATATCAAGATCGATGCGCATCGCGCCGTCAAAGCGCGGCGCGCCTTCCGCCCCGCGCTTGCCCGTTTCCGCCCCTTTCGGATCATGGCGTGCGCTGATCACATCGGGGTCATAAAGCAGCGCAATTTCCTGTTGCGTATCATTGGCATATCCCATGATCGCCCGCCGGGCCCGAAGCCCGAAATGCGCCGCGAACCCTTCCAGCGCCGCCACGCCATCGCGCCGCCGATGGGTATCGGGCGCCTCGATCACCATCACCGCATCGGCATCGAGCGCGGTGAAAACGATGCCAAGGGCGGCCAGTTGATCGCCCCGCGTTATATCCCGCCGGCCCGACCATTCGGCATCGGCCAGCATGGCGCCACCGTCATCGAAAAGGTTGGTGAACCACTCCACATTGTAGGTGGCAAGTCTCACCGGCCGGGCCTCACCCTCGGGGCCTCACGCCGCGCGGCCCTCGGAAATCTCTTCCCAGGCCCGATTGATCGCGATCAGCCGCTTCTCGGCCATCTTCACCGCTTCTTCGGGCACGCCGCGGGCCATCATCCTGTCAGGATGACTGTCGCGCACAAGCTGGCGCCAGGCGGCGCGCACCTCTTCCATCGGCGTGCCGGGCGTCACGCCCAGCACATCCCAGGGGTCGGGCTCCGCATCGGGCACGAAACGCGCACGAAGGCTTCGGAACTCCCGATCCGGCACATCGAAAATGCCTGCGACGCGTGCGAGGAAATCATCCTCCGACGGGTGATAATGCCCATCCGCCATCGCGATGTGAAAGAGGCCTTCCAGGAGGTCTGCCAACACCTCGCTGCCTTCGCCGAACATCGCGCGGATGCGGGCGGCATAATCCTCAAACCCGGCCACATCCTGGCGGGCGAGGTTGAAGACCCGCGCGGCATTCTGCTCTTCCCCTTGCGGGATCGTGAAAACCTCACGAAAGGCCGCCACCTCATCGCGGGTCACCAGCCCATCGGCCTTGGCCATCTTCGCCCCAAGCGCGATCACCGCGATCGCAAAGGCAACGGAGCGCTCGGGCGGCGTGCGCAGCCGGTCGAACACCTCGCCCAGGCCCTCGCCCGAGGCTAGCGCCGAAAGCGCATCTGCTATGCGTGACCAGATCGACATCGGCCAAAGCCTATCCGCGCCCGGCGGGCGCTTACAGGATTTTCTGCATCAAGGTGAGATCCAGCCAGCGGCCCCATTTGAAGCCCACTTCGCGCAGCGTGGCGATCTCTTCATATCCCATCGCGGCGTGAAACGCCCGGCCCGCGGGGTTGGCCGAGGAAACCCCGGCGAAAAGCGAATGATGCCCGCCCCCGCGCGCGTGATCTTCGAGCGAAATCAGAAGCTTGCGGCCCAGCCCCTGGCCGCGGGCCGCCGCGCCCAGCATGATCGAGTGTTCCAGCGTATGGGCATAGCCCGATCCGCCGCGAAACTGGAAGTAGGTGGCAAAGCCCACCACCGCGCCCTGAAGTTCGGCCACGAAAAAGGGGTGCCCCGCCGCCGCCCGTTCTGCAAGATAGGCGGCCACATCGGCGTCACTCATCTCTTCATGCTTGAAGCTGATCAGCGTGTCGCGGATCACATCGTTCCAATGGCCGCGGATGGCGGGGATATCCCCAGCCCCGGCCGCGCGGATCGTCACCGCAAGTACCTTAGCCCATGCGGAGTTCGAACATCGGCGCGCATCTCGAAGCCGGGGCCGGGGCCAAGGCGCACGCGCTCCAGGTGCAAAAGCGCGGGAAACTCGCGCATCAGATCCATCGCGGCGGGGTGCGCAATCTCCAGCCGCTCCAGCCGGCAGCCGCTTTCGGGCAGCGCAGCGGCGGGATGGGCCTCGCCCGCCCATTCGATCAGCGCGGGGGAGGCGCCGTCATAGGGCAATCGCCCATCCTCGGGCACCGCCATCTGCCAGGCATAGTCGCCCCGCTTGAATGCCATCGCTTCGCCCGAAGCCGAGGGCGCGACAGAAAGCGCTGCCAGAAGGCTTGCCGTTCGCAGGATCCAGTTCGAAAGCCGCGAGGGCCCCGCAAAACTATCCAGCGCAAACCAGCGCGGGCGGTTCGGCACCGGCGCGTCCGGGTTCACGGCGATGGCTTCAAGGTAAAGCCCCGGGCCGAGCGACAGAAGCTTATTGTGGGTGCCCATCTCGCGGTGTTCGCCCCCCGCCGCCAGCGGCACGCCCAGCGCCTCTTCCACATGCGCCACAGCGGCGCCAAGGTCTTCGCCCGCAACGGCGATGTGATCGAGTTCAAGCTTCATCTGCGCCACCCTCCCCCGGCGGTTCCCAAAGCTCTATCGCATTTCCCTCCGGGTCGTGAATGCGCGCAAACCGCCCAGTCTCGGGCGCGTCCCACTCCGCGCGCCGCTCGGCCACGATCCCCGCGGCGGCAAGCCGGGCCAGTAGCGCATCGAGCCCGCGCACCCGCAGGTTCAGCATCCACTGCTTCTCCGGCGCCCAATAATCGGTTCTGGCCTTGAACGGCGCGAAGACGGCATTGCCCGCCTCTTGCGGCCAGAAATCTTCAACCGTGACCCCCAGGTGGGCGCTATACCAGCCGGCCAGCGCAGCCGGGTCTTCCGCCCGAAAGAAGATCCCGCCAATGCCCGTTACCGCCCCGCTCATGGCAGCGCCCTTTCGAAAAATGCGATCAGGCGGGCCCAAAGCTCGGGCTCGCGGGCAAAACTGTAGCCATGCCCTTCGCCCTCGGCGAGCAAAAGATCGGCCGGGCGCCCGGCGGCGGCCAGCCGGTCTGCAAGGTTACAGGTCATCCGGGGATCCCAAACCTCATCGGCGGTGCCGACCGAAAGGAAAACGGGCCCCCCGTAACGCTCGATCTCGATCGGCGCGCCGGGGGTCAGCGCGGCCTCGTTCCCGGGCCAGGCCCAGGCGCGGGGGCCATCGGGATCGGCGCTGCGCATATGCCCCGTGCGCCGCATCTCCGCAGGATCGAACGCCCCGTTCACGATATCGGAAGGCGCATGCACGGCCAGCGCCGGGATCGCCCCGGCCCCTGCAAGCACCGCCGCAAGAAGCGCCATCTCACCGCCGCGCGACCAGCCGAAAAGCCCCGCGCCCCGGCAGCGGGGATGCGCGGCCAGCGCGGCCACGGCTGCCGGCACCGCGCGCAGATCCACATCGCGGATCGGCCCGGCCCCGAAGAAATCGCCCTCTCCGTAGCCCAGCGGCAGCGCGAGAAACCCGTGTGCGGCCAGGATCGCGGCAAAGCGGTGCGCCCAGCCCGCCATCGGCCCCTCGGCGCCATGGAGGATCACCACGCCCGGCAGCGCCGCGCCATCGCCGGGCCCGTACACCGGCCCGTGCCCGCCCAGCTCCTCAAGCGCCAGCGCCGCCATGGGCGTTATGTCTTGATCTCGGTAAAGGCGTCGCGCAACGCCTGGCTCCAGGCCCGGCTCATCTCCTGAAAGCCCAGATCCTCCGGCGCGATCCGCCGCGCTTCGGTAACCGCGAGCCCGTCTCGCGCGATCACGGTCAGATCCAGCGGCATGCCCACACTAAGGTTTGATCGCAGCGTGGAATCCATCGAAAGAAGTACCGCCTTCTCGGCATCGGCAAGCGAGGTCTCGGGGGTTACCACCCGATCAAGGATCGGCTTGCCGTATTTGTGTTCACCGATCTGCAGAAACGGCGTATCCGCCGTGGCCTCGATGAAATTCCCTTCGGGGTAGACGAGGAACATCCGCATCCCCCCGCCCTTGCGCTGGCCGGCGACGATGAGCGAGGCCGAGGCCGCCTGCCGCGCGTGATCCATCTTCGAGCGGACTTCGGACGAAACCTGCGCGAGCGTGCGCCCGACGATCTCGGCCACCTGCAGCATGGTGGGCGTATGCAGGATTGAATGCTGCGGATCGGCTTCCAGATCCGTCACCGCTTCTTCCAGCCGGGCCAGCGTGGTCTGCGTGACGCTCAGGCTGCCCGCGGTGAGGATCGCAATCACCCGCTCGCCCGGATTTTCAAAGACAAACGTCTTGCGATAGGTCGAGATATTGTCGAGCCCCGCATTGGTGCGGGTATCGCTGAGAAGCACCATGCCTGCCTTCAGAAGCAGGCCCACGCAGTAGGTCATCGCCGCGGTTCCATTCCCCGTCCCCTGCCGGGCATCCTTAGGGGCCCGGGCCGCGAAGGGCAACGGGGATGGCGCGTCGGGGCCAGCACATGGCGCGTCGCATTCTTCGTAAATTGCGCGAGTCGCCGTGGTATGGCTCGCGCCAAACGGCACGAAGGAGAACTCGGATGGGCGCAGTTGAAGAGAAAAACACCGCCTTGCTGCGGGAAGCCTGGGAGCGGTGGCACGAATGCCGCGGCGCCGATCTTACGATGTGGCATGACTATATGGCCACCGATGTGCGCATAACGTCCCTGGCCGATGGCCGCGAGGGGCTGCACTTCACAACGGCCCGCCGGGGCCACGCGGCGCTTGATGAGTACCTGCAAGGGCTCACGGGAATTTTCGCCATGGATCACTGGACGATTGACGAAACCGTGGCGGAGGGCGATCGGGTGGTCGGGATCGGCTCTACAGGCTGGACCCACCGCGCGAATGACCGCGCCTTCCATACCCCGATCGTGATCGTAACCACTTGGAAAGAGGGGAAAATCACACAGTATCGCGAGTATTACGACACCGCGATGATCGCCGAAACGGTAGCCTAACGCGCTATGCGAAGGATCTGGCTCCCTTAACGTTTAAACGGGGCGGTTCGCTCGCGCGCGGCCGCAAATCCCTCCGCAACCCGGGCCGCGCTAACGCCGACCCGGTGCTTGCGGCGCCAGTCGGGCGCGCGGGGGGCGCCTCAGAACCCCACCGCATCGGTATTCGCCCCGCATAAAAGCACGCCCAGCCGTTCCCCGGCCTCTGGCCGGTAGGCGCCATCGGTGAGCGCTGCAAGCGCCGTGGCGCCGCCGGGCTCCACCACCAGCCGCAGCCGATCCCAGAGCATTTCCTGCGCCGCGCGGATCGCCGCATCCGCCACCAGCACCGAGCGCGCCACATGCGCCTCGGCGATGGGATACATCAGTTCGCCCACCTGACCGGGGC
>JANQPC010000021.1 GCA_028285485.1 Paracoccaceae bacterium | reverse complement strand
ATCAAGCGCGACAAGTTTCAGATGGGCCATCCCCGCGATATCGAGATCCGCGAGGAAGGGCTGCGCCCCGCTCACGCGCTCAACCCCGCCCGCGCGGCTGATGTCGGCGCCAACCGTCTGGCCCGTCACGGGTTCCGCGGTGGTGGCGTGGGCCTCCTGCCCGCCGGCATCGCGCATCGTTTCGAACATCCGGTTATACCCGCCGCAGCGGCAGAGGTTGCCCGAGAGCGCCTCGCGCACGTCTGCCTCATCCGCGCCGGGATTGTCGCGATGGAGCACTTCGGCCGACATCACCATGCCGGGGATGCAAAATCCGCACTGCACAGCGCCGCATTTCAGAAAACTGTGCTGCACGGTGCTGAGCTGCCCGCCGGCGGAAAGCCCCTCCACCGTCTCGATGGTTTTGCCCTGGCCCTCAACGGCCAGCATCAGGCAGGCATTCACAGACTCGCCGTCAACGATGATCGTGCAGGCCCCGCATTCGCCCACCGCGCAGCATTCCTTGGCGCCCTTGAGGCCAAGCTCATCGCGCAGAAAATCGAGAAGCGAGATATGGGGCGCGACGTGCTGGGATACCGGGCGCCCGTTGACCCGCATCTCAACCTTGTGGGCCTTGTCGAACCGGGCCTCGATCTCGTGGCGCGTGTCAGGCATGCGCGGCGCCTCCGGAAAGGCGGGCATGGGCCCGGCTCACCGCCCGCTCGGCGATGACCGAAAGCATCGCCACCCGGTAATCCGCGCTCGCGCGGACATCAGAGATGGGGCGCGCCTGGGTCACCAGCGCCTGGATCGCCGGCGCCCGATCCTCGGGCGCAGCCAAGGGATCACCCAGCACACCGGTCTCGTCCCGCAGAACAAGCGGCCGGGGCGAGACGGCGCCGCAGGCAAGCACCACATCCCCATCCGCATCGATGCGGCAGCCCACGTTTACGGTAGCCAGATCCACGCCCCGCCGCCGCGTGATGCGATCAAAGGCACAGCCCTGCGTGCTGTCGGCGATGGGGATCGTCACGGCGGTGACAATTTCGCCCGGCTGAAGATCGATCTGGCGGTTGCCTTCGATAAACGCTTCTACGGGCTGGCTGCGGCGCCCTTTCGGGCCGTAGATCTCTACCTGCGCGCCCAGCGCGGCCAGTACCGGAACGGTATCCGCCGCGGGCGAGGCGTTGCACACATTGCCCACCAGGGTCGCGCGGTTGCGGATCTGGATCGAGCCCACAACGGCCGCCGCCTCCTGTAACGATGGAAACAGATCGTGTTCGGCCAGATACGTGCGAAGTGCGGTCATCGTCGTGCCGGCAGCGATCCGAAGGCCTTCATCACCCCTGCTGATCGCCGCGTTCAGTTCGGCCACATGTTTGAGATCGATCACCAGATCCGTCGCAACCGCGCCGTGCCGCAGGGCAACGTTCAGATCCGTGCCCCCGGCGAGAAGCCGGGCCGTCGCGCCATGGTCGGCCCAGACGGCTGCCGCATCGGCCAGGGCGGTTGGCGCGAGATAGTCAAACGGATACATGATTTCGTGCCGGGCAAGCCATTGATTTATCGATGATAGTCCATGACCAGAACGCGCGTTTCGTCCGGTAGTTCCGCCTTGGCGATCGTGGCGTCGTAGCTCAGCGCGTAATCGATCTGCTCTGGGTGAAAGTTGATCAAAAACTCCTCAACCCAGGCCCCCGCCTGCCGCCGGTAGGTGAGGGTTCGAAAATGCATCGGGATCACGATCTTGGGCGATACCTTGTGAATCATCTCCATCAGGTCCGGCATCTTGATCGTCAGGATCGAGCCGGTCAGCGCCAGCAGCACATCCACATCCTCATAGAATTCCAGTTGCTTTGGCGTCAGCCGGTTCCCGACATCGCCCATATGCGCGATCTTGATACCGTCGAGCTCGAACCGGTACATCGCGTTCTGGCCAGGCACCTCATGTTCAAAGTGGTGCTCGTATTCCATCGCCTCCATGGCGGTGAATTCAACGCCGCCCACACGTGTCTTGCCGCCGTTCTGGGCAACCTCAAGCGCCTCAACCAGCGCGTGCTCGCCCGGGATCAGATCTTCGCGGCAATGGCCTTTGTCATCGGCGCTGGAGCGCACAACGATATCGGCGGCATCCGGGATCGGGGCGTAGCCCACAAGATCGGGTTGAAAGGGATCGGTGATAACCGATGTTCCGTTCTCGGCCTGCAATCTGAAGGCTGCGTGCCCGTACCATCTGATATCCATTGCCCTGTCCCTTCCGAAAAATCTGCCCCGGCCGATCAACGGCCGGGGCACGGTTGCTTACATGGCTTCAAGCGCCAGCACATCGTCCGCGCTCACGCTGCCGACTTGCGAGATCGAGCCATCAGATTGCCACTCAAAGATGCCGAAGATGCCCGCAACGATGCCGGTATCGGTGTATTCCATCGAACCGGTCACACCATCGTAGTTGATCTCGTTCCCCGCGCGGATGGCGGCGATGCCGTCTTCGTAGCTGTAGACAACTTCGCCTTCACCGCCGGTCACGTCATACATGGCCTGGGTCCAGCTCGCGGTGCTTACCTCACCGGCCTTTTCAATGGCCAGGGCCGTGGCGACCATGAGGTCATAATACTGGATCGCGTAGGAGTTCGCCGGATCACCGATATCGTCAATCCATTGGGAGGCCTGCGCAAACTCCATGTACGGCGCGAAGGAGGGGTTATCGGAATGCGAATTGGCGGCCAGAACCACGCGCTCATGCTGGCCAAGGGCGCTTTCGGTGGCCGTGTCGAAGAATTCCGTCTCCTGCCATTCGCCCGAGCCGACGATGTAGTAGGATGCCCCGGATTCCGCGGCGTTCTTCACGAAGCTGCCGCCCGCTTGCGGGGATGAGAACATCACGATCGCATCGGGCTCGAGCCGGTTGATCCGGGCCACGACGGAGCGGTAGTTGCTTTCCCCGGCCTGGATATCGAAATCACCCAGAACCTCGAAGCCGATGGCCTCTGCCGTGCGCACGGCGGCTTCCTTCTGAAGCTGCGAACCGGCGACCTCGGTGGCCACGATCACCACGTTCTGCTTGCCCGCGTCGCGAACATGCAAAAGCGCCGCCGTGCCATTGGCGGTATCAAGCGGCGAGCCGCGGAAGATCGGTTCCTCGGCAACACCGCCGATTGTCCCTTCAATCGCACCGCCATGAACCGAAGGCATCAGCGGCAGGCTGTTCTCAGCCACGGTTTCGAGCATGAACTCGCGGTAGCTGAGATAGCTGTGGGCGGGGTTCAAGAGGATGTGGACACCATCGCTATCCACCAGTTTGCGCGCCGCGCGGGCCTCGCCCACCGTGCCCAGATCCTGGTGGATCGCCCGCATCGGCATGCCCAGCGGCGGATCCTGGTTGATCTTGGAAAGCACCATTTCGGCCACGCCGTCAAAGAACGGGCCGAAGGCGCCGAATTCGCCGGTATGATAGGTCAGATGGCCGACCACGATCTCTTCTTCGGCCACCGCGGGGGCCGCAAGGCCGAAGCCCGCGGCAAGGGCGATAGCGCTTGTGAATGTTAGTGTCCTGCGAGTCATCGATGTCTCCTCCATTGGTCGATTGTCTTACAGTTCAGATGTGGTAAGCCTCTGTTATATCTTTCATTTCCAGGCCTTCGCGCTCGCGCAGCAAGTGCATCTCTCCCAAGGAAAGCACCATCACGCGATCTGCGATTTCGAGGGTTTTGACGGCGTTCTGTTCGGCCAGAACGATGGTCACGCCGCTTTCCTTGCGCGCCTTCTCGATGCTGGAAAAAAGCGTATCGACGAATATGGGCGACAGCCCCGCCGAAGGCTCATCCAGCAACAGAACCTTTGGATCCTGCATAAGCGCGCGGCCCACGGCGAGCATCTGCCCCTCGCCGCCTGAAAGCGAGCCCGCCGCCTGGCTCAGCCGTTCTTTCAGGCGGGGAAAGAGATCAAAAACCTCTTCAAGCTTCTCTTCTTTGGGCCGGTGGCCCGTGCGCCCGCCGATGGAAAGGTTCTCGGCAACCGAGAGATCGGGAAAGACATTGCCCTCTTGCGGAACGTAGGCCACGCCCGCGCTTGGCATCGCGTGGGCGGGGGTTGCGGATACATCCGCGCCGCCCAGCTTCATGCTGCCCGATTGCAGCGGCAAAAGCCGCGCGAGCGTTTTCAGAAGGGTGGTCTTGCCCGCGCCATTGGCGCCAAGCACGGCAAAGATCTCATCCTTGATCGAAAAGGTAAGGTCTTTGAGAACGGCCATATCGCCGTAGCCGCTGCGCATCGCCTGAACATCGAACATGGCTCAGACCCCCATGTACTTTTCGGCCACGACGCGGTTCGCCTTCACCTCTTCGGGGGCGCCCTCGAAGAGGATGCTGCCCTCGGAAAGGAAGTGAACGTAGTCGCAGTATTCCCAGATCAGCGGCAGGTCGTGTTCAACCACCACCACCCGCATCTCGCCGCCCGCGACTTTCTCGCGAACCATCTCCATCACCGTGCGGGTGATATCGTCGGGCAAACCGGCTGTCGGTTCGTCCATCAAAAGAAGCTTTGGTTCCGCAATCAGGCAGCGCAGGATATCGAGCAGCTTCTTCTCACCTCCAGACCGGGCGTAGCCATTACGATCGGTAAACGGGAAGGCTTCGATCAGGCGCGACACTCTCTCTTCGATATCCTCGGCATCCCGCTCGCCTGCAAAGATGCTCATGAAGCCTTCGGTTTTCGGGTCCGAAGCGGCCAGCCGCAGGCTGTCGCGAATGGTGAGGCTGTCAAAGCCCTGAATGCGCTGGTTCGTCTTGATCAACCCGATCCGGGCAACCTCGTGGGATTTCAGGGGGTTGAGCGATCTGGCGCCCTGCCCCGTATCGAGCTTGATCTGCCCGCTGGTGGGCGCGATCCGGCGGGTCAGAAGCCCCATGAGGGTGGATTTGCCAGCCCCGTTGGGGCCGATCAGCCCTTCAAGCCCCTTGGCGCCGAAGGCCACCTTCTCGATATTGACAACCTCGTGCTGGTGGTAGGATTTGGTGAGGTTCGCCGCTTCCAGCTTCATCGCTCAGCCCTCCTTTACCGGGGTGTCGGGCACGGGCGTGGGCGCCGCCTTGGGCCGCTCGTGCGGCGCGTCCTCACCCAGAATGCCGGTGGGCCGGTACATGATGATCAGAACCAAAAGCGCGCCGTAGCAGAACAGTTTGAAGTTCGGCACCATCAGCGCGTAGTCCTGCGGCACCGGGGCGTAGGTTTCGATCAGAATGTCGAACAGGCCGAAGGTGGCGAAGACCCCGATCATGGCGCCGAGGTTGTGCCCCTTGCCACCCAGAACCAGCGCGATCCAGACCGCGAAGGTGAGGGACGGGGCCAGATGATAGGGCACAAGGAACTGGTGCAGCGGGGCCGATAGCCCGCCCAGAACCCCCATCAGCGCGCAAGTCACAACAAAGGTCATGCGCTTGGCTGCGGCGGTATCCTTGCCGAGGCTCGCCGCAAGTTCTTCATTGTCGCGAATGGCAATCAGCTGGCGGCCAAGGCGGCTGTCGCGCAGCCGGGCCGATACCCAGATCAACCCGATCACCACCGCCAGCAGAAAGCCAAAATAGATCACGTTGCGGTTGGCCATCTCCGAGAACGGGAAACCGATGGTTCCGATCCCCTGCACGCCGCCGGTGATATCCTTCTCGGTCACCACCAGCGTGGCCACGATGGCCGCAAGGGCCAGGGTCGCCGCCAGGATGGATTGCCCGCTGCGCTGCAAAACCAGATAGGCCAGAACCCATGCCACCGCGGCCGAGATCAGCGAGGCCGCCGCGATCGCCGCCAGAAGCGGGAAGGAATAGGTGACGTAAAGAACGCCGGTGCCGTAGAGGCCCAGCCCCCAGAACCCGACAACACCGAAATTCGGGATGCCCGCGAGCCCGAACTGGATGTGAAGAAGCTGGGCGAGGCCGATATAGATCAGCATCAGCGAGAAGGAAAAAATCAGATAATCCATCAGGCTGTCCTCGCGCCGCGAAAGGTCAGCACACCGATGAAGGCCAGCAGAAGCGCAACCTCGGAGTAAAGCGGTTTCGACACGAGCGTGATGAAGGCCGTCAGGATCCCGGCCACGATGGCCGCCAGCGCCGCGCCGCGCACGCTGCCGATCCCGGCAACGATGGTGACGAGCATGGTGATCAGGATGACGTTCCAGCCCATATAGGGTGTCACCTGGGCGAAGACGCCGGAAAACACGCCCGACAGCCCGCCTGCACATCCGGCGATGAACCAGATCACCATCGAGGTTCTGTGCGGATCGATCCCGCTGGCCATCGCCAGATCGTGGTTGTTGGCGAGCCCGCGCATCTGCTCGCCAAGCCCGGTGTTGTAGATCATCCAGTACAGCGTTCCCGCGGTCAGAACGACAAGCGCCAGCGCGATGAGCTGCAGGTTCGTGGCCCCGAGGCCCATGAACTGCATGTAGGTGACGTTCGGTTCATTGAGGAACAGGTTCTCGGGCCCCACGATCAGGATCAGCCCGTAACGCAGCATGAACGACACCCCGACGGAGAGGATGATCATCTCCGTCGGGCCCACGCCGCGGTTCAGAGCCGGGCGGAAGATGCCGAGATAGACGATCACGCTCATCACCCCCGAGAAAAGCATCGAGGGCACGATCGCCATGTAGAAATGCAGGCCCAGCACCACGTTGAACAGGATCGCGAAATAGGCGCCGAAGGTGATGGTTTCGGCATAGGCGATGTTCATGAACCCGTTGAGGTAGAAGATCAGCGTGAACCCCATCGCCGCGAGGATCAGCGGCGAGGCCTCCAACAGCCCGATGAAAATGGCATCAACAAGAAGCATGAGCACCCTCGTGTTGCCCGCGGCGCCCGGCGGCTCCGCGGGATGGCTTGATTACTCGGCGAACACCATCTCGCCGGGATCGAAGGTGGTGACCTGCACGTACATCATCCCGTCATGGGTCACGTATGCGTCGGCCCCCTTGTAGGGCTCGGCCAGAAAATCGGCCTCCATCCGCCAGGATACGTTGACCGTGTTGCCGATGGTCTTGACCCGTTCGGGAATGAAGGTGGCGCCGAGAAACCCGCCGTCTTCGCGCGGCGTGCAAAAGCCCGCAAACACATCGCCAATGGCGGCGCGGCCCTCGACCCAGACCCCGTTGGGAAGCATGAAGAGAACTTCCTCGGGATATTGCGCCATCAGCCTATCCCAATCGCATTCGTTCAATGCATCGAGATGCTCCATCGTGACCAGTTCGGCATTGGGCTGAAGAACATAGGCCGGCAGGTCCCGGCCATGCCCTTCTGCGAGGGCGGCCGCCGGGGCGAGCGCGAGGGCCGCCAGTGTAAGAGACATTCTGGTTTTCATGGTCTTTCTCCCCTTGGATTCCCACCGGCCCGCGGCGGCTCGGTCATGCGGTGACGGGCCGGGATTGCAGAAGAAAGATGTCCGATCCGTAGATCGCCCATTCGATATCCTGCGGTTTTCCGTAGTGTTTTTCGAGGTTTATGGCCATTTCGGCGAGGCGGGCGAGCTCATCTGCCGCCAGAACCCCGCCATGGGGTGTATCGGATTTCTTTTCCCGGCCCTTTCGATCGACCACGTAGTGGTCGGGCGTAACCTCGCCCGATACCACCTGTTCGCCCAGGCCGTGCACGGCTTCGATCAGCATGCGATCCTTGCGGCGCGTCACGGGATGGATGGTGAAGGCAACGCCGGCCTTATCGGCATCCACCATTTTCTGGACGACAACCGCCATGCGCAGATCGTCGAGATTGCCCATCTCGCCGCGATAGAACAGGGCGCGCTCGGAAAAGAACGAGGCCCAGCAATCGATCACGGCTTTGCGGACCGCTTCTGCGCCTTCGATGTTGAGGTAGGTTTCCTGCTGGCCCGCATAGCTCGCGGCCTCAGAATCCTCGGCGCTGGCCGAGGAGCGGACCGCCACCTTGCCACCGCCAAGCTCGGCATAGGCCTCCAGAACCTCCTGGGGCACGGCTGCCGTTTCCTCCACCAGCTTTACGGCCGCGGCGTGGTTCTGCGCCCGGGCATGGGCGCGAAGCGCATCGCCATCCACGCATTGCTCCAACACATCGGCGGGCACCGAAAAGCCACCGGGCACCGGCAGGTTCTGCTGCGTCATCGAAGCCAGGCTTGCGCCCTTGCCGCCTGCGGCAGCCACATCGCAGCATTCCGCATCGTGAAACCAGAGAACGCGCTTACCCATCGATAATCCCCACAGCTCTGACGGGGGCTCCGGTGGTGCCCACCCATTTGACCGGGAAGACGGAAAGCTTGAAGCCATGCGGCGGCAGATCGCCCAGATTGGTCAGGTTCTCGATATGCCAGTAGGCATCGGTCATCATCACCTTGTGGGCGAGCCAGAACTTCTTGGTTTCAAACATCGCCCAGACCGGTGGATCCCAAGTGGGCGCGTCGGTGCCGGTGACCCGGCAATCCTGCTCAATCAGCCACTTGGTTGCCTCGGCTGACATGCCCACATGATCGGTCAGATACCGGTCTTCGTCGTTGTAGTCCGAGGCGCCGGTGCGGATCAGAACGATATCCCGCGGCTTCAGCTTGTAGTCGATTCGCGCAAGCGCCTCTTTCATATCCTCGATCGTGATCGCCGAGCCGAAATCGAGGTGCCGAAAATCCAGAACCACGCCATCGCCGAAGCAGTAGTCAAGCGGAATGCCTTCGGGGCCGGGCGTCTCCTCGTTACCCATATGCTTGAGCGCATCCATATGGGTGCCGGCATGGTCACTGACGGTGACCGAACAATGGGCGGTCAGGTGATCTTCGCCGTATTCGGAAGCCCCGATGGCCTCGGCGAACCCTTTCCAGGTATCCACCATCTCCACTTTCGGCTGGGCCAGGCGGGGAAACACCTTCATCTCCTGATGCACAGGCATGGACAGATCGACAAACCGATATCCCATGAAACAGATCCCCTTGGCTCAGTTGGAGTGTCTCCGCCCCTCGGAGAGAGGGCCCGCGGGGCGGAGAAGACAGCAGGCGCGCCGCGCGGGCGTCAGGTGAGGATTTCAACAACCCCGGTGGTGCCGTTCACCCGAACGGTATCGCCCGTCTTGATATCCTTGGTCGCAACCGAGGTGCCCACCACCGCCGGCAGCCCAAACTCGCGCGAGACCACAGCGGAATGCGAAGTTGTGCCCCCGGCATCCGTTACGAGGCCGGAGATCTGTGTGAAGAGAACCACCCAGGCAGGGTTCGTCATCCGGCACACCAGAACTTCGCCTTCCTGCACGGTGTGGAACTGATCGAGATCGGTGATCACCCGCGCCTTGGCCTCGATAACGCCCGGAGAGGCTGCGAGCCCGGTGATCTCCCCCGCCTTGGTGGGCGGCTCGCGGTAGAACCGTTCGGGAAATCCCCAAAGCCCGGCATAGGGGAAATCGAGCGCCTCTTGCGTTGCCGTGCCGATCCAATCGGGCGGCCGCTTCGAGGTTGCTTCCTCGTCTTCATCGCGGCGATCTGAGACGATGTCGCGCGCATCATAGGCGCCCTGATCGCCCACAAGGGCGCGCAGCTCGTTGTAGCGCAGGAACATGATGTCTTCCTGATCGTCGATGACATCCATCTCGACCAGCTTCTTGCCGATCGCGATCAGCACGGTGCGCAGGCGGGCATTGGTGCCCTGATCGATGTAGAAGTGGTGATCCGGTGTCAGCGGGTTCATCCTGAGCGACCCATCGAGCGCGGCCTGCAATTTCTCGCGGGCTTCGCCTTCAATGCCATCCATGCATTCGGCAATCGCGGCATTCAGATCGTCTTCCACCTCTTTGATCGTCTTGGGATAATCGTAATCCGAGATCACGTAGCCCCGCACCGCCTCAATGGCGGGGCCCGGGTTTTCGATCCAAAGCGGGAAGCGGGTCTCATGAGACCAGAGCGCCTTGTGGCCAAACTCTTGCAGATAGGGCTCAAGCTGATCCCTGATCAGCGCCCGGCCCTCATCGGAACCTTCCAGCGCCGTCATCACACCCGCGGCCGTTTCGGCCCCGAACGCGTTTTTCAGCGTCTGGCTCGCCTTCACGGTCTCTTTCATCTTCCAGAGCGCTTCAACGCTATCCCAGTTCCGGTCCTTGACCGAGCTTTGCAGGCGGCCCTTGAGAGCCGGGTCTGCATTGGGCTTGAATTCATCAATCGCGCCATTCAAGGCCATCGTGGCCGAGAACTGGGCGAAGTTCAGCATCCAGTGGATCTTCCAATGCCGGTCATGGATATCGATCATGTCTTCGAGAAGAACCGCCAGCGCGGTGAGGCTCGCGCCCTCTTTGTCGAACCCGTCGATATAGTCGAAATTCGTCTTCATCTCCGGCAGGATGCGATCGTTCCACCAATCGAGGAAGTTCTCCGCGTAATGCGGCAGAACGTTCCCGAGATAGGCGCCGATCTTGCCCGCATAGTCGGGATCATGGGGCACCCGGGGCACGTAGCGGTTCTGATACTCCATCGCCTCCACATGCAGGCCCGGGGTGGCGGGCAGCGCGGCGGTGTAGAGATATCCGTTTACGTTCTTGGCAACCCAGTCGCTGGCGAAGGGCGTGCCGAACCGGCGGAACATATGATCGCAAGTCAGCCACCAGCCGCCAATATCAAAGAACATCGGTGAAAGCGGGTTCGGGCAATGCAGATCGTCCAGGATCCAGAACAGCTCTTGCTCGCCGGTCTCCCAGGTAACGGGAAACTCAGCTGTGCCGAGGTTCTGCCCAAGGACATTCGTCTCATCCAAGCTCATGTGTTCCTCCCGTTCTCACAACGACTTGTCTGGATTTTTCCTAACTTGGTATCCATCCACTCGGATTCGGTCAAGCGATTATCGATAATTTATTATCCATTTTACAAGATGCTCTGCTGAGGCGTTCCCCATGCCCGCTCCCGCCGCCCCTTCGCGGAGAAAAACCCCGCGTGCAGGTCCAGGAGATCAGAAAGAACGATCTATCAAGATATTGTTTTTTATGAATTTAGTTAAATCATCGGCGCGAAGGCTCTATGGAACGCCTCACGCCTGAAGATGCCCGGTGTGATCCCGGAACCGATAGGCGATCCCCGTGGGCCCCACCTCCAGTACGATCTCTTCAACCCACCCAGGCTCGCCCGGATCATCAATCTTGAGGCCCTGCACCAACAGCGCCCGCATGACGGGCGAGTGGGTGACGCAGGCAACCACGAGATCGGACTGCAGCGGAACCGCGGCGAAACTCCTGGCAAAGCACAGAACACGGTGCGCCACCGCCGCCGCATCCTCGCCTGGCGGGGACGCATGGTGCACCCAGTATTCGATCCGATCCGGCGCGGTCAGAAACTCGCGATAAAACGTCTGCTCCAGAACCGCATCGGGCGTCATCTCAAAGAATTCGCATTGCGAGGCAAAGAACTCGGCCTTCGAGCCCATCTCAACCCTGGATCCCGCCAGATAGATATCGGGATTGCGCAGCCCCCAGGCGGGTTGCACTTCCGGCGCGCCGGGATCGATGGCCAGGCGCAGCGCCTCTGCGGTTTGGCGGGAACGGTGCGTGCGCGTTGCCAGAAAACGGAACCGGGCCCCAGGCCGGCCCAGTGCGCTGAGCCTCGGAATCGCCGCTTCGATATCGGCGTTCGAATCCGGCGTCAGCGGCATGTCGCCCTCGTGGGACGGCACCTTGGCGTGCCGGAGGAATGCTAAAGTTACGTTCGCCATCTATCCCCTGCCCTGCGGTCGCACGCCATGGCCGACTTTGGCCAAGGGCCCGGCCCCATTACCCCGCGCGCGCCGCGGCAGTGGCCGAGAAGCGTTCGCCATCAGAGGCCGGATCAAGAGTGAGCGACGGATCGCGTTCGTTCTGCTCGCGGAAGATGTCGTGCATAACAGAGCCGAACTCCTCCACATGATGGCGCATGACCCGCCCGCATTTCACCGGATCGCCCTCGCGCAAGGCCTCAACGATGGGGTAATGCCGCCCGGCCAGATCGATCTCCGGCTTGCGCAAAATCAGGTTGCTGAGGGTCACGAAAGTCCGCGCCTCGATCATCAGCGAATTCCACGTCTCGATCAGGATCTGGTTGCCGGACGCCTCAAGGATCGCACGATGGAACCGGACATCCCAATGCGCTAGCGTGCGCACATCACCCGCCGCGAAGGCGTTGACCATCTCTTCGATCGCGCGCTCCAGATCGCCCAGGATCGGCCCCGCATTCGCAACCGCCAATTGCCCGCCAAGCTCTTCAAGGCAGGCGCGCACCGGATAGATCTCCACAACTTCCCGCTGATCGATCTGGCGCACGCGGGCCCCTTTGTGGGGCTCCACCTCAACAAACCGCATGGCCACCATATCCCGCAGCGCTTCGCGCACCGGCGACTGGCTGATCCCCATCCGCTTTGCAATCTGTGACTCGACCAGGCGATCCCCCGGCTTGTAACGTCCGCGCATGATGTCATCGAGCAGCTCTTCCTTCACCTGCTCGCTCAGAACAACTCTTTGGATCACGCCTGATCTCCATCAAAACGTTCCGGCGCAACACCGGACAGGGGGCCTCATCAAACACGCCAGCCCGGCACGTTATGCGCCCGGCAGACAGAAGGCTCGGTATTGAAATAGGGCACGTCAGGCAAGACGTCAACGATTATCGATAACCGCTTATAGGGTCCATTTCACTGACCTGACCATCCGGCGCATCGGCCCCAGGAACTTGACAGCCGAGTGCGCTGATCGACCCAAGCGGGTGGCGCCCTGTGCGCCGCATCATAGCGCAGAAGGGATTTTCGCAAGGGAAATATGGGGTTCAACTCCGGAAGCGACATGTTCGCGAAAGGTGCGCAGAGCCGGCCGACCAACGCCGCTCACCTTATGCACGAACCATTGGGAACTTGGCACACCAAAAAACGCGCCCGGCCCTCGAACGGCGCCCCGGACTGCGGCGAAGGCCCTCTCCCAAAGGCCCAAGATCGCGGCACTTCCGATGTAGCAAGGGAACTCAAGCGCCCCTGTTCTGATCCACGAGCGTTTCAACAAAAAGGCGCGTTGCCGTCTCGATCTCCGCCTCTACCCGAAGCGTGTAGCCCACGGCGCCCTTGCTGACCTCGGTATCGGTGGGCAGCTTGCAGAGGGCGCCGGTTGCAATGTCATGCGCCGCAACGCCTTCCGAGATGATCCATACCGCGTCACTCTCAATTGTGTAGACCCGGCTGAAAGCGTGCGCCACGGTTTCGATGCTGGAAACCGGCGGATCGATCCGCAGCACCTGCAGTAGCTGATCCACCGAGCGGCGGATGATTGCGCTCTCGTCCGGCATGATAAGCTGGTAGCGGGCGATATCCTTGGGATCGAACGCGGGCGCCGCAAGCAAAGGGTGCCCGGCCCGGACAAGGAACACCACCTGTTCGGAGTAGATGTAGTTGAACGACAGGCCGTGCAGTTTCTCCGGGTCCGCCATCCGGCCAATCACGATATCAACCGCGCGATCCCGCAATTGCGATAGCAGGAAGTCATAGGGGCCGGAGATCAGCCGAAACGAGCTTTCGGGATAGCTGCGTTGGAAGGCCTCGATGGCCCCTGGGAGAATCGAGGCCGCCACCGTGGGAAGGGCGCCGACCCGAACCACCATCCTTTCCCGCGCCTGAAGCATCGAAACGCTGCTCACCGCCTGCTCCAGTTGCTGAAGCCCGGCGCTGGCCGCCGGAAGAAGCGCGGTGCCATAGGCCGTCAGCGTGGCGCCGCGGCGGCTGCGTTCGATCAGGCGCGCACCAAGAATGCCCTCGAACTCCTTGAGAGTCTTCGAGATTGCCGGCTGGGTCAGATTGAGCCGCTCGGCGGATTTCGAAAGGCTGCGGGTGCGGGCGATCTCCAGAAAACAATCCAGATGCCGCAGTTTGATCCGCCGGTCGAGCATAGGTTTGCATTCCTAAATTTCATACTTAATGCGAAAATTCTCATTTTACATCACAAAAATCAATGTGACAGGATCGTGTTGGTTGCAGGAAACGGGCCCCTTTTCGCCCACGCCCTGCCCGGGAGGAGAGAAAAGAACATGGCTTCAACGCCCCGCGATACTGGCATGGCAACCCGCCGCGCCGTTCTGGGAGACGCGCATGTGGATCGCGCATCCTGCAATCAAACGCAGCTTGATGCCGAGTTTCAGGAACTGATCACCGAAGGGGCCTGGGGCCGCGTCTGGTCTTCGCCCGATCTGACGAACCGGGATCGCAGCCTGATCACGATCGCGCTTCTGGCCGCGCTTGGCCATTGGGACGAGGTCGCCATGCACATCCGCGCCACCGCCAATACCGGCGCAACCGAAACGGAGGTGCGCGCCGCGCTGATGCATGTGGCGATCTATGCCGGTGTTCCGGCCGGAAACACGGCCTTCCGGATCGCCAAGGAAACCTATGCCGCCATGCGCGGCCCCGACGCTGCACAGTGAGAGGAGGAAAACACCCGTGGCCCCGCTAGATGAACTGTATCCCCGCGACCGGGAGTGGCAGCCGCCGGCGCTGACGCCCGATTACAAGACCAGCTTATCGCGCTCTCCCGCCTATCCGCTGCTTTCCCTGCAAAACTCGGTGTCCGAGACAACGGGCCCGGTTTTCGGGCATGATATGCTGGGCCCTCTCGATAACGATCTTCTGCACAATTACGCCGCGCCGGGCGAAAGCGCGATCGGGCAACGCATCATCGTGCATGGCCGAGTTCTTGATGAGAACGGCCGCCCCCTGCCCGGCACGCTGGTGGAGTTCTGGCAAGCCAACGCCGGTGGCCGCTATCGCCACAGGAAGGATACATACCTGGCCCCGATCGATCCGAATTTCGGCGGCTGCGGGCGCGCGATCACCGATGCGGAGGGCCGCTATCACTTCCGCACCGTGAAGCCCGCGCCCTACCCCTGGCGGAACTGGGTGAACAACTGGCGCCCCGCCCATATCCATTTCTCGATCTTCGGCCACGCCTTCGCCCAGCGCCTGATCACTCAGATGTATTTCGAGGGCGATCCGCTGATCTGGGCCTGCCCGATCGTCAAATCGATCCCGGACGAGCGCGCCATAGAGCAGTTGATTGCGCCGCTCGATATGAACGCCACGGTCCCGCTCGATACGATGGCCTACAAGTTCGATATCGTTCTGCGTGGCACCCGCTCAACCCTATTCGAAAACCGGCTTGAGGGGAACTGAGCCATGCAACCGCTTGACTATCTTAAGGAAACAGCCTCCCAAACCGCTGGCCCCTACGTTCACATCGGCCTCGCCCCGGCTGCCGCGGGCTTCGATATCTTCGATAAAAACTTTGGCCCGAATCCGGCAACGCCCGAGGCCGAAGGGGAACAGATCACGGTTGAGGGCGTGGTCAGGGATGGTACCGGCGCGCCCATCAAGGATGTGCTGATCGAAGTCTGGCAGGCCGATGCAACCGGCGCCTACGCGCAGGGTGCCACCGGGCCGTTCACCGGCTGGGGCCGGATCGTCTCGGATTTCGAGACCGGCGAATGGGCATTCGACACGATCAAACCCGGGCCCGCGAAAGGCCGCGGCGGCCATGGCCTGATGGCCCCCCATATCAGCTTCTGGATCGTCGCGAGAGGCATCAACCTGGGCCTCAACACCCGGATGTATTTTGAAGACGAGGGCGCCGCCAATGATGCGGACCCTGTCCTGAACCTCATCGAGCAAGAGCACCGGCGCGCCACCCTGATCGCCCAGCGCAGCGAGCGGGGCGGCAAACCCATCTACCGCTTCGACATCCGCGTTCAGGGCGACGGTGAGACCGTGTTCTTCGACATCTGAGCAAAGCGCGCCGCGGTGGAGGCGGCGCGGCCCCAATCCCATCGCGGGCACGGCCCCGCAAACCTTGGAGGACCCGACATGGGACGTTTCAAAACGCTACTCACCACCGGCTCGGCCCTGGCCGTTACCGCAACGGCCGGCCTCGCCCAAGACGTTACGCTGACCGTGCACCACTTTCTTGGCCCCCGCGCGCCCGTTCATGCGGCGCTGCTGGAACCCTGGGCGGAACGGATCGAGGCGGAAAGCGAGGGCCGCATCGCCATCGAGCTTTTCCCCTCGATGTCCATGGGCGGGCGGCCACCGGAGCTTTACCGCCAGGTACGCGATGGCTTTGCCGATATTGTCTGGACATTGCCGGGCTATACGCCGGGCGTGTTCCCAAGGGCCGAAGTGTTTGAACTTCCAAGCGTTCACCAGGGCTCTGCCGCCCAGACGAACGCGGCCATTCAGGCGGTTTGGGCGGATATCGCGGCCGATTTCGAGGATATCCATCCACTGCTGCTGCACGTTCACGCCGGCAACGCGATCCATCTTCGGGAGGGCAGTGTTGCCACGGTTGAGGATGTTGAGGGCCTGTCGCTCCGCACCCCTTCCCGCACCGGCGCCTGGATGATCGAGGCCTGGGGCGCCGAACCGGTTGGCATGCCGGTGCCCGAATTGCCGCAGGCGCTGGCCCGCGGGGTGGTTGACGGTGCGCTCGTGCCCTTCGAAGTGATGCCGCCCCTGGGCCTGCACGAGATGACTACGGTCTCCGTGGAGGGCCCCGAAGCCAGCCGCTTCGGCACGGCAACCTTCCTTCTGGCGATGAACCAGGAACGCTACGACGAACTGCCCGAAGATCTGCGCGCGATCATCGATGCCAATTCCGGCGCAGCGCTGGCGGAGATCGCAGGCGAGGTCTGGGACAGCATCGAGGATGTGGGCCGCAACCTGCAAACCGAGAGCGGTGGCGAACTGCAAACGCTGAGCGCAGAGTCAAAAGCAGCGTTTGACGCATTGGGCGCGCAGGTCGAGGCCCGCTGGATCGAAGAGACCGCCGATCGCGATTTCGACGGTGCCGCGCTGGTCGAGGCTGCCCGCGCCGCCGTCGCCGCGAACTGAACCGTTTCTCCCTGGTGGTTCGGCCTTCGGGCCGGGCCGCCGAAAACCTAACCTGTCGCAAAGGATGCCGGGCATGCCACCGCGCCTTCTGGAAACACTTGTGTCTGCCTGGGCCCTTCTGGGCGGCGTAATCCTTTTGGTGATCACCGTGGTGACCTCGCTCAATGTCGGGGCCAATCTGGCCGGGCGGTTGGCAGATCTCTGGGGCGGCGGCCATATCGAGGGGCTGCCGGGCTACGAGGACTTCGTACGCCTCGTCATCTCTTGCGCTGCCTTGATGTTTTTTCCCTATTGCCAGATGCGCCGGGGCCATGTGGCGGTCACGATCTTCGCTGAAAAGATGCCCCTGCCCGTTCGCCGGATCATAGCTCGCATCTGGCCGGCCTGCATCGCGCTTCTCGCCCTTTTTCTGGGCTACTGGATGATCTTCGGGATGCTGGAGACCCGGGCGGATCAGGCCGCCACGGCGATCCTCGGTTGGACGATCTGGCCCTTCTATATCCCCGGCCTCATCTCGCTTGCCCTTTGGGCGGCGGTCGCGCTGCAGCAGGCCATCGACGAGCCGCAGGAGGTCTGAGCGATGGAACGCGAACTCGTTGGCATTGCCGGTCTGGTTTTGTTCTTCATTCTTCTTGCGTGCCGTGCGCCGGTTGGCCTTGCGATGATTTTCATCGGTATCGCGGGCAACTGGGTTTTGAGCCTTGTAGCCCCCTTCCTGCGCTTCGAACCCTACCTGCGCAGCTTCAAAACCCTGCTTTGGGAAAATGTGGCCAGCTACGAACTATCGGTCGTGCCCATGTTCGTTCTCATGGGGTATCTGGCCAGCCATGCGGGGCTGAGCCGGGATCTCTTCCGTGGCATGAACGCGCTGATCGGGCGGCTTCGGGGCGGCGTTGCAATGGCTGCGATCGGCGCCTGCGCAGGGTTCGGCGCGGTCTGCGGCTCGTCGCTGGCAACGGCATCGACGATGGGCAAAATCGCCTTGCCCGAATTGCGGCGCCTCAACTATGCCCCCCGCCTGGCCACCGGGGCGCTGGCCGCGGGCGGCACGCTGGGGATCCTGATCCCGCCCTCGGTCGCGCTGGTGATCTACGCGATCATCGTGGAAGCCTCGATCATCAAGATGTTCCAGGCGGCGATCATTCCGGGCCTTCTGGCGGTTGCGTTCTTCATGCTGGTCATCGCGCTTCTGGTGCATCTCAAGCCCGAACTCGCGCCGAAATCGGAACAGATGCCATGGGCAGAACGGCGCGAAGCCCTGCTGCGCCTGATCCCGGTTATCGTGATCTTCGGGGCGATCATTCTCGGGCTTGGCCTTGGCCTTTTCACCCCCACCCCGGCCGCCGCGATCGGGGTCATGGCGATCCTGATCTACGGCTTTGCGCTGCGGCTGTTCGGCCAGGAAGGCCTGAAGATTCGTGCGCTGGGCCAATCGCTCCTCGAAACGGCCGTTACCTCGGGCATGATCTATTTCATCCTGTTCGGCGCCGAGGTTCTTAAAAGCTTCTTCGCCCGGGCCAATCTGCCCGCCGCCCTCGCCGATTGGGCGGCGATGAGCACGCTTGATCCCTGGATGGTGCTCATCGTGATGCTGATCCTGCTGGTGATCCTCGGCTGCTTCATGGAAAGCCTGGCGATGATCCTGGTGGTCGTGCCGTTCTTCTGGCCGGTTCTGGTGGAGCTGAATGGCGGCGATTTCGTCACCGCCTCCAGAGCCGCCTTCGGGATGAGCACCGATGAGCTCAAGATCTGGTTCGGCATCCTGGCGGTGATCGTGGTGGAAATCGGCCTGATCACGCCGCCGGTGGGACTCAACGTCTTCATCATCAGCGCGCTCGCCAAGAACACGCCCATGGGCGAAACCTTTCGCGGCGTCGTTCCGTTCCTCGGCGCCGAAGTGATAAGGGTCGGGCTTTTGCTGACCCTGCCGGTTCTGGCCCTGTATCTGCCGCGATTGCTGGGATCCTGATCCCGATGAACCATTCGAAACCAATAACTTACGGAGGAGTGAGGTCATGAAAACTCAAGTTGGTATTATCGGCGGCGGTCCGTCGGGCCTCCTGCTGTCGCAACTGCTGCACCTGCAGGGGATCGAGACGGTCGTACTGGAACAGCGAAGCCGGGATTACGTGCTGGGCCGTATCCGCGCCGGGGTGCTGGAAAAGGGCTTTGTGGATCTGATGCGCAAGGCCGGTATTGCCGACAGGCTGGATTCTGAAGGCGAGGTTCATAACGGTTTCGATATCGCCTCGGACGGCGACCTCTTCAATGTGGATATGAAGGGCCTGACGGGCGGCGATACCGTTGTGGTCTACGGCCAGACCGAAGTGACCCGCGATCTCTACGATGCGCGCGACAAGTTGGGCGGTATCGTCATTCACGAGGCGCAGGACGTCACGCCCCACGATATCACAAGCGACAGCCCTTACCTGACCTATCGCCAGGGCGATGAGGTGACCCGCGTCGATTGCGATTACATCATCGGCTGCGATGGCTTTCACGGCGTGTCCCGCAAATCGATCCCGTCTGACGTTTTGCGGGTGTTCGAACGGGTCTACCCCTTCGGCTGGCTTGGGGTTCTGTCCCGCACCACGCCAGTGTCCGAAGAACTGATCTATGCGCGCAGCGAGCGGGGCTTTGCGCTCTGCTCGCTCCGATCCCGTGTTCTGAGCCGCTACTACGTGCAGGTGCCGCTGGAAGACAGAGTTGAGGATTGGCCCGACGAACGGTTCTGGGAAGAGCTCAAGCAGCGCCTGCCGAGGGCTGTGGCGGAGAAGCTGGAAACCGGCCCGTCGATTGAAAAATCTATCGCGCCGCTCCGGTCTTTCGTGGCCGAGCCCATGCGCTACGGCAACCTGTTCCTCGCCGGGGATGCCGCCCATATCGTTCCGCCCACGGGGGCCAAGGGCCTCAATTCAGCGGCGTCGGACATTCACTACCTCTATGAAGCGCTGTTGAAGCATTACACGGAGGGCGACGATCGCGGGCTTGAGGGCTATTCCGACAAGGCGCTCGCCCGGGTCTGGAAGGCCCAGCGGTTCAGTTGGTGGATGACCAACCTTCTCCACAAATTCCCGGAAACCGGTGAGTTTGGGCAGAGGATGCAGCAAACCGATATCGATTACCTGAAATCCTCCCGCGCCGCGCAGATCTCACTCGCCGAGAATTACGTGGGCCTGCCCTTCTGATGGGCGACCCTTGCATCATCTGCGTGGCAATCACCGGATCCCTGCCGCGTAAGGCGAACAATCCGGCGGTGCCGATCTCGGTTGAAGAACAGATCGAGAGTACGCAGGAGGCGTTCGAGGCCGGCGCAAGCATCGTTCATGCGCATGTACGCCAGGAGGATCAGAGCCCATCATCGGATCCGGAGCGCTTTGCCCGGTTGCTTGAGGGCCTGAAGACTCACTGCCCCGGGATGATCGTTCAATTCTCCACCGGCGGGCGTTCCGGCGCCGGGCACCAGCGGGGCGGTATGCTGCCGCTGGGGCCAGACATGGCCTCGCTCTCGGTTGGCTCAAACAACTTTCCAAGCAGGGTCTATGAAAACCCGCCGGATCTTGTGGATTGGCTTGCCGCCGAAATGCGCAGCCGCAAGGTGAAGCCCGAGATCGAGGCATTCGATCTCAGCCACATCCTGAAGGCGATCAGCATGCATGAAGCCGGGGCGCTGGGCCCGGGGCCGCTTTACGTTCAGTTCGTCATGGGGGTGAAGAACGCCATGCCCGCGGATCGTCAGGTATTTGATTTCTATGTGGAAATCTTGCGCAGCCGCCTGCCGTCGGCGCAGTGGTGCGCTGCCGGGATCGGGGCAAACCAGATCGTGCTCAACGAATGGGCCATCTCGGCGGGCGGGCATACCCGCACGGGCCTTGAGGATAACGTCAGGCTGGATCGGCACACCCTTGCACCGTCAAATGCCGCGCTGGTCCGCCGGGCTGTGGCGCTGTGTGAAAAGTACGAGCGCCCTGTCGCGGATTGGCAATCCGCGCGGGCCATCCTGGGGCTGCCGCGCGCGGCCTAGCCCCCGGGCGAAACACGGCCTGCCATGGCGCGCGCGGCATCATGCAGGCGGGGAACCAGCGCCTGGCCCCAACATCAACAGCGCGTCCGGATCACGGATCAGCGCGCAATAGCGCCGCAGAAACCGTGCCGCATCCGCGCCATTGACCACGCGATGATCATAGGAGAGGTCAAGCGGAACCATTGGCCTTGGCTGGAACGCGGCGCCATCCCAGACCGGGCGAACCTCCTGCGAGGATATTCCCAAAATCGCAACTTCCGGCGGGTTGACGATGGGGGTGAAGCCCTCGCCGCCGATGCCACCGAGATTGGTGATCGTCATCGATGCCCCGCCCATCTCCGCTGGCCGCAGCTTTCGTGCCCGGGCACGCGCTGCAAGATCGCCGATTGCATCGCCCAACGCGGCAACGCGCATCCGATCGGCATTCCGCACAACGGGCACAGCAAGGCCATGGGGCGTATCCACCGCAATCCCGATATGCACGTAATCCTTCAGGATCAGCGCGTTACCATCGGCAGAGAGCGAGGCGTTGAAACGCGGAACCTCCCTGAGGCATCGCGCCAAGACAGCCGCGTGAAAGGCCAGCGCCGTTATACGCATGCCCTCGGCTTTCAGTGCCCGCCGCGTCGCCTCGATCCGGGTCAGATCGGCGCTGTCATGGTGTGTGACAGCGGGGATCATCTGCTGCGCAGCGGTCAGATTTGCCGATGCTACCGTAGCGATGCGGCTCAGCGGTTCGGTTCGGATCGGCCCCCACTCGGTGTGATCGACATTCCAGTAGGCTGTGCCCTGGCCGGCCGGGATGCCGCTTTGCCCCGGCGGGCCAACCAGATCTTCGCGCGCAATCGTTTCGCGCCCGAGCCTCTCTGCCAGCGCATCGATATCGATGCCGCGCGCGGCAGCCAGCTTTCGGACAGAGGGACTGGCTATGGCGCCCATCTCACCACTCGGCAGAGATGTACTGTGTTTCCTGAAACTCCAGCAGGCCATCCTTCCCACCCTCGCGGCCAAGCCCCGATTGCTTGACGCCGCCAAAGGGCGCTGCCGGGTCGGACACCAAGCCACGGTTCAGGCCGATCATGCCAAACTCCAGGCGCTCTGCGAGGGCCATGCCGCGGCGCATGTCACCGCAATAGACATAGGCCACCAGCCCATATTCGGTATCATTGGCGCGGCGGATCACATCCTCCTCATCCAAGAAGGTTTGGATGGCCGCGACGGGGCCAAAGATTTCATCGCGCAGGCACTCCGCCGTGTCGGGCACATGGGTGAGCACGGTGGGCGGGAAGAAATAACCCGCCCCATTCGGGCGCACCCCGCCAAGCTCCAGCGCGGCCCCCTTGTCAACGGCGTCGCGGACGAAAAATTCAACCTTGTCGCGGGTTTCGGCGTTGACCAGGGGGCCAACATCGATCCCGTCCTCGATGCCATTGCCCATCTTGAGCGCGGCCATCTTGGCCACGAAGGACTGCACGAAGGGCTTCTCGACATCCTGGTGCACGTAGATCCGGTTCGCGGCGGTGCAGGCCTCGCCAAGATTGCGCATCTTGGCAACCATGAGCCCCTCTGCCGCAGCCTCGATATCTGCATCCTTGCAGACGATGAAGGGCGCGTTGCCGCCGAGTTCCATCGCCGGTTTGATCACATTATCCGCCGCCGCGTGCAGCAGCTTGCGCCCTACTTCGGTAGAGCCGGTGAAACTGACAACGCGGGTTCGCGCATCGGCCAGCATGGCGCCCACTACGGCGCCCGAGGCGCGCGAGGGCAGAACATTCACCAGCCCCGGCGGAACCCCCGCTTCTTCGAGGATCGGCATCAGGGCCAGCATGGTTAGCGGGGTTTCCGACGCAGGCTTGATCACCACCGGGCAACCGGCGGCCAGCGCCGGGCCGATCTTTCGCGTGCCCATGGCGGCAGGGTAGTTCCAGGGCGTTACCAGCACCGCGATCCCGGCTGGTTTCTGATGCACCATGAGGCGCGCGCCAGAGGCCGGGGCCATGCCAAGATACCCGTCCGAGCGCACGGCCTCTTCGGCATACCAGCGGAAGAATTCGGCGGCGTACTTCGCCTCCCCCATGGCATCGCCGCCTGCCTTGCCGTTTTCCAGCGTGATGAGGCGGGCGATTTCTTCGATCCGATCCATGAAAAGATCGTAGGCCCGGCGCAGCACCTCCCCACGTTCCCGCGGGCTCCGCGCGGCCCAGGGCCCGAACGCGGCTTCCGCGGCATCGAGGCAGGCCAGAGCATCTTCAACGGTTCCAGAGGCCACGGTGGCCAGCACCGTTTCGTCGGCGGGGTTCAGCACGTCAAAGGTGCCGCCATCCGATGCATCCCGCCACTGGCCATTAATATAAAGCTGGGTTTTGAAGCGGGTCATCGGGGCCTCAAAGAAGCTGGCGGATCGGGTCTTCAACCCGGGCCGCAATGGCATCGAGAAGGGCGGCTGCGGTTGGAAACGGCAGGCGGCCCTCGTTGAAAGAGAGCGTCAGTAGGAAGGCATCGCCCTCGCGGGCGGCGGCCAGGGCGGGCGTACCACCCGCCGGGGCGAAAGAACCCAGGCGCGTGTCGCACAGATCGATGAGAGAGAGCGCGGCATCGGCCCCGGCATCCGCGGGGTAAGGGGTGATCGATCCGTCAAGGCCCCGGATAGCAATGCTGACCGCGGCGTCCTCTACCACCGCGCGCCAGGCGGAGGCGGCAAAGGCGGCAAAAAGCGCCGTGCGGCTCGCGCCCTCGGAACGCTCCAAAAGCGCGGCCAAGGCGCCGCCCTCCACCCTTGCGGAAAGAACGGAATGCCCGCCCGCAGGCGCCCGCGCCAGATCGCGGGCATGGATCGGCTCCGAAACGCCGCTGGCCCGAAGGGCTGCAAGATCGATGCCCTGCTCGGAGGCAACGCGCTTTGCCAGGGGTGAGGCCAAGATCCTGCCCGCCGCAATCGCGGGAGGAACGGTCTTGGGCGGGGCTGCGACCTCGGCCTCATTCGGTTCGGGCGCCGGGCTCGGTACGGGCGCTGGCGGGGTCGGTGGCGCCTCCGCAGACCCGTCGGGCGCGGTCGCTGCGCTCTCATGCTCCCCCACCTCGGCCTCGCGATCGACGATCATCGCGATCACATCGCCAACTGGCACATCCGCGCCTTCCGGCGCCCGGATGCCCGCCAGAAACCCATCCGCCGCCGCCTCAACTTCAACCGTTGCCTTATCGGTCTCCACCTCGAAGATCGCTTCGCCTGCCGCAACCTTCTCGCCTGCGGCCTTGAGCCAATTGACGATCACGGCGCTGTCCTGGTTCATCCCCAGCTGCGGCATCTTCACTTCACAGGGCATGTATCAGCTCCCCGGCCACGATCCTGCGCGCGGTCTCGGCCACCTTTTCCGGGGTCGGAACCGTCAGATCCTCCAAGGCGGGGCTGAAGGGCACGGGCACATCCATCGCCCCCATGCGGATGACCGGCGCGTCGAGATGGTAGAACGCCTTCTCGCTGATCCGCGCGGCGATCTCCGCCGTTGTCCCGAAATTCTGGTGCCCTTCATCAACAACGATGGCGCGCGACGTCTTCTTAACGCTTTCGAGGATCGTGGCTTCATCAAGCGGCACAATCGTGCGCGGATCGATAACCTCGGCGCTGATCCCATCCCCGGCCAGCATCTCCGCGGCTGCCTCGCAGACCTGCCGCATGGAGGAGGTTCCGATCAGCGTTACATCGCGGCCTTCGCGCAGGATATTCGCCTCGCCGAAGGGGATCAGGAATTCCCCCTCCGGCACCGGCGCCTTATCCTGATACATCAGCTTGTCTTCGAAGATGACGACCGGGTTGTTATCGCGGATCGCCGTTTTCATCAGCCCCTTCGCCTCATAGGCCGAAGACGGCATCGCAACCTTCAGGCCCGGAATATGGGCGACAAGTGCGTGAAGCGATTGGCTGTGCTGGGCGGCAGACCGGCGGGTCGCCCCAAGATTGGTGCGCAGCACCATCGGCACATTCAGCTTTCCGCCCGACATGTAATGCGCCTTGGCGGCCTGATTGCAGAGCTGATCCATGACGAGGAAGAGAAAATCGCCAAACATCAGATCAACGATCGGGCGCGCGCCCGTCATCGCCGCGCCCACCGCCAGCCCTGTAAAGCCCGGCTCTGCAATCGGCGTGTCGATCACGCGCCCCGTGCCGAACTCCTCAACAAGCCCCGAGGTTACCTTAAACGGCGTGCCCGCCTCGGCCACATCTTCGCCGATCAGGAAAACGGTCTCATCGCGCCGCATCTCTTCGGCGATGGCCTCGTTCACGGCCTGGCTGAGGGTAATGCTCCGCATCACGACGCCTCGAGATAGACGTGCATGGAAACCTCGGATCCGTCCGGGTACGGCGCCTCCAGCGCATAGGCCACGGCCTCGGCCGCTTCCGCCCTGATCGCTTCTGAAAGCGCCTCAAGTTCGGCCTTGGTTGCGACGCCCTCGTTTACCAGCCAATCCGCGAACAGCGTGATCGGATCGCGATTTGCCTTCCAATCGGCCTCTTCTTCCTTCGATCGGTAATAGGTTCGGCTGATGTCGCCCACATGGTGGCCATGGTAGCGATAGGTCTCCAATTCCACGAAGAACGGGCCATCGCCCTTTCGGCAGCGCGCCACAAGATCGCGGGTCAACGCATTGACGGCCAGAACATCCTGCCCATCCACCCGGAACGCCTCGATCCCAAAAGCGTCCGCCCGCGCGGTAATCTCCCCCGCGGCAATCTCGTCGGTACGCGTGTATTCAGAATACCCATTGTTTTCACAGGCATAGATCACTGGCAGCTTCCAGAGCGCGGCCATGTTCATGACCTCGTACATCAGCCCCTGAGCGGTTGCGCCATCCCCGAAGAAGCAAACGGTCACATCCGATTGCCCCAGCATCTTTGCCCGCAGCGCCGATCCTGTCGCGATGCCCATGGAGCCGCCGACGATCGCGTTAGCGCCGAGATTGCCGTTGAGCTGATCGGCGATATGCATCGAACCGCCCTTGCCGCGGCAATAGCCCTCTTCCTTGCCCAAAAGCTCGCAGAACATCTCCTTGAACGCGGCGCCCTTGGCCACGCAATGGCCGTGGCCGCGGTGGGTGGAGGTGATCTTGTCGGTCACCTCCAAAGCCTCGCAGATCCCCACGGCCACCGCCTCTTCGCCGGAATACATGTGCGTCAGGCCGGGCATCTTGGCGTCGAGGTAAAGCTGGTTGGCGTTATCCTCGAAGGTGCGGATCTTCACCATCTGGCGGTACATCCGCAGGTAATCTTCGGCGTTTTGCTTCGGCGCGGCGGTCATCTTCTCTCCGATCCTCTCTGGCGAGAGGTCTCAGTAACGGTTCGCAATGGGCAGCTCTTCGGCGGGGAAAAGGCTGATCACTTCGCAACCGGTATCGGTTACCACCACCTCCTCCTCGATACGCGCCGCGGAATACCCATCTGCCGCGGGGCAGTAGGTTTCGAGCGCGAACACCATGCCTGTCTGGATCTCCATCGGGTGATCCAGGCTGACGGCACGGCTGATGATCGGCCGCTCATGCAGCGCAAGGCCCAGCCCGTGGCCGAACTGAAGCCCGAAGGCCGCATCTTCATTCGGAAAGCCGAGGCTTTCCGCCGTTGGCCAGACCGCGGCCACCCGATCGGTGGAAACGCCCGGCTTGATCATCTGGATCGCCGCATCCAGCCATTCGCGGCATTTCACGTAGGCGTCGTTCTGCTCTGGCGTGGCGCGCCCGATGTTGAACGTTCGGTAATAGCAGGTGCGATAGCCCTGATAGCTTTGCAGGATATCGAAGAACGCCTGATCGCCCGGGCGGAAATAGCGGTCGGTGAAGTTGTGCGGGTGCGGATTGCAGCGCTCGCCCGAGATCGCGTTGATCGCCTCCACATCGTCGGACCCCATCTCGTAGAGCATCTTGTTGGAGAGCGCGACGATATCGTTTTCGCGCACGCCGGGTTTCAGCTCTTCGTAGATCATGTGGTAAACGCCATCGACCATGCTGGCCGCCTGGGTCAGCAGCTGGATCTCATCCCAGTTCTTGATCTCGCGCGCGGCCAGCATGATCTGCTGGCCATCCACCACGTTGATCCCCTCTTCCTGCAGCGCGTGGAACATCGCTGTCTCGGCGTAATCAACGCCCACGGGCATATCCGACATGCCCGCATTCTTGATCAGCTCGGCGATCCGCTTCGCGTATTTCCGCATCAGCCCGAATTCGGGCGGGATGGTCCCGCGCATGCCCACAACGCCGGCCAGGCAATGATCGGGTTCCAGCCAATCGGAATACTTCTGGTGATGAACGGCGGCAGAGCCAAAATCCCAAACATACGGGCTATCATCGCCCGTGAGCAGGCAGAAACGGCACATCTTGTCCCGTTCCCACTCCCCGATCTTCGTTGCCGACACGTATCGGATGTTATTGACATCAAAGAGCAAAAGCGTTCCGGCGTTGGAGGCTTTCAACGCCTCGCGCGTGCGACTCAGGCGATAGCGGCGCAGGCGGTCATGATCGACCCGGCGTTCGAAATCCACCGAGGTGTGCCCCCAGGCCGGCAGCCGGTTTTCCCACCGCCAATTCGGCTCAAGATCCTGCGGGGTCAGTACGTTTGGCGTAAGCGCACCCATGTTGATCGTCCTTTCGATGAACCGGCGGGGCACGGCCGCTTCCGGCCCGCATCGGTTCGGTCTGCTGGCGGCGCCGGAGGCCGCCGAAATGGATGGGAGGGCCGGGTTGGCCCCGGATCACTGCATGACGATGCCGCCGTCGATCATCAGAAGCTGGCCGGTCATGTAATCGCTCTCGTCCGAGCAGAGGAACGCCGCCGTTCCCATGACGTCTTCGGGGGTCGAGAGCTTCTTCATCAGGATCATGTTCTCGCGGAGCGTCTCAAGCGACTGGCCCTCTTTCTCAAACATGCCGATATCGACGAGATCCTTGTCGAGCTGCTTCCAAAGCTCGGTATGCACAACGCCGGGGCCATAGCCGTTGACGGTGATCTTATGTTCCCAGAGCGCCTTGGCCCCGCCGATGATCATCGCAAGCACGGCATATTTCGAACAGCTATAGGGAATCACATCCAGAAAGGCGGTTCGCGAAACGATCGAACCCACGGGAATGATCTTGTAGGGGTGATCCTCCATGGGGCCTTGCGCGATCATCGCGCGCGCGGCCTCCTGCATGCCCAGCAACACCCCCTTGGCGTTGATGTTCATGATCATATCCCAGTTGTCTTCATCGATATCCATGAACATCCGGGGCTTGTTCACCCCGGCATTCAGAAGAGCCACGTTGATGGAACCGAACGCCTCGACGGTTGCGGCAACGGCGGCGGCATTGTCGGCGCGGCTTGTGACATCCATCTTCACCGCAACGGCCTTGCCGCCGCCTGCCGCGTTGATCTCATCCGCAACCGCTGTCACGCCGTCCAGATTGACATCGCCGATGCACACATTCGCGCCTTGCGCCGCAAAGTACCTGGCATTTGCCGCGCCCATGCCCTGGGCGGCGCCGGTGATCATAACGTTTTTACCGGTAAGCCGTTGCGTATCCATAATTGTTCCTCCCAAGACACGGATCATGCCGTTTCGGAAAAGCCTGCCCCATGCGCAGAACCGGCCACAGCGGGATTGCGTCCAATCCGGATGAAATTTATCCAAATTGGACTGAATTGCCGGCGATGCGGTTTTGGAAGTTTGAGATGTTGACGAAGACGAAATGAAATCGTCCATCTGATACCAGGGAGGAACAAATGTCGTACTTCGGAAAGACGATGCGTGCGATGCTGGCTGGGGCCGTTGCGCTCGGCGCTATGGCGACCGCATCGATCGCGCAAGACAAGCCGTCCATCATCTCATTCAACGGCCCCGCCGGTGAGGCCTATATCGGGCGCTTCATCACGGGCATCAAGGATACCGCGGAGCTCAAGGGCTTTGACATTCAGGTCTTTGAAAACCAGTTCAACCAGGCCGAACAGGATCAGCAGGTGCAACAGGTTCTGGCCGCGGGCATTCTGCCCGATGTCTTCATCTGGTGGCCGTCCGATGCGGTCGCGGGCCTCGGTTCGCTTCGCTCGCTGGCGCGGACGGGCGTTCCGGTGCTGAAGATCAACCAGCTGCCGAACGAGCAGGATCAGGAATACATCTTCGGCTATGCTGGCCCCGATGACCGGCTGCGCGCACGCAATGCCGGCTACATGATGCGCGAAGCGGCTGCGGCCAAGAAGGCGGCGGGCGGCGAAGGTTTCAACGTGCTCGTTCTCTCCTACCCGCACAGCTACGGCGGCTACGGCCTTTCGATCAACGCGTTCAAGGAAGCGATTGCCGGATCGGACCTGAACATCATCGGGGATGTGGACGAGGGCTTCGGCCAGGCCAACGGCTATTCCGGCGCGGCCAAGGCGATCGCGGCGCTGCGAGATGAGGGCATCCACTTTGTCTATGGCATGGACGACGCCATTCTGACCGGCGGTATCAAGGCCTTTGAGGAAGCAGGCTATGTTATGGGCGAAGATGTCATCGCCGTCGGCACCGTCTGCAACGGCGACAAGCAGCTGATCGAAGAAGGCAAACAGTTCGGCACAACGCTGCAATCGCCACTGCATGAAGGCCAACTCGCCATCGCGATGGTGGAAGAGTATCTCGAAACGGGCGCGCTTGCGAACTACATCAACTTCACGCCGAACCCGGCCGTGACCGCGACGAATATCGATACGGTTGCGCTGCGCGGCTTCGACGGGAAGCTCTATGGCATCGACGAGCTCTGCTCGGGCGCCTGGGGCGGCTAATCCAAGATCTTTCAGGCGGGCGTCCCGGCACAGGGGCGCCCGTCTGCAATAAGAGACGTTTGCCCAAATTGGATCCGGGAGGGGACCATGGCGGCTCAACCGCTCTTGCGGCTTACCAACATCAGCCGGCACTACGGCGCGATCCAGGCGCTGCGCGGCGCAAGTTTTGAGATCGGGCGCGGTGAGGTCATGGGGCTAGTCGGCGAAAACGGCGCCGGAAAATCCACCATGGTCAAAATCATAGGGGGCTTCGATCACGGCTTTACCGGCGAGTATTTCTACGATGGCGAAGTGCGCCACTTCAAATCGCCCACGGTTGCCGAGCAGGTCGGCATCTCCATCGCGCAGCAAGAGCTGAGCCTGATCCCAACATTGAGCGTGGCCGAGAACATCTTTCTGGCGGGCGATGGGGTGCCGGTTTTTGCCTCGCGCGGCTACCTTGCAAAAAAGGCCAAGCCGTTTCTCGAAGAAGTCGGGCTTGGCCATGTCGATCCGCTGCGCAATACCGCGCGCCTTTCGGTGGGCGAACAGCACCTTGTCGAAGTTGCGCGCCTGATCGCCCACAACCCGCAGGTGCTGATCCTCGATGAACCCACCGCCGCGCTGGGCGAAACGGATTCGATCCGCATTCTCGATATGGTTAACCGGCTGAAAGAACGTGGGAAATCCGTGATCTACGTGAGCCATCGCATGGACGAGATCTTCAAGATCTGCGATCGGATCACCGTGTTGCGCGATGGCGAAAGCCAGGCCCCGCGCGCCGCCGCCGATATGGATGTAAACTCGCTTGTCGAGCTGATGCTCGGCTTCGAACTCGGCGACATGTATCCCAAGCGCAAGCCCGTCACCCGCAGCGCGCCCGCTCTGAAAGTGCGCAAACTCTGGCCGGATGGCATCCTCGAACCGATAAGCTTCGATGTGTACCCCGGTGAGATTCTGGGCCTTGCCGGGCAGCTTGGCTCCGGTACATCGGAAATCCTCGGCGCCATCGCCGGATCCACCCGCACCCGGGGCGGAACGCTGAACTACAAGGGTAAGGATTTCCTGCCATCGCGGCCCAAGGAAGCAATCGAGCACGGTATCGCCTATTGCTCTGAGGACCGGAAGTATGACGGGCTCTTTCTGGGCCGCCCGATCATGGAGAACCTCTCGGCCCCGGCGCTCGAGACGATCTCGAACCGTGGGTTTCTGAGCGGGTCCAAGGAACGTGCGTCAACCACCGAGAATGCGGTGAAATTCACCGTCGATCCCAAGCGGCTTCCGCAAGAGGCGGGCGTGCTATCGGGCGGCAACCAGCAGAAGGTTGCCCTGGGCAAATGGCTTTCAATCTCGCCCGAGGTGATCCTTGTGAATGAGCCAACGCGGGGCGTCGATGTCGGCGCGCGTGCCGAGATTTACCAGATCCTGCGTGGCCTTGCTGATCAGGGCGCCGCCATCGTGGTGGCGTCGACAGACATTCAGGAAATCACCAACCTGCCGGACCGGATCATCAGTTTCTACCGCGGCGTTCTGGTTGGCGAACTGGCGCTGGAAGAGATGACGTCTGCCAACATCCTCGAACAGATCACCGATCCGTTCCACGAGGCCGGCATCGCCGTTTCGGGGAAAGCATCATGACCGACGCAACCGCCCCCTCCGGAGAGGCCCTCAACATCATCCAGCGCATCACGCGGGATTATTCGCCGCTGGTGATCGCAATGGTCAGCCTGTTCCTGATTGTCTTCGTGGCCGGTGCGGTGCTCACGGATGATTTCCTGACCTGGTTCAACGTTAAAACGATCATCCGGGATGCCGCGCTTGTTGGCATCATGGCAATCGGGCTCACCTTTGTAACGCTCAGCGGCAACTTCTTCCTTCTGTCGATGAAGGAAATCGCGGCCCTGTCGATCATCTGCTTTGCAACGCTCATGGGGGCAGAGTGGAACCAGTGGGGATCGCCCGGTGCCGATCCCACAACCTATTCGCTGGCGATGACGTTCCTTGTGGCCTTCGCGGCCACCATGGTTATCGCAACAATCGCCGGCGCCCTGCAGGGGGCGCTGATCGGCCTTGGCGGGAACCCGATCGTTGTGACCCTCGGGGCGGCGGGCCTCTTCTTCGGGATCGGCTCCTGGTGGTCAGACAATCTGGTGGTCAGCTACCGCCGCCCGCATGGCGCCGAATGGCTTGGCACGGGATCGTTCATCGGTGATATCCCGAATATCACCGTGGCCTTCGTGATCATCGCCATCGTGGCCGAACTGACGCTGCGCTACACCACCTTCGGGCGCCAGGTTTATCTGGTGGGCGCGAACCGCGCCGCCGGAAGGGCAACGGGCCACGAAAACTTCGGCATGGCCATCAAATGCTGCATCATCGCCAGCCTCTGTGCGGCCTTCGTGGCGGTGGCGTTTTCCGGCCAGGTCTCTTCGGCGCATGTGAACTACTTCTCCTCCGAATTCGGTTCCTCGGGGGATATGACGATCATGGTGATCGCCATCGTCATGGTTGGCGGAAACTCGATCATGGGGGGCTATGGCTCCACCCTGCGCACCTCGCTAGCCGCCGTCTTCATCTCAAGCATCGACAATATGATGGTGTTAAACGGCTTCAATTCGGGCGCACGCGTGCTTGCCGTGGGCCTGATGATCGTCTTCTCAATCGTCGTCTTCGCGCTTGTCCGGCGCGGCAGCCGCTCGGTAGAATAGGAGAACCCAATGCAACGCATCAAGCAGTGGGTCACAGACAACCCCGATCTGAGCTTCGCCATACTTCTGGCGATCACCGTCTACACGTTCTTCGCAATCACCGAGCCTTTGTTCTTCACCCATCGCACGGGCTTTGCGATCTTTGAGCGCTTTGCCGTTCTGGGCCTCGTCGGGCTGGCCCTGACTCTTTGCATCATTGCGGGCGAGATTGATCTTTCCATTGGCTCGAACGCCGCGCTCGCCGCGGTGATCACCGTGCGCTTCACCGATGATTGGGGGGCCATCAACGCGCTTCTTGTGGCGCTTGCCGTATCTACCTCAATCGGCGCGATACAAGGGTATTTCATCGCCTATCTGCGAATCCGTGCGATTGTTTTAACCGTCGGCACCCTGATGTTGCTTCGCGGGGTCGCCCTTTTCGCGGCGGAGGAGAAAACGGTGATGCTGACCGATTTCCGCATCCCCGATTTCATCTCCACCAAGATGCTCGGCTACTTCTCCCCGGCATCGCTTCTGGTGATCGCGATGTTCGTTCTCGTGGGCCTGTTCATGACCTATACGCGCTACGGCCGCGAGATTTACGCCATCGGCGGCGCGCGTAAAGAGGCGCTGGCCTCCGGCATCTCTCTCCAGCGCCCGATGATCATCGTCTTCGCGATCTCAGGCTTCTGCGCGGGGCTTGGCGGGGTGATCATCGGGTTGCGCTCGGGCACGGCGCAGGCGCTGGGCCTTCAGTATCTGCTTCTTGCCGGAACGGTGGCGGCCTTTATCGGCGGCGTTTCGATCCTCGGCGGCAAGGGAGGGGTGATTGGCGCGGCCATCGGCACGCTTACGGTGAACTTCCTCAACACCGGGCTCGTCTTCAACGTCACCCCGGCCTTCATGGTTCAGCTCTATCTCGGGATTCTCCTTCTGGTCGTGATCATGTTCCAAACCGGCAGCCGCGTTTTCGACGAACGGCAAAGGCGGAAACTACTTCTCGACGATGTTGATCGACGACGAAGTATCTGGTCCGAAAAGATCGCCGAGATCCGGGCGCAATCGGGCTAGATCAGCGCGAACTGGCAAAATGTCCAGAATGGACATAACCTTGCGGCAATGCCCGGCCAGAAAGACATTGATGAATGGCCAACCTCGGGGGACGCCGTGGATCAGCGGGGAGCGCTTGGGCGGGCCAGGCAACCGGCCCGCGCCGCCGAGCGCGGCGCCGCACGCGCCAAGGATATCACCGGGGAAGAGTTTTCGCTGTTTCTCGATTTCATCGATGCGGTGGGCGTGGAGGCGAGCCAGGCGCTCAGCCTCAAGCGCGGCTATGATGAAACCCGCCTGATCACCACGCTTCTGCGCAACCATCTGGCGGGCAAGCTCACAACCACGAGCCACTTGGCCAATTCCAGCGGCATGGGCTACGGCACGGCCATTCGCGCCATCAACTCCATCGAAGAGCGCGGCCTTCTGATCCGCCGCCCGCGCACGAAAACGGGCAAGAGCTTCTCGCTCCACCCCACCAACAAGCTGATCGAGGAATGGCAGGAGTTCGCGCGCCGCGTTCGGGGCACCATCGGCTCCACCCTCGGCCTTGGAACCTCCGGCCAGGCGGGGATCAGCGATTATTTCTTCGGCGCCTCTTACGGCGATAGCCTCACGATCCCACCCCCTACCCCGCTTCAAACCAAGCTCAATCTTCAAAGCCGGCTGCGCCTGCTCGTCCATGCCGATCCAACCTTCATGGCGATGAGTGTGCTCAAGCGGCAGTTTGAGGGGATCTTCGGCGCCGGCGTTCACAGCCGCGCGCTTTCGATTGACCGTCTGCGCCAGGAAATCCTGCTGAATGCAGAGCGCAAGACCTCGCAATATGACATTCTTGCCTGCGATCTGCCCTGGTTCGGGGAGTTGGCCGAAAAAAAAGTTCTGCTTCCCATCGATGATTTTCTGGCCGAACGGCAGGTGGACCTTTCGGATTTTCACAGGGTGGCCCTGGCTTCCGCACGCTATCGCGGGGTGCAATACGGGCTGCCCGTGCAAACAACACCCGAACTGCTCTGCGTGCGCCGTGATCTTTGCGAAGCAGCGGGGATCGGGGCGCCGTTCACTATTGCAGATACGCTGGATACCGCCCGCGCCTTGCATGATCGCGCGCAGGGCCGCTCCGGGATCGCATGGAACGCGGCACGCGGCACGCCTCTGGGGCACACATTCATGTTCGTCATGGGGGCCATGGGGCGGCCCTTTCTGAACCTCTCGAAAGTGGGCGATGATTACGATGCCGAATGGCCGCAGGGTGAGAACATGCGACCGATGCTGCAATCCGACGAAGCAATTGCCACCGCCGAATACCTTCGGGAACTTCTTGATTTCTCACCCGTATCGATCCTGTCCATGTCCTGGTACGAACGCGCGCGCGCCTATGCCGATGGCGCCGTTGGCATGGCCTATTGCGCAACGCTTCTGGCGCCGCTCTTTGAGATGAACGCTGAGTCACCGGCGAACGGGGTGACCGATTTCCTGCCGCATCCCTATGGGCCCAACAGCAAGCCGATCGCCCCGGTTGGCGGATATGCACTTGCCATTCCCTCCAACATCACGCCGGAGCGGATCGATGCTGTCTGCGATGCCATCGTCGCGCTCACATCGCCGGAGATCAGCAAGCTCTACATCGACAACGGCAGCCTTGTGACGCCGCGCTTCAGTGTGAGCATGGATCCAAGTGTGCGGGGCAAATCACAGGTGATTTCGATTGTGGACGGGATGGCGCGATCGGGAACGCTGCAGTACTGGCCGCGCCCGCCCGTGCCGGAAATCACCGATCTCATTGAGATCCTGGGAACCGAGATCCACGACATGCTTCAGGGCGCAACCAATGTGCCCCAAGCCCTGCAAAACGCGCAAAACCGGGCGGATGCCCTGATGCGCGGCCGTGGGCACTACTAGGGCGCTATGGGCGCCCAGCGGCAGGGCCGCACCGTGAGCGCATGGGGCTTCGTCCGGCGCCACCTTAACGCCCGATGCCCCGCATGATCACATCGATATGCGCCTCGGCAAACGCATCTTCATCAAGTGTTTCAAGCGCCCCAAACACCATCCCGTGGATGGCATAGAACATCGCGGGCGCGATGAGAATCTGCGGGATCTGGGTGGCGGGCCCGGGCCGGATCTCGTTGCGTTCGATTCCCCGCGCGATAATCCGCTCCAACAGCGTGCGCCCGCGCGCAAGGATCTGGGAATGATAGGCTTCCACCAAGTGCGGCATCGCGGGGCCTTCGGAGATCAGGATCCGCATGAGCGCGCTGTTCTTGGTGCTGGTCATCGTTTGGTAGAACTGGCGGAACAGAGTTCGCAGCGTGTCTTCGGTGGTATGATCGCCCATCTCCATCTTTTCGGATGCGCCTTGGGTGAAACCTGCCATGGCCTCTTCGGCCACCGCGAGGAAGAGCGCCTCCTTGTTCACGAAATAGAGGTAGAGCGTCGCGCGCGATACCCCGGCGCTCTGGGCGATGCGGGCCATGCTGGCCCTCGCAAAGCCGCGTTCGTTGAACTCATGGAGGGCAGCGGCAAGAATTTCGTCGGGCCGCTCTTCCTTGCGGCGCCGATAAGCCGGGCGGCGATGTGAGGCTGTCTCTTTCGTCATCTCTCGTTTCCAGGGCGCCGCATAATTCACCATTGTGCGTATTCGCGCGCAAGACGTTGAAAAAAGCGTAGTCCACAGCCTTGAAGATTGCCATTTACACCTAGTTGCTGACAGTATTGTCAGCAAGGAGGCGTTCTATGCTTGGCAACATACTGAGAACGGCGGCCATTCTCGCGCGAGAAGCGTTCTGGCTGCTCGTGGCAATCGCCATCATCGGCGGCGGGATTTTCGGCTTCCGTTACCTTGGGGAAAACCGCGAGGTGGTTGAAGCACAGCCGATTGAACGGCCCGTCGCGCTTGTGGAAACCAGCGCGCTCACCCCCCACGAGGGCCCCTTGCCCATTCGCGGCGAGGGCTTCGTTCTCCCCTTCCGCCAGGTCGCGGTGTCCGCGCAAGCCTCCGGCCTTGTGACAGAGGTGCATCCCGCCATCGTCAACCGCGGGTCGTTCACCCAGGGCGACTTGCTTGTTCAGATTGACGATCGCGCGCAGCAAACAACGCTGACCCAGACCAATGCCAATATTGCCGCCTCGGAAGCGAGGCTGCGCCAGCTGCAGGACGATCTTGAACGCACCGAGGCGCTCTTCCAAAGGCAGGTCGCCACGCAAACCCAGGTCGATCAGCTGCAATCCCAGATCACCGAACTTGAGGCCAACCTGGACGGGCTTTCGGCGGCGCGTGCGGCGGCGGAAATCGCCATCGAAGACAGGCGTATTCTTGCGCCCTTTGATGGGGCGATCCTGTCGAAATCGGTGGAAGTGGGCGATGTGGTCAACCCCGGCCAGGTGCTTGCCGAAGCCTTCACCCCGGAAGAGCTGGAGGTTGATATCGCCATCCGTCAGGCGGATGCCGCCCTGATCCCGGGGCTCTTCGATGGTGCGGCACCCCAGGCGCGCATCGATATCCCGTTTGCCGACTTCGTGTTTCAGTGGAGCGGGTCGATCGCCCGCGTTGAGCCACAGCTGGATCGCGCCACGCGCACTCTGACGGCAGCGGTTCGATTGAAGGAACTGATCGGCGTTGCCGGCACCGGGGCGGAAGCCGATCTGGCTTCGGGGGCGCCACCGGCCCTGATCAATGCGTTTGCCAATGTGGTGATCGAGGGGGCGGAACGCGAAAACGTCTACCGCGTGCCCTCGGTGGCGGTGCGGGGCGGCGATGCGCTCTGGCTCAATGAAGGCGATGCGCTTCGGATCATCCCCGCGCGCCGCGTGCATGTGGATGGCGAATGGTCTTTCGTAGAAATTGCTGATCCGCCGGAGGATGCCGCCGTGATCCTGACAGCGCTTGCCGCGCCCGTGCCCGGGATGGCGCTGCGCGATGTGGGCGGAGCCGCGGATCAGGCCGCGCTCTCTTCGGGAGTTGCGGAATGAACGCCGCGATCCGCTGGTGCGCCGAGCACCCCGTTGCCGCCATGCTCACGATCTTGTTCGTGAGCGCGCTCGGGGTTCTGTCGGCCCTCACCATCGCGCAGAAGACTTTTCCCGAGATCACGCTCGATAGCGTGAACATCTCGGTCAGCTATCCCGGCGCCTCCCCCACCGAAATCCAGGAAAGCGTGATTCGCCCGATTGAGGATGAACTGACGGCGGTGGATGGGATCGACGAGATCACCGCGAGTATCTCCGAAGGCCGTGGCAGCATCACGGTAACCTTCCTGCTCGGCGAAGACCTGCAGGAAAAACTCGATGAGATCCGCACCGAGGTGGATAGCATCAGCGTGTTCCCCGAAGATGTGGAAGACCCCACGGTCACGCAATCCACCAACTCAACGCGCGTGCTTGAAATCGCGGTTCACGGCACCGCCAGCGAACGCGTTCTCACCGAAGAAGCCGAACGCCTGCGCGACGAGCTTCTGCTTCTCGATGGGGTTTCTTACGTCGAAGTCGGCAACCGGCGCGACTATGAGGTGACCGTTGAAGTGGATCGGGACACGCTGCGCGCCTATGGGCTCAGCATGGCGGAAGTCTCCAATGCGATCCGGCAAAACTCGCTCGAACTGCCCGGCGGCGCGATTGATACCGATACGGTAAGCTTTCCGATCCGCACGGTGGGGCGGAACTACACCCAGGCCGATTTTGAAAACATCGTTCTGAGAACGGGGGAAAACGGTGGCCGCCTGTTCCTGCGCGATGTCGCCACGGTGACCGACGGGTTCGAGGACACCGATCTTTCGGCCTCGTTCAACGGTGAGCGCTCTGTTTCGGTGAACGTGTTTCGGGTGGGCGAAGAGCAGGTTCTCGAAATCGTCGAAGCCGCGCAAGCCTACCTTGCCGAAAGCTACCTGCCCTCATTGCAGGAAGGCGTCACCGCCTCGGTCTGGCAAAACGATGCGCGCGAATTGCAATCCCGGCTCGATCTGCTTTTGAGCAACGCGATCATCGGCCTTGCGCTAGTGGTGGCCTGCCTTGCCCTGTTTCTCGATTTTCGGCTGGCGGCCTGGTCGGCCGTTGGGATCGCAGTGTCGTTCGCCGCCGCGCTTGCCACGATGGCGGCCGTCGGCATGTCGATCAACATGATCTCGCTGTTCGGGTTCATCCTCGCCATCGGGATCATCGTCGATAACGCCATCGTCGTCTCGGAAAACGTCTATACCTACAACGAGCGCGGGATGTCGCCGCAGGAGGCCGCCGTGCGCGCCACGCAGCGCATTGCCGTGCCGGTTGTCTTTTCCACCGTCACAACGCTTGTGGCATTCTGGCCGCTGCTGGAACTTCCCGGTACGCTGGGCAAATTCCTCTCCGATATCCCGCTTGTGGTGATGATCGTTCTCGCCATGTCGCTCCTGCAGGCGCTGTTCATTCTGCCGCGGAACCTCTCGAAACTGGATGTTTCGGCCGACTACAGGCCGAACCTTGTCTTGCGCACATTGCGCCTTCTGCGGGCAGGGGTGGATCGCGGGCTTCAGGGCTTCATCCACGGGCCGCTGGACGCGATCCTGCGCTTCACCACCCGGCGGGTTCTCATCCCCATCGCGGGTGCCATAGCGCTGATGATCCTTACCGTCGGGCTTCTCGCCCATGGCTATGTGCGGTTCAATTTCTTCCCCTCGATTGATGGCACCTTTGTAACCGCCAGTATCGAGATGAGCGATGGCACAACCTTCGCGATGACGGAACGCGTGGCGGAAGACGTGCGCCTGGCCGCCGAAGAGGCCGCCGGCACCATCCAGGCGCGGCTGAGCGCCAGCGCGCCGCCGGTTCTTGTGGGCCAGAACGTGGTTGTGGGCCTCGGCCCCGCGGCAGGCGGGCCCAATGGCGGGCAAACCGCGAGCGGGGCGACTGTGGCCAACGTGGTTGTCGAGATCACCGACCCGGAGCTGCGCGATTGGCCCACATCGGATTTTGAAACCGCCTGGCTGGATACGATCGGGGATGTTCCCGGGATCAACAGCCTCACCGTCTCCGCCCAGCTTGTGGGCGCGGGCGATCCGATTGCAGTGGAGCTCTCTCTGCCCGACGGTCAGGATATCAGCCCCGTCGTAGCAGAGCTTCGCGAGGGCCTGCGCGGCATTCCGGGCGTGTTCTCGATCCGCGATGACAATTCCGCGGGCCTCACCGAATACCGCCTGGCCTTGCGCAACGAGGCGCGGATCTGGGGCGTGACGCTTGAAGACCTTGCCACGCAAACCCGGGCCGGCTTTTTCGGCCTTGAGGCAACCACGGTTCAGCGCGGGGCCGATAATGTTGCTGTGATGGTGCGCTACCCCGCCGAAGATCGCGACAGCCTTGCCGACCTTCTCGAAAGCTGGGTCACCACACCATCAGGCGATGTGATCCCTTTGTCGGCCGTGGCCCGTGTTGACGAGGGGCTGGCGCCAACCGAAATCCTGCGCCGCAACGGGCGCGAGATCACAACGGTTACGGCAGATGTCGATCCCGCGGTGATCACCGGCCAGGAAGCGAATACGATCATTCAGGGCGAAATCATCCCCGTGCTTTCCGAACGCTACGATGGCCTGATCGTTGATTTTGGCGGCGAGCAACGAACGCAGGGCGATGCCGCAGCCGCCCTTGGCCAGGCCGTGGCCATCGCGCTTTTCGTGATCTTTGCGCTGCTGGCGCTGATCTTCCGCTCTTACATCCAGCCGGTCGTCGTGATGCTCGCCATCCCGCTGGGGCTTGTGGGCGCCGTTGCGGGCCACCTCATCATGGGTATCCCGCTCACGCTCCTTTCGATCTTCGGGATCATCGGTTTGGCCGGCGTGGTGATTAACAACTCCCTCGTGATGGTGGATCTATACAACGAATATCTCGGCGAGGGGCTGGAGCTGCGCGAGGCGGTGGTGCGCGGCACCAAGGAACGGTTCCGCCCGATCCTTCTGACCTCGCTCACCACCTTCCTCGGCGTGTTTCCCCTGATCGTGGAAACCTCGCTTCAGGCCCAATTCCTGATCCCGCTTGCCGTCTCTATCGGCTACGGCGTTCTGTTTGGCACCTTGATCGTGATCGTTTGCGTGCCCGCGGTCTTTGTTTTGCAGGCCCGCCTTGCCGCGACCGCCACAAAACTGGGCCGCGCCTTCGCGTCGGGAAGCACGCCCGAAGGGGCGGATACGCGCGCGGGCATCGTTCGGCTTTCGAAGCCAAAGCAGCGGTCCGGCAAGGTTGCCGCAGAGTAGTCCGGCGCGAGCGGGCGGCCACAACTCGCTCTGCGGGCCTGTGAACCCAGGCGCCGGGCAGGAGCCGGGCCAAGCACCAACACTCAATGTGGGTCAGGCAGGCCGGGCCGCCCCATCCCCACCCCGAGTCGGGCGACTGCTTCGGCCCGGTTCTGCACCCCGAGCCTTTTAAAGATGCGGGTCATGTGTTGCTTTACGGTGCCTTCCGATAGGCCCAGCCGCGCCCCGATATCACGGTTCGAGGCGCCGTTGGCCGCCAGCCGCAGGATCTGAAGCTGGCGCGATGTGAGCCCGCCCGCGCGGCCCGATGCCAGCCCGGCATCCGCATCGCTTCTATGGCCGGCCTTCTCGACCGTTTCGGTCAGCTCATTTGCCGCCATCATCGCCTGCGCCAGCGCCTCGAAACTGTCGGTCAGCCGGTCAAACGCGCCGCGCTGGGTCTCCTCAACGCTCGGGGCAAAGCTGAGGATGCTGGCCCTGAGTTCATCGAGACGGTCGCTGACATCCTGCTTGGCGATGGCAGAGAACCGGTCTTCCGAGGTCTCGCTATCGCGCATGCTCGTGATCATGCTCGAAAGGGTTTCGAGGGCCGAGCGCCGGTCATGAACATCAAGCGCCACGCCATCCCAGATCACCGTGCCGCCGCTGCCCTGCCGCGGGTGGCCCAGGGAACGCACCCAGCGGTAATCACCGGTGGGGCTTTCCACGCGCACCTCCACGTCAAGCGGCGTCAGATCCCGGGCCGAGGATTCGAGCGCTTCGATAAACCGGGGCCGGTCATCGGGGTGAACCCAGGAATGATCCACCTCCGCCCGGGCCATAAGGTCCTCCGGGTCGAGGTTGAAAAGGTCTTTCACCCCCGCACCGACATAGCCGTAGCGATAGCGGCCATCGGGTGTTCTAACCCGCTGCATCGTGTGCCCCGGGAAGCTTCGCCCCAGAAGCGCTTCAACCGCGCGGGCGGGCTTGAGTGGGGAGTGAGATCCGGTACTCATATAACCAAAGTTATAAAAAATGCAGAAAATGCAAGCCGATTATAACTAAAGGCTAGATTTATGCGGCCTCGTGCCGCAGCGTTCGAGGCAGGTGGAGGGAGGCAGCGTTGAACAAGATCATCATCGAGGCGCGCGTGAACGAGCTGGCAACGCGCAAGGGCAATCCGCATGTGCCGTTTCTGCCCCATGAGATTATTGCGGATGCCAAGGCCTGCTACGATGAAGGCGCTGCGATCGTGCATTTTCATGGCCGCACCGCGGATGGCGCCCCAGATCACGATCCCGGCTTCTACCTTGAAACCAACGCAGGCATCCGCGCGCAATCCGATATCCTGATCCACCCCACCCTTGGCTACGTGGCCAATGACACCGATGCCAAGGGCCGCTTTGCCGCAATCGAAGAGATGATGAAGGCGCCCGAAACGGCACCCGATTTCGCGCCGATGGATACCGGCTCTGTCAATGTTGACTGGTGGAACCCCGAGGCGGGCCGGTACGACACCACGGATCTGATCTACAAAAACTCCACCGCCACGCTGATGTATTTCGCGGAACGTATCCGGCACCACGGGCTCACCCCGTATCTGGTCAGCTGGAACGTCAGTTTCACCCGCCAGATCGAACAGTTCCTGAAGATGGGAGTGCTGTCTCAGCCCGCCTACATCTGTTTCTGCATGACCGACGAGATCATCTTCGCCGGCCACCCGGGCACCACCGCGGGGCTTGACGCACACACCACGTTCCTTCCCGCAGGGTTCGATACCGTCTGGACCGTTGTGAATTACAAGGGCGACCTATTCGAGCTGTCGGAGAAGATAATCCGCGAAGGCGGGCATATCTCCATCGGGCTGGGCGATTACGCCTATCGGGACGGCCCGCGCCATCTCACCAATGCCGAGGTGATCGCCAAGATCGTGGCGCAGGCCCGCGCCCTGGGGCGGGAGCCCGCAACCGTCGCGGAAACCCGCGAAATCCTGAACATGCCCGAAAAACAGATCGCGGCCTGAACCGCGCAATTCGACATCACCAATGGGAGGACCATGGACATGAAACTCAAAACCGCCCTTCTGGGCACAACGATTGCCTTCGCCGCGCAAGCCGCCGCGGCAGAGGACTTCCAGATGCAAACATTCCTTGGCGCAACGGCGGCCACCACAGTTGCGTTCGAGGAGATGGCCGCTGAACTTGCCGAAGCCACGAATGGCGAGATCCAGATCACCGTTCTGCCCGGCGGCGCGGTGGTCGGCGCCACGGAAACCATAGAGGCCATCCAGAACGGGCTGCTTGACGGGCAATATACGGCACCCACCTATTTTGCCGGCATCGACCCGGCCATGGGCGTTCTTGGCGATACGATCGGCGCCTATCCGGATAGCGCCACGCGCGACCGCTGGTTCACCGAGGGCGGCGGGCTGGAACTTGCCCGCGCGCTCTATGCGCAATACGATCTGCACCTGATCTGTCCGGTCTACTGGCCGCCGGAACAGATCCCCTCCACCGTGCCGATTGAAAGCGTTGCCGATCTTGAAGGATTGCGGATGCGGGCGCCCGGCGGGTTGGCTTCCGACCTGCTTAGCCGCGCCGGCGCATCGCTGGTCACGCTGGGCGTTGGCGAAAGCGTCACGGCGATGGAAACCGGTCAGCTCGATGCCACCGATCTCGCCAACGTGGCCCTGAACTGGGCGCTTGGAATGCACAATCAGGCGGAATACTCGATCCTGGCGCGGCACTCGATGGCGGTAACCGAAATGTCCGTCTCCATGGAAAAGTGGAACGCGCTCAGCGCCGATGCACAGGGCGCGTTCGAGGCCGCCTGCAACGCGATGTCTGAACGCTTGCAAGGCACGCTCAGCGATGAGGATGCGGCGGCAGAGGCCGAGGCGCGCGAGGCTGGCGTGACCTTCACGGCCTTCGGCGATGAAGACGCCGCAACTTTCCGGGCGATGACGCAGGAGGTTTGGGCCGATTGGGGCGGGCGCAGCGCCGATGCGCAGGCCATCGTGGATAGCCACACGGCCTTCCTCACAGAGCTGGGGCTCAACTAACGCCGAAGGGGCCGGCGCGGTAGCGTTCTGCGCCGCCCCCTCCTCCCGCCGCATTGGATCGGTAATGCGCTTCATTGATCGTCTTGCCCTTTGGCTTGGGCGGCTGTCGGCCTGGGCCTTCGCCGCCGTGGTTCTCCTCATGGTGTACGAGGTGGTGGCCCGCTACGGCTTTTCCTCGCCCACGATCTGGGCCCACGAGGCTTCTGTTGCGCTGGCGGCCACCGCCTTCGTGCTCGGTGGCGCTTATTGCATGGCCGAAGGCACGCATATGCGGATCAGTTTTCTGGTGGAAAAATCCCGCTGGCTTTCGCGCCTGTCCCACTGGCTGACAATCGGGGCAGGCACGATCTACCTCTCCGGCCTGGCCTATGCCGCTTTCCGGCAGGCAGATCGCGCGGTCTGGCGGTTTTCGCTGGATGGCTCGTGGAACCCCGAACGCTCGGGCTCCACGCTGAACTCCGCCCTGCCGGCCTATCTCAAAGCGCTGCTCTTTATCGGCGCCGTGCTGTTTCTGATCGTTCTTCTGCGCCAGGTCTGGCCCAAGCGCGAGCGCTGAGCTTTGGACATCGGGACAATCACTCTTCTGATCGTCGTTTCGATGGCGACACTCCTGATGGTGGGGGTGCCGCTCGCCTTTGTCTCGGGCGCCATCGCAGTTGTCCTGGCCGTCAGCCAGTTCGGCCTCAACGCGCTTTTTATCGTCGGATCCCGAACGGTCGATTTCCTCGACAGTTTCGCGCTGATCGCCGTGCCGATGTTCGTGATGATGGCGAGCTTCATGGAAAAGTCGGGCGTCGCGAAGGATCTCTACCGCGCCTTTCACGTCTGGGCGGGCGGGGTGAATGGCGGGATCGGCGTTGTCACGATCTTCGTCGCGGTGATCCTCGGCGCCACAACGGGCATCATCGGGGGCGAGATTGTGCTGCTGGGCCTGATCGCGCTGCCGCAAATGCTGCGGCTGGGCTATGACAAGAAACTGGCCATCGGGCTTATTACGGCGGGCGGATCGCTCGGCACGATGATCCCGCCCTCGATCATCCTGATCTTCTACGGGCTGACGGCTGAGGTGAATATCTCGCACCTCTTTCTTGCAACCGTGGTTCCGGGCCTGATGCTGGCCAGCTTCTACGCGGCCTATGTGCTGATCCGCTGCCGGATCAATCCCGCGCTCGGCCCCGCGCTCGGGCCCGAAGAGGCGAATATGCCGCTGGCCGAGAAACTGGCGCTGTTCAAAGGGGTCGCCCTGCCGATGGCGGTGGCCGCCAGCGTTCTGGTCTCAATCTATGCCGGTCTCGCCTCCATCACCGAAAGCGCCGCACTGGGGGCGTTCGGCGCGGCGGTTGCGGCCTGGGTTCGCGGCACCTTCACGCTCGTAATGCTGCAGGAGGTGCTGATCCAGGCGCTGCGAACCTGCGGTATGGTCTTCTGGCTC
>JANQPC010000020.1 GCA_028285485.1 Paracoccaceae bacterium | reverse complement strand
CGCCAATGCCCATGTCACCGTTTATTCGGCCACTTACCAAACCGAAACGGGGCAGACCACGCGGGTGGTGCCCGGCTTCGATGCGGTGGCCGAACGCCTGCGCGCGGTGCCGGGGGTCACCCGCGCGGCGCCGCTCGTGCGCGCCCAGGCGATGCTGAACAAAGGCGATGAGAATGCGGGCGCCGAGATTTTCGGCATCCGCACGGAAGATCTCAAATCGCTTCCCGGCCTGCAAAACCCGCAATCCTCCATCGGCGATGTGAACCGGCTGGGCGAAGGGGTCGCGCTTGGATCGGGCCTGGCCAATGAGCTTGGCGCGCGGATCGGCGATGTGGTGCGGGTGATCTCGCCCAACGGCGTGCGCACCGCCTTCGGCACCAGCCCCCGGGTTTCGAACTACGAGGTTGTCTATATCTTCACCGCCGGGCGCTTCGATATCGATCGCACGCGCCTCTACATGCCGTTCGAGGAAGCCCAGCTGTTCTTCAACCGCGATGGCGTGGCCGATGAGATCGAGGTCATGGTGGAAGAGCCCGAGGCGATCGACCGCTACGCGCCTGCGCTGCTCGACGCGGCGGGCGAACGCATGCTGCTTTGGACGTGGCGCGATAGCGCCGGCGCCTTCCTGCGCGCGCTCGAAATCGAAGATACGGTGATGTTCGTGCTGATGAGCGTGCTGGTGCTCATCGCCTCGATGAACATCATCTCGGGCCTTGTGATGCTGGTGAAGAACAAGGGCCGCGATATCGGGATCCTGCGCACCATGGGGCTCACCGAGGGCGCGGTGATGCGGGTGTTTTTCATCTGTGGCGCGCTCGTGGGCCTTATCGGCACCATCTTCGGCACGATCCTCGGCTGCCTCTTTGCGATCTATTTCGATCAGATCCTCGCTTTCGTGAACGGGCTTTCGGGTGGCGAGGTTTGGGATGCCTCGATCCGCGGCATCTACCGGCTGCCGGCCGAGCTGAAGCTCCTGGATGTGCTCAGCGCCATCGGCCTCTCGCTGGGCCTGTCCTTCCTTGTCACCATCCTGCCCGCGCGGCGCGCGGCGCGGCTGAACCCCGTTGAGGCGCTGCGCTATGAGTGAGGCGGCGCTGCGGCTTTCGGGGATCGAGAAAACCTACAACCGCGGCAAGCCCTCGGAAGTGCCGGTGCTGCGCGGCGCCGAGCTTGCGCTCATGGCGGGCGAGGTGGTTGCGCTTGTGGCGCCCTCCGGTGCAGGCAAATCCACGCTTCTGCACATCGCGGGCCTGCTCGATACCGCCGATGGCGGCACGGTAGAGATCGGCGGCGAGGATCTCACCCACCGGTCCGACAAGCGCCGCACCGAGGTGCGCCGCGCCGAGGTAGGCTTTGTCTACCAGTTCCACCACCTGTTGCCGGAGTTCACGGCGCTTGAAAACATCACGCTGCCGCAACTGGCCAACGGCGCCTCTGCGGGCGCCGCGGCGGCGCGGGCCGAGGATCTTCTGGGCCGCGTGGGCCTTGCCCCCCGGGCGCGCCACCGCCCGGCAGAGCTTTCGGGCGGCGAGCAGCAGCGCGTGGCCTTCTGCCGCGCGCTTGCCAACGCGCCCCGCCTGCTTCTGGCCGATGAGCCCACCGGCAACCTCGATCCCGCCACTTCGGATATTGTGTTCGAGGTGCTTCTGGGCCTTGTGCGCGAAACCGGCCTCAGCGCGCTGATCGCCACGCACAACCCCGCGCTCGCCGCGCGCATGGATCGCACGGTCACGCTGCAGGACGGCCAGCTTACATAGGCGCGCCCATCTCGGGGGCGGGAGTCAGGTTCAGCCGCCCGACCGCCGCGCCCACATCCTCGGGCCAGAGAAACAGCCGGTTCCAGGGCGGCACCAGCACGTAAAGCTGCGGCGGGTAGAGCAGCCCGGTTTCGATATCCGCGCAGTAGCGCGAGATCCATCCGTTGCGATCGCGCTCGCTTACCCGGCCCCCGCCCTGCACCTTCTTGAAAAGCACTGTCAGCCCCTCGACCATGCGGTATTCATAGCCCGCCAGCGCCAGCGGATCGGCCCATTGGCCGCGGCCCTGATCGATCGCCGCCTTCGCCTCTGCCTGCACCATCGGCAGATCCAGCTCCCCCGGCACCGAGGGGTAGATGATGAATGACGCGGCCCATCCCGAGGCCAGGAAGGAGAAGTTGAAGGTTGCCCGTTCCCGCCGGGACATCGTGGCAAGTTCATCCGAGCTGTAGCTGGGCGAGAGATAGGCCAGAAGCCGCCCGAACTTTTCAAACCGCTCATCGGCCACCCGCACGAACATCGCGCGCTTGCTGCCGGTGGGCCGGGTGAGCCGCTCTTCCACAATCGCGTCATGGGCCGCGGTGGCTGCGGCACCGGCATCCCATTGCGCCTGCGCGGCATTGGGGCGCCGCAGGCGCGGCACGAGATGGGCGGCAAGCGCGGGCAGAACGGGGCTATCGCCGCTTTCGATCCAGTCGGCGAGCGGCCCCATAAGCGTTTCCATATCCGCCTTGCGCAGCCCGCTGGAGGTTTTCGTCACCCCCTTCTCGGGCGTGTCGATCGAAAGCATCCGGATCGGCATCCGGATATCGATGGAATCGCCATCGACGGTTTTGATGAAACGTTTCTGGCGAATGGTATCGAGCGTGAAGCCCTCGGGCTTCCAAAACACGGAAAGAGACATCTGAAATCCTTCATGCGAACGGCCCGGCAGGTAATTCTACCGGCACGTGAAGGAATGGCAGGTCAGGCCCCGTCTGTCACCCGCCCTGGGTGACCCGCGCCAGCGCTTCGACAGCCCGCTTGGCGGCGCCGCTTTCAAGGCTTTCGCGGGCAAGTCCCGCGCCCTCGGCCAGGTCGCCCGCCTTGCCCGCGATCTTCAACGCGGCGGCGGCGTTCAAGAGCACCGCATCGCGATAGGCCGAAGCCTCGCCATCGAGCAGTGCGCGGAACGCCGCGCCGTTCTCTTCCGGCGTGCCGCCGAGGATCGCCTCGAACGGGTGCACGGGCAGGCCCGCCTCTTCGGGATGCACCTCGAATTCGCGCACGCCGCCATCTTCCAGCGCCGCCACATGGGTGATCCCGGTGATCGTGATTTCGTCGGTCCCATCCACCCCGTGCACGAGCCACGCGGCTTCGGAGCCAAGCGTGCCCAGCGTTTCCGCCATCGGGCGGATCATCTCCAGAGAAAACGCGCCGGTCAGCTGACGGCTCACGCCCGCGGGGTTGGTGAGCGGCCCCAGAATATTGAAAATCGTGCGCGTGCCCAGTTCAGCGCGCGTGGGCATCACATGGGCGATCGCGGGGTGGTGCATGGGCGCCATCATGAAGCCGATCCCGGCCTCTGCAATGGCGCGTTCCACCACCTCGGGGCCCACCATCACCTCCACCCCCATCTGCCCCAACGCATCCGCCGCGCCGGATTTGGAGCTAAGATTGCGGTTGCCGTGCTTGGCCACCGGAACGCCCGCGCCCGCAACCACAAAGGCGGTGGCGGTAGAGATGTTGAGCGTGCCTTTCCCGTCGCCCCCCGTGCCCACGATATCCATCGCACCCCGGGGCGCCTTCACAGGGCGGCAGCGGGCGCGCATCGCGGCGGCAGCGGCGGCATATTCCTCCACCGTTTCGCCCCGGGTGCGCAGCGTCATCAGAAAGCCGCCGATCTGGCTGGGCGTGGCATCGCCTTCGAAGAGAATGCCGAAGGCCTCTTCGGCTTCCGCCCGGGTGAGCGCCCGGTCAACGGCGGCTGCGATCAGCGGTTTCAGCGCATCGCTCATGCCGGCACCGCCACGCGGGAGAGAAAGTTCTTCAGAAGCTGGTGGCCGTGTTCCGAGGCAATCGATTCGGGGTGGAACTGCACGCCCTCGATCGGCAATTCGCGGTGGCGCAGCCCCATCACGGTGCCGTCTTCCAGCTCTGCGGTCACGTCAAGCGCGTCCGGCACGCTGTCGCGCCCCACGATCAGCGAATGGTAGCGCGTGGCCTTGAAGGGCGAGGGCAGGCCCGCGAATACGCCCGCGCCCTCATGGTGGATCACGCCCATCTTGCCATGCACGATCTCGCCTGCCCGGCCCACTGTGCCGCCAAACGCCTCGCCTATCGCCTGATGGCCGAGGCACACGCCCATGAGCGGGGTCTGCGTTTCCGCCGCTGCCGCAATCAGCGCAAGGCAGATCCCGGCGCTTTGCGGCACCCCGGGGCCGGGGGATAGCACGATGGCCTCGGGGCGGAGCCCCATCGCCTGCTGCACGTCGAGCGCATCGTTGCGATGCACCGCTACATCCGCTCCAAGCTCGCCCAGGTAATGGGCGAGGTTGTAGGTGAAACTGTCATAGTTATCGATCAGTAGCAGCACCTTGCGCTCCCTCGCATTTTCGCGGCCCGAACGTTTGCGGGGATTTTTTGGATGCCCACGCCCCCCGGAACGGCTATACTTGGCAAAACGCGCCCGCAACGGTCAAGGCGCGAAATCGGCGGCCAAACGGGCCGCGCATGGGCAACAGGCACGGCAACGGAGAACGATCGAGGTGTTACGGGGCGTATTGGCCGGGGGCGCATGGGGCCTTGTGCTGGGTATCGTCGTGCTGGCGATGACCTCGCAAATCG
>JANQPC010000113.1 GCA_028285485.1 Paracoccaceae bacterium | reverse complement strand
GTCGATGCGGTGAGCTGGCGCGCGATCGGCGCAGATCACCCCGCGCTTGAGGTGATCGGGGAAACCGAGCCCACGCCGGGCCTGCCCTATATCACCCGCAAGGGTGGTGACGCGGCGGGGCTTGCAGCCGCCGCGGAGGCCGCCATTGCCGCGCTGGCGCCCGAAGATCGGGCGGCCACCGGGCTGATTGGGCTGGCCCGTATCCCCCGTTCGGCCTATCTCGCGCTGCCCCTGCCACCAGGCCCGCCCCCGGCTGTGCCAAATTAGGCAGCGATTGCCCGGTTTCGCGCCAACAATCGCGGGTTAATTATTGCATTTACCATGGAATCCGCCCTTACTCCGCAGCCGGGGCAATCATTCAGGGGGAGCCGTGCCGACAGCGCCGGTGATCGAGATTCGTGACTTGCACAAGAGCTTCGGGGCCCTCGAAGTTCTCAAGGGTGTGGACATGGCCGCGCCGAAAGGCCACGTGATCTCGCTGATCGGATCTTCGGGTTCGGGCAAATCCACCCTTTTGCGCTGTGCCAACCTGCTGGAAGATAGCCAGCAGGGAGAGATTCTCTTTGAAGGTGAGCCGATCAAGTGGCGCGGCACGGGCAGCGGGCGGCATCCGGCGGACCGTGCGCAGGTAACCCGCATCCGCACCAACCTTTCGATGGTGTTCCAGCAGTTCAATCTCTGGGCGCATATGACGATCCTCGAAAACGTCATGGAAGCGCCGGTGACCGTGCTGGGGCGGGATCGGGCGGAGGTGGAGGACAAGGCGCGCCTGTATCTTGACAAGGTGGGGATCGGCGCGAAATGCGATGCCTACCCCGCTCAGCTTTCGGGCGGCCAGCAACAGCGCGCCGCGATTGCGCGGGCGCTCTGCATGGAACCGCGCGCGCTGCTTTTTGACGAACCGACCTCGGCGCTTGACCCCGAACTGGAACAGGAGGTGGTGCGCGTGATCAAGGATCTCGCGCGTGAGGGGCGCACGATGATCATCGTCACCCACGATATGCGGCTGGCGGCGGATGTGAGCGAACATGTCGTTTTCCTCCACCAGGGCCGGATCGAAGAAGAGGGCGCGCCGGACACGTTGTTCGGCAGCCCGAAAACGGACCGGCTGCGGCAGTTCCTAAGTGCAACTGCCCCGGCCTGAGACTTTGTGCTTAATGGGAGTAAACCAATGAAAACACTGATCCTTTCAACGGCGGCGCTGGCCCTCTCGGCCTCGTTCGCACTGGCCCAAGACATGGTGCGCATGGGCACCGAGGGCGCCTACCCTCCGTGGAACTTCATCAATGATGCGGGCGAGGTTGACGGGTTCGAACGCGAGCTGGGCGATGAGCTTTGCAAGCGGGCGGAACTGACCTGCGAATGGGTGACCAACGAGTGGGATTCGATCATCCCCAACCTCGTCTCCGGCAATTATGACGTGATCATCGCCGGGATGAGCATCACCGCCGAGCGGGACGAAGTGATTGATTTCACAAACAATTACACCCCACCCGATCCGTCGGCCTACGTCGCCATGTCGGAAGATGCCGATCTGGACGGCGGCGTTGTGGCCGCGCAGGTGGGCACGATCCAGGCGGGCTTCATCGCCGAAAGCGGCGCGACACTCGTTGAGTTCGCCACGCCCGATGAAACCATCGCGGCGGTGAAGAACGGGGAAGCGGATGCGGTGCTGGCCGACAAAAGCTTTCTCGCGCCCATCGTGGAGGCCGATGGCGACCTGATGTTCGTGGGCGGCGATGTTCCCCTGGGCGACGGTGTGGGCATGGGCATCCGCGAAACGGATGGCGAGCTGAAGGCGAAGTTCGATGCCGCGATCCAGTCGATGAAAGACGACGGCACGCTGAACGCGATGATCGCGAAATGGGAAGTGAGCTCGCAATTCGAGTGATCTGATCGCATGAATTGATCGGGGGCGGGCCGCGCGCCCGCCCCCGATCGCCCCCAAGGGGAGAGGCGCCATTTTCGAGTTTTGCACGGATCCCGCCACGCTGGAAAACTGGCGCTGGATGGCCTGTTACCTGACAACGGGCAAACACTCGAACTTCTACGTTGCTTTCGGAACGGTGCTTTTGCTGCTGGCGATCACGGCGCCTGCGGCACTGCTGTTTGGCTTTGGCGGCGCGATTGCGGCGCGTTCGCGGTTCTTCCCCCTCGCCTGGTTCGGCAAAATCTATATCGCGATCGTGCGCGGGGTGCCCGATATCGCGTTTTTCCTGTTCTTCGTGATCGCGCTCGACCAGGCCTTTGAATACCTCCGCCACCGGTGGAAATGCCCGGACTGGCTGGAACCGGTGCGCCAGGGCAACGATTTCGTGGTGTGCCAGGCGGCGAAACTGCCGCTTTCGACAAGCCCGCAATGGATGCATGAGGTTTATGGCTTCTCGCTGGCGGTGCTGACCTTCGCCATCGTCTACGGCGCCTTTGCCGCCAACGTGCTTTACGGCGCGATGCAGGCGGTGCCGCGCGCGCAACTGGAGACGGCGGAAGCCTACGGAATGAGCCAGCGGCAAACCTTTTGGCGCATCCTGGTGCCGCAGATGTGGGTTTATGCGCTGCCGGGGCTGACGAACCTCTGGATGATCCTCATCAAGGCCACGCCGCTTCTGTTCCTCCTGGGCGTCGAAGACATCGTGTATTGGGCACGGGAACTCGGGGGCACGGCCACGCCGCGGTTCACCGATTACCCCCATGGCGATTGGCGGATGTGGTACTTCCTCGCGCTTCTCGTTTTCTACCTTGGCTTCACCAAGCTGAGCGAGGCGGTCTTTGCCCGGATCACCGAGCGCCTCTCGCACGGTCAGGCCACGGCGGCGGGCGAGGCGCAGCGGAAGGCGGCGCACGCATGAGCTGCTGGGAGACAGTGCTGGATTACGGGCTGCGCTCGATCGGGATCGGCGAGCGGCTTCTGCCGCGCGAGGGTTTCACGCTGTGCCAGCATTTCACGCTGATCGGATCGGGGCTGTTGTGGAACATCTATTTCGGGGTGCTTGCGCTTTCGGCTGGGTTTTTCCTGGCCACCGCGGTGGCGCTTGGGAAAGCCGCGGCTTCGCCCTGGCTGCGCAAACCCGCGGAGTGGTTCATCCTTGTTTTCCGGGGCTCGCCGCTCTTCATCCAGTTCTTCTTCGCCTATTTCTTCTTTCTCAACCTCAAAAGCGTGAGCCCGATTTTCGATCCGTTCTCGGCGGCATGGCTCGGCGCGCTGATCGTTCTGTTTCTCAACACCGCGGCCTATTCGGGCGAGATTTTCTATGGCGCCCTGAGATCGATCCCGAAGGGCGATCTGGAGGCGGCGGATGCCTATGGGATGACGGGTTGGGTGAAGTTCCGCCGCGTGGTGTGGCCCACGATGCTCAGGCTCGCCTGGCCGGGCTATACCAACGAGGCGATCTTTCTTTTTCACGCCACGACGCTGGTGTTTTTCTCCGGTTTCCCAGCCTGGCAGCAGCGGGGCGATGCGCTCTATTACGCCAACTATTTCGCGGATCGCACCTTCAACCCCTTCATCGCCTATCCGATCGTGGCCGGGTATTTCATTTTGGTGACGCTGGCGATCATCGGGATCTTCGGGCTGATGAACCGGCGGCTGAACCAGCATCTGCCGAAGGAGCGGCGCGTGCGCATCCGCTACAAGCCGCAATTCATCCGGTGAGCACCACGATCCGCATCGGGGTGGCGGATCTGAACGGGCAGGCGCGGGGTAAACGGCTGCCGGCGGATTATGCGGAGAAGCTCGCAACCGGCGCGGTGCGGATGCCCTATTCGGCGCTGAACGTGGATATCTCGGGCGCGGATATCGCGGACAGCCCGCTTGTGTTCGAAACCGGCGATGCCGATGGGATGCTTTTGCCTACCGGGCGCGGGCCGGTGCCGATGCCGTGGCTGGCGGGCGCGCCCGCGCTTTATCCGATGTGGATGTTTCACGATGCCGAAACGCCCTTTGCCGGCGATCCGCGCCATGCGCTGGCCGCGGTGCTCGCGCGCTATGCGGCGCGGGGCTGGCAGGTGATCGCGGCAACCGAGCTTGAATTCTATCTTGTGGATGACAGCGGCGTGGCCCCGGCCCCGCCCACACCGCCCGGCGCGCCTGCGCCCGTTTTCGGCGAGGCGATCCTGTCGCTGGCCGAACTGGATGCGTTCGATGGCTTCTTCTCGGATCTCTATGCGGGGGCGGAGGCCATGGGCCTTCCCGCGCAGGCCGCGATTTCGGAAAGCGGGATCGGGCAGTTCGAGGTGAACCTCGGCCATGGCGATGCGATGCGGGCGGCGGATGATACCTGGCTGTTCAAGATGCTTGTGAAGGGGATGGCGCGGCGCCATGGGATGGCGGCCACCTTCATGGCCAAGCCGTTTCCGGAGAGCGCGGGGAACGGGATGCATGTGCATTTCTCGGTCATCGATGGCACGGGGCAGAACGTGTTCAACGATGGGTCGGACGCCGGGAATGCCCGGCTGACCCATGCGGTGGCGGGGTGTCTCGGCGCGCTTGGCGATGCCACGGTGATCTTCGCGCCCCATGGGCCGAGCTATGCGCGCTTTGTCGACGGCGCCCATGCGCCCACGGCGGCATGCTGGGGGTATGACAATCGCACGGTGGCCCTGCGCATCCCCGCGGGGCCACCCGCGGCGCGGCGGATCGAGCATCGCGTGGCGGGCGGGGATGTGAACCCCTACCTGATTCTCGCGGCCATCCTCGGCGCGGCGTTTGACGGGATCGAGGCGGGGGCCGCCCCGCCCGCCCCGGTCGCGGGCAACGCCTATGAGAGCCCGCTGCCCGGCCTTGCCGCCGATCTGGCCAGTGCGGTTGCACAGTTCGAAGCCAGCCCGGCGATGGCACGGATCTTCGGGCCGGAGTTGGTGGCCAACCTCGCGATGACCAAGCGGCAGGAGATCGCGCAGTTCTCGGCGCTTTCGGAACGCGACAGGGTGCGGCTTTATCTTGAGACGGTTTGACGGGATCAGGCCAAGGCGGTAGCGTCGCCCCCGCATAACCACTTGGTGTTCCATGCATATCGGCATTCTGCAAACCGGCCACGCCCCCGATACGATGCGGGCCGCAGTGGGCGCCTATTCGGATTATTTCGAGCGGCTTCTGGCGGGCGAGGGCTTTCGCTTCACCACCTGGGATGTGGTGGACGACATCTTTCCCGAACGCGTGGATGCCGCCGAGGGCTGGCTTATCACCGGATCGAAACACGGGGCCTACGAGGATTTGCCGTGGATCGCGCGGCTCGAAGCATTTTTGCGCGCGGCCTATGCCGCCGAGGTGCCCATTGTGGGCATCTGCTTTGGCCACCAGATCCTTGCGCAGGCGCTTGGGGGCCGGGTGGAGAAATTCAGCGGCGGCTGGGCCGTGGGCCCTACCAGCTACGACTGGGGCGGCGAAACCGTGCGGCTGAACGCCTGGCATCAGGATCAGGTAGTTGAGGCGCCCGCAGAGGCCGAGGTGATCGCGCGCGATGGGTTCTGCGCCAATGCGGCCCTGGCCTATGGCAAACGCGCCCTCACGATCCAGGCGCACCCGGAATATGACGATGCAGCAATCGAGATGCTGATCGCCGCGCGGGGGCCCACAATGGGCATCCCCGATCAGCTTGCCGCGGCTAAGGCGGCGCTGGGCCAGGGCGATGACCGGGCCGCCATTGCCGCCCGGATCGCGGCGTTTTTCAGGGAGGCGCGGGATGGCTGACTGGCTAAAAAAATGCCCCGAAGCGGCGCGCGCCTATCTTGATGGCAAGCGGTTGGATGAGGTGGAATGCATCATCGCCGATCTTCCAGGGATCGCGCGGGGCAAGGCGATGCCCGCCACAAAATTCGCCACGCAGACGCGGTTCTTCCTGCCCAATTCGATCTTCTTCCAAACGATCACGGGCGATTGGGGCGAAGCGGCCGGGGCGGAAGGCTTTACCGAGCCCGATATGATCCTGAAGCCCGATTTTTCCACCGCGAGCGCCGCGCCCTGGACGGCGGATTGGACGCTTCAGGTGATCCACGATGCCTATGATCAGAAGGGCAAGCCCATCGCCTTTGCGCCGCGCAATGTGCTCAAGCGGGTGGTGGGGCTTTACGAGAAGAAGGGCTGGCGGCCGGTGGTAGCGCCGGAGATGGAGTTTTATCTCGTGGCCCGCAACACCGATCCGCTGCAGCCGGTGGAGGCGATGATGGGCCGCACCGGGCGCCCGGCGGCCGCGCGCCAGGCTTATTCGATGAGCGCTGTCGATGAGTATGGCCCGGTGATCGACGATATCTACGATTTCGCGGAGGCGCAGGGCTTTGAGATCGACGGGATCACCCAGGAGGGCGGCGCGGGCCAGGTAGAGATCAACCTGCGCCACGGCGATCCGGTGAAGCTTGCCGACGAGATCTTTTATTTCAAGCGGCTGATCCGCGAGGCGGCGCTGCGCCACAACTGCTATGCAACCTTCATGGCCAAGCCCATTGAGGGCGAGCCTGGATCGGCCATGCATCTGCATCATTCGGTGGTGGATGTCGAAACCGGCGCGCCGCTCTTTGCCGGCCCGCAGGGCGGGGAGACGGATGCGTTCTTTCACTTCATCGGCGGGCTGCAAAAACACCTGCCCGAGGTGGTGGCGATCATGGCGCCCTATGTGAACAGCTACCGCCGCTACGTGCGCGATCACGCCGCCCCGATCAACCTGGCCTGGGGGCGCGACAATCGTACGACGGGCATTCGCATCCCCGTTTCCGAACCCGAAAGCCGGCGGGTGGAGAACCGCCTCGCCGGTATGGATTGCAATCCCTATCTGTGCTTCGCGGCCTCGCTGGCCTGCGGCTATCTGGGAATGGTGAACGAGGAACGGGCGGGCCCCTCCTTCAAGGGCGATGCCTATGACGAAGAGAACGATCTGCCGAAGGTGATGTTCGAGGCGCTCGACCTTTTCCGCGAGGCAAGCGCGGTGCGAAAGATCCTGGGCGAGCGGTTCTGCGAGGTCTACGAAATCGTCAAACAGGCGGAATATGACGAGTTCCTTCAGGTGATTTCGCCCTGGGAACGCGAGCACCTGCTTCTGAACGTATGAACCTGCTTTATGCCAATGACCGGCCGGGGGCGTATCCGCCGAGCTGGTATGCGGCAACGGCAGAGCCCCTGCCCCCCTTTGCGCCCCTGCAGGGCGAGGTGCGCGCGGATGTCTGCGTGGTCGGCGGCGGCTATACCGGGCTGACGGCGGCGCTGGCGCTCGCAGAGGCGGGGCAGGATGTGGTGCTGATCGAGGCCCATCGCGTGGGCTTCGGCGCATCGGGGCGCAATGGCGGGCAGGTGGGATCGGGCCAGCGGCTGGAGCAGGATGCGCTTGAGGCGCTTGTGGGCCCCGACGATGCGCGCCACCTCTGGCAGATTGCCGAATACGCCAAGGCCGAGGTTGCGCGGCTGATCGCGGCGCATGGGATCGATGCGGGCTATCGCCCCGGCGTGGCCCATGCCGAGCGGCATGAACGTGAGATGGCGGGGCTCTCCGCCCATGCCGATCATCTAGAGAGCGCCTATGGTTACACGCAGATCGAGGTAATGGGGCGCGAGGCGTTCCGCGCCCTCGTGCCCTCCGGCGCCTTTGCCGGCGGGGCGGTGGATTGGGGCGCGGGGCATCTGCACCCGCTACGCTATTGCCTGGGGCTTGCGCGAGCCGCGGCGGCGGCCGGCGTGCGGGTGTTCGAGAGGAGCCCCGCGCACCGGATCGAACGCGGGCTCGTGGCCACCGATCGCGGGAGGGTGCGGGCAGACCAGGTGATCCTGGCCGCCAATGGCTATCTCGGCGGGCTAGAGCCGGTGACCGCGGCCCATGTGATGCCGATCAACAATTTCATCGTGGCGACAGCGCCGCTGGGGGATCGCGCCCGAGAGGTGCTGACCCGCGACATCGCGGTGGCCGACAGCAATTTCGTGGTGAATTACTGGCGGCTTTCCGAGGATGGGCGGCTTCTTTTCGGGGGCGGCGAAAGCTACGGCTACCGCTTTCCGCGCGATATCGCGGCGGTGGTGCGAAAGCCGATGCTGGGGATCTATCCGGGGCTTGCGGACGTGGCGATTGATTATGCCTGGGGCGGCACGCTTGCGATCACGATGAACCGCATGCCCTATCTTGCGCAGCCCGCCCCGGGGATCTGGGCTGCGGGCGGCTATTCGGGCCACGGGGTGGCGCTTGCCTCGCTGGCCGGGCGCATCTTGGCGGAGGCGGTGGGGGGCACGCGCGCGCGGTTTGACGTGATGGCGCGGGTGCCGGTGCAGCGCTTTCCCGGCGGGCGCGGATTCCGCAACCCGCTTCTGGCGCTGGCGATGACATGGTACGCGATGCGCGACCGGCTGGGGATCTGATCGGCTGTTTGGCCCGCAAGGCTTAGACCGCGGGGCCCAGCGCCACGGCGCGCAATGAGTATTTTGCCAAGATGAAGGGTGGGGTGGGGTGCGGGCGCCGCAGCGAAGCGGGGGATACCGCCGATTGACGGCGAGCGCGCAAAATCGCTCGCGCGTGTGGCGCAAGTAAGTTACAGAAATCCCGAAATCACATTTCGGAAAGTCTGAAACATGGCCCTTGCCCCCAATGCCTATGACGCCGAGCCGATCCCCGAAGCCGCCCGCGCCGAAGTGGAGCGGTTGCTGAGCTCCGGCGATCTTTTCCGCTACACCGCGCCCGAAGACGCGCCGGTGAGCCTGCTGGAAGCGGAGTTTGCCGCGCTGATGGGCGCCAAATACGCGCTTGCGGTGGCCTCATGCTCTGCCGCGCTCTTCCTTTCGATGAAGGCGCTGGGGCTCGCGCCGGGCGCGCGCGTGCTGATCCCCGCCTTCACCTTCGCCGCGGTTCCCTCGGCAGTGGTGCATGCCGAATGCGTGCCGGTGCTGGTGGAATGCGGCGCGAACTACCGGATCGACATGGCCGATTTCGAGGCCAAGCTCGATGGCGCCATCGACGCGGTGCTGATCAGCCATATGCGCGGGCATACATCGGATATGGACCGGATCATGGCGCTGGCCGAGGCCCGCGGCGTGCCGGTGATCGAAGATGCCGCGCATTCGCTCGGCACGGTTTGGAACGGGCGGAAGATCGGCACGATCGGGCGCGTGGGCTGCTTTTCGTTCCAATCCTACAAGCTCGTGAACGCGGGCGAAGGCGGCATCCTGATCTCAGACGATGCCGAGCTGATTGCGCGGGCCGTGATCATGTCCGGCGCCTATGAGCATAACTGGAAGAAGCATCCCGTATTGCAGGATCACTTCGCGACCTGGCAGAACCGCCTGCCGCTTTACAACACGCGGCTTTCGAACCTGTCTGCCGCGATCATCCGCCCGCAGCTTGGCGAGATCGCGCGGCGGGTGCGGGACGGGCGCGTAAACCATGATCATGTGGCCGCGCGGCTCAACAGCTCGCCCTGGATCGATGTGCCGCCGCCCCTGCCCGCCGAAGAACGGGCGCCGGATTCGATTCAGTTCAACCTGATCGGCATGGGCGAGGCGGAGGTGCGCGCCTTTGTGGCCGCCGCGGGGGCCGAGGGCGTGAAAGTGCAGGTGTTCGGAATGTCGGCGGATAATGCGCGGGCGTTCTGGAACTGGGGGTTTCTGGGCGATGTGCCCGATCTGCCGCAAACCCGCGCGATGCTGATGCGGGCCTGCGATGTACGCCTGCCCGCGCGGCTGACGCGGGCGGAGTGCGATTTCACGGCGGCTGTGCTTTTGCGCGCGGCCGATGCGGCGATGGGATCAGAGCACCCGAAGGCTGTCGCCTAACCACGGCATCCGCGCCCGCGCGGGGGCCACGATCAGATCCGCAAGAAGCGGGCGGAGCCGGGCGGCCACCTCGGCCGGCAGATCGCCGAGTTGCCCCTGCCGGGCAGCGAGCGCGATGGTGCGCGACAGTGGCGGCAGCGGCAGGGGGATCGCCTCGGCCACATCCCGGAACCGGCCCGCGCGCATGAAGCCAAGCGGCGTAAGGATCGTCCACCCAGCGCCTGCGGCGACCATGGCGAGGATCGCATGGTAGCTGTCAAGCTCATAGCGATGCGCGAGGCGGAAGCCCTGGCGCGCCAGATGGGCCGCGATCTGGCGGCCCATGAGGTGGCGCGTGGTGTAGCGGATGAGCGGCAGGGCCTTGAGCGCGGCCAAGGGATCGGCGCCCTCGGGCACGGCGCCCGGGGGCACGGCGGCGAGGAAGGGTTCTTCGAGAAGCGGATGCACCTCCATCCACGGCTGGGTCGCAGCATCGTCAGCGGCCACGATCATATCGAGCACCCGGGTTTCCAAAAGATCGTAGAGCCGGTGGCTGGCGCCTGTTTCAAGCAGGATGCGGGTGCCGGTGAGCGTATCGCCCATATCGGCCAGAAGCCCGGGCGTTACATCGGCTTCGAAATCCTCGATCATGCCGAGGTTGAAGCGCGAGAGCCGCGAGAGATCGTTCATCGCAAGCTCGGCGCGCGCCTCCGCCGCCTCGTTCAAGATCGATTGCGCGCGGGCGAGAAAAAGATCGCCTGCGGGGGTAAGCGCGAGGGGTCGGGCGGAGCGATCGAGCAGCGTGGCGCCGAGCGCGGCCTCAAGATTGGTAAGCTGCTGGCTGACCGAGGAGGCGGCCGCGCCAAGCCGCCGGGCGGCGGCGGAGATCGAGCGCTCTTCGGCGGTGGCGGCGAAGACCTCGATGCCCCAGAGTGTAACCTTTCCCGGTGCGTCGACCATGCGCGCCCTGCCCCCCTTTTGCCGGAACGCTAGCGGCTGCGGCCCCCGGGGGCAAACCATCGGCGAGGCGCTGCCCGCGCCGCCTTCTGGCGGGCCATGGGCGAATTTTGGAAGAGACGCAGAACAAAGTGCCGCGTCCCGGCGCGCAAGGCACGGGCAGGTCGGCGCGCGCGGGCGGCGATCTGGCGGGCGCGCGATTGATGCGGGGGCTGCCCGGGGCTAGCGTGGCCGGGCAAAGACGAGGAGTGCCCCGATGCCCGATGATGCGCCCAATAGCTGGGAATCCCGCGCTGATGCCTATTCGCTTTACGGCTTCACGGATCTGCCGACGATCCGGGACCGGGGCGCGGTGGTGCTGACCCATGGTGAGGGGCCCTACATCTTCGATGTGCATGGCCGCAAATACCTCGATGCCAATTCCGGGCTCTGGAACATGGTGGCAGGCTTCGATCACGCGGGGCTGCGCGAGGCCGCGCAGGCGCAATACGATCGCTTCCCGGGTTATCACGCGTTTTTCGGGCGGATGGCGGATGTGACAGTGGCGTTGTCAGAGCGGCTTGTGGAGGTATCGCCCTTTTCGCGGGGCAGGGTGTTTTACACCAATTCGGGCAGCGAGGCGAACGATACGCTGGTGAAAATGCTGTGGTTTCTGGCACGCGCCGAGGGGCAGCCGGAGCGCCGGAAGATTCTCACCCGGGTGAATGGCTATCACGGGGTGACGGTGGTGGCGGCCTCGATGACGGGCAAGCCCTATAACGGGCTTTTCGGCCTGCCGCTTGAGGGTTTCCTGCACCTGACCTGCCCGCATTACTGGCGTGAGGGCGCTGGGGGCGAGAGCGAGGCAGAGTTCGTGGCCCGGCTGGCGCGGGAACTTGAAGAGGTGATCGCGCGGGAAGGGGCGGACACCATCGCCGCCTTCGTGGCCGAACCGGTGATGGGCGCGGGCGGGGCGATCCCGCCACCGGAAGACTATTTTCGCACCATCGCGCCGATTCTGAAGCGCCACGGCATTCCGCTGGTGGCCGATGAGGTGATCTGCGGCTTTGGGCGGACGGGCGAGGTTTGGGGATCTGAAACCTACGGCTTTCTCCCGGATGCGATCATCGCCTCAAAGGCGATGACGGCGGGGTATTTCCCGATGGGCGCGGTGATCCTGGGCCCGGAGCTTTCGGACAGGTTGCAGGCGGCTTCAGAAGCGGTGGAGGAATTTCCGCACGGCTTTACCGGATCGGGCCATCCCGTGGGATCGGCGATTGCGCTGAAGGCGATCGACGTGATCCTGAACGGGGGGCTTTTGGAAAATGTGCGGCGGCTGACCCCGCGCTTCGAGGCCGGGCTCGCGGACCTGGCGCAGCATGCCAATATCGGCGAGGCGCGATCGAAAGGCCTGATGGGGGCGCTGGAGGCGGTGGCGGACAAGGCCACGAAAACGCCCTTTGCGCCGGATCTTTCGGTCAGCGAGCGGATCGCCAATACCTGCACCGATCACGGGCTGATCTGTCGCCCGCTTGGGCAATCGATCGTGCTCTGCCCGCCCTTCATCATGAGCGATGCACAGATGGACGAGATGTTTGAGAAGCTGGGCGCGGCGCTCTCGGCGGTGTTTGCCGAGGTGGCCTGAGGCGAAGGCTACTTCGTCATCTTCGCGAGTTGGGCCTGCAGATCGGAGAGTTGTTTCTTGATCGTGGCCAGATCGTCTTCGCCCGCCCGATCACCCTCATCCTCGGTATCGGGGGCCGACCAGCCGGACATGCCGCCCGTCATCGCATTTAGGAAAGCCGCCTGCTGGGCCTTCATCGCATCGTAGCCGGGCATCGCCGACATCGGGTTGGCGAGGTTCTCCATCATCTTCGATTGCCCGTCGCGCAGCATCTCGAAACTCATGGCCAGGAACTGCGGCACCACCGATTGCGCCTGGCTTGTATAGCTGCGCACGAGATCGGTGAGAACATCAAGGGGGAGCACATTTTCGCCCCTGCTTTCATGTTCTGCGATAATCTGGAGGAGATATTGCCGGGTGAGATCATCGCCTGATTTGAGATCGACGATCTGCACCTCGCGCCCATCGCGAATGAACGCCGCGATATCTTCCAGCGTTACGTAATCGCTCGTCTCGGTATTGTAGAGGCGGCGGCTGGCGTAGCGCTTGATGAGAAGCGGTTGGGGGCTGTCTGCCACGGCGGTGCCTCCCGGCATTTCTTTGCAGTGCAGAGAATCTTACGGCGTTGCAGCAAAAAAAGAAAGAGCCCGCCCGCGCCACGATGCGCAGGCGGGGCAGCGCAGGCGCCGCTCACTCCGGCAGGGCCTCGGGGGTATAGCCATCGGTAAAGGCGGCAGAGGGCGGGATCGGCTTGATCACATCAATCAACACGCCGCCGGGATCGCGGGTGATGAAGTGGCGCTGACCGAAGGGCTCATCGCGGAGCGTTTTCAGAATCGGCAGGCCCGCGGCGCAGGCTTCGGCATAGACTGCATCGGGATCTTCGACCTCAAGGTTCAGGATCAGCCCGCGGGTTTCGCCACGCCCCTCTTCGGGAATCGTTTCGTGATCGGCGCGCAGGATCGCGAGGTTCACCGAAGGATCCTCGGTGGATTGCAGATGCACGTACCAATCGGCCTCAAACGCCGGGGCGAAGCGGAAGTTGCGGATATAGAAGGCGGCGGTTTCGGCCACATCCATGGTTTGGATCACGGGGTAGTACTGGGTGGTTTTCATGGCTTGTCTCCTCTTTGAAAGATACATACAGTCTGTATGTAGGAAGTCATAAACATACAGGCTGTATGTATGCAAGAGAAATCTGCACCCCGCCCCAATGCCGTGCGCCGGGAGGCCACGATGGGCGCCCTGCTGACCGCCGCGCGGGAGCTGTTTACCGAGAAGGGCTATGCCGAAACCTCCACGCCCGAGATCGTGCGCGCGGCCGGGGTGACGCGCGGGGCGCTCTATCACCACTTTGCCGATAAGGCGGATCTCTTCCGCGCGGTGCTGCGGGCGGAATACGAGGCGGTTGCGGAAGAGATTACCGCGGCGGCCACCAGTACGCCCGGCTCGGCCAGCGCTGCGCTGCTCGATGGCAGCCGCGCCTATCTTGCGGCGATGCGGGCGCCCGGGCGCGTGCGGCTGATGCTGCTTGATGCGCCCGCTGTGCTGCCGCGTGCCGAGCTTGATGCGATGGATCGGGAGACCTCTTCAGATGCGCTGCGGCTGGGGCTGCAGGCGGCGATGGATGCGGGAGAGATTCGCGCGCTGCCGCTTGAGGCGCTGACCGCGATCCTCTCGGCGATGTTCGAACGCGCCGCGCTTGATGTGGCGGACGGGGCGGATGGAGAGGCGCAGATTGCCGTGATGGCGGCGCTGATTTCGGGGCTGGCGCCCGGCACGCCTTTGGGGGCAGATGGCGCGTGAGCAGTTTGGCGAAGGAAAATGGCGGCGCGAACCTTGCCGGCGCCCTCTGGATGGTGGCCGCGATGGGGCTGTTCGCCGTGGAGGACGTGTTTCTGAAGGCCGCCTCTGCGGTGCTGCCAGTGGGGCAGATCCTGGTGGTTTTCGGCCTGGGCGGCGCCTTCGTCTTTGCACTTCTGGCCCGGGCCCGCGGCGCGCGGCTTTTCGTGGCCGAGGCAGCGGCGCCTGCGATGCGCATCCGCGCAGTGTTTGAAATCTTCGGGCGGCTTTTCTACGTGCTCGCCCTCGCCCTCACGCCCCTTTCGGCAACCACGGTGATCCTGCAGGCCACGCCCATCGTGGTGGTGGCGGGCGCGGCGCTGTTTTTCGGGGAAACGGTGGGGTGGCGGCGCTGGTCGGCGATCGGGATCGGGCTTCTGGGCGTGATCGTGATCCTGCAGCCGGGAACGGCGGGGTTCTCGGCGCTCTCGATCCTTGCAGTGCTGGGGATGCTGGGCTTTGCGGCGCGCGATCTGGCGAGCCGCGCGGCCCCGGCGGCGCTGAGCACGGCGGCTCTGGGCTTTTACGGCTTTCTGGCGGTGGCGGCAGCAGGCGTGCTGTTTTCGCTATGGGATCGGGCGCCCTTTCTCTGGCCGCCATGGCCTGTGGCCGGGGCGATGGCCTGCGTGGTGATTGCGGGCACAGCGGCTTATGGCTGCCTGATGCGGGCGATGCGCACCGGCGATGTTTCGGCCGTAACGCCCTTCCGCTACACGCGGCTAATCTTCGGGATCGGCTTTGGCGTGGTGCTGTTCGGGGAAACGGTGACGGGCGCGATGATGCTGGGCTCGGCCCTGATCGTGGCCTCGGGGCTTTTCATCCTCTGGCGCGGGCGGGCGGCTTAGCGGGCAGCGCCCCTAGCGGCTTTGCTCGTGCTCGAAGCGCTTTTGCGCTACTTCCTCGTTGCGATCGGATTTCTGCTTCGTGAGCAGCGCCGTTTCCACGTAATCGAGATGGGCGGAGACGGCGCGGCGCGCGGCCACCGGATCGCGCGCCTGCAGCGCCACGTTGATCGCGCGGTGCTGATCAAGCAGGCTGTCGCGCGTCATCCGCTGCTGGAACATGATCTTGCGGTTGAAGAAGATGCCTTCCTGCAGAAGATCGAACATCGAGCGCATGATGTGCAGCATCACCACGTTGTGGCAGGCCTCGACGATGGCCATGTGAAATTCGGCATCAAGCCCCGCCTCTTCGCTGGGATCGCGCTTGGAATGAGCCTTTTCCATCTTGCGAAAGAGCGTATCGATCACTTTCAGATCGGTGTCGGAGCCAAGAAGGGCGGCGCGTTCGATGGCGAGCCCCTCCATATCGCGGCGGAAGGCGAGGTAATCGAAAACCGCATCGTCATGGGTGGAAAAAAGCCGGGTGAGCGCGGGCGAATACTGGGCGCCCAGGCCCTCGGCAACATAGATGCCCGAGCCGGGCTTGGTTTCGAGCAGCCCGTTGCCTTGCAGATCCGAGATCGCTTCGCGCAGGGAGGGGCGGGATACGCCCATACGCTCGGCCATCTCCCGCTCCGACGGCAGGCGTTCGCCCGGGCGGAGGATGCCGCGCAGAATCAACAGTTCGATCTGGCGAACCACGGCATGCGCCAGTTTTTCCGACTGGACCTTTTCGAAGGGCATGATTCCTCGCGCGATTGGTCAAAAGATATGACCGCTTTTTAGGCACGGCAAGAAAAATGCGCGTATCGGTTGATCTGAACCGGGCCGCCCGGCGCCTTGGCGCGGGCGGCCCGAGGGATCCGGCGATCAGTTTTCGCGGATCGTGATATCCACCCGCCGGTTGGCCGCGCGGCCTTCGGCGGTGGCATTGCTGGCGATCGGCTGATCCTCCCCGGCCCCGAAGGTGCGGAGGCGCGATTGCGGCACCCCGGCCTGGATCAGCACCGAGGCCACCGCATTGGCGCGGCGGAGCGACAGATCGCGGTTGTAGGAGACGCTGCCCACCTCATCGGTATGGCCCGTAACCTCGACGGTGGTATCGGGATAGCGGCGCAGGCTTTCGGCCAGTGTCAGCAGATCCGAGCGCAGGCCGGGCTGCACCACGGCGCTATCGAATTCAAAGAGAATATCCTGCGGCATCCGCACGATCAGCGCATCGCCGGTGCGGATCACGCCGATATCGCCATCCAGATCGCGGCGCAGCTCTTCGGCCTGCTTATCGAGGATATTGCCCACGATGGCGCCGCCGGCGGCCCCGATCGCGGCGCCGATGGCCGCGTTTTCAAGCCTGTCGTCATCATCGCTGATGCCGCCGATCAGGCCGCCGATCACGGCGCCGGTGATGGCGCCCTGCCGCGTGCGTTCCAGCTCGCCGCCGGGGCCGGTGGCCGTGGTGGTGCAACTGGCGATGAAAAGAAGCCCTGCTGCCGAGAGCAGGAGGGGGGCGTTTGTACGTATCATATTCTTTGTGTCCTCACGGGTGCGTTCGGCACATCTCCACCCCCGCCCTATATTATACCGCGGGGGAGGTGCAGGGGAAAAACCTGTGGATAACGGCAATGTTCCGCCGCCCTCTCAGGCGGTTTCCGCCGACTCCCATGCCAGCATCGCGCGTTTGACGGGCAGGCCCCAGTGATAGCCGCCCAGCCCGCCGGATTTGCGCAGGGCGCGGTGGCAGGGGATAAGCCAGCTGATCGGGTTGCGACCCACCGCCGTGCCCACCGCGCGCACCGCCTTGGGGTGGCCGATCACGCGGGCGATATCGGAATAGGTCGTCACGTGGCCCGTGGGAATGCGCAGAAGCGCTTCCCAGACCTTGATCTGGAAGGGCGCGCCGATGAGGAAAAGCGGCGCCTCTCCCTCGGCCTGGCGGAAGGCGGCGGCCACCCAGGGGGCAAGGCGCGCCGGATCTTCCACATAGGTTGCGCTGGGCCAGCGGGATTTGAGATCGGCCATCGCGGGCTCCGCCCCGGTTTCTGCCGCCAGCGCGATGCCGCAGATACCCTTTTCGGTGCCCATCACCAGGGTTGGGCCAAAGGGGCTTTCAAACCAGCCCCAGAAGATGGTGAGCCCGGCGCCCCCTTTGGCGTAATCCCCGGGGCTCATCGCCTCCCACCGGATGAACAGATCGTGCAGCCGCCCGCCGCCCGAAAGCCCCACCGCATCGGCGGTCTCCAGCGTAGTGTGGCGTTCGGCAAGCAGGCGCTTGGCGTGATCTAGGGTGAGCCATTGCTGGAAGCGCTTTGGCGAGACACCGGCCCAGCGGCTGAAGACGCGCTGAAAATGCGCGGGGCTGAGGTTCATCTCGCGCGCGATATCCTCCAGCGTGAGCTGGCGGCCATCGGCGGCATCGATCCTGTCAATCGCGCGGCGCATCAGGCGGTAGTAATAGGCGTTCTCAACCTCGGGGTCGGCCACGGCCATGTTCATGGGTCTGCTCCTTCACGTTGGCCTCAACCTAGGCCCGCGCGCGCTGGGCGGCGACCCGATTCCTGCGCAACCGAAGCGCTTGTGGCCCCGGGCGCGACGGGCCATAAGCCCGCGACATGGCCAAGCAACTGCCCTACCCCACCCTGCGCGAGATCTTTTCGCGTTTCGAGGCCGCCGAGCCCGAACCGAAGGGTGAGCTGGAGCATGTGAATGCCTTCACCCTGGTGGTGGCGGTGGCGCTTTCGGCGCAATCCACCGATGCCGGGGTGAACAAGGCCACCCGCGCGCTTTTTAAGATCGCCGATACGCCCGAAAAGATGCTGGCGCTGGGCGAGGCGGGCGTGATCGAACATATCAAGACGATCGGGCTTTACCGCAACAAGGCCAAGAACGTGATCAAGCTTTCACGCATACTCGTGGAGGCGTATGGCGGCGAAGTGCCCTCTTCCCGCGCCGCGCTGCAAAGCCTGCCCGGGGTGGGCCGGAAAACCGCGAATGTTGTGCTGAACATGTGGTGGGGCCAGCCCGCGCAGGCGGTGGATACGCATATCTTCCGCGTGGGCAACCGCACCGGCATCGCGCCGGGCAAGGATGTGAATGTGGTGGAGCGCGCGATTGAAGATAACGTGCCCGCCCCCTACCAGCGCCATGCCCATCACTGGCTGATCCTGCATGGCCGCTACGTGTGCAAGGCGCGGAAACCTTTATGCGCTACATGCGTGATCCGCGATCTCTGCGCCTTTGAGGAGAAGACCTTATGAAAGATTTCCACGTTGTCGGCATCGGCAACGCGATGGTGGATATCCTTGCCGAGGCAAGCGATGGGTTTCTGGCCGATAACGGCGTTGGCAAGGGCATCATGCAGCTGATCGATATGGATCGCGCGATTGAGCTTTACGCCGCGATCGGGCCGGCGCGCGAGATCTCGGGCGGTTCGGCCGCCAACACGATTGCGGGTATCGCGCAGCTTGGCGGGCGCACGGCCTATATCGGCAAGGTGAAGGACGACCAGCTTGGCGCGATCTTCGCCCATGATCTGCGCGCGCAGGGGGCGGTCTATGAAACGCACCTCGCGCCCAAGGCCCATGCCGATGAGACCGGGCGCTGCATCGTGCTTGTCACCCCCGATGGCGAGCGTTCGATGAACACCTATCTCGGCGTGACCGAGCATCTGACGCCCGCGGATATCGATGAGGATCAGATCGCGGGGGCGGAGTGGATCTATCTTGAGGGCTACCGGTTCGACGGGCCCGAAAGCCATGAGGCGTTTGCCAAAGCCATCGCGGCAGCCAAGCAAAGCGGCGGGCGCGTGGCGCTGACGCTTTCGGACCCGTTCTGCGTGGAACGGCACCGCGACGCGTTCCGCAAGATGATCGCAGAGGATATCGATCTGCTCTTCGCCAACCGCGCCGAGATCTGTTCGATGTACCAGACCGAGGATTACGAGGCCGCGCTTGCCAAGGGCGCGGCGGATATGGAGATTCTGGCCTGCACCGATGGCGAGAACGGCGCGCATATCCTGACCGGTGAGGCGCGCTGGCATGCTCCGGCCGAAGCGGTGGAGATCGTGGATGCCACGGGCGCGGGCGATCTGTTTGCAGGCGCGTTTCTCTGGGCGATCACTCATGGGTTCACGCTGGAGACGGCGGGGCGCATGGGATGCGTCGCGGCCTCGGAAGTGATCAGCCATATCGGCGCCCGCCCCGAGGCCGACCTGCGTGCAATGTTCCGGGAACGCGGGCTGCTTTAGGCGCAGCCCGCTCGGCAAAAGAAGAAACCCCGATCTTCCGGCGAAAGATCGGGGCGAAAACGGGTTTCGTTGCAGCCGGTTAGTGCAGCTTGGCGTCAACCGTGGCGATGGCTTCGTCGATCAGCTTGTCGGACTGAGCGTCGCCCATCTTGCCCGCGATCACGGCGCCTGCGGCGGCCACGGCGATTTCGGTGGCACGGTCGCGCACATCCCGGAGGGCCGCGGCTTCGGCGGAAACGATGCGGTCTTCGGCAGCCTGAAGGCGCCGGGCGATCGAAGCCTCGATATCGGCGCGCGCCTGTTCGGCGGCGGCTTCCGCCTCGGTTCTGGCGTGGTTGACGATCTGTTCGGCCTGATTTTTCACATCCGCCTGCTTGCGCTCATAGCTTGCCAGCAAGGTCTGCGCCTCTTCCCGCAGCGCGCGCGCTTCGTCGAGCTCTTTGCGGATGGTCTCGGCGCGGGAGTCGAGCGCGCCCGTGAGAAGCTTCGGCACGCCGAAATAAACGAGCACCCCGATAAAGATCAGAAACGAGATCAGAACGATGAAATCGGTATTGGCGAGCGAGAAGAACGGCTTGTCGGCGGCAAGGGCGGGCGTTGCCAGCAGGACCGCGGGCAGGATGTAACGCAACATCGGCTCTATCCTTTCATCCGTTCGGCCACGGCGGCGGCGATCTCATCGGCGCTGGCCTCGGCGCCCATGGCGCCCGCGATTTCGGCGGCAGCGTCATTTGAGACCGCGCGGATCGCATCGAGCGCCCCGGCGCGGATATCGGCGATCTTGGCCTCGCTCTCGGCAGCCTTGGCTGCGATCTGGGCATCGGCTTTCGCCAGCGCATCATCCAGTTCGCCCTGAATTTCGGCGCGGGCTTCGGCGGCGATGCGCTGCGCCTCGGCGCGGGCATCGGCCAGCGCCTTGTCATAGGCGGCCTCGGCTTCCTGCGCCTTGAGCTTCAGCTCTTCGGCGGTGGCGATATCATTTGTGATCGTGCCCGCGCGTTCGGCCAGCACGCCCGCGATGCGGGGCAGCGCCACGCGTTGCAGGATGAAATAGATCGCCACAAGCGTGACGACGAGCCAGAAGATCTGGTTTGGAAAGGTCGAGAAATCAAGCTGCGGCAGGCCCGTCGCCGCTTCCTCGCCCCCAGGTGTTTCGGTTGCCATACCCTATGCCCTTCGCGCGCTTCGGGTGGACGCCGGGCGCATTGCGCGCCCGGCCGTAAGGAATGCCGGCTTGATCAGACGGCGAACATCAGAAGCAGGGCGACGAGGAACGCGAAGATCCCCAGCGCTTCTGCGAATGCGATACCAATGAAGAGCGTTGCGGTTTGCCCCGGGGCCGCGGAGGGGTTGCGCAGGGCGCCGGCAAGGAAGTTGCCCGCCACGTGGCCCACCCCGATGGCGGCCGCGCCGGAACCGATGGCGGCGAGGCCGGCACCGATGAATTGACCCATATTTGCGATATCGCCTTCCATGTCCGTGTTCTCCTTACGTTGGAATTGGCTGAGTTCTGTTCGGGATCCTGCCCGCTAGTGATGCGGGTGCAGCGCGTCTTTGAGATAGACGCAGGTCAGGATGGTGAAGACGTAGGCCTGGATGGCCGAAACGAGCACTTCCAGCCCGTAGATCGCGACCACGGCCACGATGGAAAGCGGGGCGATGGCGGCGATGGCGGCAAAACCTGCGAAGACCTTGACCACGGCGTGGCCGGCCATCATCGCACCGGCCAGACGCACCGAATGGCTGACGGGGCGCACGAAGTAGGAAATCACCTCGATCACCGCGAGGACGGGGCGGATCGCGGCGGGCGCAGAAGACACCCAGAAAAGGCTCAGAAACGACGCGCCGTTCTTGACGAAGCCCACCACCGTGACGGTGAGGAAGACCGCCAGCGCCATCACCGCCGTGACCGCGATATGCGAGGTGGTGGTGAAGGCCATCGGGATCAGCCCGAGGAAGTTCGCGAAGATGATGAAGAGGAAAAGCGTGAAGATATAGGGGAAGAACTTCACCGCATCCTTGCCCGCCACATCCTCAACCATCTTGTAGACGAAGCCATAGGCCAGTTCGGCCACCGATTGCGCGCGGGAGGGCACGATGGCGCGGCCCCGGGTGCCCAGAACCAGCATCGCGGTGATCGCGAGCACGGTGAGGAACATCCAGAGGGTGACATTGGTGGGGGTGTACCAGTGGATCGTGTCGCCGCCGAAGAGCGGCTCGACGATGAACTGATCCATCGGGTGGAATTCCAGCGCGCCGCCTTTTGCCTCGTCCGCCACCTGTTACTCCCTCGTCTCGTCTTCCGCGGCCGCATTGGCCTGCTGAACCTGCAGCTCGCGCGCCGTGGCCATCATCGTGCGGACCCCGGCGGCAAAGCCGAATAGCAAAAACAGCACCATGAACACGGGGCTGGTTCCAAACATCCAATCCAGCCCGTACCCGATGCCGAAGCCGATCATCAGACCGACCACAAGCTCGATCACCATCCGCCAGGCATGCTGGGCCTGCGAATAGTGCTCGTCCGCCCGGGGCGCGGGCTCCTGCGCCGCCTTCGCTTCCGCGATGCGTGCCTCCAGCGCCTTCAGCGCGTCATCTGTGTCGCGCGGTTCCGCCACGGCCCGTCTCCGGTTGGATCGCGCGGAAGCTAGGGTGTGGGGCGGGCGGAGTCAATCGCGGGGCACATCCATCTAATGCATTGTAATTGCTTGAATACTTCCTCGTGCAGGCAGGCCGCGCGGCAATGTCGCGCGGCCGGTGATATTCAACCGTTTGGTTGATCTTTCTGGCCGGGGCGGCTAGCGGGGGGGATGGCCAGGCCCCACGCCCTTGATACCGTTTTTGCCGCGCTGGCCGATCCCACCCGCCGCGCGATCCTTTCGATGCTGCTGGAAGACGATATGGCGGTCACGGATGTGGCCGAGCCCTTCGAGATGTCGCTTGCGGCGATTTCCAAGCACCTTACGATCCTCACCCGTGCGGGGCTGATCAGCCAGGAAAAGCGCGGGCGGGTGAAATGGTGCAAGCTGGAGCCCGACGCGCTGCGCGATGCTTCGGTTTGGATGCAGGGGTTCGGGCAGTTCGAGCCGGTGAACCTTGAAGCGTTCGAGCGGTTTCTGGAGCGGGAGCTGGGCGGGGATGCGGGATGAGCCTGGGGCTTGCGTAGATCGGCAGCCCTATCGATCGCCCATGCCCCGCGCCCGGAACACGCCGAAAGCGCGGGGAGAGTGCCGGCCCGTTCCGGCGGGCGGCGCTTTGGCAGATGTCAGGCATCGCGCGAAGCTAAGGCGGGCCCGCTCGGATAAACCGCACTGATCAGGCGGGGGCTGCGCCATCCCACAGGCCGGCGCCCGCCCGGCTTGCGCTGCATCCATGGCCGGGGGCGACCCGATCGCCCTACGCCCCAAACCCCCGCAAGCATTTGCGGATATGGGTGCGGGCGGAGCGGGAGTGGCTGGCGCCGGAGGCTTCGGCAAACCGCCCAGCCGTCCACTTCCCATTGCCGCCGATCATGGGCCCGCCATAGAGATCCGCTTCCTCCGTTGCGTTGAGATGCGCCATCAGCGCGGCGTGGCGCTCCTCCAGCAGCGCCCGCGCCGCGGCCCAGCCGAGCCCCGCATGGGCCTCGCGGATCTTTGCGTTAAGCGGCACGAGCTGATTCCAGCGATAGCCCTCGGCAGGCATATGCACCGGGCGGCCCGCCTGCCCATCCTCCCACCACCTAAGATACATCGCGATCCACTCGGCCCGGTGGGATACGGTTTCCTTGATCGAAGGGCCGCCTTCGAAGGGCTTGGCGGCGAGGGCCTCAGGCACGCTTTCAAGCGTGGCCTGAAGCTTGGCAAAATCCTTCTCGCAAACGGCGATGAGGTCAGATTTGGTCGTCGCGGCGGGCATGGGGCGTCTCCTCCGCCCCGCCTACCGCCGCCGGGGCCGCAGCGCCTTGACGGCGATCAACCTCTTGCTCGGGGCGCAGGAGGATCAGCAGCGCCACGACCGTCAGCGCGACCCCGATCAGCACCAGCGCGGGCGGCGCGCCGCGGCCCAGCGCAATTTCCCACAGGATCACGAAGGAGGGCGTGAGATAGGTATAGGCCATCACCTTGGCCGAGGGCAGCCGGAGGGAGGCGAACTGCAAAAGCACGAATGTGGAAGCACTTGCGAACACCGCCAGATAGATCAGCGCGATCCACACGCGGGCGGGCAGCGCGGCCCAATCGATCGCCGCAAGCGCGCCCCAGCCCACGGCCAGAAGAATCGCAAAGCCCGCAACCAGCATCCCGAAGGTGAAGGCCAGCGCCGGTTCGCCCCGGTTGAGCTTGCGCACCATGGGGGCATAGGCGGCATGGGCCACGCAGCCCCAGAAGTAGATTGCCTCGCCGCGCCCGATATTGAAGGCCAGAAGCGCCGCAAGATCGGCGCGGAAGATCACCCAGATCGCGCCCGCGCCGCCGATGGCGAGTGCCAGCGCCATGCGGGCGCTGGTGATCTGGCGCAAAAGCAGCCAGCCAAAGCCCGCCGCCATCACCGGGGTCAGCGTGAAGACAGCGGCGGCAGACACCGCGGGCGCCGTTTTCAGCCCCTCGAACATCAGCACGAAATAGGTGGCCAGCAGCCCGCCCAGCACGAGGTAGCGCCAGGGGGCACGGGCATGTGCGCGCCTCAGCGCGCCTGACAGCGCGGCCAGCGCCCCCACGATCACCCCGGCAATCCCGAAGCGCAGGGCGTTCAGCGCGGCGGGATCGATATCGTTGGCCACCATCACGCCAAGCGAGAACGATCCTGCAACAAGGGCCGAAAACGCGAGCATCGCCAGATGCCCCAGCGCCTCGGCGCGGGGCATCACAGGCCGATATGCCAGGATTTTGCATCTTCCTTGAGAAATTTCAGGAAGGTCTGCACCTTCGTGGTGCGGTGGAGATCCACGTGGGTGACCAGCCAGAACGGGGCCGACCATTCATCGCGGGGTGCAAAAATCTCGTTCAGCGAGGGGCAGCGATCGGCATCCCATTTCGACATGAAGCCGATGCCGGCGCCCGCCAGGATCGCATCGCGGAAGAGCACGTTATCGGCAGAGCGGAAGACGATTTGCTCGGGCGGAACCGCGCTGCGCAGCCAGGCGTTGAAGGGCGCCCGGCTCGCTTCGTTATCGCCGCCGATAAACTCATGGCCCTTGAGATCGGATTCGTCCTTCGGGCGGCCCTTGCGGCTGATGTATTCATCGCTCGCATACATGCCGATCTCAAGCTGCCCGAAGGGCTGCACCACGTTATCGGGCTGGTCGGGCGCGTTGCCCGCGCGGATCGCCACATGCGCTTCGCCATATTCAAGCCGCAGCACCCGGTCGCCCGTGAGGTAGCGCACGATGACATCGGGATAGAGGCGCTGGAAACGCACCAGCGTGGGCGTGACAAGCGGCGAGATCGAAGAGAGCGAGGTGACGACAAGCTCGCCCGAGACCGCATCGCCGCGCCCCTTGATGCGGCCGACAAGCTGGGTGATCTGATCGTCGGTTGCCTGGGCCACCTGCATGAGGTCTGACCCGGCCTCGGTGGCCGTGTAGCCGCGGGCATGGCGCTGGAAGAGCTTTACGCCGAGGCGGCCCTCAAGTGCATCGACATGGCGGATCACCGTGGCGTGGTGCACGCCCAGGGCCTCAGCGGCGCCGCTGACCGTGCCAAGCCGGGCCACGTGATAGGCCGTGCGGATTTCATCCCAGTTTTCCATCGGGGCTCTCTGTGCAGGTTTCAACAGATGCTGTTTTTCTATCGCCATTGAGTTCGATTTCGCAAGGTTCAAGATTGGGGAGAACAGCAACCCTTCCATTGAGGACGACCGACATGCCCCGCACGCTTCTTCGTATCGATAGCTCCGCCCGCCGCTCCGGCTCTGTTTCCCGCGATCTTCTGGATCGGATCGTTGCCCGCTTCGGGGACGGCACGCAGGTGATCGCCCGCGATCTTGCCGACGGCATTCCCCAGATTACCGAGGCCTGGGTGAACGCCAATTTCACCCAAGCGGACGCGCGAAGCGCCGAGCAGGCCGCCGAGCTTGCGCTTTCCGATACGCTCGTGGCCGAGCTCAAGGCGGCCGATACGATCCTGATCGGCCTGCCGATCTACAATTTCGGCGTGCCCGCGGCGCTGAAAGCCTGGGTCGATCAAGTGGCCCGGGCCGGGCTGACCTTCCGCTACACCGAGAGCGGGCCGAAGGGGCTTTTGACCGGCAAGCGCGCGGTTATCGCCGTGGCCTCCGGCGGCACCGAGGCGGGATCGGAGATTGATTTCGCCACCGGCTACATGCGCCATGTGCTGGGGTTCATCGGGATCACGGATGTGGTGTTTGTGGCCGCCGATCGGCTGATGCTGGATGCCGAGACGGCAATGCAATCGGCGGGCGCGCAGGTGGCGGCACTGGACGTGGCGGCCTGACCGGCGGCGCGGGCGGCCCCGACGCCGCCCGCCACATGCCTGCCATCATTGCCGCCTACCCTGCGGCGCATGGTGAAGGTTCTCCATGAGACGGCGCATGAAACGGTGATCGAGGATCGCCCCTGGATTCTGGGGGTGTTTCTCATTGCGGCCACGGTGGGTTCGCTGAGCCTGCTGGTGCCGGCCTGGCGGGAGGCGGATCTCTTCCTGGGCCTTGCCGCACTGGCGCTTGCCGGCGGCAGCTGGTGCGCCTTTCGCATCGCCATTCGCAGATCGCGGCTGAGCCTTGGGGCCGATGGAACGGCACGGCTATCGGTGCGCGATCAAAAGGGCTGGTCCCATCGCGTTTTTTCCCACCGCATCGTCCGCGCCGCGGTGGAAACCAACCGGTCGGGCGATGGGAACACCACGCGCCCGGTTCTTCTGATCGATCGCGCAAGCGGGGTGGAGCGTATTCCGCTGACCGCCTATTTTGCCACCTCCGCAACCCATGAAGAGGCCGTGGCCCGGATCAACGCCTGGGCGTTGAGCCCGGCACCCCCCGAGACGCCGCGCGCTTGACAGGCCGCGCCGCGGGGCGTAACCCGCGCGCCACAGCCGGAAGTGCGTGAAGCTTCCGGTCCCGGGCCAGGCCCGGGATCGCCCCCCACCAGCGAGGTTTCGCCCGTGGGGGCGTTTGGCGTTTTGCCGGTACGTGCCCATCTTGAGCGCATGCCGACATCATCAGGGAGGGCTACGCCCCATGTTTGAAAATCTGTCCGAACGCCTGTCAGGCGTATTCGACCGGCTGACCAAGCAGGGCGCGCTTTCCGAGGAGGACGTCAAGACGGCCCTGCGCGAGGTGCGCGTGGCGCTTCTGGAGGCCGACGTTTCGCTGCCCGTGGCGCGGGATTTCGTAAAGGCGGTTCAGGAGAAAGCCACGGGCCAGGCGGTGACGAAATCGGTCACCCCCGGCCAGCAGGTGGTGAAAATCGTCCATGACGAGCTTGTGCACGTGCTTGCGGGCGATAACCCTGAGCCGGGGGAGCTGAAGATTGACAGCCCGCCTGCGCCGATCCTGATGGTGGGCCTGCAGGGTTCGGGGAAAACGACGACAACCGCCAAGCTTGCCAAGCGGCTGACCGAGAAGAACGGCAAGCGCATCCTCATGGCTTCGCTCGATACGAACCGCCCCGCGGCGATGGAGCAGCTTGCGATTCTCGGCCAGCAGATCGGGGTGGACACCCTGCCGATCGTGCCGGGGCAGACGCCCGTTGATATCGCCAAGCGCGCCAAGCAGCAGGCCACGCTGGGCGGCTATGACGTATACATGCTCGATACCGCAGGCCGGCTTTCGATCGACGAAGAGCTGATGACCCAGGTGGAGCAGGTGCGCGACGTGGCGGTGCCGCGCGAGACGCTTCTGGTGGTGGACGGGCTTACGGGCCAGGACGCGGTGAACACGGCCGAAAACTTCGACGAGCGGATCGGCATCTCGGGCGTTGTGCTGACCCGGATGGATGGCGACGGGCGCGGCGGTGCGGCGCTTTCGATGCGTGCGGTGACCGGCCAGCCGATCAAGTTCGTGGGCCTCGGCGAAAAGATGGATGCGCTGGAGGAGTTCCACCCCGAGCGGATCGCGGGCCGCATCCTCGGCATGGGCGATATCGTCAGCCTCGTCGAGAAGGCGCAGGAGACGATCGAACAGGAACAGGCCGAGCGCATGATGAAGCGCTTCCAGAAGGGCCAGTTCAACATGAACGACCTGCGCCAGCAGCTGGACCAGATGCTGAAGATGGGCGGGATGGAAGGCATCATGGGAATGATGCCGGGCATGGGCAAGATGAAGGCCCAGATGGAAAATGCCGGGTTCGAAGACAAGGTGATCCGCCAGCAGATCGCGCTGATCCAATCGATGACGAAGCGCGAACGCGCCAATCCCCAGCTCCTGCAGGCCAGCCGCAAGAAGCGTATCGCGGCGGGGGCCGGCATGGAGGTGAGCGACCTCAACAAGCTTCTTAAGATGCACCGGCAGATGTCGGACATGATGAAGAAGATGGGGAAGATGGGCAAAAAGGGCCTCATGCGCCAGATGGGCGGCATGTTCGGCGGCAAGGGCGGCGCGATGCCCAGCGATGCCGAGATCGAGGCGGCGAAAGCGCAGATGGGCCGCATGCCCGGCGGGTTGCCGGGGCTTGGCGGCGGGGGCGGCATGCAGCTGCCGCCCGGGCTTTCCGGCTTTGGGAAGAAGAAGTGATCGCGCCCCGCGCCCATACCACGATCGAGATCCCGACCTTTGAGGAAGGCCGGCTGCTATACCGTGCACCTCAGCTTTCGGATTTTGAGGCCTATGCGGCGTTCCGCGGATCAGATCGTTCCAAGGGCGTGGGCGGGCCCTACCCGCGATCCTCGGCCTTCCAGTCGCTCGCCGCGCTGATCGGGCATTGGCACTTGCGCGGCTTTGGGCGCTGGATGATCGCAGATCGCGACAGCGGCGAACCGCTGGGCATCGTAGGCCCGATGCAGCCCGATGGCTGGCCGGAGCCGGAGATTGCCTGGTCTGTCTTCGCAGGCGCCGAGGGGCGCGGGGTGGCCTTTGAGGCGGCCTGCTTCTCGCGCCGCTATGCCTATGAGGTGCTGGGCTGGACCACGGCCATCAGTTGCTCGATGCCAGACAATGCCCGCTCCATCGCGCTGGCCAAGCGCATGGGGGCGACCTATGAGCGCGATTTCGTGCATGCCGAATTCGGCACGCTGCAAATCTGGCGCCATGTTGGCCCGGAGGCCGGGCCATGACGGTTGAGCGCAGCATGCCGGAGACGATTGAGACGGAGCGGCTGATCCTGCGCGGCTTCGTCTCTGGCGATTTCCCGGCCTATTGCGCCTATTACACCGGCGAACGCACCGCGGGCGTGGGCGGGCCGCTGCCCGAGCACCGTGTGTTCGAGCAGTTCTGCGCGATGATCGGCCACTGGGATATGCGCGGCTACGGGCGCTATGCGATCACGGCGGGCGGTGGCGCCTTCGGCCATGTGGGACCCATGGCGCTTCCCGGCAGCAGCGAGCCGGAGATGACCTGGACGATCTGGGACGCCGCGCGCACCGGGCAGGGCTATGCCACCGAGGCCGCGCGCGCGGTGCTGCGCGCCTGGAACGCGCGCCACGAGGCGCCGCTGGTGGCGATCATCGACCGTGAGAATGCCGCCTCGCTGCGCATGGCGGCGCGGCTTGGCGGTGTTGAGGATGCAGGTGCTGCGCTGCCCGCGCATCTGCCCAATGCGCGCCGCTTCGTTCTGGCCGCAGAGGATGCCGCCGCATGACCTCTGCGCTCACCATCCCGATGCTGGAGACCGAGCGCACGCGCCTGCGCGCCCCGCGGATGAGCGATTTCAAAGCTTTCGCGGCACATTGCGCCTCGGACCGCGCGCTGTTTTCCACCGGGCGGCTGGGCCGCGGGCAGGCCTGGCGCGAATTCTCGGCGGCAGTGGGCGGCTGGGCGTTGCAGGGCCATGGCGCCTGGTCGATCGAAGCGCGCTCTGGCGGCACCTATTGGGGCGAGATCGCGATCACCCAGCCCGCCGAGTTCCCCGAAGTGGAACTGGGGTGGACGCTGATGGCCCCCGCCGAGGGCAAGGGCATCGCGTTCGAGGCTGCGCAGGCGGTTCTGCGCTGGGCCTTTGCCGCGCGCGGGCTGACCACGCTTGTCAGCTACATCACGCCCGAAAACACCCGATCCATCCGGCTGGCGGAACGGCTGGGGGCGGTGCACGACCCCGACGCCCCGCTGCCAGACGGTGAAACGGCGGCACAGACGCTTGTGTACCGCCATGCGCAGGAGGCGTGGCTATGACCGTTACGCTGACAGGGGCGCCCGTGCTGGAAACCGAGCGCCTGACCCTGCGCGCCCCGGAACCCGCCGACTATCCGGTTTGGGAAGCCTTCTATGGCAGCCCGCGTGCGCGCTATATCGGCGGGCCCGGAGGCGTGCGCGCGGCGTGGCGCGGGTTTTGTCACGTGGCGGGCATGTGGGCGCTGCGCGGCTATGGCTCGTTCATCCTATGCGAAAAGGGATCGAACGCAGCGCTTGGCATGGTGGGCCCCTGGCACCCTGCCGATTGGCCCGAACGCGAGATCGGGTGGACGATCTGGGTGCCGGAGGCCGAGGGCAAAGGCTTTGCCTACGAGGCCGCGCTGGCAAGCCGGGCCTATGCCTATGACGTATTGGGCTGGGATACTGCGGTGAGCTACATCAACAGCGAAAACGCCCGCTCCATAGCGCTGGCCGAACGGATGGGCGCCCGGCGCGATCCCGGCGCCGCCGTTCCGCCCCATTCCGCCGAAGATCCTGCGATCGATGATCTGGTGTTTCGCCACCCGGCCCCGGAGGCGCTTCGATGAGCTTTGCCCATGAAAACCCCACGCCCGGGCCCGCCTTGGCCCATGCGGCCAGGATCGCGAGCGCGGTGCCGGTGCTGGAAACCGCGCGGCTTCGCCTGCGCGCACCCGCCCTTGCCGACTTTCCCGCCTTTGCCGAGATCGCCATGGGCCCCCGCAGCGACGGGATCGGCGGGCCGATGGCGCGCGAGGTGGCCTGGGCCGAGTTCATGCAGATGACGGCCACCTGGATCCTGCGCGGCCATGGCTGGTGGACGGTGGCGGCACGCGCCGAGGGCAGGGTTCTGGGCTTTGTGGGCCTTGGCTTTGAGCCGGGGGACCGGGAGCCGGAGCTGGGCTACATGGCCACCGAGGCCGGTGAAGGCAAAGGCTTCATCTTCGAGGCGTGCCGCGCGGCAATGGAACATGCGCGGGGCGCGCTGGGGTTGAGCACGCTGGTCAGCTATGTCGATCACGCCAACACCCGCTCGGCCCGCCTGGCCGAACGGCTGGGCGCGGCGCGCGATGCCGCCGCCGAGGCCGCGCTGGACCCAACCGATACCGCCTTCGTGTACCGCCATGACCTTGCGAAAGGCCGCTTGCAATGACCGATACCACCCAGCGCGCGGCCGAGATCCTCGCCGAACACCGCCAATCGATCGACCGGCTCGATGCAATCCTCGTCTACACGCTGGGCGAGCGGTTCAAGCACACCCAGGCGGTGGGCCGGCTCAAGGCGACGCATGACCTTCCCCCGTCCGACCCTGCGCGCGAAGCGACGCAGATCGCACGGCTTGAAGACCTGGCCAAACGGGCCGATCTGGACCCCGAATTTGCCAAGAAATTCCTGGCTTTCATCATCCAGGAAGTGATCCAACACCATGAAACAATTGCAGAAAAGAACGGAGACTAACCCATGGCAATGAAAATTCGCCTCGCCCGCGGCGGCTCAAAGAAACGCCCCCATTATTCGATCGTGGCCGCCGATAGCCGGATGCCGCGCGACGGGCGCTTTATCGAGAAGCTCGGCACCTACAACCCGCTTCTGCCGAAAGACAGCGAAGAGCGCGTGAAGATGAACATGGAGCGCGTGCAATACTGGCTCGGCCAGGGCGCGCAGCCGACAGACCGGATCAGCCGGATGCTGGAAGCCGCGGGCGTGGCGGAGAAGAGGACCCGCAACAACCCTCAGAAGGCGGAGCCCGGCGCGAAGGCCAAGGAGCGCGCCGAGGAGAAGGCCGCGAAGGCCGCCGAGGCCGAAGAAGCCGCCGCCGCGCCGGTTGAAGAAGAGGCCCCCGTGGAAGAGGCTGCCGCAGAAGAGGCGCCTGCGGAAGAAGCTGCGGCTGAAGAGGCAGCTGAAGACGCGGGCGAAGAGGCGAAGGCGGAGTAATCCGCCCCCGCCCGGCCGCCCGTGCTGCGCTTTCTCGGCCTTGGCCTGATCCGCCGCTGGATCACGATCTCGCTCTGTGCCGCCGCCTTCTGGGCCGGCACGGAGTTTCAGCACGTGCGCCTGGTGGATCTTTGCCTTGACCGGGGCGGCACGGTGGATACCCGCGGCCTTTGCCGGGGGCTGCCGTGAGCGGGCGGGTCTGCGTGGGAGCCATCGCGGGCGCCTATGGCGTGCGCGGCGAGGTGCGGCTGAAGAGCTTTTGCGCCGTGGCCGAGGATATCGCAGGCTACGGGCCGCTGGAAAGCGAAGACGGCACGCGGCGCTTCGAGATCACGCTGACCGGCACGATCAAGAACGGGCTTTCGGCCCGGCTTTCGGGCGTGGCGCAGAAAGAGGCCGCCGATGCCCTGAAGGGCGTACGGCTTTATGTGGATCGCGATCGGCTGCCCGAGGCGGGCGACGATGAGTTCTACCATGCCGATCTTGTGGGGCTTGAGGTGGTGGATACCGGCGGGCGGGCGCTGGGCCGCGTGAAGGCGGTGGTGAACCACGGCGCGCAGGATATCCTTGAGGTGACGGGGCCGGATCTGCCAGCGCCGGCGCTTTTGCCCTTTACCCGCGCTGCGGTGCCAACGGTGGATATCGCCCGGGGCCGGATCGTGGCCGATCCGCCCGAGGGCGTTTTTCCGGAGGAGTGAGGGTGGCCCACGAGGTTTCTCCGAACACGCGGCACGCGCCCCCGGCGCGTGGCCTTGCCGGGCGTGGTCCGGCATGAGCGAGCCACCCCCGAAATCCCATGGCCGCCTTTCGATCCGCGCCACCGCCGCGCCGCGCGCGTTGATGGAGGAGCAGCCCGAACGCGCCGGCGCCTGGGTGGCGCGGGTGATCACGCTTTTTCCCGAGGCGTTTCCCGGGGTTCTGGGCCTCTCGCTTGCGGGCAAGGCGCTCGATGCCGGGCTCTGGCGGCTGGAGCCGATTGATCTTCGGCCCTTTGGCGACGGCAAACACCGCAATGTGGACGATACGCCCGCGGGCGGGGGCGCGGGAATGGTGCTCAGGCCGGATATCATGGGGCGCGCGATCCGGTTCGCGCAGCAGGGGGTGCCCGCGGACCGGGCGCGCTGGCCGCTGATCTATCTAAGCCCGCGGGGGCAGCGCTTCGACCAGCCGATGGCCCGCCGCTTTGCCAGGGCCGAGGGCATCACGCTGATCTGCGGGCGCTTCGAGGGGCTCGACGAGCGCGTGATCACGCATTTCGGGATCGAGGAGGTTTCGCTTGGCGACTACGTGCTTTCGGGCGGCGAGATCGCGGCGCAGGCGGTGATCGACGCGGCGTTGCGGCTTCGGCCCGGCGTTCTGGGCAACGCGGCCTCGGTTGAGGAAGAAAGCTTTCAGGGCGGGCTTCTGGAACATCCGCAATTCACCCGCCCGGCCACCTGGGAAGGGCTTGAAATTCCTGAGGTTTTAAGCTCGGGCGATCATGGCCGCGTGGCGGCCTGGCGGCGCGAGGCTGCCGAGCGGCTGACGGCAGAGCGGCGGCCCGATCTTTGGGCGGCCCATGCCGCATCGGCGCTGCCCGAAGCGGTGCGCGCAGTGATCGATGCCGCAAGCCTGGAGGCGTTTCTCGCCGCCCATCCGGGCGGCAGTCTGCGCCCCGAGGATGCCCTTGCTGCCCCCCTGCCGCCGAACCCTTGGACAGCGCTGGCCTGGCTTGCCTGGCAGGCCGGGCAGCGCCCAGAAAAGGGTTGATCGGCAAGCCCCGCCCCCCTATACCCCGCCCGTTCGCACCCGGCGTTGCAGTTGCTTTCTTCGTGGCGGTTTTCTTCGGCATGCCATTTCGGGCCCGGTTGCGGCGATGCAAGGAATGACGACCTGATCTCTGGCGGGCGCCGATGGCGGACCCGGAAGAAGACCAAGAGCTCTGAGGCGGCACCAACCTTCCCGGGCAAAACCGGGAGCAACAGAAGGATACCGGTCAGATGGACCTGATCGCACAGCTCGAAGCCGAGCAGGTGGCCGACCTCGCCAAGGAGATCCCCGATTTCAAAGCGGGCGATACCATCCGGGTGGGTTACAAGGTTACCGAAGGCACGCGCACCCGCGTGCAGAACTACGAAGGCGTTTGCATCAGCCGCAAGAACGGGGACGGCATCGCCGGCTCCTTCACGGTGCGCAAGATCTCCTTCGGCGAGGGCGTGGAACGTGTATTCCCCCTCTACTCCACGAACATCGATTCGATCACGGTGGTGCGCCGCGGCCGTGTGCGCCGCGCCAAGCTTTACTACCTGCGCTCGCGCCGCGGGAAATCCGCGCGGATCGCAGAAGACACCACTTATAAGCCCAAAGCGCAGGCGTGAGGGGAACCGAGATGAAAAAAGATACCCATCCCGAATACCACCTCATCGATGTGAAGATGACCGATGGCACGGTGGTGCAGATGAAATCCACCTGGGGCAGCGAGGGCGATACGCTTTCTCTGGATGTAGACCCTTCGGTTCACCCGGCCTGGACGGGCGGCGGCACGCGCCTGATGGATACCGGCGGCCGCGTCTCCAAGTTCAAGAAGAAATACGAGGGGCTTGGGTTCTGACTCAGCCGCGTACCGCTGAAAGTTTCGAAAGCCCGCGCGATCTTTGCGCGGGCTTTTTTCTGCCCGGTTCAAGCCGAACGGCGGGGCCGCTCTGCCGTGGCGGGGGGCAGATACCCGTGAGCGGCCAGCCGATCAGGGTTGATGCCATATGCATTGGCCAGACGCAGGTAGGATGAGGCGAGATGCGCGCGCAGCTTCTCTTCGGTTGCCGGGGCCATTTTCGCTATGCTGATACGTCGATGGGGCAGTTTGCGCAGCGCGCGGTTGGCCACGCCCGCGAAGGGGCTGCGCGGCGAGATTGCCCAAGGCACGGTGGCCGTATAGGCCGCGCCGCTGGCCCGCCGCACCCGCTGGCGTTCGGCCCCGCGCCACAGCCCGGAAAGATCACCCACCGAAACACCCAGCGCCTGCGCCCAGGGGGTGAGATGGGCTTCAAGGTTGGTCTTGGCATCTTCGAAGAGGTTGATCGCGATGGCCTCCTGCCCGAAGACAGCGCCCCACCGGCCCGCCAGTTCGGCGCAATCAAACACGCGGGCCTCTTCTGAAGGGCTTTGCAGAACGTATTGCTCGACCCAGCGATCAATCTCTGAAGGGCGGCGCGGTATCTCGGCAATCCCGCCACGATAGCGCCGGTTCCATTCAAAGAAGTGAGCAAAGAAGCTATTGAGCAGCCCCGCAGGCTCCCGCACCGTGAGGATGATCTTTACCTGCACATCGTCGCCCAGCGCGCGGCGCAACCGCTCGGGCATGGTATGGCAGCCATGGGGGGAATAGCCCGGCAGCGTCAGGTATTCCGACGAAAACACATTCGGGCGGCCTTCTGCGAGCGCAGGCGCCAGGAAAGCGGCGCTGGATCCTGCCGCCTGCAGCAGATCGAGGCCCTTCTCGTCACGAAACAGGATGTTGCGAAACATCCGGTCCGCCGCGCGAACCGCCCTGTCTTCCAGCAACTCGGCATTGCCCAGAAACCGAAGCGCGCCGCGCGCATGAAGCGGGTAGAGAACGCCGTTCTGGAGGGTTGTGGTGGCCGTCTTCGGGTAACCGAGATGGACGATAAGTTTCATCGGGTGCCTTTCTTGCCGCTTGGCGTGCACCGACGAAACGGCGGCAGCGCAAAGGCCCACCCAACGGGCCTGTTTTGGCACGGGTCGTCATTTGCCGCAAATCCCGCTGCGCGGGAGTTCGCCTAGACGGGGTTTTGAGAGGTATTAAAGGGCGCCGGCGCGCTGGCTGGGGCGGCCGCGCGGCGGGCTGCGGGGGAGCGTTTCACCCAGGCGCGGGTCTCGGCGCGGCCGGTGGCGAGAAGGTCGGAGACGGTGGTGAAGGCCATGTCGGGCCGTTCCGTCAGGATGCGCTCGACGGCGGCGAAGGCCCGCGTGCGATCCCGCAGTGCCGGGGTGGCAGGGCCGAAGAGCGTATCGTGGAAGAGCGCGATGGCGCCGGGGCGGATATTGCCGCAAACCCGTTCGGCGATGGCCTCGGCCTCGAACGGCTCCCAATCATCGGATGGGGCAGACCAGAGGATGGGGCGGTAGCCCAACTGGCGCACCACCATGTTCGAGCGTCGATCGAAATCGCCATAGGGCGGGCGCATAAGGCGCGCGCCGCCCGGCCCGATGGCCGCAGCGGTGCGCGCAAGTTCCTCCGCGATCTCGCCCCGCGACAGATCGGTCAGCGGGCGGTGAGACCATGTGTGATTGCCGATCTCATGCCCCTCTGCGGCGATACGGGCGATCAGTTCGGGATGCCGCGCCGCATTCTGGCCCAGCACGAAGAAGGTGGCCCGGGCGTTGTGGCGGGCGAGAAGATCGAGAAGCTGCGGTGTCCACTCCGGATCGGGGCCGTCATCGAAGGTGAGCGCCATGGCGTTCTGATCGGTTGTCACCGCAAGCATGCTGGGCCAGAGGCGGTTCTCTGCAGGCGCCACCGCCCGGGCCGCCGCGCTCTTGAGCTTGCTGCGAATACCGCCCATCCCACGGTTGCGCGGAGCCGCCCGATAGGCGAGCGCACCGGCGAGATCGCCCTGCACCTCGCCCAGCCGCGAATAGATGCGCCCCAGCGCGACCCCGCCATCGCGGGCCACGTTGCGCCGGGCAATCCAGGCACGTGCGCGCAAAGAAACAAGCGTAGCCACGGAGGAAATCCAGGCGGCGGGCTGGAACGGCCGGGCCAGACGCGGCGCATAGGTTTTGCGCAGCAGCACGGCATGGCGCGCGTAATTCCGGGTTTGCCGGCGGATCGCATTCACCCCATGGCGGAAGCGATAGCGGTAGCGGGCATTGGGCACCGGCGCGATCTCATAGCCGGCAAGATGGGCGCGGATGCAGAAATCGGTATCTTCCATCGCGCTGAAGCGCGGATCGAACGGGCCGACCCTTTCGAAGACATCGCGGTGAAAGCCCAGGGTGCCGCCGGGCGCATGGGGGCAGTGGGGTTCGTGGCCGAGGCGCATGAGCGGCTTACGCAGGCCCTGGCCGCGGATCTGCGTATCTTCCGGCGTATTGAGCGTATCGATATCAAGCGAGGCCGCAACGAGCGGATGCGCATCGAGCGCGCGCCCCATCTCGCCGATATATCCCGGCGCAAATGTATCGTCGGCGTCAAGGAAGATCACGCCATCGCCCCGCGCCTGGGCAATCGCAGTGTTCAGGCAATGGGATTTGCCGCGCGCCTGCGAGCCATCGACAATCCGCGCATCGATCTCGGGATTGCGCTCGGCGAAAGCGGCGAAGATCTGGTTGCTGGCGTCGGTGGAGCCGTTATCGGCGAGAATGAGCTCCCACGCGCAGTCAGGCGTCTGGCCCGCGACGCTTTCTAGCGCGTCTTCCAGCGTGTCGGCCCCATTGAGGCAAGCGATAATAACGCTCAGGCTTTTCATGGCGCGACCCCTCCCCCAGGCGTCGGCGTTAATAGGTATTAAGATACCGGGTGGCCGGGTAACCGGTAAAGCCGTTCGGCAAAGATTTGGGGGCTTGCGACATCGTGTATTCGGCCCGGGCTTTTCTTCGTTTTTTCAGCGCTCTGCGTGAGGCTGCGGCCTTAGCCCGCGTGGGAGGGGCCGCCGCTAGCCAACCTTCTCGCCCGCCGCCCAGACGCCGCGCAGGATGGGAACATCGCCCTGCGCGTGAATTCGAATCACATCTGCACGCAACCCCTGGGAGAGCTCTCCGCGATCCAGAAGCTGCATAGCGTGTGCGGGCGTTCGCGTGACCGTGGCGATCCCCCGCGCGAGGTTGCCCCAAAGCGCGCCGAGGCGCAGCGCCGAGTGCAGCAGCGCGCCCGGCACGTAGTCGGATGATACGATATCGAGCAGCCCGGCTTCGGCAAGCTGGGAGGCGGCCACGTTGCCGGAATGCGATCCGCCGCGAATCAGGTTCGGGGCGCCCATGATCACCGCGATATCATGGCGGTGGCAGGCCGCGGCGGCATTTTCGGTGGTTGGGAACTCCGCCACCGTCACGCCATGCCCGGCGGAGACTGCCACCTGCGCTTCCGTGGTATCGTCATGGCTGGCCAGCGCGGCCCCGAGCCGCCCGGCAGCGGCCACCGCCCCCGCCTCATGGGCAGCGCCGCGTTCGGCCTGCAGGCCAGCGAGGAAGAGGGCGTATTCATCGAAATCCGCCTTCGTGATCCCGTAGCGACCGCGCAGGTACTCCTCGAATTTCGAGATATCCACGAATTGGCGCTGGCCCGGCGTGTGATCCATCAGCGAGACGAGGCGCACGCGGTCTTCCGGGCCGAATTCGTCCAGCTCATCAAGCAGGGTTTCGGAACAGATTTCGGCGCGCAGGTGCAGGTGATGGCTGATCTTCAGCGCCCCCGCCGCGCGCAGCCCCAGGATGTCGCTCGCCAGCGGGCGGGCATAGCGGCGATACCCGCCCCGCGCGATGGGCGAAGGGATCGAGCCCACACGCAGCGCATCGAACACGGTGGTGATGCCAACGCTGGCAAGCTCTGCATCATGGGCAAGGATCGCGGCGGCATGGGGCCAATCCACCTTCGGGCGCGGGCGCATATGGCGTTCGAGGTTATCGGTATGCAGCTCTACAAGGCCGGGCGCCACGGTATCGCCCGCGCAATCGATTGCACCGGGCGGGACGCTGGTGCCCTGATCCAACGCGGCGATCACGCCATCGCGCAGAACGATGCTGCCGCGAAGGGTTTCCTGCGGAAGAACAAGCGTGGCGTTGGCGAGGATCGTTTCTTGTGTCATGGCACGTGCCAAGGCAGGTGACACAGGGCGCCGAGGGGCACAATGGAATTCACACGGATCGCGATCTATTTCACGCCGCCACCGGGGGCGTTTTCAGAGTTTGCCGATGCATGGCTTGGATGGTCGGCGCATCGGGGCGCGACAATCGCGCACCCGCAGATTGGCGGGCTGCCGCAGCCGGTGACGGCGCTCACCGAACGGCCCCGGAAATACGGGTTTCATGCCACGCTCAAGGCACCGTTCCGGCTGGCAGAGGGCAGGAACCTCGCGGGCCTTTCGGGCGCGCTGCGCGCGTTTGCGGGCGCGCGGGCGCCTGCGCAATCCGCCGGGCTACGGGTGGCCCGGATCGGGGCCTTCCTGGCCCTTGTGCCCGAGGGCAGCAACGCGCAGATCGATGCGCTCGCGGCAGAGGTTGTGGCGGCATTCGATGCCTTTCGCGCGCCGCTGACAGAGGCGGATCGCGCGCGCCGCATGGCCAGCGGGTTGAGCGGCGATCAGATCGCCCTGCTCGATCGCTGGGGATACCCCTATGTGATGGATCAGTTCCGCCTTCACATGACCCTGACGGGCCCCCTGCCCGATGCCGAGGGCGCGCAGGTGGTCGAGGCGCTCGCGCCGCAGATCGCGCCGCTTCTGCCCGCTCCCTTCGTGATCGACGCGCTCACGCTGGCCGGGGAAGACGGTTCGGGCCGGTTTCACGCGATCGAGCGCGTGGCGCTTTCGGGTGAGGTAAAGACGGAATGACCGGTTCTGTCACCGAACCGACATAAGCCGTTGTTAAACGGCCCGAACCTGCGGGGCAGAGCAGCAACCGAGGCGACAAGAGTGACCACACTACCCCCCCTGCGCCTGACGGGCGCCTCCGTTCTGCGGAACGGCGAATTGACCGACAGCGCCCTTGGCATCGCCGAGGGGCGCATCAGTGAGGGCCGCTGGCCAGAGGTGGATCTTTCCGGCTACCTCGTGCTGCCCGGCATCGTGGATATGCATGGCGATGGGTTTGAGCGCCAGATCGCGCCGCGCGTTACCGCGCCCTTCCCGCTGCCCCTGGGCCTGCAGGGCACCGATCGCGAGGCGGGTGCCTGCGGGATCACCACCGCGTGGCTGGCGCAGAGCTGGTCCTGGGAAGGCGGCCACCGCGCCCCGGACTATGCCGAGGCGCTGATGGCGGCGCTGGCGCGGCACCGCGAGATCGGGCTTACCGATCTGCGCATCCAGATCCGCTGTGAAACGCATATGGTGGAAAGCGCCGACCGGCTGATCGCGGCGGTGGGCCGCTACGGCGTTGGCTACGTGATCTTTAACAACCATCTCGATGAAACGCTGGCGCTGGCCCGCACCGCGCCCGATGTGATCGCCGGCTGGGCAAAGAAGGCGGGCGTGAGCACGGAGGCTTTCCTGGCGCGCGTGGACGCGGCGCGGGAGGAGGGCCCGCGCGTGCCCCGATTCCTCTGCCGTCTGGCCGCGGCGTTTGACGAGATGGGCGTGCGCTACGGTTCGCATGACGATCCCGATGGCGAAACGCGGGAGCGGTTTTCGCTGATCGGCGCGCGGATCTGTGAATTCCCCCTCTCCCGCGCTGCCGCGCGGGCCGCCAAGGCCGTGGATGACCCGGTGCTGATGGGTGCGCCCAACGTGGTGCGCGGTGGCTCGCAATCGGGCAACGTGGCGGCGCTTTCGCTGATCGAAGGCGGTGAGTGCGATATTCTTGTATCGGACTACCACTACCCTGCCCTGCCCGCGGCGGCGTTTCACCTGGCAGATCTGGGGGTGATGCCGCTTGCGGCGGCCTGGGCGATGATTTCCGAGCGCCCCGCAGCGCTGATGGGGCTTTCAGATCGCGGGCGGCTGGAGGATGGGCACCGCGCCGATCTTACGGTGATCGATGCTGAAACGCGGCAGGTGGAGATGACGCTTGCAGCCGGGCGGGTGAGCCACCTTTCGGGCCGGGCGGCGGCGCGGCTGATGGCGGCGGCCCCCGCGGCGGCCCTTGCGGCGGCAGAGTAGCGGCTATTCTCCGGGGCGCTTGAGGCTGAACAGTTCGGTGATCCGCGCGTAATCGCGGTAGCCCAGGCGCGTGAGCGGCTGAAAGCGGGTGACATCGAAGATCCCGTTCACCAGGCAATCATCGCGCAGGTGAATGCCAACAACCTCGCCGAAAGCCACGAGATTGGAGGCACCCGGCAGTTCCACGGTTTGCGTGAGCTTGCATTCTAGGTTCGCGGGCGCAACGGCCACGCGGGCGCAGGGGATCGCTTCGCACTCCGCCCGCGCGATCCCGGCCTTCTCGAACTCATCCACCTCGCGCGGCCAGGGGCCGGATGTCACGTTCATCACTTCGCGCATGGCGTATTCAACGATGTTGACGCAGAACACCCCGGTTTCGCGGATGTTGGACATCGTATCCTTCGTGCCATCCCGATCCTCCTTCACCGAGGTCGAGGCGAACATCACCTGCGGCGGCACATAGGCCACGGCGTTGAAGAACGAATAGGGCGCCAGGTTTTCCGACCCGTCCGCCCCGCGGGTGGAGATCCAGCCGATAGGGCGCGGGGTGACGACGGCGTTGAAGGGGTTGTGCGGCAGGCCGTGGCCATCTTCGGGGCGGTAGAACATCGAACTCCTCGCAATTTGTGCCGCATCTATCGCCATGCTAGGGGCGATTCCAGCCTAAAGCGGGTGGCCCAAAGCGGGCATGAAGGAGGCAGGGTGGAACTGGCGCGCGAAAGCCCCGGCGATTGGTGGGAGATCGAAGCGCTCTTCGATCTGTGCTTTGCCCCGGGGCGCGAGGCGCTTTCTTCCTACCGGCTGCGCGATGGGGTGGACCCGGTGGTGGCGCTTTCGCTTGTAGCGCGTTCAGAGGGGCAGGTGGCCGGGGCGATCCGCTACTGGCCGGTCAGGGTGGGCGGTGCGCCCACGCTGCTTCTTGGCCCCGTGGCCGTGCACCCCACCCATCAGGGCGAGGGATTGGGCGCGCTTCTGATCGAAACCAGTCTGGCGCGGGCCGAAGGCTGGACGCGCGCGCTTCTGGTGGGCGATGCGCCCTACTACGCGCGCTTCGGGTTTCACCCGGTGGCGGGGGTGGAGATGCCGCCCCCCACAAACCCCGCGCGGGTGCTGGGCCGGGCGCTTGAAGACGGGGCCTGGCAAGGGATTTCGGGCCGCGTGACGCGCTGGGGCGAGAGCCAAAAACAGAAACGGGGCGCCTGATGGCGCCCCGTCTGGTTCTGGCCGGGGTGGGAGAGGCCCCGGTTCGAAACCGGGTTAGTCGCGGTTGCGGTTTTCTTCGGCGAGGTCGGCGAAGATCTGCGCCGCACGCTCGTTGGCCACACCGCGGGTGGAGACGCTGAGCGTTTCGCTGGA
>JANQPC010000111.1 GCA_028285485.1 Paracoccaceae bacterium | reverse complement strand
CTGCTCGGAAAACGCCTGCCCGATGCAGGCGGGCTGGCCCACACAATGAACCGCGCTTTCGGGCCCCGTGCCTATGGCGCGGCCACGTTCCTGTTTCTGGGGGCGGTGGTTCTTGGCCTGCCTGCCATCGCGCTGACGGGCGGCTTCTACGCCGCCGCCACGCTGGGCGGATCGCCCTACCTTTATGCCGTGCTTCTGGTTGGCCTCGCCGCGATCTCCAATCTCGCCTCCGCAAAGATTACCGGGCGGATCAACGAGGTGATCGCTTCGTTCCTGATCGTAGTGATCGTGGGGATCGCCATCGTGGGCCTTTGGGGCGCCAGCGGCCCCGCAAGCAGCCCTGCCCTGCCGGTGGAGATGCCAACGCTCAGCGTGTTCGGCGCCACCTTCATGATGATCTTCTTCGCCTTCACCGGCTGGGAGGTCAGCGCCAATCTCAGCGGCGAGTTTCGGGATGCAAAGCGCGCTTTCCCGCTGGCCATGGCCTTCTCCTTCATCCTTGCGGTGCTGCTCTATGGCGCGCTGGCGATCACGGTGCAGATGAACCCGCCCACAAGCGGGTTTGAAGCGCCCTTCGTTGCGCTCTTCACCCAGCAGTTCGGGCCCGCGGGCGGCCTGGCGATCTCGGCCGCCTCGGTGATCCTGATCTTCGCCAATCTCTCGGCGGCAATCTGGGCCGTCTCGCGCATGGTCTATTCGGCAGCCAATGAGCGGTTGATATCGCCCCGGCTGGCGCAGCTTCACAACGGCACGCCGATCACCGCGGTGCTCGTCACCCTCGCGGCCCTTCTCGGCGTGATCGTCTCAGCCGCCTCAGGCTACTTCGATCTTGGCACGCTTCTGGCCGCGGCGGGCCTGAACTTCCTGCTTCTCTACACCGGAAGCGCCGCGGCCCTCCTGCGGGTGACCGATACCGGATGGCATAAGGCAATCGCGCTTCTGTCGATCTTCATGGTGATCGGGCTGATCGCGGCGCGGGGCGTGGATACACTGATCTATCCCGCAGCGCTGATCGCGATTGGTGCGGTGCTGGCACAATTCCGCACCGCCCGCAGCCCGATCCGGACGGAGGCTTGAGCGATGCCCGCAAACTTTCCCAAATTCGGCGATCTCGTTGCGGCCCAGGCGGCGCATGAAACGGCGCGAAGCCGGCTTCTCGATCTGGTGGGCGCCCTCGATACGCGCGAACTTGAAGCGGTGACGGCCTATATCGAGGGGGTCATCAACGGGCAGGAAAACCCGGCGGTGGCCGCGTGGCTCGCGGGTGCGGTGGATCCGCGCGTGCAATCGATTGCCGAGATTGCGGCGGCGCTAAGCGATGAGCAGATCGATCAGCTGCTCTTCACCGCTGAAGATGCCTACGATGGGTCGCGCTAGGGGCACGTCGCCGCGCGCTTACGCGTAGACCCAGCGCTTCGAGATCACGTAGACGGCCACGGCAACCGCCCCGGTCACGCCCACCTGTGCGACGAGAAGCGGTGCGCCGAAGCCATCCACCAGGGCGACCATCGCAAGCGAATTGGCAAGAAGCGCACCGATCTGCATGACCGCGTATCGCCGCGCGCTCTGCCCGGTAAGCCGCGCGGCGCGGAAAGTGAAAAGCCCCTGCGCCGCGAAGTTGAAAACCATGCTCAGCGCATAGCACACAGCCGTCAGCGCAAACGTGCCCGGGATCGCGCCGCGCAGAGCGATCAGCAGACCGAAATAAAGGGCGGTCGAAGCGAGCCCGATCAGCACGAAGCGCAGCGGCTGGCCAAACCGCTTCACCGCACCGCCTCAAACAGGATCACCGCATCGGTTTCGAACGCCACGCGATGGCCCAGGGCCACATGGGCGAGTAGCGCGGTAAGGATCGGCGCATCGGGATCAAGCGGCCGCAACGCGTCTGCCGGCCCCAGCGCCCAGCGGCGATCGAACAGCACGAAGGCGGGTGCACGCTCACTCAACCCCGCGTGCACCTCTGCCATCCAAGCCTCATACATCGGGAAATCCGGGCGGATCTGATCCGCCGCCGGCGTGAAGTAGCGGTAGCTGTGCCGCCGCTCGGCCCGGTACAGCAGCGCGTAGCGGGTGCCGTATTGCGCCACGTAATCCTCCGGCCCGCTGCCTGCGCGGATTGCATCCACCACGCTTCTCCGATCCGCCTCCGTCATCCCCCAGCCGGAAACCGGCGCGATCTCGCCACGGGCCAGAAGCGCGAGCCCGGCGCGGTGGTTTTCGATTTTCGCCGCGGTTCCTGCGAGCACCAGCAGCACCGCACCGGCAAATAAGATCCCCGCCACCGGGCGCCGCGGCGCAAAGGCCCGCGCGCCCAGCCAATCAAGCGCCACCGCCGTGAACGCGATCAAGAGCGGGATGAAGCCCGCCAGGTGATAGCCGAAGCCCTTGTTCTGAACGAGGAACGACACCGCGAAGGTGCCCCCGAGCCCAATTGCGAGGATCACCGCATGACTCGCCCGATCCCGCCAGAGCCAGATCAGAAGGCCAAGCGCGCCAAGCCCCGTAAACCAGTGCCAGGAGTGTATGAAGAGCCGCTCGGCGGTGGCCAGAAGATCCTGCGGCGAAGAGCCCACATAGATCGAGAGGTTGAAAACGAAGGATTGCGCCCAGAAATCATCCAGATTGCCGCGCCAGAGGCCGGACAGAGCCATTGCGCCCAAAACGAGCGCCGCGCCCACCGGGTAAAGCACTGCGCGCACGGGGCGCGGCAGCACGCGCGGGCGTGGGGTGGCCAGCGGCAGCGCCTCCAGCAGCATCAGCCCCGCGAGGTAAGAAAGATAGGTGGGCCGGATCAGCACGGCATAGCCCACGCAGGCGCCGGCCAGAAGCACGCGCCAGCCCTCGCCCCGCCCGCCGGGCATTGCCGCCCCGGCAGCGGCGAAAAGCATTCCGGCAGCCACGATATCGCGCTGCCCCGCCGTCCAGAACCCGGCGGTAACGTAGATTGCGGGGTAGAGTGCAAGAAAAATGAAGGGCGCGCTACGCCAGCCCGCAAGCCAGAGAAACCGCGCCGCCGCAACGGCCAGCACCTGCATCAGCAGAAAGTCGGTGAACCGCCAGGTCCAGGGTTCCACCCCGAAAAGACGGATGCCCGCGGCGTGAAGCGCCATCTTGCCCGGCCAGTTCATATCGAACGAGCCCACATAGAAGGGCCCGCCATTCAGCGCGAGCCAGCCCATGTAATCGAACTGCGATTGATCGGGCGACGGCGGCGCAGTGAGATAAAGCAGGCACAGGAACGGCGCGCTCACAAGCCAGAGCCCGATCAGAAGCCCGCGCTGGCGCAGGGCGCCGGGCGTGGCGGGCGGATCGGTGGCGCCCGCCGTCATGCCGCCCGTGCGCCGCCGGCGATCCGGTGCGCGCGCACCCGGGCCTGCACGCGCGCGATCCCTACCGTCAGATCCGTCGCCCGCCAGCCCGCAGGCGCGGCGGCGGGCAGAAAGCTGATGTGGCGCGCATTGGCGGGCCGGTGATCCACGCGCAGGTCGAGCGGGCGGCCCACGGCCTGTTCGATCATCCGCACGATCTCGAAGATCGAGGCCGGGCGGAACTGGGCCAGAAGGTAGGTGGCTGCCGCGCCCTGCCCCGGCGCGCGCATCCGCGCGGCAATGAAGCGCGCCACATCATCCACAAGCACGTAATCGCGCAGCGTGGTCAGCGCACCCTCGATATGCGAAGGCGTTCCGGTAAGCGCATTGCTGATCAACGTGGGCACCAGCCCGGCGCGCCCGCCGGGCGCATAGCCGTAAACGCTCGTGGCGCGATAGATCCGGTGCCGCGGGAGCGACGGGAGCCCACGTTCCTGCGCCAGTTTTCCCAGGCCATAGGGGCGCAGCGGCTTGGGGGCATCATCCGGGCCCACCGCGCGGCAGCCCTCAAAAAGCCCGCCGGCAGAACTGACGTGATGCAGCGTGATCCGCGCAGGCCCCGCCCGCGCCTGAAGCGCCCGTGCAAGCGCCAGCACCTCCTCGTGCCGCGCCGCTTCCTCGGCCATTTCGGTGGCGTCGGAGGTGAAGCCGCTTTTGCCCGCCGCCCACAGCACCGCGATCTCGCGCACCGGCCCCGCCACCGCCAGCGCCTGATCGATCGCCGCGCGCCCCTGGCGCATCCGCGCGCCGCTCTCGGCCCAGTCATAGGGAAGGGCGGTGTCTTCAGCCCCCGTCGCGCGCACCAGCTCGGCGCACACGGCCTGCCCGATCAGTCCGGCGCCGAAAACCAGCGCCACGCCCGGGCCCTGCCCAGCCACATCGGGTGCACCCGCGCCGGGCCAGCGCAAAAGCCTCACGCCGCCTTCTCCGCGGTTTGCGAAAACCATGCGGCAAGCTGCACATCGCGCGACCGGTCGATGGTGAAGAACAGCGGCTTGCCATGCGCCTTCAGCACCAGCGTAGAGAGGTATTTCAGCGTGATCCCCAGCATGAAGGCCAAAAGCCCCGCCGAGAAACAGATCAGCAGGAACAGCGAGGTCCAGCCTTCCACCGCAATCGTCTCCGGCGCGATCAGCTTGCGCAGGAGGTAGAAGATGCCGCCCGAGAACGAGACGAAGAACAGAACGATGCCCAGAAGAATGCCGAGGCTCAGAAACCGGATCTGACTTGAAAAAAGCATCCGAAGCGCATGATTGAAAAGCGATTTCAGCGTGTAGCCGCTTTTGCCGGTTTCCGCGAAGCGCGCATCCGTCAGCGCCATTTCAATGGCCTCCACCCGCTCGGTAAACCAAGACAGGCCGATATCGAAATAGGTGTCATGCCCGCTTACGCTGGCTGCGGCGCGGGCAATGGGCCCACGGATCAGGCGGAAGCTGTTGAAGAGCCGCAGATGCGCGTTTCCGGTGAGCCAGCTCATCACCCGCTTGAAGCCGCGCGAGGACGTATCGCGCCAGGCCGCCTGATGCGGGCCCTCGGCAGGCTGGGCGTAGACCACATCAAGCCCCCGGGTCACCGCATGCTGCAGAAGCGCGGGCACCTTTGCGGGCGGGTGCTGTAGATCTTCGTCGAGCGTGACGATCCAGTCGCCCGAACTGTGCAGGATGCCCGCCGCTGTCGAGGCATGCTGGCCGAAGTTGCGCGACAGGTGTACGGGAACGATCCAGGCATGGCGTGCGGCAAGAGCATCGATCAGATCTCCCGAGCCATCGATCGCCGCGTCATCGACCAGCACCATCTCCGAAAGCGTGATCGGCGCGCCCGCGGCCCGCCAACCCTCCCGCAGGCTTTCGGCGGCAGCCACCAGCGCCTCCAGATAGGCCTCGCCCGAATAGACGGGAACAACAAGGCTTACCGTCACCTCATCCAGCGTGTCCGTCACCAAGGGGCCCCGCCTTTGCCACTGCCTCGCCGGCCGCTCCAACGCCGCCGCGCGGGTTGATCCTTACCCGGTTCGGAACGCGGCGTCACGGGGCCGGTCGCAAGAGGCCGCATCGTGGCAGAGCCTGAGTAGCGCACCCAACCGCGCCCCGGCGCGCGGCGGATGCGCCCGGGGGGCCTCCGCGGCAGCATTGGGTCGTGCCGTCAGAGGCCGGAGCGGCCGCTTGCCCGCGCAAGCGCTGCGTCGCGGGTGCGGCTGGCCCGGGCCGCGTTCTAGCAGCGCCCTGGAGCCGGCCACAACAAGGTCGGGCCGCCGTTCGGGGAAAACGGCGGCCCGGTCGAGGAAGATGCAAGGCCCGCCGCCAGCCCGTGGGGGCTCGGGTCGCGGCGGCGGCCAGGCTCAGAACATGACGGCCACGTCCTGCTCCTCGTCTTCATCGTCCTCCATCTCGACCATCTGTTCGTCATCGGCGCTGCCGGTGTCGGCCAGAAGATCGGTCAGGGAGACAACCGTATCGTCGTAAAGCTCCGCCGCGGCTTCGGCGGTTTCGGTCTGGGCCTCGCCGTCATCGTCACGGCCCCAGCCAAAGACCCGGGCGAAGAAAGCGCGGATCTGGGCCAGAAGGCCCTCGAGCTCTTCCTCGGCTGAGGGGTCTTCGCCCTCCTCCGCCTCGCCCTCTTCACCGGCGTCTTCGCCGGTTTCGCCGCCGGTATCGTCGCCATCGGCCGCTTCGGCGCCATCATCGGCGCTGTCATCGTCCGCGTCGGCGTCTTCACTGGCCTCTTCTTCACCGCCTTCGTCCTGGGCTACCTCGTCGTCGCCCATGTCGTCGTTGCCGTCATCGACCGTTTCGGCCACGGGCTCTTCTTCACCCTCACCGACACTCTCATCGTCATCGGCGCAGTCTTCGCCGATGTCGCCGGTCTCTTCGCCATCGGAATCGCCCTCGGCGGCCTCGTCGCCCGTGCTTTCCTCACCAGAGCCTTCCGCATCCGAGCCGTCCTCGCCCGCACCGTCGTCTCCGGTGGCTTCGTCGCCCGAGCCCTCTTCGCCCGCGCTCCCGTCACCCTCGCCCTCGGCGGGTGCATCGGGATCCACGTCATCGCCGTACTCATCCGGATCGGGCAGGAAGACCACGTCTTCTTCCGCCGCATCCTCTTCCCGCGCCGCTTCGATGGCCTCGTAATCGTACTCATCGCTCGGCGCGTAGGTGATCAGGCGATCTTCGGTGATCAACCCGTCCAGCGCATCGCGGGGATAAACCTTCCCGTCCACCTCGAAATCGATCATTCCCAGGGCTTCCCATTCTTCCTGGGCGGAGGTGGTGGATTCGAGCTGGAAATGGGTGCCGCCCGAGGTATCGGTCACGAACCACCCGTAATCCTTCATCGCCACCATGATCGTGCGCAGGCTTTCCTTCGTCACGTCCGGCACTTCGTCGGGCAGCGATGCGATATGCTCGTCGATCTCCTCATAGGTCACGTCAAGCGAGAAGCGCGTGCCCTCGGGAATACCGTCCATCCGCACGCCGGGATGTTCGATTTTCGTGCCGGGGGCGGCGAATTCCGCGCCGCTGGTGTTCTGGATCGGCAGCGAAAGCGCATGCTCGATCTCGCCAAGCGCCACTTCCTCGGGCCGCACAAGCATCGCAAGATACTGGATGCCCACGCCGCGCGAGGGCCCGAAGCCCACCTCGCGATCGAAGTAGCTGTCTGAGCCGCCCATCCCCTCGACGAGATTGCCGTTCGAAACGGTCACCGTGTCGCCGTTCACTTCGGCCTGCCAGAGGTTCCATTCCCGGCCCGTGGCGGGATCGAGAATGATGATCTGCGCGTCAGAGCCCGGCGCGGGCTCCCAGGAGGGATCGAACGGGATTTCCTCGCCATCGAGGTTGCCCCAGCCGTTGCGCGACTCCACCGTCATCATCGGGGTGTCTTCGGTCACCTCATACACAGGGTAGGTGTAGGAGGTGTTGTTGATGTTGAAGTTGCGATCCGCACGATCCGTTCCGGTATCGTTCCAGAGTTTGTTCGCAAGTTCCTCACTGTCATCGTGGATCGGAAGGCCATCCACGGGGATGTTCCATGGTGCATTCGGGCCATAGGGCCGAACATAATCGTCTGTGTTGATAGGCATCGACCGTTCTCTCTTTGAGGGCTAATCCCGCCCCATTCCGCAACTCGTTAACGAACTGAGGACAAATCGTCGGTCAAATGCGGCAAATATGTGTTAATTCCGAGGGCGGTTTTGGGCACCTTCCATTTCTAGGCAACAATTTGCGCGGGGTCGGAATGGATTTGGCGTAAATCCTCCGAATCAGTCGGAATTTTCGTGCCGGAAGCGGGAATTGGCCGTGCCAATCCCGGTTTGAGCAGGTTAATGCCCGTTAATAAAAGGCGAAAGACGAAGGGCGAACACCCGCTAGGGTAAACGATTCTGGCGTTCGGGCGGTGCGGGAAACAATTCGGGGCGAATCTCTCCCGCTCAATCCCGCGCCAATTGGCTGGCTTTAGGAGTTGCCGTTCGCCGCCGCGCCGCCGATCCGGGGGTCCCGCGGGGCCTGGCCGGCCAGGCGCTGAACCGAAGCCACGATCTCCCGCGCATGGCGCTCGAAGGAAAGCTCGGCAGCATAGGTCTGGCCCCGTGCCGCCACGGCATCCACCGCCTCGGCATGGGCCGGGTCGAAGATCCGCGTCAACGTGCGCACGAAATCCTCTTTCGATCCATCCACGATGAAGCCCGTCTCGCCATCCACGATGTAATCGCGCACACCCACCGTATCGGTAACCACCGTGGGTTTGCCGAGCCGCATGGCGTTGAGATAGGTCTGCTGGCCCACCGCGCGGCGCACCTCGGTATCAACCGGCACCACCACGGCGCCCGCATTGCACAGCGTGTTCATGAACTTCTCGCGCGGCACCGGCCCGGCAGTGACATTCGCGGGCAGATCCACGCCCTGCAGGTGGCGCCGCGTTGCGATCACGAAACGGATCTGCGGCAGCGCCTCGGCGGCCTCAACAAGCGCGGTGTAATCGCGGAAGCTGTCGCCCCCGGCAAAGACGTAATCGCCCCGCGTGAGTTCTTCCTCGATCTCGTCCACCTTGATCGTCCAGAAAAACGGGATGTACTCCATCTTGCCGGCGGGCACGCCCCAGATCTCGGGAAACGCGGTGACTTCCTCGCCCGCGATCAGCAGGTACTTGTCGATCGCGCGGTCGGCAAATTGCATCATCGCGCGCTGCACCCGGTAGGCAAACCCGGTGTCTGGCGCGTACATCTCGCCATGAAAAAGGATCTTGGCGCGGAACCGGGCGGGCACGAGCGCCGCGAGGCAAAGGCCGATCAGACCCGAGCGCGGCGTGGAATCCACCACCAGCACGTTCTCGGTGAGGCTGGACCAGAAGATCGACAGGGCATTGCGCAGCTCGAACATCTTGGTGCCCATCTGCCCCTCATTCACCGCGCCCCACATGTAGCGCGCATTCGATGAGAAGAGCGGTTCCGAGAAATACGGCACCGATGTTGCAAAAAGCTTCTTATCCGCCATGGGGAACCCCCGCCAAACCATACTGTCCGCCGCAGGCGATCCCGGCAGCGGTTCTGTCACTGGCGCAGCGGTCCGTCATGATGCTCTGGTCACTCGTCACACACACGCCAAGGCCGCACGCGCCCCTCGCGCGCGGCATCTCTATCTCGTGCGATGCCCAAGCCCAGGGCCCAAACACCGCGGCCCCGAAAAAAGCATGAGTTTGGCATGCGGCGCAATGGCAGCCCCTGCGCCTTCGGCCCGGCCCGTCCGCTATGGGCCGCGGGCGACAACCGGGAAATGCCACACAATCGCCTTTTGCCTTGCGCCACTTCCCGCCCGTATACCGGCGCCAAGAAGGGGCGCCCGCGCAACTGCGCGCCCGGCATCCCGGCCAAGCAGGAGACTGAACGAGTGAGCCAAGGAAAAACCGGCCGCGGGGCCGTTGATATCCTGATGTATCACGCCGTGACTGACGGGCCGCCGCCCTTGGATGACTGGTGTTATATGCCCGCGCAGCTCTTTGAGGCGCATATGGCCACGCTGCGCCGCATGGGGCTGAAGGTCATGCCGCTCTCCGACGCCGTGATGCAACTGCTCGACGGCACGCTGGAAGAACGCGTTGTCGCCATCACGTTCGATGACGGCTACGCCAACAACGCCACAACGGCGTTGCCGATCCTTGAACGATACGGGCTTCCGGCAACGATCTTCCTCGTATCGGGGATCCTGGGCACCGCGCGCTCAATCTGGGCCAGCCGAATCATCCGTGCGCTGCAGGAAAGCAAGCGCCCTGAAATCACTTTTGGCGGCGAAACCTGGGCGCTCGACGGCGCGAAGGCGCGTGGGCGCGCCTCGTCGGCCATTCAGAATATCGTGAAGTCCACCGCCGGCGCCGCGCCCGATACCGCCGCAGAAGCCGTCGAAATCGCCTGCGATACAGAGGTGAACCCCGATTTTTCCGGCACGGATTTCGCGATCATGGATGCCGCGATGGTGAAATCGGCCGAGGCCGGCGGGCTGATCGAATTCGGCGCGCATACCGTCAGCCACCCGATCCTTTCCAGCCTCGACGATGCCGCACTGGCCGCCGAACTGGGGCCTTCAATCGAGGCTGTGGCCGCGCTTGTCGAACGCCCGAGCCCGGTTTTCGCCTATCCCAACGGCAGGTTGCAGGATTTCGACGATCGCACGATCGCCATCCTGCGCGCCCAGGGGCTCTCTGCCGCCGTGGCCACCACCGAGGATCGCAACCGCCCCGGCGGCGATGCGTTCCGGCTCCATCGCTGGGGCATCGGGCGCAATTGCTCGGCGCTCCGCCTTGCGGCCACGCTCATGGGCGCGCGCAGCCTGCCTCTGGTGCGCCGCCTCGCAGGATAGCGCCCGGCGGGTCGACGCCGGTACGCCCTGCCCCATCTTGAATTGAAGCGCGGGATCGGTGACGTATCTCGCGTTTGGTTCAACAGTTATGGGCAGGTTCGCCATGAGCGGCACACAGGCATTCAAGAAAAAACCCAATCGAGCACGACGCATCTCTCTCCGCCTCGCGGCACTGATGCTTCCCCCTGCGCTACTTCTGGCCTCTTGCACGGCCACCGATCGCGGCGCCCCGCCACCGCCCGAAGTTACGGCGGCGATCCAGAACTACGATACCGCCCTGCCCCGGCGCCCCTATGGCGCAAGCGCCCCCTGGAACGTTCCCGTGGCCGGGCTCCCGCGTTCGCCCGAAAGCGATCGCTACGCGAACCTATTGTGGAACAACGCGCCCACCCGGCAGGGCAACTTCAACCTCGCGTTCAATTCCTACACCTACCCCGTCTATTACCTCGACACCGCCACCACCACGGCACGGGTGCGCACCGAGTGGCGCACCAATCTCAATGGCCGGCGGATTCCCTGGAACCCGGCGTGGGAGCCTGCGCCGGGCTCGGATTCGCAGATCATCCTGCTGGATCCGGCCACGGGACGGGAATGGAACTTCTACAAGGCCTCGTATTCCGATGGCGTGGTGCGGGCGCGGAACGCCAATCTCGTACCCGGCAACTTCTGGACGAAAACCAATGGCTTCGCGCCAAGCCGCGGCGTGGGCATCCCCTATCTCGCGATGCTCGTGCGGCCCGAGGATGTGCGCCGCGGGCGGATCGATCACGCGCTGTCGATGCCCATCCGGCAGCCTGACGGGCGCCGCTTCGTGGCCCCGGCCACCAAGCTCGAACACGCCACAGGCCGTTCCGGCATACCCGAGGGCAAGCGCTTTGCGCTGGACATCACCGAGGCCGATATCGATCGCTGGCTGCGCCGGATGCCCGCGGGGGTAAGCCCCGAGATG